>JBGVNK010000038.1:0-150669 GCA_045125535.1 Candidatus Cryptobacteroides sp.
CGGTTCGGATGGAACTGAAAGGAGACTCCATGAGAAGGAAAAATCAAAAATAATCATAACTTTGCCGAACCGAAAGCGACATCTTCTGAAGTGGTACAATCGAAAGTGCTACAGGAGGTACATTCAATGTGATATAGTCAGTTAAAGTCTCAAAATCGCAATTTTAACTCACTTTTACGTGAAATTTTCACAAATTTGGCAGTTAAGATTGAAAAATCGGGAACTCAACTGATTTTAAGAAATGAGCTAAGCGGCCAATTTCGGATGCAAATCGGCAGTCGCAATTGACGATATGTAAAGACCTTGGACTAAGCCAAGATGAATTATGCTCCCAGAACATAATGTTCCGAGAGCATAATATAGTATTAATCCTTTCTATGCGGTCGTCAAATTTTCTTTGACAGCCGTAATCAAACGGCTATTATAAATCACACACCTTCAGATGTCTCCGTTCACGGAACGATCTATAACACCTTGACAATCCATGATTTATCTTGTCTTTTACTCTCGTGTTTTGTCACGAAAACTATGTGTTTTCGTGACAAAAGTAACTATATCCGTATTACATTATCTTCGCCAAACCATTCCTGAGCTTTACTAATAACATTAGCATTCGGCTGATGGTAAAATACTGCGAGTTCTTCTTTTGCCCTAGTACAACAAACATAAAAGATTTTCTGACTCCGAGACTTGACTCTTTCGCTTCTTGCTACACCAGTAAATACGCTTTCGAAATTATAGTTATTCCACCCCGCATTATCTAAAACAACTAAAACTCTATCGAACTCGGTTCCCTTTGTCTTATGCTGTGTAGAGAATGGAGTCCTACCTTCCAAATACTCATATAATTTCTGAAATTCTGAATATTTAACCGTTCGGACTCTGTAATAAACATATGTCTTATCGACCATAAAGCGCTCCAACTTTTCGTCTATAAAACATATCCTCTTTTCATGTGCATCTCTTATAACTTCCTCAATAGTCTTATCCCCAACATGTATAAGACTCTCAATATTATCCCTTAATATTCGTTTATCTTCAACTGTTCTAATCTGCGGATAATCTGTCTTCCTCAGGAACTCATTATATTGCTTTGACTTATATAAATCTATACTTGTTTGTATTTTAAACAAGTGTCGGATTAAGTCGTCGCGCTTTGAACCCTTTTTCTTCTCATCATCGTCACTCTGCTTTTTATCATCAAGCAATTGGTCTTTATCCACATGCAACTTTGATAATTTACCATAATTATAGTCCAAAGCATACGAATATAAGTCAGCATTTGCCTCAATGAATGAATTCATGGTTGATGTTGGACTAACTTTCTTCAAATCATTACCGGTTTTGCCTCTCTGCAAAATTTTTAAGACTTCCCCAAAAGTATTTTCGGAAAAATCTATAGTAATATCATTCGCCTTAATGTAATCTTTAATCCTTTTTTTGAATGCTAATATTTGATCTTTATCATAAATCTGCATTAAAGTCGGAAAACCGGCCTTCCCAGCAATAAGGTTATGAGTAAGATTCAACTCCTTTGTTTCATTAGCATTGTTAAAATCCCATGCATATGTATCCGCCAAAAATTGTTTTACTTGATCAATATCATTATTATCAGAATATATGAATAATACTCTGCCTTCCTTTACGTGGCCATCAACCATATTAGGAGCGAACTGACCTTCAGATGCCTCCTGAACTATTCCGTCAATTCTTAACCTATTCGCCAATGAGATTATTTTCTGAGGGTTCCTTCTATTCTGTACCTTTTTGACTTCTTTAACCTGCCCAGGCCCATCTCCCTTATAGCTGTCAATATTGCCTACACCATCATCGTAAATAGCCTGCATGGCATCCCCGAAAAATCCTATAATACATTTCTTGGGACTTCTCGGAAAATACTCAAGCATCACCTTAACGACATTCTCATTCGTATCCTGATACTCATCAATGAAAATATAATTATACTTATCTTTGACAATGTCACATAGCTTCTGATGTTTGCGGAACATATATTCAGCAACTATCAATAACTCATCATGAGAAATGATACCATCCTTCAGTTTCAGATATTCCTTATATTTGATTGACACCGGGTTTTCCCTATCGTCAAAATAGTTTGCCGGAACATTATCCACACCATCTATGCGAATTCTGGTTATACTCTCATCGTTAATCAATTCTACAAGTGCCTGTTTTAACTCTTTTTGGAAATGCTTAATATTATCCCACAAAAAATCATGAATAGTTGATACATTCAGATTCTTATGATTCACTCGTTCTTCAATTTCCTTAACAGCTGCATTAGTATAGGTCATACAAGCGACTCTTGAAGTTGGGTTATTTGTTATAACCTGCTTAATCACCTGTACTAGAGAATATGTCTTACCACTACCAGCACCACCACTCAACAAGAAATTCTCTCCCCTCTCAATAAGTTCCATTATTTGCTGAAACTCATCCTTTGTTTCAATTAGTCTTTCTTCAACCATAATAATCCTTCTTTTATATATGCTGGTATCTGCCAGTTACTAAAGTTTCTGTCCGTATGGAATATGATATCCATGGCAAAATATGTCTTCTTGAATATACATTCATCAGCTAAATCATATGCATCTTTATTTCCATCCTCAAATAAATGCTTCTTTTTTAGACCTCTGAATACATTTTTATTAGCATTAATAAAATCTATATTTAAGTTGATAAAAGCATCTTCAAAACTTCTAGCATTATATCCATTTTCAGTTGTCTGATAAACTACACATAATTTCCCATCCTGGCTAACAATCCAAGCACCACCATTCTTATTGAAAATCTTATCAGTCAAAGTATGCTGTTTTAATGCAGCTAATGTTGGAGCAGTAAAATAATGCGAAATTGCCGGATTTGAAAAATTCACGCCACAACTTACCTTACATTTTTCACCGTTAGCATCAACTGCATCTAAGTCTGTTATAATTAAGGTTTTAATACCTAAGAAATCAATAAACTTGTCAAATATATGTGAATAAGCGCCTACTTCAACTATAGATATATTCTGAGAAAGCAATGGTAAATATGGGTCAGTTGTACCATTGACCTTACATCTCTCAGCTTCGTCAAAATCGATCTTTCTCATCATAGTTGGAATCAGCATTCTCTCTGTATCCCCCTCTATGAGTATCGCCTTTTCTGCAAAAAAGATCTCGGCTCTACTGATTGTAAGGTATTGAGTTAAGAAATTGTATTCTTTGCTGTCATTTGCATATTCTTCTTTTAGATCTTTTAAGTTCCTGGCCTCAACACTGTTACCGGCAACCTTCTTCAGATACTTCACGTCATCAAAATCACTATCAGCTACAATATGAGAAGAGTGGGTTGTAATAATATATTGCAAAGAACGCTTCTCTCCATCCTCGCGCTGAATTCCATCTTTCAATAAGTTCTTAATATTCTTGATGAAGACATACTGCATTTGCGGATGAGTATGTGCCTCCGGCTCTTCTATAAAAAGAAGATTAATGTCAGCTGGTTTCTTTTCTTTCTCTCTCTTAAATTCCTGAATGAGAATTTCTATCTCGAATATCATACAGATTAGGTTCATATATCCTAATCCGTTATAATGTTCCGGAAGTTTATTGTCATCGCCATGTTTATATACGACTGTAGTATTGCCTTTGAGCAATTCCCTATGTTGTAAGTTTGATATTATCTCTATCTCTGATTCATTAGGTTTAATGCCGCCAAAGACACTGACCTTATCAATAATATCTTTAAATAATTGACTATATATATGACTCAGGTTATCATCTGTTGTACTTAACTGATCCTTAAATTGCTCTACTGCATCATTTTGTTCTTGCGAAATCTCGGCCCTTTCATAGATTTTAGAAGTCTGAGTTGACAAAGTCTTGTCCACATCTTTGTTTGCGACATCCCTACGTGCACTGATATATTTGAAATTAATTATATCCTTTGTACTAATTTGTTCTTTATCCAGGTCTATAAAATTCGACTCATTTACGATATTACCATCTTTAGAAATCTCTATTGACTTTCGACGCAATCTAAAATAATTAGCATGTTTATCAGACAGGAAATCGCTCAAACTCTTTTCTTTGTATTGTGCATTAGTTTCGCGTTTCTGAGCTTCATACGCCTTGAACTGTCCCCAGTCACTCCTAAGTTCAGTATATTTTTCATATGGCAATACATATTCGAATCCAAGGACAATAAGGTTATTGTCCGGATCCAAATCCATCATTACTCTGCTTACATTTTCAAGATTACAAGCGGACGTATAACTGATGAATAGCTTTAATTTAATGCCTTTTTCAGAATAATTTTGGAGCTCAACTTCTGGCCCATTTATTATGCTATATAGTTCCTCTTTATAATCAATGTTAAAATCATCATAATAAAACTTATTCCTATCAGAATGATTAAGGAACTTATCAAGAACAGACAAGATTGATGTTTTACCTGTATTATTCTTACCGAGAACTAATGACAGTTCATCTTCCACATCGATTGAAAAATTCTTTAACAATCGAAAGTTTTCTACTTGAATCTTGTATATTTTCATCGCGTTCTTTAATAAAGCATTATTCGTTTTTAGAATATTAATAGAAGAATATGACTGCGGGAGCATTGTCATAATTTGCCACAAGTATACACAAATAACAACTTATGGCAAATTATAGCAATGTTTTATACGAATAAATCTTCTAGGGTCAATGATTTCTGAACGATATCAGAATACTCATTTGTAGTTAATCCATAGGAGGTTATAAAAGTCAGCAATATAGCCTTACGCGTTTTTGTTTCCTCTATGAATGTATCCAAACGATCTTCCAACTTAGAATAATATTCCCGCGTAATGGCAAATTCCTTTTTATAGAATTTCATCTCGCAAATATTGATATACCCATCTTTTCTATCAATGACCAAATCTATCTGTGTTCCCTTTTTATTCTTATCTGATGTTTTTGCTCTCCAAGAGGACACCTTGGTCATAATTCCCGACACACCAAGAGCTTTCTTTATTTGCTCCTGATGATTCAGACAAAGCATCTCAAAAGAATAACCAGCCCATGCATTTCGCTCTGCAGACAACATTGAATGAGTCCAATAGTTCTGATCATCATATTCCTCTAAATGAATAAACTGAAAATAGAATAGCGTATATGGATCTATCAACTGATATAATTTGTTCCTCGTCTTTTGTCCAAATGCCCTATACGAACGGATAAAGCCACATTTCTCCAGGTTAGAAAGGATTTTCGTCAAATCTGCTCCTGACTTGCCTTTCTTAACTGAAGCCAGTTCTTCACGAGATAAACCTTTGGCCTTTTTACTCAAGAGTTCAACGACCTTCATATATTTGTCCGAATTCTTGAATAAAGCAGAATACAGATTCTCAAATTCAGTCCTCATCTGTCCTTGTGGTCTAAAAAACAGGCGGTCGATATTTTCATTTAGAGAATAAGCCTTGTCGATGTAATCAAGATAATAAGGTATTCCACCCATTATCATATAACACTCAGCTATCTGATACCTACTGAGTTTTATTTTTCTTGAAGCAAAATATGCCTCACATTCCAGCAGAGTAAAAGGCTGAACCAAAATCCTATTGGTTAATCTATTATGGAGTCCGCCCTTATTATTAATGAGCTTATCCATCATCCATGATGTAGCGGAGCCACATACGACCAACACGACATCCCTTCTTCCGCTTGCCCAGTCGTTCCAAAAATGTTCAAGAGCTGGGATAAAGTTTGAGCGAGGAGTGTCCATCCATGGCAGTTCATCCAAGAATACAATCTTACGCTTATCTGATGATGCCTCAAGGATATCTATTAACCTATCAAATGCCTCTAGCCAATTTCGCGACTTCTTGACAGGCTTTGAAGAATATCGTTGTAATGTTGCATTGA
Organism: Candidatus Cryptobacteroides sp.; assembly: GCA_045125535.1. Lineage (GTDB taxonomy): Bacteria > Bacteroidota > Bacteroidia > Bacteroidales > UBA932 > Cryptobacteroides. Next base: position 5,913 of record JBGVNK010000038.1, read on the forward strand.
AGTTCTGCAACTGAGCCTTAGTATTAGACTTTGACAGACCTGAACAATGGAACGCAAACTTATTATCATAATATTCACGAACCAAATATGTCTTTCCGACACGTCTTCTTCCGTAAATTGCAACAAACTCTGATCTTGAAGATTCGGTAACCTTATCAAGTATTGCTATTTCATCTTTTCTACCAACAATGCGCTGCTTCATAGCTTCTATAATTTGCCACAAATATATAAAATTTACAACTTATGGCAAATTATAGCACATAATTTAAGATATCTTTTCCTAAGAATCTTATGCTAGTTACATTTTATATGTATGATATGGACAGGGGATGCTTACAATTCAATATATCCATAATAAAATGCAAGCGCTCAATTATTGCAATAGGACTATACATACATCATAATTCCCATTCGGAATTTACTGCAAATTTGCAATAAATTCCGAATCAGAGACTGATTTTGGGCGTTCAGTCAAATGTCAGTCAAATAAAAACCGGAATCAGCGTTTACCCTCCAGAATCTTGACAAGATCACGTTTCATATCGATGTCGATGTCACGATAGCGGTTGAAGGCGCGGCTGCCTTCGACGTGGCCGGTGAGGGCTGAGACGAGGTTAGGATCCCTGACAAGTTTGTAGATGTTACCAATAAAGGTGCGGCGGGCCATATGACTGCTGGCCATTTCGTTGATCGGCACTTTGGATTCTGTTCGGGTAACGGAGTCCAGTTTGGTCACGAGATAGGTTATACCTGCCTCCTCTAAAATGGTCTTGATGTTTTCGTTGTAGTTCTGGCTGCTTATGAACGGCAGCAACTGGTCGCCAGGAACATCCTTGTACTTTTCAACGATGGACATAGCGATTGCATTGAGGGGCACGACTACAGTCTTAGCCCTCTCTTTGATAGTCTTTGTCGGAATATACTCTACCGCCCCATTGATTATATCCCTCTTCTTCAGGCGGAGGAGGTCACCGATGCGGCAGCCTACATTGCATTGAAACACGAAAATATCCCTCTGGATTTCCAGTTCCTTATCATCCGAGAAGTCAGCCTTGGCAATCACATCCACATCGTCCAATGTCAGGTAAACCGGGCTTCCATATTGCTCCGACGGCATTTCAAAGCCTTCGAATGGGAAGGAATCGATGATTTTATTCTTGTATGCCCAATTGAAGAAGGCGCGCACCTCCTTGAAGACACCGCTCATATAGTTCTCTCCACGAGGTTTGATATCACGGGCTTCAGGATTGTCCTCGAGTATCCTGAGATACGTCTCGACATATTCATATTCGTTCTCAATATAGTCATACAGATTGTCCAGCACTCCTTTGTCAACCTTTACCACATCAAACGCATAACGCACACGACCTTGCGAGTACTTCACATAAGACTCATATCGATGGATCATCCTGCGAAGAACTTCATAATGGCGTTTGCGACCTTCACCTAATTTGCGCTCGGAAAGAAACTTATCATACAACTCATCAAACGAGACTTTGACTGACAACTTCTTTGGCTTGGGATTCCCGGATGCAGAATAGAACTTATCAACATTCTTCGCCAACCAATTAGGGATATCTGTCTTGCCCTTTTTCTTGGCCTCATTGTAAGTCTCCAAGAGATATGATCTGAGATCATTGACATCCTTATCTATCCTTTCCCTCTCCTCCGGAGTACAAAGCACCCTGCTCTTGATGTACTCACCCTTCTCATCCCACATATTCGGATTGACAAGCGTACGCGTCTTCACCGCCTGATGAAAGGCGCGACCATCCACCATTCTCACATACAGAGGCACCATCACACCCTCCTTGACCTTCTTCGTAGTACGGATCTCAAACTTTATCTTCATAGCTCAACGTTTAACTTCCGCAAAGATAATTATTTCCCGCAAAACTTGTTAAACATTTGTTAAGCATCAAGCAAAATTTCATCAAGCAAAGTCCAGTGCCTTACCATTGACCCACACGACAATAAACACACTTATTACATTATATATCAATCCTTTAACCAACACCAAAAGAACCAGTAAAACACCCAATTCCCCTGTAAAACACCGCACTTTCGCGAATCCCAACTGAATCACACTAAACGCCATTCTAGATAGCTAGGATGGCGTTTTGGTTTATTCTTTCCCCACATTTTCCCCACATCTGACAATTGTCTTGAAAAAAAGTTTCTGTTTTCACTCCAGATTCTTGAATGAATCCTCGTATTTTCTCTAGACGGTGTATCGACTTCTTTCGTTCATCGCTTATCATTAGGATCATCCAAAAGCCACGCATATAACTATACGACATATAGCAGAATCGAGCGACCTCATCTATTGAAGCAGCCCGATTGCATATAAATATTTCGTTCACGAGCAGACCTAGTGAATCGTCTATGAAGAATGAGTATTAACGAAACTCTATTGTATAGAAACAATAATCGTGAACATCATCTATATTTACCCATTCTTCAAGATGCTGATGTTTATCTCTCAGGCCGCAATAATCTTGCGTACTCATCCTGGTCCTCATAAAATCCAATGTTCCACAGATTCCTCCGGTAACAGCAAACAGCGGAATCTCATCGTTTATGGTAAAAGCCTGATCAACATAAGTTTCCATTGGAATGTAACTGCATGATTGTCCTTCCGGGAAAGGTATCCTAAAGTTTTTGGGAATCATCAGATCCATAGTCCTGCCATTCACCGCAAATGCCACAGCGACAGAATCTTAGTGCTGCTTCATCATCACTTCAATGGACATTCTATCCTTATTGGGAATACTGATTCCTGACATCTGCACAGGAATACCCATATCAAATTTCGAAACCACACCATCTGTCGCAGTATAAAAGTTGAAGACTGCTGTTTTCTTGGAAGACAAATCAGCCTGAACATCTATCTTTAGGTAGGTTTTATTATCCAACTTCAATGACAATTGCGTTGGTATATCCGTATTGACTCTTTCAGAATACTCAATTTGAACATTTTGTGCATATGTTGGCATCACTACGGCCATAAGTAATGCTATGAACAAAATACTTTTATACATTTTTATATCCATGCTTATTCAACTTTAGTCAAGGTCACTCCAATAACATAATAATGTGGGGTATCTTTGAGGATTTCAGTACTCATGTCCGGATCAATCTCTTTTGCTCCGCAGAATCGAATTACGCTATACTTCTCGTCAAACCAGAATGAAGCATATGCGGCAAGCGGAATAAATTTACCATTTTCAAATACAGATGTCTTGAAAGGAACAGGTTTATACTGATATATCACATCGTCATTGTATACTCCATAATGATTTATGGGCTTCAGCTTCAGACTGAAGCCAGAGCTACCTTGGTTCTCGACAAAAAGACGTCCTACTTCTGTAGAATCATTTTCGCACGGCAGGAATCCGACAGTAATCTTTTCCGCGCGCGAATAGACACCATTCTCATAATCGACTGATGCATCCCTTATGTCTGCCAGTTCTTCCTCAGAGAGCTCTCTCCACATGAAGTCACTAACCATTGTCCTACTTTTAAAACCTCTTCCTCTTCCATAATGTTGTGCACTGACAGGCTCAGGATTGCCTGCAACATATTCCCTGACCTCAAACTGAACCTGGTAGGTCGTGTCCTTCATCGGAGATATATCAAATGAATATGCCTGATATCCATTCTGATTCAAGAGGGCGATATAATCCCCGATTGAAGCCTCGATTGGCTTTACTTCCTGAGCTCTTGATGCCAAAGAAATAATAGAAAATAGCACAAGTGCTGATATTGTCTTCTTCATCATAGTAATCTTTAATCACGTTAAGTTATTATTACAACAATTTAGCAAGTTCATCAATCAGATATTCACCTCTAAGATCACGACGAATGATAATACCTGTTTTACAATCGATCAGAACATTATCCGGGATTCCGATAAGACCGTACAATGCCCAAGGCTCGATTGTATGTCCTTTGCCTTCACAGACATGTATCCAACTCAAGTCTTTGGATTCAACATAACGTCTACAGTCATTCACATCGTAATCACAGGACACTCCCAGAATCTCCAAACCTTTATCCTTGAACATATCATATGCTTTTATGAGATTCGGAACCTCATCTCGACACGGGCCACACCATGTCGCCCAGAAGTCTACCAACACATATCGATTTGCTGAATCTTCAACAGCAGATTTAAGGCTTAAAGGCTTTCCGTTCAGGTCAGTCTGTGTAAAATCAATATAGTATGGAACTATATCGGAACCCTCTACCTGAGGTTCAGTCAGTAATCTTCCTTCCAACTGTGTTTTCAACTGTTTTGTCTTCTCCAGTGATTTATATTCGTCAGACAACCTATCTATCTCGGCAACGAGTAAGACAGACGGATAAACCATGCTCTGATTGTCAATGAACGCAAGTCTGCAGGCATCAGTCAAATCTCCAGCGAATATCTCCCGTATCAATGCATGTGCTTTAACGACAGCCTCAGGCCTTGAATAACTCTGATAATATTCTGATGCCACCTGTCGATATTTCTTCATAATTTCATTCATCGGGGACCCCGTCACTCCAGACCATCTGTCATTCATTAGGTCACCTTCTACTTTTATGTCACCCGGTTCCAGCAGGAATCTTCTGAAATCCATCCCATCTTCCGGATCCTCATCGGGCATATAATCCAAGCACACAAATGTCTCAAAGTCCACATTGTCAATCTCAAATTCAAATCGCCCGTTTTCATACCTGATGGAATCAATAACATTGAAATCATTCCAAATGTCTTTCAACAATATCCATCCTTCGCCATCAAGTCCTGACACATTTCCTGTGATTGTACATCTGTCATTTGTACATGCGCACATGCACATGCATACTATGCAAATGCACAAAATAATTCTGCTGATCGTTTTCATATATTATTCCTCCATGAATTTCTCCTGTTTTACATAGTTGATGCTCAATTCTACGAATCTATAGCCTTCAGTTCCAGGCTTGCCGAGTTTCAGGTATCGTTCATAATACTCCAGGGCCTTAGTATAATTCTTCAGTCTCTCGTAGCAGTATCCAATTGAAGATAAGGCTGATATATTTTTAGGATTGTACTTATAGCTGAGCTCATAGTATTTTATGGCTTCTGCATACTGTGCAATGATATGACGCGCCATAGCCATGCTGCCGTAGATATTGTGCATCATCGCCGGAGACGGCTGAAGCATTTCCAATGCCTTGGAGTACAGTCTTTCAGACTCCGGATTCAATCTGTGTGACTCCATGCCTGTCATTATCGGCATATGACTCTTGGCATGAGCCAGCTGATATACGAGCGTCACATCTGATGAGTCTATCTGATATGCCTTTTCCAGTTCTTCTACGGCACGAGGCCAGTTATCCATCATGTAGTGGTTCAAGCCGAGATAATAATGTACAGCATATGAATCATCGCCCAGATCCTGCTGATGTTCGAACTGCTCGATTGACAAAGGATAACTACCCTTCAGATAAAGAGCAAGTCCATAGATTGGCAACATGATCATATTGTCAGGATCTTCTTTCAGGTATTCGCTACTCATGTCGATGACAGGCTGGTATTGTTTTGCAGAAAGAAGTATATCCGCCTTCTTGTTCATGGTCGGAACATGGTTTGGCCTCTTGGAAAGTACATGGTTATAATACACCAAAGCTGAATCGGCCTTACCGAGATTATTGTATGCATCCGCAATCAAGGTCAGTATTTCCGGGATGCTGTCTTGCGCTGCAATATCCTCACATATAGATATGCTTTCCTTATACTGTTTCTCCTTGTATAATATGCGCGCCTGACATGTCTTGAAATAAGGGTTTTCAGGTTGCATCTGAGATAGAGTTCCATATAACGTGAACGCTTCCATTGTATTCCCCACTTGCATATGCGACTCTGCAAGATCAGCCATCAGCTCTATATTGAACTGATCCAGATACAAGACTTCAGCCAGCACCTCTACAGATTCCTGCATGCGGTACAATCTGCGAAGACATCTGGCCTTTTGAAGCGCGAGATCAATAACAGCTTCCTTATTCTGAGCTACGACAACACTATCTGTTCCTATATCAGTCGCTAAGCTGTCGATAATATACAGAGCAGTCTTGTAATCGTATCTGTCTATGGCTCTTTGCAGCCTATCCTGACTGTTACATATAATGCACGGCAGGAAAAGTATACCAAAGAATAGTATTATTCGTTTCATATCAAATATAGATTTATGATTCCCGCAGCATAAATATTATTGGAAAGGTATATGTCATAGGCACAGCAACTCCTGACTCCATTCTTGCCGGAGTCCACAGAGGGGATTTCTTGATAACACGCAATGCCTCATTATCAAGTTCCTCACAAACCCCTTTCAGAACTTTGACATCGCATACTTTACCAAATTCATTAACAGTAAACTGAACAGTAACTCTGCCTTGGATTTTTTCATCATGGCATTTTTTAGGATATATGAGCTGCTGGTTAACCCATCTTGAAAAAGTGTTCACGTCACCTCCTTCGAATAGCGGATGTTGATAAATCTCACTGAAGGGCACCATATCATGATTCAGTGATTTCTGCGTGCAACAGCACATTACCGCAAAAAGAAGCGGGACAAAAAGGATATATGCCAAACGCACCCATCCCCTTGTATCACCTCTGCTAATCATCTTAATACGTGTTTTCAGCTTGGAGTGGTTGAATCCGTTTGCCAGATGAAATTGCTTCTCACCGACAGCCTTCTTCACCAACAACAATTGGTATTGAGAGGCGTTGATACCGGAATCTATTGTAAGCTTATCAGCCTCATATTCATGAAGAATCTTCAGTTCACTACGCGCAATCCAGACTAAAGGATTAAACCAGTACACAATAGTCACAAAGCTAAACAATGTCAAATCCAATGAGTGCAGACATCCGGTATGCATCTTTTCATGGATAAGGACACCTGGATTTTCCTCTATATCCTTATGACTGATCACTATATCCCTACCCCAGCTAAACGATGGCGTATCCATCTCAACTATCCTGACTTTAAAATCATCGATCAGTGTTGGAGGAACAGTATGGATATATTGCCACATTCGAATGAAGGATGCTGCGGTAATCAGTGTCACGACTGCGACACCAGAAAGGTATATTGCGCATAGGTGCACATATAACAAATTCCCATTCTTTGCAGTTTCTGAAGCAAACTGAGAAGTAGACAACCTCGCTTCAAGGAGGTTCATGGGGAGGTTCGTTTTGGGCTCGTGGGTAATAGCGATATCAATTAATGGCAGAACCATACACACTATGGTTCCGACAAGAAAGACGATTCTATTGAACTTAAAGAATGTCGTCCTCCTTGCAAGAAGCAAAAAGAATGAATAAAAGACCGACAGATAAATCGACCCTTTTATCAGATATATAAGGAAATCTGTCATTTTCTTCTCTTTTCAATTTCCGCTATAAGGGCCCTCAACTCATCCAAGTCCATTTTCTCTTCTTCCACGAACTGAGACACAACACTAGTGTAGGAATTATTGTAATACTGCCTCACCACACTGTTGATCGTCTCTCCTCTGTATTCCTTTTCTGATATTGCAGGAGAATATAGGAACGTATTCGCCACCGGTCTTCTCACAACGAAACCTTTCTCTTCAAGAAATTTCACAAGCGTAGCTACTGTATTATAATGAGGTTTAGGCTCCGGAAGACAATTTACAAGGTCCCTGATACACATCTGGCCATACTCCCAAAAGAACGTCATAAGCTCTTCCTCTTTTACTGTAAGTTTTGCTTTCATCTGACAAAAGTTATAAGTTCTGCAGCAAAGATAGGAATTTAAAACAAAACCTCCTAAATTTATTAGGAGGTTTATTAATTATTCTAGGAGAATGACGCCAATAATGTTTTATGAACTCCATGAGTTCTGCCTACTAGTATATAAGACGGCAAGCAATGCTACAACACAAGCAATAAGAGGGAGAATCAGATATTCCTTTATTGGCTCTGCTTTTTTGGAAGGGATTGACTGCACCAAACGTAACATACTCTGCAAATCCATACACTTAGCAGAGTGCCTTTTACCATCTGTGGAGACAAATTGGTGGGAGGGACAAATTGTCCCCCTCACGAAACTGTCGAGAGCTCGCTCTCGTAAGGGAGAGGACCGTACGAAAAAAACTTTCTGCGACCGCAGAAAGCGCTTTTGCTTGCTCTCGTAAGATAACCCGTGGTAGGGCAAAGGAAAACGGAGCGCCAGCGACGTAATCCTGCACGAATGATCACAGGCGTAATCCCAACCGAATCACATTAAACGCCATTCTAGATCGCTAGGATGGCGTTTTTGTTAAATTTGTCCGGGATTTGTCCGGCAGCGATTGCAATTTGTCCGGAGGAGAGCATCCGTTCTACTTCAGATATTCTGCAATTTTATCCAATAATATTTCATCTGCAGGAAGCCACTTCACCGACCTCAATGTTTCATGAGTAAGCCAAGTCGCCGCCTCATGCTCATTCAAATGCAAAGACTCCGACAGTAGACTACAAATAAAACAATGCATAGTCAGATGGAAATTTGGATAATCCCATTCAACAGTTTCCAGTAGCTCCTTTACTTCAATTTCAGCATCCAACTCTTCACGAATCTCACGCTTTAATGCCTCTTGCGGACACTCCCCTGGCTCCATCTTACCGCCAGGAAACTCCCACCAGCCTTTAAACTCGCCATATCCCCTTTGGGTGGCGAAAACTTCACCATCCTTGATTATAATAGCTGCAACAACCTCTATTGTTTTCATATTATGCAATCCACTTAAAATCATCCATCAAATAATCCGGCAACCCCTGATTCATATGTATGTCGTACAAGATAGATCCATTGGCAGTTACACCTTTGCGAGGATTCATCAATTTACCAGTACCCACATAAGTAAAAGGAAGAGTAATGCCATTTTCTTCTTTAACCTTCCTCACAAATACAAAAACCTGCTTAGCTTGTTTTTGCTTCTCTTCTTCGGTCTTACTGATACGAGCAATACTTTCCCATTGAAACACATCTGAAGACAAGAACCGATCTTTGTAATTCAATGGATCATCTTCTGCTCTATTCTTCTTCAAACCAGCGAAAACATACATATTTCCATCTTTGTAATATGTTCCCAACTGATTATGTTTAGGATTCTCAAGGATTTTCAAGAGTGCCTGATCTTGCCTATAATCCTGCCATATCAAGAAATCATCCTCATTCTCACCGCGATATCTTGCAATGAAATCAGTAATTCCGTACTCTAGAAGATCAGCCACAAACTCTTTAAACTCTGGTTCATTATCACAATTTAGCTTCACCATGCCGTGACTTTCTGCAATAACATCATTCTCTGCCAAGAACCTTAATGCATGTTCAGTTTGTTCAATACGATTATCTGGTATTTCTTCAAGGAGTGCTACATGGATTTCATCCTTTGACAATGCCCTATCAAGTAATCTTTGAACAATCACATATTCATGTCTTCTTACCAACGGCAATAAGCTTGATAAATAATTCACCACATTTACCTGCTCAAAACTAAACAGTGGCAGATTATCCTCCTCGATTCCCTTCAAGAAGTTGTAGTATGACTCTGTCTTACGTCCTTTAATCTTTATCTTCATAAATTTCAGAAGATTAGGGGCATAGTCACTATTGAGATAATCCATATGCTTCGGATAAGATGGAGAATTGAGATAGTTCTTGAAATTCAGATAATCCGTCTTCATATAACGAAGACTATTGAAATTCTCATTCTCTATACTATCAACAATCTCTTCCTTAGAAAGGCTATCGATAGAGATCTTAACTCCATATTCATCCAACCCCAATGGCTTAAAGTCATTGAGGATCATAGACTTCAGTAATTTCTTCTCTAGGATAGAATTTCTAGACAGACTTCCTAAAGCTAATGCAATATGAACACTTCTCTTATAGTTATTTCCTATGAAGTCTAGAATAGTCACATAATCCTTACCGGGATATTTACGTAGTCCTCGACCAAGCTGCTGAATGAAAATAGTGCTAGACTCTGTAGGACGCAGGAATAGCACCATGTTTACACCTGGAATATCAACACCCTCGTTCAAGATATCTACAGCAAATAAAATTTCGAGTTCCTTTGTGTCACTCTGAAGATCATTAAAAGCACGGATTCTTTCACCCGTTTTATTCTTGCCTGTCAAGAAAGCAGTCTTATAATATTCACCTAAGTTTTCTGCCATCATCCTGGCGTGCTGAATATTTCTACAAAAAGCTAATGCTTTAAGTTTCTCCCCATCCTTCTTATGCTTTTCTATCTGCTGATGTATAAATTCACAGTTTCCTGTATCTGCCATCTGGGCAATCAAACGACGTTCGGCAGAATCTGAAAGGCCATAATCAACCAATTCATCACGAATGCCATAGTAGTGGAACGGCACAATTAAGTCATTGATGATTGCATCTCTGAGCCTTAATTCAAACGGTATGTTATTGTCAAAGATCTCAACAACATCCTTATTATCCATTCGATTCTCAGTTGCAGTCAGTCCCAATAAGAATTCTGGCTCAAAATAATCTATAATCTTCTTATATGTATCAGCTACAGCGTGATGACACTCATCTATAATGATATAATCGAATTCATCTTTCTTAAATATATCCAAGTTCTTACACATGGATACATTTGTTGAGAACAAGAAGTCCGCTTCTGTTTCCTTTGCCTCTCCGGAGTACATTCCACACACTTTCTGCCCTCCAAAAACGTCTTGAAATGTTTCTAACGAACGACGGAGAATTGAGCCTTCATGGACAACATACAAGAGTTTCTTTGGACCAAAATTAAGGGCATCAAATGCTGCTAAGTAAGTTTTACCTGATCCTGTAGCAGATATAATCAACGAGCGTTGTATCCCCAAGGCTCTATTTCTGTTCAATTCTTTCAATGCCTTGCGTTGCATGTAGTTAGGAACAATACGCTGATCAACTACATCGTAATCCATATCCCATCTTTCGATGGCAAAACTTATTTTACTGCTATATACATTTATTCGCTCCGAACTGAGTTCTAATGTGCTTGTCCACAAATAATCAAATTCGCGCAGAGCATTACAATACACCTCACTATCCTTGGCACAATTTACCACGAGGTCCCATTCGATATTCTTTAGAAGTGCGTATCTAGTGATATTAGATGATCCTATGATTATTTCAGCACGTTCATCAAACTCAAAGATATATCCTTTAGTATGAAAACCGCTAGTTGAATATGTACGACTATCATAGAAGCACTCATCATCCAGATGGCATTCAAAATTTGAAAAAGAAGAAGCTAATTTAAGTAACCACCTAAGTGATTCAATATCGGTAAAATTCTGATATGTAGACGTTATCAGTTTACCCTTCGCCCCTCTTTCTACTGCAGCCCTAATATCGTTACTCAGCAAATCAAGACCAGCTTTTTTAATGAAGCTGACAGAAAAACAAAATGACCTACACTCTCGAAGATTCGCTTGAATCGTAGCCAAGAAAGTATCGTCTGTATAGTTTGTAATTATACTAGACCTCATAAAGCATGCTGTGTTTATATGTATGGAGCGATATGCAACAAATTTACATAATTTTTCTAAATTTTGGGGCAGCAAGATAAATCACAGAAATATTATGATAGGCTATAATGACATTATATGCTTCCCCACTAGGAAATCAAGAATCTTATCTATCACTAATAACTCGTCCATATTCATACACTTTAGTCCTAACTATATTCCAAAGTTATAAAACATTTTCCGGTTCTCTCAACAGATACAAGCCAGTAAAACTCAATACTCCGCAACATTACGGCATCACCCCCGCCACAGGTATCTGTGACAAGGGTGAGAGAATGTTTCCATACAATAAAATTGTGGATTTGTGGCAGCAACCTAACTTGTTCCATTTTGGAACAGGTTGCAGCCTAAAACAGGGATCCAGAGAAAAAGTATCTTTATAACGAGAGTTTTTATGTTTTCCATGTAATTATTTCGAGAACGAATGCAGCAGTTCGATTCGATTTAAAATAAACCGCAATCCATTCCTAGTTTCTTCCGCATATCTTCTCATATAATAGTCTAGAGCCTCATTTAATTCGTCTTTTTCAAAGTATTTCGACTGAATATTGTATTCATTTTTCTTAGTACTTTCGTTAGGTATAGCCTTAAATGTAGAGGCAATAGGGCGTTCACCTGTACCAGTTATATCATAACAATATAAAAAACACGCTATAAGATACACCGTGCTGCTTGAAGAGTATAAATACTCTTCTTCCTTTCTAAAGAAAGCTGGCGGTAATTTATCTTCTAATTTCATTAGGAACTCCTGAACTGTAAATGCTTTTTTGCTTATCTGATTATAAAACTGCGAGTCCATAACCTTCCAAAAACATAGCATAAAATAAATATCAGGTAGCAAATATGTTCTCGACCCAAACTGCATTAATGCTAGTCTTGAATAAGCAAAGATCCTATCCATCTGACGCAGGTTTATATTAAGTTCCTTGCACATGCTTAAAGCCACTGTTTTAAATGCGTAAGGCTCGTCCTTCCTGCCAAATACTTCTTTTCTGGTTTCATTATTGAAAAAAGCATCAAACTCATATTCCTCATACAAGAAATCAAAGTATGCATCTAACTTTGGTTTGGGGAGAATAAAGTCTATATCTATGAATCTTCGCAAATATTCATCAGAATCAATCTTTGAAGATCCATAATATCCTTGAATCGCATTACTTAACTCTTTCTTATTAACAGCGAGAACAAAAACAATATTCGGAATTTCAAATAAATGCTTAATTCTTTCCAGTACAGCAACCGCATAATGAGGGTTACATCTATCCAGTTCATCAACAAAAAACACGATAGGATTTTCCCCTGCATTTTCAGCTATATACTTCCGTAGGTTTTCTTTGAATTCTTCGAGCGTCGTCTTCTGCTCCTCAAATTTATCAAGGTACTTTTTCCCAATATCAATAGATTCATCAATTGCATCACTTATGACATCCGCATCAATCCCTGTTGCCTTTTTAAGCACGCCTTTTAATGTACTTTTTAATACTGAAGCAGTAATACGTACCGCCCCGGCTGCAATCTTATTAATAGTGCCATTGTCCGCAGACAATTCACTTAATTCCGCAATCAAAGCTATCAATGGATCTTCCGTATAGTCAGAAGCCCACGCATTAAAATATAGTGTCTTAAATCCTTTATTATTCAAGGCTTGACGCCACATCTTCACAAATGTGGTTTTACCAGTGCCCCATTCTCCGCCCAAAGCAAGCACGCATCCTGTCTGTCCATAAAAAGAAACAACATCTGTAAGAATATTAGAGAACTGTGATCTATCAAGTTTATCATTTTCAAAAGGATTGCCTTCTGGTATATCAAGTTCTTGGCTTCGACTCTTAATAAATGTCATACTTTTTTATCTAAATTATTCACAAGCAAATTAAAAAAAATCAGTCACGATAACTGACTATGCTCTAAGACCATAATATTCCAAGAGCACAATATGATTATTACAAGACTTCCCAATGTCCTCCCTTATCTGGACCAATATGTTTTATACGTTCTGCTTTCGATAGTTTTTCAAGGTCTCTTTGAATCGTGCGTGCGGTAACCCCTAATTGTTTGGCTAACTGTGCTGCCGACAAAGTATTATCTTCTTTCAATAAAAGTACGATCAAATCCATTCTATCTACGACATTTTCTACGACATTTTCTACGACATCTTGTGCGACATTGTCCCCCACAAAAGCCGGATGAATAGGAAGTTCAGCCAAGAAATACTGGTTCAAGTCATCTGTCTTGAAGACTGGATCAGGCGATCCGTTATTCCTCATAGCTCTGTAAATCTTAGGAAAACCTGTCGAACGACCTTCCGTCATATCCAGTTCCTTCAAGAAATCTCCAATACGACGGTTTCTGTAATTACGAGACAGCACTCGCTCATTTTGAAGATCATCATTTGTAATTGGTGGCATCGGGCCAGCCAAACTATATACAATGATTGAAGTAGGCTCTATGCGTACCTCTATCGGATTGCGGTCATCATAGGATTTATGATATACAGCATTAGAAAGGACCTCCTCAATCGCAGTATATGGATAGTTATATGCCCTGTTTGCTTCTGCCTTATCATCAACTTTGACAACCTTCTCAACAATTACCTGCGAGCGTATGTAATCCAAAGCCTCCTGCAACTGGAGATGTATCGGTCCGTGAAGGATTTTTTCATCAAAATGATCGCCGACATCATCATAAAAACGCACAAGTTCTATTCTTGCGTACGGAATATATTTCTCTGGATTCTCTGAAAAGAACAGCAATCCTACATTCTTAGGTCTGATAAACTCAGGAGTGCCGCCAATAATCTGCATCTGCCAGCAAAGTTGTTCAAAAGGCATACTGTGAATATCCTTTTCCGTAATATCGCTATCCACTTTGCGAAGGAAATCCCTGATATAAAGCAAACTGAGATCATCAAGACTTGCTGTGTGACATATTCTGTCATCAAACGGAATTTTGGCAGCCAAGGACAATAGCACCTGTTCCTCCTGCAGAGTCGCTTTCTTAGTCACCGAACCCTGCCTTATAAAATAGGCTTTCTGCATTTCCTTTGCACCAAGATGGATTGGCGCCTTATATGGTCTTGCCTCGCCTCCTGGTATCCAAAGTATGAGAATACTCTTTCCCATATATTCCACAGGTTCAGGTATAACTATCGGAAGAGGTTCTATCTTATGCATTATATTCAGAACCTCTTTCTGCATATCATCCAAATCCTTAATATCAATTCCAATTGGAGGAAGTATCGGAGTACCCTTATCCTCTTCAACCCCAATCACGATATATCCACCACCCCAATTGTGCATATCATTGGCGAATGCACAAATAGAATGGACAACATCTTCTGGATTCCATCCCTTCTTAAAGTCAATCCTTTCCCACTCAACGACCTTTCCGTTCTACAACTGATTAATACCTATTGGTAGCCCCATATAACTAATATTTTTTTCAAAGTTATAAAACTATTTCAAGAACTGCATAGTCAAATGTCAGTCAAATAAAAACCGGCATCACTGCTTTCCTTCTAAAATCTTCACAAGATCCTTCTTCATATCGATGTCGATCGTGCGGTAGCGGGTGAAGGCGCGGCTGCCTTCAACGTGACCGGTATTCGATTCAAATTTACATCTTCAATGTGCCAACATAGGATACATGATTATCTCACTCCCGAGCGAAAGTTCTGTTTTGCCAGTGTAATCCACGGAAACAGGCTATTTCGCTGGTAAATTTCTATATTTGCACCCGAAAACCAGACAAGAACATGGCAACAAAGAATTCCATCATAGGACATGCTTCGGCACTGGTGGCATATGCCATCTTCGGCTTCAACATCATCGTGTGCAAGGACCTCACCAGCGGAAACCTCATTCCGCCTCTGGGAATCTTCACACTCAGGTCGCTTGTTGCCGGCGCGCTTTTCTGGCTGCTGTCTGCATTCATGCCCAAGGAGAAGGTCGACAGGAAAGACTACATCAAGATCTTTGCTGCATCCATGCTGGGCTTCCTCACATGCCAGGTGACTTTCCTTGTGGGAATCCCCCACATCACTCCTATGGACTGCTCCATCATGACGGCCATGTCACCGATCTATACGATGATCATTGCCGCAATAGTGATAAAGGAACCTATCACCCTCAAGAAGGCCGGAGGTGTCGCTCTCAGCTTCGCCGGCATCATCTACTTGATTATCAGCAAGTCATCGACCCCGGGAGGCGTCGCTGAAAGTACTCCTTTCGGCATCTTCATGATTGTCCTGAACATCCTCAGTTTCTCGATGTACCTTGGTATATTCAAGCCTCTGATAGCCAAGTATTCGGTAGTGACATTCATGAAATGGATATTCCTTTTCTCGGCTTGCGTGGCAGTTCCTTTCTCTGCAAAAGGACTGGTAAACGTCGGATGGGCGGAGATTCCCTCTATCCAATATGCTGAACTCGCATACCTGATTATCTGTGCGACCTTCATAACATATTTCCTCATACCGGTGTCCCAGAAAATGATCAGACCTACTCTGGTCAGCATGTACACCTACGTCCAGCCCATAATAGCGATCGTCATCAGCATTGCTATCGGAATGGATGTGCTCACATGGCAGAAAGTTCTGGCTGCCGTCATGGTCTTTGCGGGAGTGATCGTGGTAAGTTTCAGCAAGACAAAACAAATTACTGAATTAAAAGATTCTGATAACAGATAAACGACATGAAAAGATACGATTTTGACAAGGTCATAGAACGAAGAGGCTCTGGGGCGGTCAAGACTGACGCGCTCGGGAAGGTGTTCGGAAAAGAGGAACTGATCCCGCTTTGGGTGGCGGATATGGATTTCGAGACTCCTGATTTCATTACAGATGCTCTGAAGGAAAGACTGGAACATCCGATTTTCGGCTATCCGGTTGAACCAGAAGATTTCAAGCCTTCAATCTGTGATTGGGTGAGAAACCAGCACGGCTGGGACGTGCGTAAGGAATGGCTTTGCTTCATTCCGGGCATCGTCAAAGGTATCGGTATGGCCATCAACGCCCTGCTGGAAAAGGACGAGAAAGTCATCATCCAGCCTCCTGTATACCATCCTTTCAGAATCATTCCTCAGAAGAATCAGAGAGAGGTCGTATACAACCCTCTCAAGGAGACTCCGACAGGTTATGAAATGGATTTTGAAAATCTCGAGGCAGTATGCGACGAAAAATGCAGGATGCTCATTCTTGCCAACCCTCATAATCCTGCAGGCATCGTATGGTCGCGCGAGACATTGGTAAGGCTCGCGGAATTCTGCCATAAGAAAGGCATCATAGTGATTTCTGACGAAATTCATTGCGACATGGCCTTGTTCGGCAACAAGCACATTCCTTTTGCAAGCGTATCTCCGGAAGCAGCCGCGTGCAGCATCACGTTCGGAGCTCCTTCAAAGACTTTCAATATAGCAGGAATCGTAAGTTCATACGCAATCGTGCCTGATGAAGACCTCCGCAAACGTTTCTTCGGCTGGGTAGAAGCGTGTGAACTTGGCTCAGCACATATCTTTGCCCACGTGGCAACTATAGCGGCGTTCCGCATGGGTGAAGAATGGAGAAGGCAGATGATAGAATATATTGAAGGAAATATAGAATTCGTCATCAGTTATTGCAAGGAGAATATCCCGCAGATCAAGCCTATGCGTCCTCAGGCCTCGTTCCTGGTATGGCTCGACTGCAGAGATCTTGGTCTTGACCACGACCAGCTTATCAATCTGTTCATCAACAAGGCCGGTCTGGCACTGAATGACGGAGAGATGTTCAATCCTGGAGGCGAGGGATTTATGAGAATGAACGTCGGATGTTCTCGAAAGATTCTCGAAGCTGCACTGGAGAACCTCAAGACCGCGGTTACATACTAAGACCTGGCACGATTTCTCTACAGATTCGTGCCAGGTCTTCTCGTATAAGTAAAGCAATTACCAGATGACAACTCTTTCCTCCTCAGGAAGGAACATCGCGCCGTCTGTGATGCCGAATGCATCGTAGAAAGTCTGGACATTGCGGAGAGTCGCGTTCACGCGGTTCTTTCCAAGAGAGTGCACGTCGGTCTTGGTGAGACGTGCGGCCTCCTCGTCACGGATGTTCTGACCCCAGATCGTTGCGTAAGAGAGGTAGAAACGCTGAGCTGCTGTGAAACCGTCAACCGGCGCAGGCTCACCCTTCTCCTTGAATGAGTTCTGGAGAGCTGTGTAGGATACTCTCAAACCACCCTGGTCGGCAATATTCTCGCCGAGAGAAAGTGCACCATCTGCCATAAGAGCAGGCTGGCCGTCCTTTTCAGGAAGAATCACGATCTTGTTGAACTGATCGACGAGGATGTCTGTACGTGCCTTGAATGCATCGGCATCAGCATCGGTCCACCAGTTGTTCATATTGCCGTCCTTGTCGAACTGGCGGCCCTGGTCGTCGAAACCGTGGGTCATCTCGTGTCCGATCACCACTCCGATAGCACCGTAGTTCACAGCATCATCAGCTGATGAATTGTAGAACGGAGGCTGGAGAATGGCTGCAGGGAAACAGATCTCGTTGGTGGTAGGATTGTAGTATGCATTCACGGTCTGAGGTGTCATGAACCATCTTTCACGGTCCACCTCCTTGCCGAGGTCAGCAAGATTGTCGGCTGTGTACCAAGCGTTTGCACGTTTCATGTTCTCCCAGTACGAGAATGAAGGATCGATGGTAAGAGTCGAGTAGTCCTTCCATTTGTCAGGATAACCGATCTTGACGGTGAACTTGTCGAGCTTTTCATGAGCCTTGGCCTTTGTTTCGTCCGACATCCATTCGAGGGCGTCGATATGCTGGCCGAGAGCCACCTGAAGGTTCTTCACCATTTCAGTCATGCGCACCTTATCGCTTTCAGGGAAATATTTCTTTACATAGACCTCACCGACAGCCTCGCCGAGAAGACCGTTAGGAACCGCCATTGCACGTTTCCAGCGCGGACGCATCTCCTGCTGGCCTGACATCTGACGGCCGAAGAAGTCGAAATAAGCAGCATAGAGGTCATCACCGACATAACCGGCAGCGCTCGAAAGAACGCTTGCAGCAAGATATGCCTTCACTGTCTGGATATCCTCCTTTGCGAAAAGTCCGAACACTACATCGAGTACCTCAGGCTGTCCGACGATCACCTTGTCGAACTCGCCTATTCCCATTTGTGAGAAGTATCTGTCCCAGTTGAACTTAGGATACTTTGCAACGAATTCGGCCTTTGTCATCGGGTTGTAGCCTGCAGTCACGTCGCGGAGTTCGACATTGCTGCGGAAGGCTTTAGCCATCTTTGTCTCGAAGGCGAGCACTTTCTCAGCCTGAACTGCCGCATCTTTCCATCCGATCATGTCGAATGCCTTGGTAAGCCACTGGACATAACCCTCGCGAAGAGCCTTGTTCTCTGCATCGAGGTAATAGTCGCGGTTGCTCATTCCGAGACCTGCCTGATCGACATAAAGCACATTCATGTTGCTGTTGAGAAGGTCTGCGCTGACTCCGACACTGAAGAGAGGATTGCTTGCAGAAGTATGGATAAGAGCCACTGCAACAGCGAGATCCGAAAGATTGTTCACCGCCATGAGTCTGTCGACGTCAGCCTTTACCGGTGCCACGCCTTCGTTGTTCAGACGGGTGGAATCAAGTCCCATCGTATAGAGGTCAGCGATCTTCTGATCGACTGTACCCTTCTCGAACTTGGACTTTGCTATCTCCGCAAAGAGTTCGTTCACACGCACTTCATTGGTCTCGCGAAGCTGGTCGAATGTGCCGTAGCGCGCAAACTCAGGTTTGAGCGGATTCGCTGCTTGCCATCCGCCGGTAGCGTACTGATAGAAATCATCATTGAGAGCCACGCTCTCGTCGAAATTCGCACGGTCGATAGCCGGAACTTCAGCCTTCTTCGTGTTGCAACCTGCCATAAGTGCAATTGTTGAAATAGTCAGTAAAATCTTTTTCATCGTATCTGTTATCTATTCATAAACCAAAGGTATGAATTTTCATCTAATAATTTGTTATCTTTGTCAGACATGTGTTCTGATGAACAGAAAATAACCACATAAACATTCAAATAATGAAGAAATTAATCATCATCACTGCGCTTTTGGCTATGTGCATCGGCGCAGCAGCACAGGAGGCTGTCTACACAGTCAAATCCGGCAAGATCACAATGGAAGGCGGAATGGGCGGAATGCGATTCGGCGGCATGGGAGGTCCCGGCATGGGTGGTCCGGGAGGTCCTGGTGGCAGAGGCAGACAGGCTGATGCTGAAAGACCTGCAGCTACCACTGTAATCTATTTCGACGACTACGGTGCAAAACAAGTGACCGTGACAGAAATGGGAGACAGAAAGACCAGAACTCTCACTATCGACGGAAAGAACGTAATGGTGAATGACGCTGAGAAGACTGCACGCGAGATGCCTCAGATGGGTGCAATGTCAAACCGCACCAAAATCAACTTCAGCGCCCTCACAGACAAGGTGATCAAGAAAAACAAGATCAAGGAACTCGGAGAGGAGGAAGTGGCAGGAAAGCTTTGCAAGAAATATTCTTACAGGACAGCAGGCATGAACGGACCTGTAACTCAGACCGTATGGATTTATAAGGGTATCACTTTGAAGTCTTCTATGGACATGGGCTTTGGCGAAATGGGACAGACTGCACTCAGTATTGAGGAGGATATCGAGGTTGACCCAGCTCTCTTCACACTCCCTGAAGGCGTGAAGGTAGAGAAGATGCAGATGCCTCAGATGGGAGGATTCGGTGGTCCTGGCGGCCCTGGCGGATTCGGTGGCGGCGGATTCGGCGGCGGCATGGAAGGCGGCTTTGGCGGCTTCTAAACCATTAGAATTCTATAATTTGGACTATAGGACAAACTATTGATACAATAGGACAAGTCCCATAGTCCTTTTTTATAGTATATTTGCGGACTTTGATTTAAACTCATCAAACCATAAATTAATAACACATGAAAAAAATCTTATCATTTGCAGTTGCAGCTTTCTGCGCGACATCAATGATCGCTCAGCCACAGCTCAACAAAGACAACGTTGAAGACGTTCTCAAGGCTATGACACTTGAGGAGAAGGCAACTCTCCTCGTTGGTGGCGGTTGGGGCAGCATGGCTGCCGGTAGCCTTACAGCTTCACAGACAGTACTCGTTTCAGGTGCTGCCGGTACTACTCGCGGTATCGATCGTCTCGGAATCCCTCAGACTGTCCTCGCTGACGGTCCTGCAGGTCTCCGTATCAACCCTACACGTCCTGGTGACCCTAACACATACTATTGTACAGGTTTCCCTGTAGGTACAGTACTCGCAAGCTCATGGAACACTGAGCTCGTTGAGGAGCTTACTACAGCTATGGGTAACGAGGTTCTCGAGTATGGTGCTGACGTGCTCCTCGCTCCAGGTCTCAACCTTCACAGAAACCCTCTCTGCGGCCGTAACTTCGAGTACTTCTCAGAGGACCCGTATCTCACCGGTAAGATGGCTGCCGCTTATGTAAGAGGTATTCAGAAGAACGGTGTAGGTGTCAGCCTCAAGCACTACGCTGCAAACAGCCAGGAGACAAACCGTATGGAGAACGACTCACGCGTAAGCCAGAGAACTAACCGCGAGCTCTACCTCAAGGGATTCGAGATCGCAGTGAAGGAGTCTCAGCCTTGGACAGTGATGTCATCATACAACAAGCTTAACGGCGAGTACACTCAGCAGTCACATGGCCTCCTTACTACAGTTCTTCGCGACGAGTGGGGCTTCGACGGTATCGTTATGACTGACTGGGGCAACAAGGCAGGTACAGTAAAGGCTGTAAAGGCTGGTAACGACCTCATGGAACCAGGTGGAGACAACGAGATCGAGCGTATCGTAGCAGGCGTGAAGAGCGGTGAGATTTCTCAGGAAGAGCTCGACAGAAACGTTCGCAACATGCTCAACTACATCGTAAGAACTCCACGTTTCAACAAGTATCAGTATTCTAACAAGCCAGACCTCAAGGCACACGCCGAGCTCGTTCGCACTGCTGCTCCAGAGGGAATGGTTCTCCTTAAGAACGCTAACAACGCTCTTCCTATGGAAGGTGTGAAGACTGTAGCTCTCTATGGTACAGGTTCTTATGACTTCATCGCTGGTGGTACAGGTTCAGGTAACGTGAACAAGCCATACATCCGCAACGTAGCCGAGGGTCTCGAGGTTAACGGTTTCACTGTTGATCCTGTGATCAAGGACTGGTACGAGCAGTACATCAAGTTCACAAAGACAAGCATGAACAACGCAAGCGCAGGTGGCGGAATGGGTATCCTCCTCGGCGACCCTGTAATTCCAGAAATGGAGATCGACCGCGCATTCATCGAGAAGATGGCTCCAAGAACTGACATCGCTGTGTTCACACTTTCAAGAAACGCAGGTGAGGGTGGAGACCGCAAGGCTCTCGACGGTGACTGGACTCTTACAGGCCAGGAGCGTCAGATGATCCAGAACCTCGCTGACGTATATCACGCTGCAGGCAAGAAGTTCGTTGTTGTCCTCAACATCGGCGGTACAATCGAGACAGCATCTTGGAAGCACATTCCAGACGCTATCCTCCTCGCTTGGACTCCAGGTCAGGAAGGTGGTTACGCTGTAGCTGACATCCTCTGCGGTAAGGCTAACCCTTCAGGAAAGCTCCCTATGACTTTCCCTATGAACTACCTCGACATCCCTTCATCTGAGAACTTCCCTTACAACTACAACGGCGGCGGTCAGGGTGGAAACTCACTCGCAGCCATGATGGGCTTCGGCGGTCCTAGAAGACTCAACAAGAACGTTGACTACACTGAGTATGCTGAGGGTATCTATGTAGGTTACCGTTACTTCTCAACTGCTGACGTAGAGGTTTCTTATCCATTCGGATTCGGTCTTTCTTACACAACATTCGCATACAGCAAGCCGGTAGTAAAGGCAACTGCAGACGGTTTCACAGCAACAATCACTGTAACCAACACTGGTAAGGTGGCTGGTAAGGAGGCTGTTCAGCTCTTCGTTACAGCTCCTGAGGCTGGTCTCGAGAAGCCAGCATTCGAGCTCAAGGCGTTTGCTAAGACTAAGGAGCTTGCTCCAGGCGAGTCACAGACTCTTACAATGAATGTTGACGCTTACACTCTCGCTTCATTCAACGAGGCAACTTCATCATGGGAGACTGCAGCAGGTACATACGACGTGAAGTTCGCTGCAAACGCAGCTGACGTACGCGCTACCGCACAGTACAAGCACAAGAAGGCTCAGAGCTGGAAGGTGAACGATGTTCTCGCTCCTGAGCAGCCAATCAAGGAACTCAGCCTCAAGAAGTAGTCTGATTCCCATAGACATTACAGAGGGCAGCCTTCACGGCTGTCCTCTTTTTATATATACCATCGCGAGACCGTCACTCACAATATGAAGGGTATTCATGTGCGACGGTAGATATTTCTATAATAAACACCTGCATTTGCTGAGTGTCGCACATGATTTCCTGCAAAATCATGCGTGACGGTCAACCAATCAACAAAGAAAGCGGTCGGTTCTGTGATGAACCGACCGCTTTTTTTTGATCTTCAATCAGATTAGAATCTGTAGCGTACGCCAAGACCGATGCTTGAAGGAGCCCAGAGACCGTGGCCATTGAATCCGATTCCAATGTGCTGACGGAAGTCAAGAGAGAGCTGGAGAGGGAACCAGAATGAGTACTCGAGACCTACCATACCAGCTGCTGAAAGGCTGAAGTAGTTAGCTTCACCGAGTCCGAGACCAACACCTGCACCAGGACCAGCGTAGAAGCCCCACTCACCTCTTGAAGTCCATGAAGGCTGAGCGATCATGAAGTTATAGATACCTGTAGCACCTACATTGAATGTACCGTCGAAGCCAAGTCCGAGACCACCGTCTACCTCGAGGAAGTTGCTTCCGAGTGAGTGCTGGTAGCTGACCTCACCACCGTTACCGATTCTTACACCGATTGCTCTTGGCTGAGCAGAAGCAGCAACTGCGAAACCGAGCACGAGTGCTGCTGCGAGAATGATCTTCTTCATAATAAAAAGTTTTATTGGTTAATATTGTTATTTAAGTCACATTTGAGTCAAAGGTATGAAAAAAAGCCGAAAACAAGTGAAAAAGTTATCAACACTGACCTTTGACCATCAGCAAAAGGCATTATTGGTTAAAAATACTACTATAATACACTGATGACTACCCTATGATATCTGACCAGCTGCGGCTGGCCGTCATCCTCTGCGGTAAGCACAAAATGTATCGTATCACCAAAAGCGGCATCTGCAGGGACCGTTATGGAAAGGGTCTGAGAAGAAGGGGCAGCAGCTTCAACATCACCTGCATAGGTTCCCACTTTGTATTGGGACCAGTTCAGAGTAAGATTGTCACCATCCGGATCGCTTACCTTGGTGCGGACCTTCACAGTCTCACCAGGAGCCGCAGTAATCTCATATGGCCCTGAAACCGAAGGATGATGATTCACAGCATCATAGTCAGAAGTGACGGACCAGGCCATTCTGGCCGCGAAATCATTCTGGATGGCAGAAATGAAATTCGGAAGAACGTCATCCTTGACAGACCTTGCAAAAGAAGGCATGGCAAATCCGCCGTCGGCAATCTTTTCAGTCGCGGCATTTCTTCTTCCTCCCCAGCCGCCGTATTCCTGAGCCTCATAGGCTCTGAGCCCGTTGCCGATCATATTGAGATAGCATGGAGTATCCCCCTCGCTAATGAAGTTTCCGTATGGCTGAGGAGGGGTCCATACCCAATAACCCATTTCGACAAGTTCCTGAGCCGTATATCCCGAAAGACCGAAATAATCCGTGAAATCGCCTTCCGACATCTGCTTTCCGTCTCCCCACACGCGATACATATCTCCTAAAACGCCTTTGGACTTTATCATTTCGTCAGTCCATGACGGCGAGAAATACAAAGTGTCAGCCTTCTCCACGACACTCATCTTAGCGCCATATGAAAGATTGGCGACTCCGGCATTTATCACGACTTCCTGAACGTCAGGCCAATGCACATTTACATATTCTGCATATGTACGGTCCTGCTGACCTGAGAGGCAGAACTTCGCCTTTGCAGAGACCTTTGCCCTTATCGCCTCCCACTCAGTAGTTCCTTCATATTCTTCCTGAATCGACTTCAGAGCTCTGGCTGCAGTGCTCGGGCCGCCCCAGACCTGTATGAATACGGGACGCGGATCCTCGTCCATAAGTACTTCCTTTATCAGGTCCGAGCCCGGTGTATCATGCGAGATGTCGCCCTCGAATTCCACATTGCCGACTCTGATTATAGACTTCATATATTCCGGGGTTGGATAAGACGGGTCATGAATCTTGAGGTTGGGATAGACCTTTTCGTATGCCTCGACGATGTTGTCAATGAACCTCTCCCCTTCTGCCCAACGCCAGCTGGTCTGCGGACCGAGATCCCGGTCCGCACGGGCGTATTCTCTGCCGGGGATATACTGTGTCGTGCCCTTGCCGTCGCCTTTCCAATGGAACTGGCTGCTGGCATATATGATCCCCTCAGTGTCGAAATCGCCGGCATAGAGGACATACCTTATAAGAGAATTATTGTCATCCAGTTCGGGATCGCATGTCACGATGACTCTCGGTTTGACCGGTTCTCCTTGTTTCTGTGCACATCCTGCCGCCACCATCATAACGGAAGCGACAGCACAGACAAAACGCATCAGTCTCATATTCATTTTATTATACAATTCAGACAAGGAATACCGACCTTATGGATTCATAAGGTCGGTATTGACAAAACCATTGATCTCTTGAATCAGTTCAACTGACGCGAGGGATCTTTTCTTTATATCTTCAGTACAATCCGGGGCGGCTGCGGCAGCTCTGAAGGCATTTATCGCCTCCCCGAATTTTCTATTCTTACGGAGCTCCTGGCCCAACTCGAAGTATTCTAAAGAATTCATATTTTCAACATTATTACAATTCTCAAAGTTACATAACTTATATCACTTTTCAACGAAGTGCATAATATAAAATATGACTACGTTATAAGACCTGACACGATATCCCCACCCTAGCGTCAACGAAGGGGCTGGTTTCAGGGTTTATATAAAACAAAAAGGACGGGATTGTGGAGGTGACATGCCACCCCCGGCTAGGGGGCGGGGCCCACGAAGTGGGAGGGGGTCACCGTAACAACCCGTCCTTTTTGTGTCTTATAAACTATAAAGACTAAACAAGTCCTGAGAATCCCATGAAGGCCATTGCAAGGATACCTGCTGTCACAAGAGCGATTGGAATACCCTTGAAAGCCTTTGGTACATCATTGAGTGCAAGCTGCTCGCGGAGACCTGCAAAGAGAACCATTGCAAGACCAAAACCGAGAGAAGTCGCGAATGCATAGACTGTCGCCTCACCGAGATTCATCATGCCGTCTGCAGCAGCTGCAAATGGAGATGACTTCTGCACCACTGTAAGAGCCACACCGAGAACGGCGCAGTTTGTAGTGATGAGCGGAAGGAAGATACCGAGTGAAGCATAAAGAGCAGGACTGATCTTCTTGAGAACGATCTCCACCATCTGCACAAGGGCAGCGATCACGAGGATGAACGAGATGGTCTGAAGGAACTCAAGACCGAACGCCACCAGAAGATTGTTGAGAAGATAAGTCACTACAGTTGCAAGCGTGATCACGAAGCATACCGCCATAGACATACCTGAGGCAGTGCTGAGCTTATTGGAAACGCCAAGGAACGGACAGATTCCAAGGAACTGTGAAAGCAGGATATTGTTTACGAATATCGCTGAAATGATGATAAGTATATATTCTACCATGTTGATTCCTCCTTACTTTACTCAGCCTTCTTTGAAGTCAGCTTTCTGAATACTACGATAAGGTATGCAAGGGCGATGAACGCACCTGGAGCAAGAACGAATGCAAGGATTCCGTCACCTTCGATGAACTTGAATCCGAATGCAGAACCGCTTCCGAGGATCTCGCGGACAACTCCGAGGAGAGTGAGCGAGCATGTGAAACCGAGACCGATTCCGAGACCGTCAAGTGCAGAATCAAGGACACCGTTCTTGTTTGCGAATGCCTCTGCACGTCCGAGTACGATACAGTTCACCACGATGAGCGGGATGAAGAGACCGAGAGTCTCATATACGTCAGGAACATATGCCTGCATCACGAACTGGAGCAGAGTCACGAATGTTGCGATCACAACGATGTATGAAGGGATACGCACCTTGTCAGGAATGTAAGGAGCGATGAGCGAGATCGCCATGTTTGAAAGAACAAGGACGAAGAGAGTCGCAAGACCCATGCTCATACCGTTGATGGCTGAAGTTGTAGTGGCCAAGGTAGGACACATACCGAGAAGGAGGACGAATGTAGGGTTCTCCTTGATCAGACCTTTAGTTATAAGATTGAGTTTTCCCATTTTCTGTTCCTCCATTAATTAAGCGGCATCGGTGTCTGACCGATTGCGTTAAACACCTTTACTGCAAGCGCGAGGCCGTCAGAGTAAGCACGTGAAGTGATTGTAGAAGCTGTGATCGCATCCACGTCACCGCCGTCCTTCTTCACTGAAAGGTTCTTCTCTGCAGGATTCCAGCCCTTGAACTGATCTGAGAAAGAAGGATCCACGCACTTTGCTCCGAGACCAGGAGTCTCAGCCTGAGAAAGTACTTTTGTGTTGCAGATCACTCCATTGCGATCGAAGCCCACCTTGATTGCGATAGGTCCGCCGAAACCGACCGGAGACACATTGATTGCGCATCCTACGACATCACCTTTCTCGTCATATGCGAGATTGTATGCATAAGAAGCACCTTCGAAATCCACAGTTCTCTCTTCCTCGATAGTCACAGCTGTCTCAGGAAGCACGTCCTTGATGGCTGCCTCGTTCTTAGCTGCAGCTGCTGCAGCGATCGGCTCTGCTGTCAGAGCATATACTCCTGCGAGAAGCGCAGAGCATACGAGACAGATGGCGAGCAGACAGAGGCTCATGTTCTTGAATGATGATTTTACTGCCATGATCTCTTACCTCCCGTATTTTTTAGCGTGGCACACCTTGTTGATGAGCGGAACCACTGAGTTCATGATGAGGATGGCGAATGACACACCTTCCGGATATGCACCGAAGTAACGGATGAGCATGGTGATCACACCGATACCTACACCATAGATGATGCCTCCGAGGTTGCTCATAGGCGAAGTCACATAGTCAGTTGCCATGAATACCGATCCGAGAAGAAGACCACCTGTGAGGAGGTTGAATACAGGGTCGGTGAACTGCTCAGGGTTGATTGCCCAGAAGATGCCTGAGAATACAGCCACTGTAGCGAGGATAGACAATGTGATGTATGGACGGATCACTCTGCGGACGAGGAGGTAAACGAATCCGATGAGGATTGCGATTGCAGAAAGCTCACCTGCTGAACCTCCGATGTTGAAGAAGAGCATGTCCATATAGTCAAGTCCCTCGATAGCGGCTACTCCGCCCTCCTTTGCAAGTCCGAGAGGTGTGGCTCCCGAAAGCGCGTCAAGACCGCCTCCGATGAAGCCCTGAGGTCTTGTCCAGTCAGTCATGTAGGTAGGGAATGAGATGAGGAGGAACACTCGGCCTGCGATTGCAGGGTTGAAGAGGTTCTGTCCGAGTCCGCCGAATGTCATCTTAGCGACTCCGATTGCGAAGACTGCACCGATGAACACCACCCACCAAGGAGTGGTCGAAGGAACGTTGAGTGCAAGAAGGATACCTGTCACAACTGCTGAGAAATCGCAGATTGTGCAAGCCTTCTTGAGAAGATATCTTGTTATGAGGTACTCCAGCAGTACGCATGAAGCCACACTTACGCCGAGCACGGCAAGGGCTGACCATCCGTAGAAGAGTACGGAAACGATCACTGCCGGCATCATGGCGATCACTACATCCCTCATCAGACTCTTAGTAGAAGTCTTGGTATGAAGATGCGGTGAAGGTGAAACTATTAGTCTTTCCATATCGTTTTATTTTCTTGATCTGATTATTCTGATGACGTCGCCCTTTGCAATGCGGATGATGTCAAGGAGCGGAATGTTCGCAGGACAGCTGTAGAGGCAGCAACCGCACTCGATACAGTCCTGAACGGCATTCTCCTCGAGCTCGTCCATCATGGCGTTACGCGCATACTTCTGAAGAAGGAAAGGCTCAAGACCCATAGGGCAGGCCTCAGCACACTTTCCGCAACGGATACAAGCCGACTCGACGCCACGGACTGTCTGCTCGGCAGTCAGATAAAGAAGTGAAGAAGAACCCTTCACTGTGGTAGCGTCAAGATTTGCGATAGCCTTACCCATCATAGGACCGCCGCTGATGATCTTCACAGCCTCTGCAGGAACACCGCCTGCGTACTCTGCGATAAATGAAAGCGGCATACCGATACGGAACTTGTAGTTATGCTGCTTGTCCATAGGGAGGCAGTCACCTGTCACTGTGAGCACATTTGTCACGAGCGGCATGTTCTTCTGCACAGCCTCATAGACTGCAAGAGAAGTGGCAACATTCTGAACTACAGCACCTACGTCGATAGGAAGACCCATAGACTTCACCTGACGGCCCATTACAGCATCGATAAGCTGCTTCTCGCCGCCCTGCGGATATTTCTTCTTGAGAGTCATCACGGAGATGCCGTCGTAACCCTTTGCAGACTTCTGGAGTTCAGCCACAGCAGCTGTCATTGCAGCGATAGCCTCAGGCTTGTTCTCCTCGATGCCGATCACTGTCTTGCAGCCGCCGAGCACCTGCTTCATGATGGCAGCACCGACAACGATCTCCTTGCTTCTCTCGATCATGATGCGGTTGTCGGAAGTAAGATAAGGCTCACACTCCGCACCGTTGAGGATGAGGCACTCAGCCACCTTGCCCGGAGGCGGGCAAAGCTTCACGTGAGCAGGGAAAGTCGCACCACCGAGACCTACTACGCCGTTCATCTTGATCTTCTCAAGAATTGCCTTGTTGTCCTCTGGAATCTCTGTAACGAGGGTGTCTGTAAGATCAATGCCTTCTGCCCACTCGTCACCCTCGACATCGATCTCGATGTGAATCATATTGTTACCGGCCAGATCCTTGCGAGGTCCGATAGACTTCACGGTACCTGAAACCGATGAATGTACATAAGCTGAAATGAAGCCTGCAGGCTCAGCTATCACCTGACCGGCCTTCACCTTGTCACCTACAGCCACTACCGGAGTTGCAGGAGCACCGAGGTGCTGCGCTACCGAGATGAACACCTTTGAAGGAACAGGAAGAACCTCGATCTTGCAGTCCTTTGAAATCTTGCTGTCATGCGGATGGATACCGCCGATTGAAAATGTCTTCAACATAGTCTATTCCTCCTTTGGTTTTGTTTCTGTCGCCACAGGCGCTTCCGCCTTAGCTGGAGCCGGTGCTGCAGGAGCAGCCTCAGGCTTTGGCTTGACTACAGGGAAATTGACTGCATGGATAGCGCCTGTAGGGCACTCAGCCACACATTTCTTGCAGAGCTTGCACTTTGTGAAGTCGATGTAGGCAACGTTGTTCTCCACTGTGATAGCCTCGAAAGGACAAACCTTCGCACACTTGCCGCATCCGATACATGCAGCCTTGCATGCCTTGCGAGCAACCGCACCCTTGTCCTTGTTCACGCATGAAACGAATACACGCATGTTTCTGCGTCCCTTGTTGCGGAGCTCGATCACATTCTTAGGACATGCCTTCACACATGCACCGCATGCTGTACATTTCTCCTCGTCTACGACAGGGAGTCCTGTAGCAGGATCCATAGAGATAGCACCGAACTGACATGCAGCGACACAGTCACCGCAGCCGAGACATCCGAATGAACAGCCTGTGTCGCCGCTGTAGAGAGCAGCCTTCACACGGCATGACTGATAGCCGCCGTACTCATTTGTACGAGGACGGTTCTCACAAGTTCCGTTGCAGCGTACCACGGCAACCATAGGTTCCTTAGCGGCAACCTCAACACCGAGTACTGCAGCAACCTTCTGCATACCTTCATTGCCTCCGACAGGACAGAAGCACTTGTCCAGATTAGGAGACGACTCGACGCAGAACTGAGCGAAAGCGCGACAGCCGGCCTGTCCGCAACCACCGCAGTTCGCACCTGGCAATACCTTCTCCACCTCGTCGATTCTCGGTTCTTCCTCGACCTTGAACTTTTCAGCCACAAAGTAGAGGACAACTGCGAGCACCACACCAAGAACGGTAAGGATTGCAATAGTCCAGATAATTGTTGTAGTCATTATTATTGTTGTTTAGTTGTTGTCAATATAAAACACGAACTCAGTTGACAGTCTGTCCTTGAAAAGCCAGATGCCAAAATAATATAAAGCTACTCCCGCAATCGAGACAAGCCCTGTGAGATACTCGTTCTCGAAAACAGCAGACAAAGATAATATTAAAATCAATAAAACCGCTAAAGGAATCACATAAGATATCCACACCGCCTTCAATCCCATGGTCATCTTGGTCTTTACCGTCACTTCATCACCGACTTTACGCTCGGTATATGGGTCTGTCGGCACCATGATCACCTTATCTTCGTCTTCCGACATGCCGCAGAGACCCTTTGCATGACACGACGAACATGCAGAAGAAACGGTGATCTGCACGGTGGTGAAATCCTTGTCGATTTCCACAATTCTGCCCGGATGGGCTATTTCATTCTTTCTAGCCATTTCAAAAATATATAAAAGAATCTATTTCTCCTTTACCACAGCCGGCTCTATCAGAGCAGTGAAAGGGTATTTGAGTCCGGACCAGCCCTGAAGTCTTCCCGCTCCCGCACCTACGCGTATAGGAGCCTCGAAACATATCGGGACCCTGTTCTCGTCATCCGACACCCATATCATCATATCCGTTTCACCGGTAAATATCTCGCCTGCAACAAGTTTTGCAGCGAATTTTATCGTCTTGACCTTGCCGAGTCCCTTGACATTGACCGTTTCCCTGCCATGCAGGATGAAATAAACGTGATAGATCTCATCGTCAATGGCGAATGTCATAGGATATTTCTTTCCAGGCTCCACCACATCGAAATCCATGTTCCTGGCATAGAAGAACAGGGACGGAAGATCGAATGTGCATGGATCGAGAGGAAGTTCTAGCTGCTTCCTTCCCTTGCCTTTGCTGCTGGAGTATACGTCAGCAGCAATATATGGCTCAGCCGCATTCCAATTGTAGACATAGTCGTTGGTCGCATGATAGCGTCCTTCGTATGTATCACGGGTGAATTTCAGCGGTCTGAGTCCGTCTTTTGTGAACCATGACTGGAAATCCTCCCTGACCTTGAAGAAGAAATCATAGATCTTGATGGTCCTGGCCTCCACTGCCACATGAAAGACCTCCTGTCCGTTGAAGGTCTGGCTTTCTATACCTACAGAAGCGTCAGCAAGATCTGTACGGAGGGCACCCAGTTCATAGGACAGGATGAAATGAAGCTTTTCTCCTGACTTGTACGCAAGTTCACTCTCTGCAACGGTCTTCACCGGAATGCATGCAGACTTCTTCAAAGTATCTGAAATCTCCTGTGCATGCGACGGCAGCAAGGCCATACACACGGACAGGAGACTTATCATGTACTTATTGAGAAATCTCATTCTAAGCGAAGTCATTTGTAACGAAATCATCGTTCATCGCTGAACCTACCGGCATTGCATCCGCCTGGTTCACAAGGCTTTCCTGGTCGTCGACAAATCGAACCTCATCAGCACGGAAGCGCATGTCGATGTCTGCAATGGCACCGTTACGATGCTTGGCGATGATGATCTGGGTCCTTCCTACATCATCAGGATTTTCAGAAAGTCCCTGATAGTCATATCGATGGATGAATATTACCATATCGGCATCCTGCTCGATTGATCCCGACTCTCGAAGGTCGCTGAGCTGAGGACGGCGGTTGCTGCCCTGACGGTTCTCCGACTGACGCGAAAGCTGGGAAAGTGCGATGATAGGCACATTCATCTCCTTGGCTGTAGCCTTGAGCGTACGTGAGATTGCAGCGACTTCCTGCTCTCGCATGCCTCGAAGCTCTGCAGGTCCCTGCATGAGCTGAAGGTAGTCGACCACGATAAGGCGGACGCCCTTCTGCTTCACAAGCTTCTTCACCTTTGAACGGAACTCCATCACAGGAAGGGAAGGAGTGTCATCTATATATATAGGAGCCTTTGCCAGTCTCTTGAGCTGGATGTCAAGCTGCTCCCATTCGTAAGGAAGAAGCTTCACACCACCCTTGATCTTGTCCGCGCTGAGACGTGTCTCCGACACCATCATACGTTTTGCAAGCTGGATGGCCGGCATTTCAAGAGAGAAGAACGCCACCGGCATATTGAAGTCCACCGCCGCATTGCGGGCGATGTTGAGCACGAACGCCGTCTTTCCGACCGAAGGACGGGCCGCAAGGATGATAAGGTCCGAAGCCTGCCATCCGAGAGTGATCTTGTCCATCGATGGGAAGCCGGAAGGCACACCGCTGAGTCCTGACGAGTCCTGAAGCCTCTGGATGTCGTCCAGAGCGTCATTGATGACCTTTCCGATCTCCTGGACATCCTTCTTGACATTGTTCTGGATGGCCGCGAAGAGTTTGGTCTGAGCCGTATCGATGAGATCGTCGACATTGACAGACTCATCGTACGAAGACTTGAGGATGTCGTATGAAGCCGTGATGAGTTCCCTCTGGATGCATTTCTGCTTGAGGATGCGGATGTAATATTCGATATGTGCCGCAGCACCTATCTTCTGAGTAAGCTGGGCAAGGGCGACAGTTCCTCCGACCACTTCAAGATTGCCGTTAGACTTGAGTTTCTGAGACACAGACAGAAGATCCAAGGCCACATGCTCGTTCGTAAGCGAACGCATAGCCTCGAAAATCATCCTGTGCTTCTCACTGTAGAAACAGTTCGGCGAGAGCTCATCCATCGCCTCGTCGATACAGTTCGGCTCTATCAGAAGGGCACCGAGCACAGCTTCTTCAACATCAAGAGCTTGAGGCGGTCTGTTTCCCATCTCAAGCCCAAGTGTATCCAAGTTTACGGATGTGTTTTTCCTTCTGACTGATTTTTTCTTTCCCTCGTCAGCCATAATGTCAGATTATTCGAAATCCGGATTGACGATGATTCTTCCACAGTATTCGCAGATGATCATCTTTCTGTTTGAAGCGATGTCGATAAGCTTCTGTGGAGCGATCACGTTAAAGCAGCCGCCACATGAGTTTGCGTTGAATACAGGAACCACTGCAAGATGATTGTTGCAGCTTCTGCGGATGTGCTCATAAGCACTCATTGTTCTGGCATCGATCTTTGCAGCACACTCCTCTCTGTTGGCACGGAGCATCTCCTCCTCCTTTGAAGTAGACTCTACGATAGTGTCGAGTTCTTCCTTCTTAGCCTTGAGGTCGTCTGTTCTGACAGCGATCTTGTCCTTCACGTTCTCAAGATCATTCTTCTTGTCGAAGATGCGCTCCTTAGCCTCATTGATATTCTTCTCGGCAATCTGTCTGAGGAGGCTCTGGTTCTCGATCTCCTTGTTGAGAGAGTCATACTCGCGGCTGTTCGCGATATTCTCAAGCTGAGCCTTGTATTTCTCTATCTGATCATCACACTCTGTGATGTTGTGCTTGTTCTCTGTGATGAAGAGGTTGTACTCCTCGATCATCTCAGCCATGCGAGCAGCCTTTGCCTTAAGCTCCGCAATTTCGTTCTCGAGGTTCTCGACCTCAACTGGAAGCTCACCTCTGAGCTGGAGGATCTTGTCAATCTCAGTATCTGCCTGCTGGAGCACATAAAGAGTCTTAAGCTTCTCGCTTACAGGAAGATCCGAATCAGCAAAGCTCTTCCTGATGGATACGAAGGTCTCTCGCTGGTCAATCGGAGTCTCGAATTTCTTAGTCTTTTTAGCCATATCGCTTAAAAATAATATATCGGGTTACTATTTACATTCTGAGTAATGCGAACCGCAAAGGTAGGAAATTTTTTCCTTATCAAAGAAAATAAAATATCAACTATCTCTATTTCACTTTCATAATGGCCTATATCCATTATCATGAAGTGCGGTCCGGTAAAGAAATTATGATATGAAATATCGCCGCTGATGTACAGCTGGGCCCCTGATTTCATGGCTTCGCCTATGAGAGAACCGCCCGAACCGCCGCACATCGCAACTCTTTCAATCTTTCCATCTACAGGCTTTGAGGCCTTGAGCACCTTGAGGCCGAACCTCTCTTTCACAAATGCAACAGCCTCCTCCGAAGTCATAGGGACTTCAAATTCACCTACGGTTCCGAGGCCTGTGCCGTCGCCGTCTTCATCAAGTATCCTGACATTCTTGAGTCCGAGTCTTTCAGCCATGGCTCCGCTGACTCCTGCCAGCACCTTGTCTGCACTTGTATGTGCAGCATAAATGCTTATCCCGGCCCTTATCGCCTTGATTATGGCCTCGCCTGTCTGGTCTTCAGGAGATATCTTCCTGACACCTTTGAATATAAGAGGATGATGTGTCACAATCATGTCGGCGCCGAATGCCACGGCTTCATCTACGAGTGCAGGGGTGCAGTCCAGTCCGAGAAGGACCGAAGTCACATCGTCATCAGGCGAACCCACACACAGGCCGCTGTTGTCCCAGCTTTCCTGAACAGAAAGAGGAGCAAACTCTTCGATTACCGATATTATATCCTTTACTTTCATATCACTGAATCACAAATTTTCCGGAGGACGTCTAAAGCGTTTCACGGATCTCGGCAAGCTGCTGACGGATGGACTTGAGTGAATCAAGCACCTTGGCCTTGGTTATCACTTCCCTTCTGTCGCCTTTGAGTCTCTTGGCTGCACCTTCGAGCGTAAGGCCGTCCACCTTCACCAGGATATGAATATGCTTGAATGTCTCCACATCATCTTTCGTGAAGAGACGGTTGCCCTTTGCGTTTCTCTGAGGCTTGATGAATTTAGGAAACTCGTTTGCCCAGAAACGCACAAGGGATGTGCTTTCGCCCAGAATTTCAGCGACCTCGCCGATTGTATACAAATATTTTTCCATATCAATCCATTGATTGTCCGGTACTTACAGACATTATCACCATATTGAGATATTCCTCCGGAGAGACTGAAGCAAAAAGATGATGTACTGGATCCAGCACGACCGTATCCTTCTGCACTTCATAATGCAGGTGCGGTGCAAACGAATTGCCCGACACTCCCACATTACCGATCTTTGTCCCTTTCTTCACCTTGCGTCCCTGACGAGCAACGACATCCGCCAGATGAGCATATCTTGTGATGTATCCGTTGCCATGGTCTATCACCACCACATTTCCAAGCCCCTTCTTGGATTTGACCACTTCCTTCACGACACCGTCAGCCACAGCATACACGGATTCTCCTGCCGGAGCGATAAGGTCCAGACCGTTATGAGTCATGCTGACCTTATAGAACGGATTTATCTTGCTTCCCACAGACGCACCTGTCTGGGCGAATGAAAACGTCTCGAGAGGATGCGTCATCGGTGGCATGACAAAACCTGAGTCAGTGATTGTCTTCATGATACTCAGGAAATTTGCCTCAACCGAATCAGCACCTTGCTTCAGACCGGAAAGCCTTTCTGCAGAAAGCTTGGAAATATGACCTACAGACATTGAGTCGAGCGCAGCGATATCGCTTCCCGCCGAAAAACGGTTCATGCCTGGAGAGGAAGTATGGAAGATTTCCTCATATATCCTGTCATCCTTGACCTTGAGTCCTTCGACCACATCTGCCAGAAGCTTCTCCTTCTGCTCAAGTTCCGGAATGGTCTTTTCAAAAAGTCTGTTCTCCTGCCTGAGACGTCTTTCCTCCTCAGTGCTGAACACCAGGGCGAATATCACATAATACAGCACGGCCATGGACAGAGTACCCACAAAAAACATCAGTATCTTGCGGATGACCGCCCACACTGATGTCTTAGCCTTCCTGAATTTGAAGTTGTCCTTATCGAATATGTACTGACCGCTCATTAACGCCTCTTTGATTTCTGGTGAGAAGGATGGAGTGTGATGTTATCTGAGGCAGCCTCCGTATTCTTTACCATTGTCGCATACTCTTCCGGAGTGATCTCAAGATCGAAATAGTTGGAAGGATTCACGTGCTGATCCCTGTAAATGACTTCATAATGGAGATGAGGGCCTGAAGATCTTCCGGAATTTCCGCTTGTTCCGACCATCTCACCTCTCTTGAGGACCATACCCTCGGAAACGTTTATGCTCTTGAGATGGGCATATCTTGTCTTGTAGCCGAATCCATGATCTATAAGCACCTGGTTTCCATAGCCATAGAAATCATTCTTCACGACTTCGACAACTCCGTCGCCGGTCGCATACACAGGATATCCAGGCTGGAGAGCGAAATCGACTCCTGTATGTCTGCGGGACTTGCCGGTAAAAGGATCGGACCTGTAGCCGAATCGGCTGGAAAGATGATATATCTTCCTGTCAGGATTGATAGGAGGTATCGCCGGAATACATGAAGCCATATCGCCCGCCCTCTTGGAAAGCTGGGCAACCTCATCAAACGAACGACTCTGCACAAACGTCTTCTTTGTCAGGACATCCATCCTCACCGCAACGTTCTTGAGAGGGCTGTCGGCGGCAAGCACGTCAAAGTGGGAATATCTGTTTACACCTCCGAATCCGGCCTCTCTGACCTCCGACGGAATCTCGTGCATACCGAAGATGGAACGGTAGATGTCATCATCCCTCATCTGGAGGGAAACAAGTGCTTCATCATACTCGTCCAGCTGCCTGTCGAGGACTTCGATCTTGGATACCCATGAGGCATTTTCCTTTTTCAGGAGAGCAGTCTTGGGACTGTCTAAGCCAAGAACCGAAGAATAAATCCAGAAATAAAGGCCCGCCATACATATGCTCACGACGAAAAGGGCCGCCGTCTTGAAAAAACGGGACCTTCTCGAACGCTTCACAACCTCGTAGGAGAGCATTTGAGGATTGAATCTGTATGTTTTGTTTTTAGACATACGGCGCAAAGATAGATAAAATCCCTTATTCTTCTATAAAAAATATTATTTTTTAAGTATTGTGCTTCCGCGACTGGATTTTTACGGAATAAATGCGTAAATTTGCAAGTTATTTTGCGGCTGCGTGAACCACAGCCAGACTGATGGAAAATAAAATTACAAGATATGACATCTAAAGAGATCAGAAAAGCATTCCTTGACTTCTTCGCTTCGAAGGGTCATCAGATCGTGCCTTCAGCACCTATGGTCGTAAAGAACGACCCTACCCTCATGTTTACCAACGCTGGCATGAACCAGTTCAAGGACTGGTTCCTCGGCAACAGCCCTGCAAAGTGGAAGAGGGTTGCAGACAGTCAGAAATGTCTCCGCGTAAGCGGAAAGCATAACGACCTTGAAGAGGTCGGACGCGACACATATCACCACACAATGTTCGAGATGCTCGGAAACTGGAGCTTCGGTGACTATTTCAAGAACGAGGCCATCGACTGGGCATGGGAACTCCTTACAGACGTATACAAACTCGACAAGGACAGACTCTATGCTACAGTGTTCGAAGGTTCTGAAGCTGACGGCACCAAGCTCGACGTAGAGGCGATGGAAGCATGGAAGAGACACCTTCCTGAGGACAGGATCCTTCTCGGAAACAAGAAGGACAACTTCTGGGAAATGGGTGACACAGGCCCTTGCGGTCCATGTTCTGAAATCCACATCGACCTTCGCGACGATGAGGAGAGGGCTGCCGTATCCGGCGCTTCCCTTGTGAACAAGGACCACCCGCTCGTGATCGAGATCTGGAACAATGTGTTCATGCAGTACAACCGCAAGGCAAACGGCGAACTCGAGCTTCTCCCTAACAAGAACGTGGACACAGGTATGGGATTCGAGCGTCTCTGCATGGCTCTCCAGGGCAAGAAGTCAAACTACGACACTGACGTGTTCACCGGCATGATCGCAAAGATCGAGGAACTTTCAGGACACAAGTACGGAGTTACCACCGAAGAGGACGTGGCAATGCGCGTCATCGCAGACCATATCCGTGCGATCAGCTTCTCGATCGCTGACGGCCAGCTTCCTTCAAACGTGAAGGCAGGATATGTGATCCGCCGAATCCTCCGCCGTGCGGTCCGTTACGGATATACATTCCTCGGTTTCAACGAGCCTTTCATCTGCCGTCTCGTGCAGCAGCTTGTTGACGACATGGGCGAGTTCTATCCTGAGATCGTGAAGCAGCAGACTCTCATCGAGCGTGTGATCAAGGAAGAGGAGATGGCTTTCCTCCGCACTCTCGACAGAGGTATCCGCCTCATGGACAACATCATGGCAAAGTCGGCAGAGACAAAGGTGATTTCAGGCGAGGACGCATTCACCCTCTACGACACATTCGGATTCCCTATCGACCTTTCCGAGCTCATCGCTTCAGAGAAGGGATATACAATCGACATCGAAGGCTTCCAGGTGGAGCTTCAGAAGCAGAAGGACAGAGCGCGCAACGCGACTGCCATCGAGTCAGGCGACTGGGTTGAGTTCGCACACTGCGACAACATCGAGTTCTGCGGCTACGACCAGACCGAGCTCGAAGGCGTACAGCTCACCCGTCACCGCACAGTGAAGGCTAAGAACAAGACCATGTATCAGCTCGTGTTCGAGCGCACACCGTTCTATGCAGAGATGGGTGGACAGGTAGGCGACACCGGATACATCCTTTCAGAAAGCGGCGAGAAGATCAGCATCATCAACACCATAAAGGAGAACAACCTCACGATCCATGTTGCCGAGCGCATCCCGGCAGACTGCACAGAAAGCTTCAGTCTCCATGTGGACACAGAGAGAAGACTCCAGATCGAGAACAACCACACAGCGACACACCTTCTCCACCAGGCTCTCCGCGAGATCCTCGGTACACATGTGGAGCAGAAGGGTTCGTTCGTATGCGACAAGTATTTCCGTTTCGACTTCTCACACTTCGAGAAACTCACTGACGAGCAGGTGAAGTTCGTGGAGCACCGCGTGAACGAGCTCATCAGAGCTGACCACCACCTCGACGAGAACAGGAACGCGACTATGGAAGAGGCTCAGGAGATGGGCGCAATGGCACTCTTCGGAGAGAAGTACGGCGACACAGTCCGCGTGGTGAAGTTCGGAGACTCTTGCGAGCTCTGCGGAGGCACTCACGCATCGGCTACAGGCCGCATCGGCTTCTTCAAGATGGTTTCAGAGTCTGCTATCGCTGCAGGCGTACGCCGTATCGAGGCCGCTACCGGAGTTCACGCAGAGAAGATGGTAGAGGATATGGAAGAGACCATCCGCACTGCTAAGTCATTCTTCAACAATGTCCCTGACCTTGCAGGTGCAATCAGAAAGATGGTCGAGGAGAACGAAGCATTCAAGAAGCAGATGGAAGAGATCGCTAAGGAGAAGACTCTCGCCCTCAAGGCTTCACTCAAGGGCATGGCTGTCGAGATGAACGGCATCAATGTGGTGAAGATCGACACACCTATGGATCCCGTGATGCTCAAGAACGCTGCGTTCATGCTTCAGAAGGAGGCTGAGAACCTCGTGATCGCTGCTGCATTCGAGGCTGCAGGCAAGCCGCAGCTCCTCCTCATGTACACAGACGATCTCGTGAAGGCAGGACACAATGCAGGTGCAGATGTCCGTGAGGCTGCCAAGCTCATCATGGGTGGCGGCGGCGGACAGCCTGGATTGGCTACAGCCGGCGGTAAGGACCTTGACGGCCTTACAGCAGCTGCCACCAAGCTATTGGAGCTAGCGACAAAATAAAGATGAAGAGACTCGACCGATTCATATTGAAATCATTTGTAGGACCGTTCATAGCGATCCTGCTGGTCGTCGTCTTCATCCTCATAATGCAGTTTCTCTGGCTCTATATCGACGAACTCGTCGGTAAGGGCTTGAGTTTCAAGGTGGTACTCGAATTTTTAGGCTGGGGAAGCATCACCATGCTTCCTCTGTCCCTTCCTCTCGCCACATTGCTTGCGTCAATGATGACGATGGGAACCCTCGGAGAGAACAACGAGCTGCTGGCCATTAAAGCCGCCGGCATATCACTTCAGAGGATCCTTGTTCCTCTGCTCTGCGCATGCGCGGTCATCAGCGTCGGTGCATTCTTCGTTTCAAACAACCTCATGCCGGTGGCGTTCAACAACATCTACCAGCTTCGTGAAGACATCGGCAAGACCAAGGAGGAGATCAAGATCCCGACAGGAACATTCTACAACGGAATCGACGGATACATCCTCAGAGTGGATGACCGTGATGACGAAACAGGAATGATGCACGGAGTGATGGTATATAACCATTCGGCAAAGAAGGGTAACACAAGCCTGACTCTTGCTGATTCTGCCGTGATGAAGATGGCCAAGCAGAAGAATTATCTGACCTTCGTCCTCTACAACGGATCGAATTACGAAGAGACCAACGACTACAAATACCGCGACACAACCCGCCAGCTCCAGAAGATCGATTTCTACAGACAGGAGATGATCATTCCTCTGGAGAACTACTCGTTCCAGAAGTCGGATTCAAGCCGCTTCAACGACCAGGTGAAGTCAATGAACCTCGCACAGCTGGAATACAGCCAGGACTCCATCGGAAGACTGAGTCAGGAAGGAAAGACAAGAAACCTCAATCAGATAAGGAACGACCGTACCCTGAGATACAACGGACAGCTCGACACAACGAGCAGGGTCAAGAGAGAAACACCTTTCGTGCTCAAGGGTATCGGAAAGTGGAAAAAAATAGAGGATGAAATCGAAGCGCTTACAAAGGCACAAAAGAATGCTGAAGATTTACAGCACACCCTTGAAAATTTCTCTAGAGAGCGCTATCATCACACATACACTCTGAGGCTCATAGCCATCGCTATCTTCGATAAATTCGCTCTGTCCATAGCATGTCTGATATTCTTCTTCATCGGAGCCCCGCTGGGCGCATTGATAAGAAAGGGTGGTCTGGGTACTCCTGCAATCATTTCAGTCCTCTTCTTTGTGGCTTATTATGTCATTGACATCACCGGTGAGAAACTTGCCAAGGACGGAGCCATCGATGCATTCAACGGAGTGTTCATTTCGTCGTATGCGATTCTGGTAATGGGTATTCTTCTCACATGGAGCGCAATCAATGACACTTCGGTCTTCAACATGGACTTCATAAAGAACAATCTGAAAAAACTCAAGGCAAAGATAATGGGAACATTCAAGAAGACCCGTATCGTATATATGGGCACACCTGAGTTCGCAGTGGCACCGCTTGACGAACTCATCCGCACAGGCCATGAAATCGTCGGCGTAGTCACTGTTGCAGACAAGGCCAGCGGCAGAGGACTCAAGATAAACGAGAGTGCAGTAAAGAAATATGCAGTGGAGCACAACATTCCAGTGCTTCAGCCTGTGTCGTTGAAAGACCCTGAGTTCCTGGAGGCTCTCAAGGCTTGGAAACCTGACATGTTTGTTGTGGTTGCGTTCCGAATGCTGCCTAAGGTGGTATGGGAGATCCCTAGACTCGGAACATTCAACCTCCATGCTGCCCTGCTCCCTCAGTACCGCGGTGCAGCCCCTATCAACTGGGCCGTGATCAACGGAGACAAGGCAACAGGTGTCACCACCTTCATGATCGACGAAGGTATGGACACAGGTAAGATCATGTTCCGCGAGCAGTGTCTCATCGGTCCGGACGAGACTGTCGGCGAAATTCACGACAAACTTATGGAGATCGGAAAAGACCTCGTGGTGCAGACCGTCGATGCGATAATCGAAGAAAACGTGGACATGCGCATCCAGAGCACATTCATCCAGGGCTCCGAGATACTCAGACCGGCACCTAAGCTCACTCGTGAGCTATGCCATATCGACTGGAACGGAAAGACAAAGCATGTATACAATCTCATCCGAGGCCTCAGCCCATATCCTGCGGCATTCACTGAACTGACCAAGGAGGACAAGGTACTCCAGATGAAGATATATAAGGCTGCGAAAGTTACGGGAGATGAATTCGAAGCTATGCTTGCACAGAACGGTCTTTCTTCTGCCGAGCCTGGAACGGTGCTTTCGGACGGAAAGACATACCTTGCTTTCAGCACTAAGGACGGAGCCATATCAGTAACAGAACTTCAGCTTGCCGGAAAGAAGAGAATGCCGGTCAAGGAGTTCCTGATCGGATTCCGCGAACCTCGCACTTACGGAACAAGCAAAGGAACATCATCACAGATCACAGGACATGCATAAGACCGTAGTCATAATCTGCAACGGAGTATTCCCGAAGACGGAGTTCCCACGCTACCTGATCCGCACTGCAGACTTCATCATCTGCTGCGACGGAGCACTAAGGAAATTCCTCCGACACAGCCGAAGCATTTTCGGAGAAGAAAAGCTTCCGGATCTTGTGATAGGAGACATGGATTCACTTTCTGCGTCTTTGAAGAAAAAGTACGGTGAGCTGATAGTGCAGATCGACGAGCAGGAGCATAACGACCAGACCAAGGCGTTCAGATGGGCCATGGAAAACATACCTGACATGGACCATATATATATAATAGGTGCGACAGGAGAACGCGAAGACCATACCATAGGCAATCTATCCCTTCTCATGGAGTACGCAAGGACATATGATCTTGCAGGCAGAGGGGTAGAAGTGGAGATGGTTACGGACCATGCCACGGCTTTCGCGGCGACAGACACTTTCGAGATGGATTGCGGAACCGGCAGAAGG
Organism: Candidatus Cryptobacteroides sp.; assembly: GCA_045125535.1. Lineage (GTDB taxonomy): Bacteria > Bacteroidota > Bacteroidia > Bacteroidales > UBA932 > Cryptobacteroides. Next base: position 49,254 of record JBGVNK010000038.1, read on the forward strand.
GTATCGATCTTCAGCCCCGACAACAGTCTGAAGATTCACTCAGAAGGACTTGAATGGCCTCTTGATGATGTGGTCTTCGACAACTGGTGGAAAGCGACGCTCAACAAAGCATGCGACGACAGGGTACGCCTGGAGTTCAGTCACAAGTCCATCGTACTTATCATCCTGGACTGAAGATTTTCCTTTTTAGGAAATTTCCGGCAGTTTAAATGGATTTATTAGGAAATACGTAATATTAGTTATAATTTTGGCAGCGAAAATCAACATCTGATTTTAATTTTTAACACATGAGCGAAACGAAGTACTTCCCTACCGTTGAGGCCGTTGAAAAGGCCGCACAGGTACTTGACGAAATCCTCGAACCTACACCGTTCCAGAGGAACGCCAACCTTTCAGACATCTACGGAGCTGACATCTATCTCAAGAGAGAGGACCTCCAGATGGTGAGATCATACAAGATACGAGGAGCCTACAACAAGATCAGGACTATCGATCCTGAACTCGTTACGAACGGCATCGTGTGTGCAAGCGCAGGAAACCACGCCCAGGGAGTTGCATTCTCATGCAGCAAACTCAAGATCATGGGATCCATATTCATGCCTGTGACGACTCCACGACAGAAGATCGAGCAGGTAAGAATGTTCGGCAAGGAGTTCATCGAGATCATCCTTACAGGTGATACATTCGATGCAGCCAATTCGGCCGCGATCGCATTTGCCGAGCAGAATGCAAAGACATTCATTCCTCCTTTCGACGACCCTAAGGTGATGGAAGGACAGGGAACCATCGGACGCGAGATCCTCAGCCAGTGCAAGGAGCCTCTTGATTATATATTCGTTCCTATAGGAGGTGGCGGACTTGCTTCCGGACTCGGTGCATACATCAGCCAGATGTCTCCATCCACTAAGATCATCGGTGTGGAGCCGAGCGGAGCACCATGCATGAAGGCCGCCATCGAAAACGGAGCACCGATAAAGCTCGAAAACATTGACAAGTTCGTTGACGGAGCAGCTGTGCAGCTTGCTGGAAAGCACACTTACGAGGTCTGCCGTCAGGTTCTTGACGACATCGTTGTCGTTCCTGAAGGTGCGGTCTGCACAACCATCATCCATATGTACAACAAGAGTGCGATCGTAGTCGAGCCTGCTGGAGCACTTTCAGTGGCTGCGCTCAAGTTCTACAAGGACGAGATCAAGGGCAAGAGGGTTGCCTGCGTGGTCAGCGGAAGCAACAACGACATCACAAGAATGGAGGAGATCCGTGAGAAGTCACTTCTTTATGAAGGACTCAAGCATTACTTCATCGTGAACTTCCCTCAGAAATCAGGTGCGATACTCTCTTTCATCCGTGACGTGATCGGCCCTACCGATGACCTTGTGCACATTCAGTACATCCGCAAGACCAACAAGAATTTCGGTCCGGCACTCATCGGCATCGAGCTCGCAGCTAAAGAGGACTTCGAGCCGTTCATGAACAGACTGAATGCCCACGGCATTTCATACGAATACATCAACGAGAATAACCAATTATTTGAAATATTAATCTGATAAAGACATGACTGACATCAACTGGAGCGCATTGACATTCTCCTACACAAAGACAAACACCATTCTCAGCACCACTTACAAGAACGGCGCTTGGACTCCTGTAGAGAGTCTGACTGACGACTATCTCAAGCTCAGCGCATATGCTGGAGCTCTTCACTATGCCATCGAGTGCTTCGAGGGCCTCAAGGCTTTCCGCGGCAAGGACGGCAGAATCCGCCTCTTCAGACCGGAAGAGAATGCAAAGAGACTTCAGAGATCAGCCAAGTTCCTCGGAATCGAGGCTCCTTCTGTAGAGATGTTTGTGGAAATGTGTAAGAGATGTGTTCTTGAGAACATCGATTACCTTCCTCCATATGAGGAGTCAGGAGCATCACTTTATCTCCGCCCTACACTCATCGGTTCAAATCCTCAGCTCGGAGTTCAGTCATCTAAGGAGTCGACATTCCTTATGCTTTGCTCACCTGTAGGAGCATATGTAGGCGGTGCACTCGATGCAGTTGACGTAGTTATAGCAAGAAACTATGACAGAGCCGCACCTAACGGTTCAGGTTCATTCAAGGTAGGCGGAAACTATGCTTGCTCACTCTATTCATTGAATCTTGCTCACGAGCTCGGCTACAAGGCTGTCCTCTACCTCGATCCTGCAACCAAAACTTATATCGATGAGTTCAACTCATCTAACTTCTTTGCAATCAAGGGTAATACATACATCACTCCTAAGTCTCCTACAATCCTTCCGTCAATCACTAACATGACTCTTGAGGCTGTTGCAGCACATCTCGGAATGGAAGTAGAGAGAAGACCAGTTCATGTGGATGAGCTTCCTACATTCGAAGAGGTCGGAGAGTGCGGTACAGCAGTAGTAATCACTCCGGTACACAAACTCGTAGACAAGCCTTTCCTCGAGTCAGAGGAGAAGACAGAGTACGTATACGGTGACGGCCAGTGCGGTCCTAAGTCTCTCAAGCTCTACAACTACATCAAGGGCATCCAGCGCGGTGAGATCGAAGACGTATTCGGTTGGAACGTATTCGTTGACTAAGTCACCCTTACACACAAAACAAGACCTGGCACGAAATCGTGCCAGGTCTTGTTATTTTCATTACTCAGTATATTTGCTGATGAGGCGTACGATAAGGTTGTTAAGCTGTTCTACTTCATATTCTCCGACAGTCGGTACAATGTGTTCGTTTCCTACCCCGCTGTGATCTGTTATGAATGTATATGTGCCGTCCGTAAACATCGCCATCATTCTGAGTAGGAATTCTGTACTCTTATTGACTCCGCTGGCCGCAACAGGTATTATCTTGATACCTTTCTCCGCGTAAAGTCTGATGGATTTTTGTATGCTCTCAATGACTTCACTATCATGGTGTGGAGGAGCATCGAGCAGAAGAAAAGCGATTCGTGCGTAATTCCCTTCTTCCCAGGAAAGACTCTGCATGGCCTCTTCCAGCGCTGTATGTACGGCCTCGGGATAGTCTCCACCTCCTGCAGCTTCCTGCTCTTTGATGAAATCTGATGTTTCTTTAGGTTTGGTCGTGAAGTCGTCATATCGGGTGAGATATTTGTCTCCTTTGTCTCTATAGAAAAGAGCTGCGGTTCTCAGGCTGACTTCGCTGCTGTTTGATTCAGCTTTTCGGATTATATCGAGAAGATCATCTTTCAGAAATTCTATTTCATCTACCATTGAGCCTGTAGCATCCACTATGAAGGCGATGTCTGCACTCTTCTTGACCTGTATGGGCTCAGCAATGATGGTATTCATACGTAGTCCGATCTGACTGAATGAAGCCTGAGGTACCTCTTGGCATACGACACCGTTTACCGATATCCTGAATATCTTCTCCTCATCAGTATCTTCACATGATGTGATGTTGTACCACAGTTCCGCCGATCCGCGATTGTCACTTATGGATGTCCATACAGGAGACTGGTTTTCCCCAAGAAGAAGTTCCACCTTGGCTCCGCACACAGGCTGATCATCATTATTCACGATAGTAACGGCGAATCTGTTGGACGGATAAAGACTCCAATAATTAAGATGTTCATAAAACTTTTCTTCATTCTGGCCGTCAATCAGCTGATTCCAGAAATCCCAGTTGTCCAGGTCATTCCATTCTCCGGCAGTTACAGTTCCAGCCAGTGAATTTTCATTTCCTTCATCTCCGTTCCCTTCACTTTCCGATGGCATTTCTGAGATTCCTTCAGAAGAATCGCCAAGAGCATAAAAATCAGCTTCACAAGAACATAATGACATGATGCTGAGAACAGCAAACAAACGTATCGTCTTCATTTCAGATGGGTTATAAATCTTCTATTAGATGCATATACAATCATATCTGTTGCATACCTTACAGCAGATTTACGAAAAAAGACCAGAGATATATTCTTAGAATACATTTCTGGTCTGAAACTATATGACGAAGGAGTTTATGCTACCTTCTCAGCATTGTCCTTAGGCGCCTTGAAGAGGAACATGAAGAGGATTGCAACTACAAGTGCGTAGGCTGCAAAGATGTACCATGCTGTGCTCCAGCTTGGCTCCACTCCACGAGCTGCTGCGTTGTTCACGAAATAGTTCACTACAGCCTGGGCGCTGAGAGTTCCGATTGTTGCTCCTACACCGTTGGTCATGAGCATGAAGAGACCCTGTGCACTGTTCTGAATCTTCTCTGTGGTTCTCATATTGACGTAGAGTGAGCCTGAAATGTTGAAGAAGTCGAAAGCCACGCCGTAGACGATCATAGAGAGGATGAGCATCCACACACCTGAACCAGGGTCACCTGCACCAAACAGACCGAAACGGAGAACCCATGCGAACATTGCGATGAGCATTACCTTCTTGATTCCGAAAAGTCTCATCACTACAGGGATAAGAAGGATACCGAGAGTCTCGGATACCTGAGAGATAGAGATGAGGGCATTTGCATTTCGAGCTCCCCATGTCTGAGCGAATTCTGGAACATCCTTGAAGTGTGAGATGAATGGGTTGGCAAAGCCGTTTGTGATCTGAAGAGCAACTCCGAGAAGCATCGAGAAGATGAAGAAGATGGCCATCTGTCTGTTCTTGAAGAGCTTGAATGCGTCGAGACCGAAACGCTGGGCAAGTGTCTGGCCTGCACCTGCATCCTTGTGGCATGGGCACTCAGGAAGAGTGAAGCAGTAAATGAGCATCACGATTCCGAGGATACCTGACACAAAGAACTGATTGTATGAGTGCTGATACTGAACACCTTCGCCATTTGTCATGAAGTTCACGAAAAGCATCGCGCAGATGAAGCCGACTGTTCCGAATACTCGGATAGGAGGAAAATCCTTGACTGTGTCGAATCCGTTCTTCTCGAGGATGTTGTATGCTACCGAGTTAGAGAGAGCGATTGTAGGCATGTAGAATGCGACGCTCACTGCATAAAGGCTGAAAAGGATGCCGAAAGAAAGTTCGCTTCCGCCTGTCATTCCGTAGAATCCGGCTCCGAGCATGGCTGCGCCGGCGATACCCTGGCAGAGTCCGAGAAGTTTCTGGGCCGGGATGTATTTATCTGCCACGATACCCATGAGGGTCGGCATGAATATGGACACGATTCCCTGCATGGCGTAGAAGATTCCGATACGGGCCGCAAGGCCTACGTTTGCGAGGTAGCTTCCCATTGAAGTGAGATAGGCACCCCATACCGCCCACTGGATGATGTTCATCACTATGAGCCTGAGTTTGATGGATTTATTCATTTTCGTTATAAATGTTATTAATTACAGATTCATACATCTTTACAAAGATAAGCGATTTTGATTAAAAGTTACTATCTTTGAGGGTTAAAATATAATGAATGAAATTTGTAAAGACACATACAGATTCTAACTCTTCAGCCCGCTGCGGTGTGATCACCACTGACCACGGCCAGATCGAGACCCCTATATTCATGCCGGTAGGCACTGTGGGTTCGGTCAAGGGCATCTATCACAGGGATCTCAAGGAAGACATAAAGGCCGAGATCATCCTCGGAAACACATATCATCTCTATCTCCGTCCGGGACTCGAAGTCCTCAAGGCAGCCGGCGGACTTCATAAGTTCGAGTCATGGGACAGACCTATCCTCACCGACAGCGGCGGATTCCAGGTCTTCTCGCTCAGCCCTATCCGCAAGCTTACCGAAGACGGATGCATTTTCCGTTCGCACATCGACGGATCGAAGCATATCTTCACTCCTGAAAACAACATGGACACCCAGCGCATCATCGGAGCCGACATCGTGATGGCTCTCGACGAGTGCTGTCCCGGTGATGCCGACTATAAGTATGCAAAGAAGTCTCTGCAGCTGACCAAGAGGTGGCTGGAGAGATGCGTGAAGCATTTTGACGAAACAGAACCTCTCTACGGATATTCACAGGCACTTTTCCCTATCATCCAGGGCTGCGTCTATCCTGACCTCCGCCGTGAGGCTGTCGAGCATGCGGCAGCGCTTGACCGCGAGGGATATGCCATCGGAGGACTTGCAGTGGGAGAACCGACCGAGAAGATGTACGAGATGCTTGAGGTAGTGTGTCCTATCATGCCTGAGGACAAGCCGCGCTATCTGATGGGAGTGGGAACTCCTGCCAACCTTCTTGAAGGAATCGCGCGCGGAGTGGATATGTTCGACTGCGTGATGCCTACAAGAAACGGCCGTAACGGAATGCTCTTCACATGGGACGGCATCATGAACATGAAGAACAAGAAGTGGGCGGACGATTTCTCTCCTCTCGACCCTAAGGGAACTTCATTTGTGGATCATGCATATTCGAAGGCATATGTACGCCACCTCTTCGTGGCAGGTGAGATATTTGCCGGACAGATCGCCAGCGAGCATAATCTTGCATTCTATCTCGACCTTGTGCATGAAGCACGCAAGCACATCAAGGCCGGTGATTTCAAGGCATGGAAGGATGAGACCGTCAAGAGAATAACTACAAGACTTTAGCAGTAATGGACCTTACACCGAGAAAGATAGACCTTTATATCACGAAGAAGTTCATAAGCACCTTCTTCGTGGCGCTGCTTCTTATCATCGGTATTGTCATCATTTTCGACATCAGCGAAAAGATAGATGATTTCGTATCTAAGGAAGCTCCGCTCAAGGCTGTCATCTTCGACTATTACCTCAACTTCGTTCCATACTTCATGAACATGTTCAGTCCTCTGTTCGTGTTCATCACGGTCATCTTCTTCACCTCGAAGATGGCTGCTGATTCAGAGATAATCGCCATTCTGGCCGGCGGAGTCAGCTATCACAGGATGATGGTTCCGTATATATTCTCCGCTACGTTGATTGCCATACTCTCGCTGTGCCTCAACCTCTTCATCATTCCGGACGCCAATAAGACGCGACTGGATTTTGAGAACCAGTATATCAAGACAAGATACCAGAGCGTTGGCCGAAACGTACATTATCAGATTTCTCCGGGCGAGTTTGTCTTTGCTGAATCCTTCAGTTCGTGGAACAACACCGCATACCGTTTCACACTTGAAAAGATTGAAGGCAACAAGCTCGTGTCGAAGATTTCCGCAGAGACTGCTGCATACGACACCACAAGCAGAAGCTGGAGGCTCAAGAAATACTTTATCAGGGAATATAACGACGATCTTACAGACAAGATACGCACAGGAAAGCAGTTAGACACCGTGATCGCTCTGACCAATCAGGATTTCTATCTGACGGAAAAGACAGTCGAGACATTGACGTACAACGAACTAAATGAACTCATCGATACACAGAAGATGAGAGGTGATGCCAACATTAAGTTCGCGCTTATGGAAAAGAACAGACGATTCGCTTTGCCGTTCTCCGCATTCATACTCACCATAATGGGAGTGGCTCTTTCATCGAAGAAGAGAAGAGGAGGAATAGGTTGGAATATCGGTCTGGGAATAGCCTTGGCCTTTACCTACATTCTATTCCTGAAGTTCAGTGAGATGTTCGTCCATGCAGGAGTCCTTCCGCCGTTCATAGCGCTATGGATGCCGAACATCGTCTTCGCATTCATTGCTGCCTTCCTATATAGAATCGCACCGAAATAATAAATAAAAGACCTGGCACGGAATCATATGGAAAACGTGCCAGGTCTTCTTATACTTTATTTATCGGGGCTACTTCACAAGTCCGAGCTTCTCCATAAGTGCTTCAGGCTGAGGATCGTGACCGCGGAAGTTGCGGTAGATCACTGCCTCGTCCATTGTGCCACCCTTTGAAAGGATGTTCTCGCGGAATGAAGTTGCAACCTCAGTATTGAAGATACCCTTCTCCTTGAAGAGTGAGAATGCGTCTGCCTCAAGAACCTCAGCCCACTTGTATGAGTAGTATCCTGCTGAGTATCCGCCTGAGAAGATGTGTGAGAATGAACCTGAGAATGCCGCACCCTCTACTGCAGGCATTACTGCATATGGTGCAAGAGCCTTTGACTCGAACTCGATTGTGCTCTCTGCAGGAAGCTCTGTAAGAGTATGCCATGACATGTCAAGCCAACCGTAGTGGAGCTGACGTACCTGAGCATAACCTGCAAGGTAGTTCTTTGCTGCCACGATCTTCTCGATAAGCTCTGCAGGGATAGGCTCGCCTGTCTGGTAGTGCTTTGCGAATGAGTTGAGATATTCAGGCTCGAACGCCCAGTTCTCCATGATCTGTGATGGAAGCTCAACGAAGTCGCGGCTTACGCTTGTACCTGTGAGTGAAGGATAACGACCCTCGGCGAACATGCCGTGAAGAGCGTGACCGAACTCATGTAGGAATGTAGTGAGCTCATCATGAGTGATGAGTGCAGGAGCATCTGCTGTAGGCTTTGTAAAGTTGCATACGATGGTGATGTGAGGTCTCTTCTCTACGCCATCCTTGATGCTCTGATCACGGAAAGAAGTCATCCATGCACCGCCTCTCTTGCTTGCGCGTGGGAAGAAGTCTGCATAGAAGAGTGCGAGGTGGCTGCCGTCTGTATCCTTTACCTCGTACACCTTTACATCCTCATGATATACAGGAAGATCGTTACGCTCCTCGAAAGAAATGCCGTAAAGACGGCTTGCAAGTCCGAACACTGCATCGATGCAGCTCTCGAGTTGGAAATAAGGCTTTAGTTCCTCAGCGCTGAGAGAGTACTCTGCCTCCTTGTAACGCTCCGACCAGTAGCCGAAGTCCCAAGACTCAAGTCTCTTGCCCTCGAAACCGTTCTTCCTTGCATATGCGAATACCTCTGCAACATCCTTCTTCGCAAACTCGAGTGAAGGCTTGAGAAGATTCATGATGAAGTCGACTGCTGTCTTCTTGTCCTTTGCCATTCTCTCCTCAAGAGCATAGTCTGCATAAGTCTCGTATCCGAGGATATTGGCGATCTTGATTCTGAGATCAACGATCTTTCTTACAACCTCAGTGTTGTCGAACTCACCGCCGAGAGCTCTTGTATTGTATGCTGTCCATATCTGCTTGCGGAGTTCACGCTTCTCGCTGTACTGGAGGAACGGGCTGTAGCTTGGAGCATCAAGAGTGAATGCCCATCCTTCAAGACCCTTGTCGGCAGCAGTTTCTGCAGCCATGGTCTTCACATACTCAGGGAGACCTGCGAGATCAGCCTCGTCAGTGATGTTGAGAGTGTATGCGTTTGTTGCTGCGAGAACGTTCTTGCTGAACTGGAGAGTAGCGAGTGAAAGCTCCTCAGACCACTGGCTGTAAAGAACCTTGTCCTCGTCTGAGAGATTTGCGCCACCACGTACGAAGCTCTTGTAGTTATCCTCGAGAAGCTTCATCTGGTCAACGTCAAGACCGAGCTCGTTTCTCTTCTCATAAACAGCCTTCACTCTCTCGAAAAGGTCTGCATTGAGTGATACATACATAGAATACTCGGTAAGCATTGGAGAAATCTCCTCTGCGATCTGCTGCATCTGCTCGTTAGTGTGAGCCTCCATGAGTGCATAGAACACTGATGCTGCAGAATTGAGCTTGCCGCCAGCAAACTCCATTGCTTCAATGGTGTTCTCAAATGTAGGCTCTTCCTCGTTAGCGATAATAGCATCGATTTCAGCCTTAGCCTCTGCAATACCCTCCTCAAATGCTGGAAGATAGTGCTCGTTTTCGATCTTGTCGAACTGCGGAGCGCCGAACGGCAGCGGTGATTCTGTAAGAAGCGGATTCTTCATATTGCAACCGATAAGTGCAAGCGCTGCGCCTGCAATGAGTAATTTTTTAGTCATATTGTATTAATTTACTGATGTTTCGTTTCCGAATCGGGCTGCAAAGGTAACGAAACATTTTGTATTTTCGATATGGAATATATTCTCGTTTCCGACATCTTATATATAATGTCGAAACAGCCATAGATTTCATGACGTCTGGAGTGGTGACAGAATGTCACTGCATCAGGATTGAAACCTAAAGTCATAAGATATGTGAAATCAGCAGAGTCCCTGCCGGACTTCAACACTTCATCCAGCAGTTCATAATTCCTGTCCAGCAAGGCCAGCACCCTGCGTCTGTAGGTACGTCCCTGCTTGAGCTTGGCGTTGTAATGTCTGTTGCGACAGTCGTCGCAACAGAATTTCTTGTCCGTACGCCCGTACTTGATCTTGTCACCGCACTCCAGACACACAGGAATATGCCTTTCCCTCATCTTGTATTCCATATCATGAGTATTTTAACAAATGGCAAAGATGTAGCGGATGGTGCATCCATGCAATACAGACAAGCCTGTTTTTCTCTTTTTTAATCAAATCATTTCTTTTTTTTAAAAGAGGCGGGATGCAAAATAAATCTTTATGCATTAAAAATTAATTTTATCGACTAAAAAAAAGTTGAAAGAGATAAAAAAAAAGAAATATCTGACAAAGGAGGCCTTACGAATGGCTGCAAGCAGGATTTTTTTATCTTACTTTGCCCTCAACCTACAAAGCGCGCATAAGATGTGGGGAAGACAAGTTCAACTGAAAAAAGAGAGATTATCTTATGGAACACATCAACAGAATCGAACTGAAAGGCCGAGTCGGCACAGTCCGCAGCAACACATTCAACGACAACAGGGTCGTCAACTTCTCAATGGTCACCGACTACCTTTACAGAAACCGTAACGGAGAGCCTATATCCGACGCAACATGGTTCAATGTAGTTGCTTGGGAAGGCAAGGACATCTGTGACATGGACAAAGTGGAAAAGGGCGCTGCAGTGCATGTAACAGGCAGAATGAGGACAACACGATACACCAATTCCGAAGGCGTGGAAAAACAATTCTATGAAGTTATGGCCATGAAATTAAGGGTAGTGGATGAGGAAAACGAATAGTTTTCCAAAAAATCATCTGATTCGTCAGATAAAGTTGCAAATAGTCGAAAAATGAGGTATCTTCGCGGCTTCTATAAGAAAGGCTAAATTTGATTTTATATAAATTAGAACATGACGCAGAAATTCAATGACGGCAGGTGGAGCCGAAGAATCGATGTTGCTGATTTCGTTTACAGCAACATCACTCCGTACGAGGGAGATGCCTCATTCCTCGCTGGAGCGACTGACAGGACGAAAAGACTATGGAACAAGTGTCTCGAGGCATTGGCTGAAGAAAGAGCAAACGGTGGTGTACGCGCAATAGACGCAAAGACCATCTCGACTATAACATCACATGCAGCAGGATATATCGACAGAGATGACGAACTTATCGTAGGACTTCAGACTGACGAACTTCTCAAGAGAGCCATCAAGCCGTTCGGAGGCTGGAAAGTCGTGGAGAAGGCCTGCATCGAGAACGGTGTGGAACTTGACCCTCAGGTAAAGCAGATCTTCACTCACTACAGAAAGACACACAATGACGGTGTGTTCGATGTATATACAGAAGAGATCCGCAAGTACAGGTCACTCGGATTCCTCACAGGTCTTCCTGACAATTACTCAAGAGGCCGTATCATCGGTGACTACAGACGTCTTGCCCTCTACGGAACAGACAGACTCATCGAGGCAAAGAGAGAGGATCTTAGAAACCTTACAGGTGCAATGACCCGCTCACGCATCACTCTCCGCGAGGAGGTTGCAGAGCAGATCAAGGCTCTTCAGGAGATCAAGATCATGGGTGAGTACTATGGTCTCGACCTCAGCAGACCTGCAACAAATGCACAGGAGGCTGTACAGTGGGTGTATATGGCTTACCTCGCTTCAGTGAAGGAGCAGGACGGAGCTGCGATGTCTCTTGGAAACGTTTCATCATTCCTTGACATCTACATCCAGTACGATCTTGACAACAACCTCATCGACGAGACATTCGCACAGGAGCTTATCGACCAGTTCGTGATGAAGCTCAGAATGGTACGCCACCTCAGAATGAACTCATACAACGATCTCTTCGCAGGTGACCCTACATGGATCACAGAGTCAATCGGAGGTCGCTTCACAGGCGGAAAGAGCAAGGTTACAAAGACTTCGTTCCGTTTCCTCCAGACACTTTACAACCTCGGACCCGCTCCAGAGCCAAACATGACAGTGCTTTGGCATCCTGAGCTTCCGGAGGGATTCAAGGAGTTCTGCGCAAAGGTTTCGATCGAGACCAGCTCAGTGCAGTACGAGAACGATTCTCTCATGAGAAAGGTAAGAGGATGTGACGACTACGGTATCGCATGCTGCGTATCATATCAGGCAATCGGTAAGGCAATCCAGTTCTTCGGAGCACGCGCAAACCTTGCAAAGGCTCTCCTTCTTGCCCTCAACGAGGGACGTTGCGAGAACACCGGAACCCTCATCGTGGAAGGCATCAAGCCTCTCAGCAGCGACGTGCTCGATTTTGACGAGGTAATGGATAACTACAAGAAGGTTCTTCGCGAAGTAGCACGTGTATACAACGAGACAATGAACATCATCCACTTCATGCACGACAAGTATGATTATGAAAAGTCTCAGATGGCGTTCATCGACACTAACCCATCAATCAACCTTGCATATGGCGTGGCAGGTCTTTCAATCGTAGCTGACTCGCTTTCAGCAATCAAGTTTGCTAAGGTTACAGCTCGCCGCAATGCTGACGGTCTTACAGACGGTTTCGATATCGAGGGCGAGTTCCCTTGCTTCGGTAACGATGACGACAATGTAGACGTACTTGCACGTGACGTTGTTCAGTTCTTCAACACAGAGCTTTGCTCACGCAAGGTATACAAGGATGCTCAGCCGACTCTCTCACTCCTTACCATTACATCTAATGTAATGTACGGTAAGAAGACAGGTGCTACTCCGGACGGAAGAGCAAAAGGCGTGGCATTCGCACCGGGTGCAAACCCTATGCACGGTCGTGACACTCACGGAGCCATCGCATCACTCTCATCTGTAGCGAAGCTTGACTACCACGATTCTAAGGACGGTATTTCAAATACCTTCTCAATCGTACCTAAGTCACTCGGTCCGACTCAGGAGGACAAGATCGACAACCTCATCACAATGATGGACGGCTACTTCACCAAGGGCGCACACCACCTCAATGTGAACGTGCTCAACAAGGAGATGCTTGAGGACGCCATGGAGCACCCTGAGAAGTATCCACAGCTCACTATCCGCGTTTCAGGATACGCTGTGAACTTCATCAGACTCAGCCGCGAGCAGCAGCTTGAGGTGATCTCAAGAACATTCCACGAATCACTCTAAATTCATTAATGTCATCCCCGGCCCGTCCGGGGATCTCATACTATGATAAAGGTACATTCATACGAATCAATGGGAACATATGACGGGCCTGGACTCAGGCTCGTCGTATTTCTTCAAGGATGCCCTTTCCGCTGTCTCTACTGCGCCAATCCTGACACCATTTCAGGAGAAGGCGGAAAGCCGACAGAGATAGAGGAAGTCGTCAGGATGGCCGTAAGCCAGAAGCCTTTCTTCGGAAGACGAGGAGGCGTGACTTTCTCAGGCGGCGAGCCTACAGTCCAGGCAAAAGACCTCTCTCCCCTCTTTGACAGGCTCCATGAGGAAGGTATAAACATCTGTCTCGACACCAACGGAGGTGTCTGGAACAGCGATGTGAAAGTACTCCTCGGCAAGACTGACCTTGTGCTTCTCGACATGAAGCAGATCAATCCTGAAAGACACGAAAGACTTACAGGCAGAAGCAACGAGCAGACACTCAAGACTGCGCAGTGGCTGGAAGAAAACGAAAAGCCGTTCTGGCTCAGATATGTTCTCGTTCCTGGAATCAGCGATTTCGAGGAAGACATCAAGGCGCTCGGCGAGCATTTCAAAGACTACAGGATGCTGCAGAGAGTAGAGATCCTTCCCTACCACACGCTGGGCATGCACAAGTACGAGTCTCTTGGACAGGAGTACCTGCTTAAAGAGACTCCGCACAACACTCCTGAACAGCTCGACCGCGCCAAACGCCTGTTCAGCGAATATTTCGACAATGTGATAATGAATTAGTGATGACCAAGAGCCTTTCGAGGCTCTTTTTTTATTATTTTTGTCAAATGTGACTGCCACACACAGACATGCCGTCACATCTGACAGCATATATAACACTAAACTATAACCATCATGCTTAGAAAAATCAGAATCATCCTGGCTACAATCTTCTTCGCCGGCGTGACCCTTCTGTTCCTTGACTTCACCGGAACACTCCACGCATGGCTCGGATGGATGGCCAAGATCCAGTTCCTGCCTGCTGCTCTGGCACTGAACTTTGCTGTAGTAGCAGTACTCCTGCTGCTCACCCTCCTTTTCGGAAGAGTTTATTGTTCAGTCATCTGCCCTCTTGGAGTAATGCAGGACATCATTTCGTGGATTCATGGAAAGACCAAAAAGAAAAACAGGTTCCGTTTCTCTTATTCTCCTGCAAAGAAGTGGCTCAGATATGGAGTGCTTGCTGTTTTTGTTGTAGCACTTATCGCGGGCCTTCACTCTCTCGTAGCTCTGGTTGCACCATATAGCGCTTACGGACGAATCGCATCCAATCTCCTTGCTCCTATCTACCAGTGGGGTAACAATTTCTTCGCATGGATAGCAGAAAAAGCCGACAGCTACGCATTCTACAGCGTGGATGTCTGGATCAAGTCCGTTCCTACATTCATCATTGCAGTCGTTACATTTGTTGCTGTAGCTGTACTCGCATGGAAGAACGGCAGAACTTGGTGCAACACCATCTGTCCTGTAGGAACAGTCCTCGGATTCTTCTCGCGATTCAGTCTTTTTGCACCAGTAATCGACACAGAGAAATGCCGCAACTGCGGACTTTGCGGAAAGCAATGCAAGGCATCATGCATAGACACAGCCAACCATAATATAGACTACAGCCGCTGTGTAGCCTGCATGGATTGCATCGACACTTGCAAAGATAACGCGATACATTACGCCCTCCGCTGCAAATGTCTTTCAACATGCAGCAGCAAGAAGACTGCTCAGGCAAAGCAGGAGGTAGATGGCAGCAAGAGAGCGTTCATGACAGCTACAGCCATAGCGGTGACATCTGCAGCCCTTAAGGCACAAGAAGCAAAGACAGACGGAGGTCTTGCAGCAATCGAGCGCGCACAAAAGCCTGAACGCGAGACTCCGCTCAAGCCTGCAGGTTCTCTCAGCCTCAAGAATTTCTCAAATCATTGTACCGGATGCCAGCTCTGTGTAAGCGAATGTCCTAACGGTGTTCTCAGACCTTCGACTTCGCTGCTCACACTCATGCAGCCTGAAATGTCCTTTGAAAGAGGTTATTGCCGTCCTGAGTGCAACAGATGTTCTCAGATCTGTCCAGCAGGAGCAATCAGACCTATAAGCATTGAAGAAAAGTCATCCATACAGATAGGACATGCTGTGGTGAATCTCGACAACTGCGTAGTCAACACTGACGGAGTAAGCTGTGGAAATTGTGCACGCCATTGTCCTAATGGTGCAATCCGTATGGTACGAAAGAATCCTGACGACCCTAAGTCTCCTATGATTCCTACAGTCCTTGAGGAAAGATGCATCGGATGCGGAGCATGTGAAAACCTCTGCCCTGCAAGACCGTTCACAGCCATCCATGTGGAAGGACATCAGGTACATAAAACAATCTAAAGATTCATCACCATGAAACAGAATATTGACAGAAGAGAATTTTTGAAGACCGCTGGAAGCGCAGCCCTCGCAATGGGTGGACTTGGGGCGATCACAGGATGCGGTGGCGGAAAGTCCGAAGTTGCCGGAGAGGAACTCGGTGGCGGCGAGATGACTTACAGGACAAATGCGGTACGCGGTGACAAAGTGAGCCTTCTTGGCTACGGCTGCATGCGCTGGCCTATGACAAAGGATGAAAACGGCAAGGACATCGTTGATCAGGAAATGGTCAATGCTCTTGTCGATCATGCCATAGCGAATGGAGTGAACTACTTTGATACTGCTCCTGTTTATCTTCAGGGCCAGAGCGAAAGAGCTACAGGCAATGCACTCAAGAGGTATCCGCGTGACAGCTATTACATTGCGACAAAACTCTCCAATATGAACGGCGACATGAGTCAGAAGACTGTTCTGGCCATGTACTACAAATCTTTCCAGGAACTTCAGACCGACTATATAGATTATTATCTTCTCCATAATATCAGCGACTATAATGCATTCAAGCGCAGATTCGAGGATAATGGAGTGATAGACTACCTGCTTGAAGAGCGTAAGGCAGGTAGAATCCGTAATCTCGGATTCTCATTCCACGGTGGTCAGCAGGGATTTGATGACCTCATTGCCCTTCATGACAAATATCATTGGGATTTCGTACAGATCCAGCTCAACTATGTAGACTGGACTCATGCCGGAGGAAGGAATACGGATGCTCAGTATCTTCAGGGCGAACTCGACAAGAGAGGAATCCAGTCAGTGATCATGGAACCGCTTCTCGGCGGACGCCTCGCAAACGTGCCTGTACACATCGCGGACAGGCTCAAGGAGCGTGGTCCGCAGAACAGCATCGCATCATGGGCGTTCAGATTTGCAGGTACACATGAAGGTGTCCTCTGCGTACTCAGCGGAATGACCTATATGGAGCATCTTGTGGATAACCTTAAGTCATTCTCGCCTCTGAAGCCTCTTACTGAAGAAGATCTTGCTTTCCTCGAGGAGACAGCAACTCTCATGCAGGACTATCCTACAATCCCTTGCACAGACTGTCAGTACTGCATGCCTTGCCCTTACGGAATCGATATCCCGACCATTTTCAAGCATTACAACAAATGCGTGAACGAAGGCGACATTGCTCAGAGCATCGAGTCAGAGAGCTACAAGAAAGCCCGCAGGGCATATCTCGTAAGCTATGACAGAGCTGTTCCTAAACTGCGTCAGGCTTCACGCTGCATCGGATGCGGACAATGCACTCATCACTGTCCTCAGCACATACGCATCCCAAGCGAACTTCACAAGATCGACCGCTACGTCGAGAATCTCAAGAAGAATACATTATAAACGAAAGATGCCGGGAATGAATTTCCCGGCATCTTTTCATTTATAGAGTCCTGTTAGAGAAATCTTTCAACAGAATCTTCCGACTTTGTGACCACATCCGCCTTATCTTTCTCTGATTGGTCAAGAGAAGCCTTCTCATACTTGCAGACCTCGCCAGAACCGTTATCAGCTGTGAGCGTCATATAATCACCATCGAAAGCTGCAGTATAGCCTGAACCCCATTTCTCACCGTCAGAATACTTACCTGTAACCATATCCTTAGCGACAGCATAAGTTCCGTCGTATCTGCGATAGCGTCCCTCACCAAGCTTCTGATACATCTCAAAGGTGTAGTCCGCCTTGAAATCAATGTACACCTGAGGGACTGCAGAGGCCTCCATTCCTGCCACTTCTACCAGATGCCATTCTGCAACGATTGCAGTGGATGTCTCCGGAGCTTTCTTACATGATACGGCTGCGCAAAAGAGAGCCGCTATAACCATGATCTTGAATATATTCTTCATAACATCACCTCCATTTTAAAGCCATCCGCCATTATCACTCACTACGCCTCGAGACATGATGGAAATGGTTCTTGTGATTTCCATTCCACCGATCTGCTCAAGACCGCCTACGTTCTCGCCTCCTGCAATTGCAGTGACTGTAATCTTACCTGAACCGACCTTGGTTGGGTTAAGACTGAGCTTTCCATACTTTATCTCCGGCTCGTCAGTAAGTCCGAGTGCTTCCATTGTTGCGTTATCGCAAGTCACAGAAAGGTATGTGAGATCCGCTGCAGAAGCACCGAAATAAGAGGTAATGTCATATCTCTTGGCCTTTGAAGACGCATCGCCTACCTGAACTGTAATGGAAGGAGTACCCTCGATTGCCATCATGAACTTCCATGCATCAAGCGCACCTGTTCCCATCTTGCCACGATAAAGTCCGAGGTCAATGAATGTCTCTGCACCATTTCTATATCCCGAGATCTTAAGGGAGTTGTCTGTAAGTCTACTGTCGAGGTCATTCACAGATGTGAGGAGCATTGAGACAAACTCGTCACGCGAGAACTTCTTACCAAGCTTGTATGCATAGGAAAGTCCGAGAGCCGCTACACCTGATACACATGGACAAGCCTGCGAAGTACCCTGCATATATACGTAATCATGGCCGGAAGTGCCAAGATTCGCATCTGTAACAGTATTCACGAATGTTGAAAGCACGCGGCTTCTGTTTTCCGCGAAACTTGTAATATTGCCTATATAGAAGTCACCACCAGGAGCTGCAATATTACAGCCAGGTCCATAGTTGGTATAGTTCACGGCAGGAAGATAATCAGGTCCGAGAGCGGTAACAGAAACAACGTCCTTGATAGCTGCAGGATAACTTGAGAGAGCACGGCTGTCGTTGCCGGCAGCAGCAATGACAATGTTTCCGTCAAGAATCTCGCTGTTGTTGTTCTCAGGATCCATAAAGTATCTGATTGCATCGTATTCAGCGCCGAAGATTCTCTTATAATCCTCGTCAGACTTGTATGCCGCACCTTCACCCTCATATCCGAAAGAACACTGGGCAATTGAAGCGCCATTATCTGCAGCATACTGGAAAGCCTTGGCAGAAGCATCTAGAGTAGATCCGCCTCCCTCGAAGATCTGAAGTGACATAAGTCTTACACCATCATTATTTCCGGTACCTCCGGCTACTCCTGAAACACCTGTTCCGTTGCCGTTCGCTGCTGCGACAATACCTGCGACATGGGTTCCGTGTCCTGACTCATTTCGGTTCGACCAATTGATGTCACCGCTATTCTTCACACAATTCCATCCGTATACGTCATCGATATATCCGTTCTTATCATCGTCCATACCATTACCTGCCACCTCGCCGTCATTCTTCCACATGTTAGGTGCAAGATCAGGATGATTATACTTCACCGGTCCGTCAATCACAGCTACAACGACTCTTCTGTCTCCAGCTGTAAGATTCTCCCAGACATCTCTTACTGCAATATCACCGCCCTCATAAGAAGCATTAGACACATGGCTGCTGCCTGTGTTGATGTAATGCCACTGATCCACAAGAAGAGGATCGTTGAACGGTAGTGAAGCATCCGATGCCATCTGAACTGGAGATGGATAATAAGGAGTGAACTGAAGATCAGATGTCGGAGTAACGACCTTATCGTACTGAACATTAACCACAGCATCAAAAGCGGCAAGCTTTGCGGCTGCTGCCGTATTGTCCATTCCGTCAAACTCAACCTTGAACCATTTGTGAAGATTGTGTCTTCTTGCCACATCCTCCTTGCCAGGAGCAATGGTGAATATAGGCTCCATGACATTGATACCGACCTCTGCAGAGAACTGGTCTCTTAAAGAAAGATCTCCTGAAGCCATAAGTTGTGCCGCATCCTCTGTAAGACAGAGAAGCAGAGTACCTTCCACGGAAGCAGAAGGAGTGTTGATGACCTTTGTCATCAACACTCCATTGTCCGTATTCTGAAGGTTTCCCTCATTGATCACCTCAGTACATGCCGCTGCAGAAAGCAGAGTCGAGGCGGCCATGAAGAAGCCTTTTCTGAATAAGTTTATAGACATACCTGTTTATATTAGCGAATGATTCTCTCAACAAAACCCTCGGCCTTGTCTGCCTTTACAAGCACCGACTCTGACTTTGTCATGGAATAGTCAGCTGCCTTCACATCGCTGCCACCCTTTACAGAGATGACATTCTCCATGTAGTTGCGCGGCATGCTTTCACGAACCATATCGATTGTTGACTTGATGTAACCGCTTGCAGTCTCTACATAATTGCGACGCGCCTTCTGGAGTTCAAGTGACACTGCGTTGCAAGCCTCAGGTGCAGCAAGGTTCGAAAGTTCTGCTGCAGATGCAGAAGCATACTTTGAACCAGGACTGATAAGGAGAGGATATGCATGGCAGTCCATAGAAACGAGCGCACCGTCACCCTCATATGTCTCAGAAAGGTAGAAACAGAGCTGCATTGCAACATATGAATATCCGTAAGATCCGGCATAGGAGCTTGGATTACCGACGAATGCAATCACGTCCTTCTCCTCTGTAACGAATCCTCCCAGCATCGCTCCATTCTCTAGATTTGCTTTGAGCATACCACCATCAAAGAAAAGATAAGCATTAGTTGGATATACAGTAGTACCCTTAGGTATTTCTTTCTTCTTTCCATTATCTAACTCTATAATATAATCAGCTTTAAGCTGAACGCTTGGCATAGGAGTCATCAACGTATAAACAAAACCCTCGTAATATTCAAAGTCTATTGCATCTGCAAAGCCATAAGTATCAGAAGCATTTGCATGCATACCTGAAAGACTGAGATAATCCATGATATAATCAGCCTTTGCAGGGTCTTTTGTAATGTTTCTGTCCTCATCATACATCACGTCAACTGCATCAGTGAACTTGGCGGTGCCACGTCTCGATCGGCTCCAGTCTCTTACGTTGAATGGATCGAGTGACCAGATCTCCCACTCCTTGAGATAATCATCGTGAGTAGATGGCTGGAGTCGCTCAGGAAGGTCGAAGATATCAAACTCCGAATTCATGAGGTTGTAGACTCCCTCGGTTGATGCTGTTGCTGTGTAGAATCCGCTGTGATAGCCGTTGTCAGCATAAACGATGAGACAATACTCGACACCTGGCTCGAGGTTACCTACGAGTCCGCTGAATCCCACCTTATTGAGTGAATCAAGCTGATATCGGTCAAGAGCATATGCAGGAGCATACTGCACGTTGTACTCGATAGTCTCCTTGAAATCAGCATACTGAGACTTCTTGAAGATGGCAGCTCTTGCCTCTATGATCTCAGATCCGTAGAGATAGAACTCCATCGAATTCTCTGCTGTAAGACCTGTAAGGGCATGCTTGTCAGAAACGATAAGTCCCAGATGGATATCCACGTCTTTTGGATCCTTGACAGTATCGTAACCGAACTTGATCACATCATATTCATGATAGTTTCCTTCTGCATCGAATGAACATGCGATCATTGTATAAAGCGCTGACTTTTCAGCAGTGAAATCATATACGCCTGATGCGTTGAGTACCTTCACATCCTTTCCTTCCTTCACCTCTGCAAGCTTCGATACAAGATCTACATCATTGAGGTGACCCTCGAACACCTTGTAGTTCACCTTGGCAACGTCCGGTCCGAGAATGAACTCCACAGGAAGCACACCGTTCTCGGCTGGTGAAAAGTCAAGTGAAAGAGTGCAGTCATATGGAGTCGAACCAGGAAGAACAATTCTATGTTTTCCTGCTGTATTCGCATATGCCATACCGTTAGCAGCAGGAACATATGCAACGAGTCCCTCCTTAGGGAATGTGATGACACCATTCTTCACTTTTCCGTAACGACCCTTTCCATAGCCTACACCCATGACTTCATCCACATCAGAAGCAAGGTAAATGTCACCATACTGGTCTGACGGATCATAGAAAGCGAACTGAAGGTCAATATAAACCTTATCAGGATTGACTGCATTCACATAGATTGGAGCAGCAGGGCAGAAATCTTCATAAGCCTTGGCATTATCTGTATTACCATCAGCCATATAAGCCATGAAGTCTGCAGAATAGACTTTTTCAATCTTATAGTATCCCTTAAGGTCAGCACGTTCATAGATTTCGACCTCCTTCTCGTGGTTAGGTTCTACCAGCTTTGCACCGATCGCAGAGGCGAAACCAGCGAAAAGATCATCTCTCCAGAAGCCCTTACCTACATAGTTCCATCCCATTACTGTTACAGAGAATGTAAGCTCGCTGCTTGAAAGAGAATACTGTGACACATACTGAGGATCGGTAACCTTGATTGTACAGGTGTACTTCTCGCCAAGCTCATAGTCACCTACCATCTTGACTCCGAAGTTTACCTTCTTCTGTCCTTCATCAAAATAGAGTTCCTCGATTTCCTTACCTTTACTATCGACTACAATGAAGAAATCTTCTACACTGGAAACGATTTCATATGGCACGAAAGCCTCGTCATCAGTCTCTACCCTCTCGACAGTGAAAGACATCGCCTTGGAAGCGTCAGTAGGCTCAATAGTAAAGTCACCTGCCTGCTCCTGAGGGAAGAAGAGTTCGTGGCAACCGTAAAGGTCAAGTTCGCCCGGCTTCCACTCCTCCTCCACACATGCGGCTGATCCTAAGGTTATCGCCGCTAAAAGAATATATTTCAAATATTTTTTCATATCAGTAAAAACCTTTTAGGATTATTCAGTCCAAGGAATCATTGTAGCTGTAGGATCAGGATTGTTGTTTGCCTGATTGATAGCAGTATTCGACTGGAACTCCGATCTTGTGATCACGATGTTCCACTGCGGCGAACGTCCCTCAGTGTTGAATCTTGCCACTGCAGGCCAGTTTGTACCGGCATAACCTCTTGTAATTCCCTGGTTCAGACGCTTGTAGTCATACATAAGGATGCCCTCGCCCCAGAACTCGATTCTCTTCTGAAGAAGCATCTCCTTGATGAATGCCTGCTCAGAAGAAACCCAGCTACAATCATATGAGCGATAGCGGTAAGTCTGCATGAAGTCATTGAGGAGCTTCTTCGCAGCATCGATGCCTTCGCTGTAGAGTGTTGCCTCAATCTCGATGAAGTACATTTCCTCCACACGCATGAGAACATGGTCGGCACAATTACCAATTGTATAATCCATACATTCACCTTCGGCAGGACGGAACTTGATATTTGTATATGGCTTAGCATAGTATGAAAAATAATCAAGCGCATCTCGCTGATCAGCAGCTGCGAATTTATAGCCATGATCAGGAGTATAATTACCCATCCTATCAGTATAATGATCCCAAGTGCATTCAGGATCGAGCCATGCTTTTTTCCTAAAGTCATTAATATCTATGAGTTCATACAATGCCTTATTGATGCTCGGCCAAGACAGACATGAGTAGCCCCACACTGCCTCTGGAGCAATATGAGCGATATTTGAGATGATATTGGAAGCATTCTCTACTGAAAGAGAAAGTCCCCAGATCCAGGAATTGTTGGCGCTACCATCATTGAATCCTGACTTAGGATCAAGCCACTGAGCAGCTGTAAGAGGAGTCTTTCCGCTGACTGTGATAGCCATGCGGGCATATTCCGCAGCCTTTTCATAGGCGTTCTTGTCAACCTTGTCATACGCTGCACCAAGCTCGAGATATGCTCTTGCGTACATTCCGTAAAGGGCAGCGAGCGTAGGCTGGTTGTATGAATTTCCTGCATTTGCAAGGTATTCCTCAGCGATAGCGAGGTCAGACATGATGAAATCATAGATTTCCTCGATTGTGGCCCTAGGATTATTCTTGGACTTTGCCTCGTCAGTAGTCTCATCAACGATAGGAACTGTAAGATTGAGGACATCCTCGCTCACTGGAGCAAGACTGTTCTGCTTAGGAGTATAAAGACGTGCAAGGTCGAGATAGCACATTGCTCTGTAGGCATATGCCTGACCGAGAGCGTTGATTACAGTAGGATCAGTGTCCGCTGTAACCTCACCTGCCTTGATGATGATGTCGTTGGCAAGCTTGATCCATGTGTAGTAGCAGTCCCAGAAATAAGCGCAGTAGATATAGTCCGCACCCATAGATACATTCTGTGTGAATGCACCGAACCACCAGTAACCAAGGTCACCGCCGACAGTAAGGTCTTCAAGCATGGCCTCTGTCATGAGGTGGATACCAGCGATTCCGAAGTCAGCATGATAGCCGTACTGGGAAGCATAACCTGCTGTTCCTGAAGCCATCATTGCAGAAGGGATACCGTTCACCATGTACTGAAGAGCGTTAGGCGACGCATCGATCTGCTCGGAAGTGATGGAACCTCCTGTAGGGAAAGTCTCCTTGACACAACCTGCGGCAATCACGGCCACAAGAAGTATCGCAAATGTTCTTGTAAATATATTTTTCATTTTACCTGTATCCGATTTAGAATGTGATGTTAAGACCGCCTGAAACTGTTCTCACCGGAGAGTTCATCGCGTTGCTCGTCGCACCGCTGAAGCTCTGACGTGGGTCGAGACCTACACGACGTGAAACATACCAGATGTTGTCGCAAGCTGCGAAAAGTCTGATCCTGCTGATATGCATCTTGTTTGTTATCCTTGCTGGGAAAGTATAGCCGATCTGGGCGTTCTGGAAGTTGAGATAGCTTGCATCTGTGAGGAATCTGTCAGATGAAGCGGCAGTATACTGTTCGTTATACTGGAACTTAGGAACATCAGTGTTCGGATTGTCAGGAGTCCACGCCTTGAGGATATCCTTGTGGAAGTTGGTTCCTGCGCTTGACTGCGAAGGTGAACCCATATAACCTGCATATCCCGAGTCATAAGCGAGACCGCCGATAGAATACGTAAACGCTACGGAAACATCGAATCCATGGAAATCTACCGAAGTACCGAAACCACCATAGAGATCCGGTGTAGGGTCACCGCAGAGATACTGGGTTGCAGTCGAATATGAATCGGTCTTCTCGCGGCCTGTCACATTTCCGCTCTCATCCTTTACATCTCTGTACCAGAGAGGATTACCGGTTTCAGGATCTACACCTGCATACTTATACATATAGAATGTGTTGAGAGGAAGACCTTCACCGAGGAATGATGTGCCGTTTGCATAGCCCTTGTAACCTTCTACCTCTCTTGTCTTCCTTTCCTCAGGAAGCATGGTGATCTTGTTGGTATAATGGGTGAAGTTGAAGTAGAAGTTCCAGTTGAAGTTCTGTCTCTGCATGATGTTGAGATTGGTAGAGAACTCCACACCCTGGTTTCTCATATCTCCGATGTTGTCATAGTATCCGCTGTATCCGAGAGACGGAGCAACTGTGAACCAGAAGAGCATATCGGAAGTGTTGCGGTAGAAATATTCCACGCTACCTGAAACCCTGCCTCTGAGGAAGTCGTAGTCAACACCGGCATTGAAGTTGGTGTTTGTCTCCCAGGTGATATCCTTGTTACCCTTTACGTTGAAACCGATTGCCGGAGTACCGAGGTTGTTAGAGAGATAAGAAGTATCTGTATAAAGATAGTTTCCGATGTTGTCGTTACCCTGTGAACCTATCGACGCCTTCACCTTGAGCATGTCGATCCATGGAGCACGTGGGAACCACTGCTCCTCATTGATGATCCAACCTCCTCCGACTGACCAGAAGTTACCCCATCTGTGGTCAGGGTGGAAGCGTGAAGATGCGTCACGACGATATGATGCACTGAAGAATATCCTGTTCATATAGTCGTACTGAGCACGTACGAAGTAACCCTCGTTGTTGTACTCGCTTCTCGATGAACTTGAACTCTTTCCGTCAACCACAGCACCGTTCAACTCATCATTTTCCATAGAGAAGAGCTGGCTCTTTGAAGCACCGAGGGAAGTCGACTTCGCAACATAGTTCTCATGACCGAGGAGTACACCTACATTGTGAAGACCGAACGAGCGGCTCCAGTTGAGGAGTTCCTGAAGGTTGAGTGTCTGTGACCTTCCGTGCGACTTCGCCACGAGACCACCCATTGTAGCATACTGACCGTAGTACATGTTCATCAGATTAGACGAACGTGTCTCCTGGAGACCCATACCCGCATTGAATGTGAATGTGAAGTCCTTGAGGAACTTTACCTCAGCATATGCAGAACCGTTGAATGCGTTTCCTTCCGAGTTAGCCTTGTCGAGAGTTGCAGCCTGGAGGGCATTCGAGTTAGGGAGGAAAGGTCGCTCGGAACCGGCGTTGTCACCAGTACCGTAGTCATACATCTTATATCCGTAACGGTCTGTCATGATACGGCCCATAGCATCCCTCATGTAGAGCGGATAGATAGGAGCTATCTGATTCGCGATGGCGAAGATGTTACCGGTAGATGAGCTTGAACCCTCGTCTGTATTACCGTTGTTGTAGTTGTAGTTTGTGAAAGAGAAGTTACCTCCGATCTTGAACCACTCCTTTGCCTGATAGTCTGTACGGAGACGTGCAGTGTAGCGGTACATATCCGAACCGTCAACGATACCCTTGTTGTTGAGGTAGCCGAACGAAGCCAGTATCTGTGCATTGCCGGTAGTACCTGACACGCTGATGTTATACTCCTGACGGATAGAATTGCGGTAGGTCTCATCCATCCAGTTGTCCGGAGTCAGATAGTAGGACTGACCGTTATAGTCAACCACGCGGCCGAGAGTAGCGTTCGGATTGAGCTTTCCATTGATACCTATGAAAGCCTGACCTTCAGGAACAGTATAGACCTGATAACCGAGACCTCCATTCTTAGATGGTCCTGTAATATTCTGATTTGCAGCAACATGAGCTTCATACTCAGACATCTCCTGTGAATACTGGTAATAGTTGCGCAGAGCTGAATAATATACCTCATAATACTGGCCAGGATCAGTGATGTAGTTATAATTCTTAAGAGCCTTTGTATTAAGACCCCACTTTGCCTCAACATTGATTACAGCATCTCCATGCTTTGCCTTCTTGGTAGTAATCATGATGACACCGTTAGCACCACGGGCACCGTAAAGAGCATTTGAAGCAGCATCCTTGAGAACTGTCATCGACTCGATGTCGGCAGGGTTGATGTTGTTCATATCGCCTTCGAAAGGAATTCCATCCACCACATAAAGAGGCTGCGTACCTGCTGAAATCGAGCTGGCACCACGAATCTGAAGTGACGGCGAGCTTCCGAGAGTACCTGAAGCAGTGGTCATCTGAACACCAGCAACCACACCTTCAAGAGCGCGCGTTGCATCTGATGCCTGTACTTTAGCGATGTCGTCAGACTTCACTACTGTTGCAGAACCTGTAAAAGACTCTTTGGTTGCAGTACCGAAAGCTACAACGATAGTCTCTTCAAGCATTTCTGTATCAGGATCGAGCATCACATCGATGACAGTCTTGCCCTGAACGGGAGCCTCGAAAGTGACATATCCTACAGAAGAAAAGATGAGGACTCCGTCTGAAGGCACTTCGATGGTATAGTTACCATCAAGGTCGGAACTTGTTCCGATCATAGTACCCTTCACCTGAAGTGAAGCAAACGGAATCCCTTCGCCGTTGGATGAATCCTTGATGACTCCAGTAACAGTGATGTTCTGTGCGGAAGCAAGAGCAGACACCATCAGAGCCACGGCAATGAAAAACAATTTGATTTGTTTCATTTAGAGTAATTCTGTTAGTTATTTGACATAAATATTATATACCATTCGGATTGCGGATGCGTCTGAAGCCACTAATCCACAATACAACCTGCGAAGATGACCATTATTTATCGGATTTCCAAATTTAGTTTGTTAGCCATCTGAAAATGCGTATCTTTATTGAAAATTAATCTGATATGGCTACTTTGAAAATGAAAAACGAGTGTTTGAACACTGCAACATATGCTTCAACCTCATTGTTTCTGGCAGCTGCTCTGCTCTACTTTTTCCCTGTGGGCATACCACACAAGCTGGCATTTCCTCTGATCATCATCACAGTCTCGTCGCTGTGGCTTTGTCCGTGGCAGATAACATTAGCTTTAGGCTGTTCCGCTCTCGGTGACTGGCTTGGAGATGAAGGACATTTCATAGGACAGATGGCTGCATTTGCAGCAGCACATATCGGATATATACTCTTCTTTGTAAAAAGATATCACACCAAGGTCGAGCCTGACAGAAAACTTACAGCCAAGGCCAAAGGATATACATTCATATTCCTGTTCATGGGGGCCGTACTCACATTTTGGTCATGCTGCATCATAGCTCCAGAAGCGCCGGCGGGCATCGTGCGCATAGGAGTCATCATCTACACCTTCATCATATGCACGATGATGGTGACCGCACTCCTTCAGAGAAGTTCGCTTTTCGCCATAGGTGCCGTACTCTTCGTATTCTCAGACCTGATACTTGCATGGAACATGTTCGTAGAACCTATAGACGGCGCAGGCTACCTTATAATGATACCTTATTATATAGGACAATGGATGCTGTTCATAAGATCCACTCCTTACAGGATTCCGGGGCTGAGAAGACACAGGATGTAGAGTCTCAGGCAAACGTATACCTGATAGAGAAAAAGAGCCGGCCTCTGAAAAGAGACCGGCTCAAACATTATTTTATGAATAGGTTAGAGTTCCCATGCAAGAGCGGAAGCGCCGAGGATGGCTGCATCCGACTCCTTGAGCTCTGAGAATACGATCTTCACCTTGCCCTTCCACAATGGGAGAACGTTTGCGTTCATTGCGTCTTCCATAGGCTGGAGGAGGAACTCCTTCGCACGTGCAAGACCACCGAAGAGAACGATTGCCTCAGGTGAGCTGAATGCGATGAAGTCTGCAAAAGAACGTCCGAGAACTGTTCCGGTATATTCGAAGATCTTGAGAGCAAGCTTGTCACCTTCCCTAGCTGCGTCATAAACGTCCTTAGAAGCGATCTTGTCAACGTTTCTGAGGAGTGAAGGCTCGTCTGAAAGCTCAAGCCACTCGCGTGCAGTACGTGCAACACCTGTAGCAGAAGCGTAAGTCTCGAGACAGCCTGTCTTTCCGCAGTTACATGTACGGCCGTTGTTGCGCACTACGCAAGTGTGACCAAGCTCACCTGCGAAACCGTCGTGTCCGTAAAGCACCTCACCGTTTACAACGATAACGCTACCTACACCTGTTCCAAGAGTTATGATGATGAAGTTCTTCATGCCCTTAGCTACACCGTAAGCCATTTCACCTACTGCTGCTGCATTTGCATCATTTGTAAGTGCTACTGGAAGACCACCCATTGCCTCAGAAAGAAGCTGAGCAAACGGAATAGACTTTGTGCCACCCCATACGAGGTTCACAGCATTCTCAATTGTACCATTATAATAGTTAGCGTTAGGGGCGCCCACACCGATACCGCGGATTTTTCCTTCCTTGCCAGACTCCTTGATCACCTTATTCACTGCCTCAGCGAGTTCAGCGATATAAGGGTTGATGTCTGTGTAAGTGTCTGTACGGATAACAGTCTGTGCAAGCACTGTTCCCATTGAGTCAACGACGCCGATCTTAGTTGTCTGTCCACCAACGTCAATTCCTACTACGCACTGTGAATTCATTTTATTTCTGTTTTATGATTATTAATTATAGAGATCTTTCAGTCAGGATTACTTTCTTACCTTTGAGCCCATGACTGCGAACCAGCAGATGTAAGCAAGACCTGCAACAGGTACCCAGTAGCTTGTCATATAGCCAGCTGCGTCAGCGATAGCGTTCTGAACGAGTGGGAGAACTCCACCACCTACTACCATCATCATGAAGAGACCTGAAGCAAGTGCTGTAAGCGCGCCAAGACCCTCAACTGCGAGGTTGAAGATTGCACCCCACATAACTGAAGTACAGAGACCGCAGAGAACAAGGAGAACTGCTGTAAGAGGAACCTGAACCATACCGAAGCCTGAGCCTGTGAATACCGGCATAGAAGCCTGAACGTTTGTAGTGAACATAGCTGCAAGAACGAGAGCCACACCTACA
Organism: Candidatus Cryptobacteroides sp.; assembly: GCA_045125535.1. Lineage (GTDB taxonomy): Bacteria > Bacteroidota > Bacteroidia > Bacteroidales > UBA932 > Cryptobacteroides. The sequence continues at coordinate 78,674 of JBGVNK010000038.1, forward strand.
GATGAAGTCACTGTAAGCTGAGTACGGCTTGAAACCTTACCGCTGATGAAGCTTGATACGAAACGGCCGATGAGCATGAGGAACCAGTAAGTACCTGCAACGAAACCAGCTACAACAGCTGCGTTTGCAGAACCGAGTGTATCGGTAAGATAGAAGTTAAGTGTACCTGGGATACCTACCTCGACACCTACATAGATGAAGATTGCGATAACACCTAACACGAGGTGACGATACTTGAGGAGATCCTTAACCTTGAGGTCAGTTGCAGCCTCCTGCTGTGGCTCTACGAAAGGAACGAATGTAAGAACTACGAATGTAGCTGCGAATACGCCGAGAGCGATGAAGAGAACTGTGTTGACGTCAGCGATCTGAGTCTGAGCTGTAACTGTTCCGATGAGGGCACCAACGAGCATAGGAGTGATTGTTCCCATGAGTGAGTTGAATGTACCACCGATCTGAACGAGCTGGTTACCTCTGTTGCCACCGCCACCAAGAAGGTTGAGCATAGGGTTTACAACTGTGTTGAGGATACATACAGAGAATCCGCATACGAATGCTCCGAGGAGGTAAACGAAGAAGTTTGCAGGGAGGCCGGCGAGAGTTGCGCCTACACCGATCTTACCTGAAAGGAACTGGATGAGGACACCGAAGAAACCGATACCAACTCCAAGAAGAGTTGATTTCTTATATCCGAACTTTGTGATGAGACGACCTGCAGGGAGACCCATGAAGAGGTATGCGAGGAAGTTCATCATGTTACCCATCATTCCCCAGAAGTTAGAGCCCTCGATGCCGGGAGCCTGCTTCCAGATTGTGCCGATAGGGGCAGCAAGGTTAGTTACGAAAGAGATCATTCCGAAAAGGAACATCATGGTAAGCACCGCTACCCAATTGATCTTGTTCTTGTTCATTGTCTAGAGTTTTTATGTTAATAATTATTGGTTCGTCAAAATCGGGCCTAAGTTACAAAAAAAATCCATACCCGACACCAAACAAGTCGCGAATTGACAGAAAGTTGTACATGCAGATAAAAATTAGCAGGGTTCCCTCCCCAAGGAACCCTGCCGTATATAAAACGAACTTAACAAATAGACACGAAAAAAATTTCTGATGTCTGCTACAAAGGTAATGATTTAAAATCAAAAACAAAACATTCTGCAAAATTTTCAATAAAACAGAGTATATCAGATTAAAAATAAAGCAGAATCAACCATTTTGGCTCACTATCAGAAATAGACATCATGAGTTCCTGTACTCGCTTGGCGTCATGCCTGTACGCGCCTTGAAGAACTTATAGAACACCGACTGGTTCGGGAAGTTAAGTCTGTAGACGACTTCCTTGATGGTCACATTCGAGTATTTGAGAAGATTCTTGGCCTCGAGGATGACATAAGCGTCTATCCAGTCCGGAGCAGACCTTCCTGTCGCAATCTTTATAAGCTTGGACAGATACTTAGGCGTCAGGCATAGTTTATCAGCATAGAATCCGACATTCCTATGCTGAAGATGATACTCGGACACAAGCTTTATGAACTGTTCGAAAATGGCCTTGCTTCGATTCGACGAACTTTTTTCCACGTCTGCACCCATACGTCTTATATGCTCGGAACCTATTCCGGATATAAAATAGAAAAGAGACAGAAGGGAGGCATTCACTGCTTCACGAGTATTGACTAGAGGATTCATAACCAGATCCCCCATTAAGGAAAGATACTTCACAACCATAGCCTGCTGCCCCTGCGTCAGTTCTATACTTGGATTTCCAAGCATCGCAAGTCCCTCATTGAAGACCTTGTTGACATCCATTCTCAGTCCAGACATAAACTCTCTGGTCATTGCGACAACAACATAATGCTGGTCCTCTTTTTCGCTTTCCACATACTCGGACAACTTGACAAGATTGCCTGGCACATTCAAGAACAGAGAACCTGCCTTGAAGTCAAACTCATTGAGGTTGACGCTCATCCTTACATGACCATCCAGACACAGAATCATCATGAAGCCATCAAAACGACACGGATGCATCAGAGGGTTGTTCATATCACGGAATCGAACATCCATGATGAAGAATTCCTCGTTGAGACTCGCGCAATCCGCTTCCGGAAATCGTGCCCGGAACTGCGGTATCGAAATATTATAAAATTCCATTCCTATTATATTGGGATACAACTTTCGACAAATATACAACAATATGGCAATATTTATTATGTTTTCGAACAATATTTCGACTTTTTGAACATCCGTAAAGACAAAAATACAAGCCGCTGGTTTTTCAGCGGCTTGTATCATTGAGTATGTCTTGTCCTAGAGTGATGCAAGATTAATTTCGTTGACTATATTCTTGCCTTCAGGAGTATAGGCGAATGCCATATGATCCTTGTAGGCCTCCTCGACACGGCCTCGAACGACCTTCATCGAACTGTTGAGGAAGTGATTCTGCTCGGTCCAAGGCTCAGGCAGAACGCAGACTGCAGCAGGAAGCCATCTTTCCGGGAATTCACCGAAATGACGTCCGCCCTTGCGGTACATGTTCACCTCTTCCTGAAGCAGCTCGAGCATCTTCACCTTGGCCTCCTGAGTCGAAGGATCCATTCCGAGTTCCTTGGCGTAAGCCTTGAGAGCTTCCATATTAGGAGTGATGAGAGCGATGGTGTACGGGTCCTGGCTGTTATGAAGGAGAGCACCGTCGATATACTTCGAACTTTCAACGAGATTCTCCTCGATTCCCTCCGGAGAATATTTCTCTCCGTCAGCAGAAATGAGAAGAGACTTGAAGCGTCCTACTACATACAGCATCTCCGCGTCGCGCATGTAACCCATGTCTCCGGTATGAAGCCATCCGTCTACGATCGTATCTGCTGTAGACTTAGGATTCTTCCAGTAGCCTGCCATCACATTCTCTCCCTTGATGCAGATCTCACCCTTCACGCCGTATGGCTGCTCGACTCCGTCAGCATCAAGAATCTTGATCTCCATAGGAGAAACGATCTTTCCTGACGATCCGAAGATATGCTTTGCAGGAGAGTTTGCAGAAATGATAGGGGTAGCCTCAGAAAGACCGTAGCCCTGATACATAGGAATACCGATGGCGTAGTAATACCTCTGGAGATCGATATCGAGAAGTGCGCCGCCTCCCACGAAGAACTTCATGTTGCCGCCGAGGCCCTGACGCACTGCCTTGAAGATGATCTTGTCGAAAAGAAGCATCAGAGGCTTGCGGAAGATGTCCACGAATTCAGTACCCTTATTATAACCTTCCTTATTATATGCGATTGCATTCTTGAGAGCGAAGTTGTATAGTTTCTCAACAACAGGACCTTTCTTTGCGATGCCTGATTCGATGCTCTTCTTGAAGTTCTTTGCAAGAGTAGGCACCGAGAGCATCACATTAGGCTTTAACTCCTGGATGCTTGGAGAAATGTTTCTGAGAGCCTCCTTGCCTGACTTGCCCGACGGCACAGTTCCGAATGAGGCTCCATATGACATCATTGTATAGAAGCCCGCAACATGAGCGAAGCAATGGTCGAGAGGGAGGATGATGAGCATCTTGTCCTCCGGTTCAACACCGATGACCGAGTGAGCCTGTTCTACATTTGCAGTATAGTTTCTATGAGTCAGAAGAATACCCTTAGGATCTGCAGTCGTTCCGGATGTATAGCTGATGTTCGCATAGTCATCCGGTCCGATAGACTTGTATCTCTGGATGAACATGTCTTCATGCTCTGCCAGGAACCTGTCACCCATCTCGATGATCTCGCTGAGAAACATTTCGTTATCCTGCTTGTCAGCTACTTCATCGAAAACAATGACTTTCTCCACCATAGGACAATCCGGAAGGATGGCCCTGATCTTAGGAAGCTGGAACTTGGAAGTGATGATGTATTTCGAATCCGAGTGCTTGACACGGAAAACGAGGTCATTCTTCTCTCCGAGCTTGATCGAGAGAGGTACGTTCACTGCACCGGCATAGAGAACTCCAAGTTCTCCGATCACCCAAAGGTCGCGTCCCTCGCTAAGATATGACACCTTTTCGCCCTTCTGGACACCGAGAGCCATGAGACCTGCGGCAATACGCTTTGCTTTTGCCAATGTCTCTTCGTAAGTTGTAGGTTCCCATACTCCTGTATCAAGATTCTTCTCCCAGAGGAAAGGATTCTTAGAGTACTTGGCAACATACTTCTCCACGAAGTTGATGATTGTCAGTCTTTCTTTCATAATATACAAATAGGTTTTAGTCTTTCCGCCCCATTGTGGAGCAGCACGGTTTATTCATTCTTGAAAAGACCATAGAGCTCGGCATCGATCTTATCGATGACCTCCTGGAAATCCTCAGGACGGTTCTCAAACTTTATACGGTCTACGTCAAGGATAAGCAGATTGTGCTTATAATCCTTGATCCAGTTCTCGTAGCGCTCGTTCAAGCCGGTGATATAGTCGATACGGATGCTCTTCTCATACTCACGGCCTCGTTTCTGGATCTGGCCGATGAGGTTAGGAATCGAACTTCTGAGATAGATCAGAAGGTCAGGCGGATTGACAAGCGACATCATGAGGTCGAAGAGGTCTGAATAATTCTCGAAGTCTCTTGTTGTCATAAGACCCATGCCATGAAGATTCGGCGCGAAAATGCGTGCGTCTTCATAGATGGTACGGTCCTGTATGATGACACTGTCCTCTTTCGAGATGTCGACTACATCCTTGAAACGCTTGTTAAGAAAATATACTTGAAGATTGAATGACCATCTTTCCATATCTTCATAGAAATCAGCAAGATATGGATTATAGTCAACCGATTCGAATTTCGGAGTCCATCCGTAATGGGCAGCAAGCATCTTTGTGAGAGTTGTCTTTCCGCTGCCGATATTACCAGCTATCGCTATATGCATGTATTAATATTTTTTATAGTTTTTCAACGAACATTTGTCCGCATTATTCAGCAAAAATAACAAACCTTTTCTTATTTTTGTATGTTTTAATGATTTTTTGAATGGTACATATAAAATATTTCACTGTAAACGCCTTTATGGAGCGTTGCAGCATCGTCTGGGATGAAGAGGGAAACTGCGCATTCGTCGATCCGGGATGCGGGACCGGACAGGAGATCGCAGAAGTCACTTCGTTCGTGCAGCAAAAGGGCCTCAAGCCCGTATGCATCATGCTGACTCACGGACATTTCGACCATGTGCTTGGCGTAGCGGAGCTTGCTGCCGCATATGACGGGATTCCTGTCTACATGAATCCTGCCGACAAGGTGACCCTCGGCAACAATTCATATTTTTCAAGAATGTTCGGCGTCAACGATCCTGCTCCGTTCGAAACATCAGACATTGCGGACGGAAGCATAGTGGAAGTCGGCTCTTTGCGTTTTGAAGTGCTTGAAACTCCGGGACATACCCCAGGAGGAGTGTCATATCTCGAGCGCAATGAGAAGATCCTTTTCAGCGGCGACACGCTTTTTGCAGGCAGCATCGGCCGCTCAGATCATCCTGGCGGAGATTATGATGCGCTGATGAAGAGCATATTCGAGAAACTGATTGTTCTTGACGGTGATGTGAAGGTGATTCCGGGTCACGGCCCTGCGAGCGAGATCGCTCAGGAGCGAATGACCAATCCTTTCCTCCTACCTTTTAATGAACCGAATGAATAATAAGGAATACATAGAAATTGTAGGGGCGAAGGCCCATAACCTCAAGGGAGCGACCTTGTCGATCCCTCGAGGACAGTTCGTCGTGGTCACAGGCCTCAGCGGAAGCGGCAAGTCGTCCCTGGCGTTCGACACCATTTATGCCGAAGGACAAAGGAGGTACATGGATACTCTATCCACATATGCCAAACATTTCATGGGCATATTGGAAAAACCTGAGGCTGAATCCATTACAGGACTGAGTCCGATCATCGCAATCGAACAGAAGACAACAGGCAACAACCCCCGCTCGACCGTAGGCACAATCACTGAAATCTACGACTTTCTCCGCCTGCTCTATGCTCGAGCATCCACCGCATATTCTCCTGAGACAGGCAAGGCCATGGTCAGATATACAGACGAGCAGATTGTCTCGCTGATAATCGAAAATTACCAGGACAGGAAATGCTATCTTCTTTCTCCTCTGGTCAAGGGACGAAAGGGACACTACAAGGAACTTCTTGAGCAGATGCGCAAGAGAGGATATACGCAGATCCGGATAGACGGAGAACTTTGCGAACTTAACGAAGTCAGTTCCCTCGACCGCTACAAGCCGCATTTCATAGAACTTGTCATCGACAGGCTCAAACCTGCCGCTAAAGATGAAAAGAGGATAAAGAGTTCCGTGATCTCTGCATTGAATTTCGGAAAAGGTTCGGTTGCAGTCATGGACATGGAGACGGGAGAACTCAGCCATTATTCGAAACATCTGGTATGTCCGGACACAGGCATTTCTCTTGCCGAGCCGGCTCCGCATTCGTTCTCATTCAACTCGCCACAGGGATACTGTCCTCACTGCAAGGGACTGGGAACCGTGGTGAAAGTGGATATGGACTCCATCATCCCTGACACGTCCGTTTCCATCGCAGACGGAGGAATCATTCCTCTCGGCAAGATCAGAGAAACAAAGAAGTTCGACATAATACGCTCTATAGCAAGAAAATACGATTTTTCTCTTTATGACCCTATCGAAGAACTTCCTGAAGAGGTGGTTTCTCTGATAGTATACGGTTCGGACGAACTTTTCAGAGTCGGAGAGGGCACATCATCAGAGATGGTTTCGTTTTCCGGCATCGTGAGCGACATCAATGAAAAGATAACATGTCCGGTTTGCGGCGGAACCCGCCTCAACAAGGACACCACATATTTCCGCATCGACGGAAAGACCATTTCGGAAGTGGCGGCAATGGAAGTGAGCGAACTTCATCAGTGGCTCTACACGCTCGACGATGTGTTCGGAAAACGCGAAAGCACCATAGCCCGAGACATTCTCAAGGAATTGAAGGACAGGGTCGGATTCCTTCTGGACGTCGGACTCGAATATCTTTCGCTTGACCGCGCGACAGCCTCATTGTCAGGCGGTGAAAGCCAGAGAATCAGACTTGCCACACAGATCGGTTCGAAACTGGTCAATGTGCTCTACATACTTGACGAGCCTTCAATCGGACTTCATCAGAGAGATAACAGAAAACTCATCGCGTCGCTCAAGAAACTGCGCGACGAGGGCAATTCAGTGATGGTCGTGGAGCATGACGCAGAGACCATGATGGCTGCCGACTGGCTTATCGACGTAGGTCCGGGAGCCGGAGAGAAAGGCGGACAGATATGTTTCTCCGCACCCTATTCCGTATTGACTTCAGATGGGCCTTACACCGGTCCTTTCGACCCTGAGAAGATGATAATAAGTCCTTCTGTGACACTGGATTATCTTACAGGAAGCAAGGCTATTGAAGTTCCTTCTGACCGCCGCATCGGCAACGGCCTGAGCCTCGGAATACGCGGAGCCAGAGGAAACAATCTCAAGAACGTGGACATAGACTTCCCTCTCGGTATGCTCATCGGCGTAGCCGGAGTCAGCGGAAGCGGCAAGTCGTCCCTTGTCAACGAGACACTCATGCCGGTCCTGAAGAACAAGTTCTACAACGCAAAGCTTCAGTCTCTGCCATACGACGAGATCATCGGCATTGAGAACATAGACAAACTCATTGAAATAGACCAGAGTCCGATAGGACGTACTCCACGAAGCAATCCTGCCACATTTACAGGAGTATTCAACGATATCAGAAACCTCTTCGAGGCTACTCCGGACGCGAAAGTCCGCGGATTCAAGGCAGGACGCTTCTCGTTCAACGTGCCGGGCGGACGATGCGAGGAATGCAAGGGAGCAGGAATCAAGGTCATCGAGATGAACTTCCTTCCTTCGGTGAATGTAGTCTGCAACGAGTGCCGCGGACACCGCTACAAGAACGACACATTGGCTGTAAAATACAAGGGAAAGAACATCAACGATGTGCTTGAAATGCCTATAAGCGAGGCATATGAGTTCTTCGAGAACATCCCGTCCATTGCACAGAAGCTCAAGGCCCTCGTGGACGTCGGACTGGGATATATAAGACTCGGCCAGTCTGCCGTGACGCTTTCGGGCGGCGAGAGCCAGAGAATGAAGCTTGCTTCCGAACTGGCGCGCAAAGGCACTGGCAACACCTTATATATATTGGACGAGCCTACTACAGGTCTGCATTCCGAGGACATAAAAGTGCTTCTCGGAGTGCTCCAGCAGCTTGTGGAGCAGGGCAATACAGTCATCATCATCGAGCACAACCTTGATGTGCTCAAGAGTGTAGACTACATATTCGACATGGGACCCGAAGGCGGCCGCAAGGGAGGCATGATTGTGGCTCAGGGCACTCCTGAACAGCTGGTAAACGACCCTACGTCTGTCACAGGACCGTTCCTTGCAGAAGTACTGTAAAATTTTACCGTTATGGAAGAAATAAGAATCTATTGCGAAAACACCGGATCGTATTGCAATGTGCCGATAGGAACTGCACTGAAGAACTTAGTTCCTGCTGCGTGCGACAGCATGCGTGTGCTTGCCGCACTTGTGGACAACAAGCTCAAGTCCCTGGACTACACTGTAATAAACCCTCACAATGTAAGATTCATAGACTACAGTCATCCTGACGGACGCCGCACATACATAAGGTCATTGTGCTTCGTCCTGCAGAAGGTGGTCCGCGAGATGTTCCCTGACAAGGTTCTGGCCATAGATTATTCTCTTCCAAGCGGTCTTTATTGCGAGATACGCGAAATTGCAGCTTTGGAGAGCGGACGTCCGAACGTGTACTTCGTGACCGATGCCGAGATCGAGGAGATCGAAGCCCGCATGAGGTCAGTGGTCGAAGCTGACCTGCCATTCAGAAAGGTCATGCTTGATGCGGATGAGGCTATAGGCATCTTTGAAGGCAATCATCAGGTCGAGAAGGTGCAGCTGCTGAAATCGCTGGGCAGATTCAGATATAACGTATATTTCCTTGACGGGGACGGAGACACATTCTACGGCCCTCTGACCCCTTCTACCGGATGTCTCGACACCTTTGCACTCATAGGATTCAATGACGGATTCTGCCTCCAGTATCCTATGTTCGGTGATCCGGACAAGGTTCTTCCTCTGAAGAGGCAGTCCAAACTGGCGACTGCTCTGAAGAATCATTCCGACTGGTGCTCCATCATGGGTGTACGCGGAGTCGGAAAACTGAATGAGGCGGTAAAGTCAGGCAGTGTGGTGGATCTGATAAATCTCTCTGAGGCTCTCCACGAAAGGATGTACGCTGATATCGCCTACCAGATATTCGCACGTCAGGGCAGCGTGAAGATCGTCTTCATCGCCGGTCCGTCAAGCAGCGGAAAGACCTCGACATCAAAGCGACTGGCCCTGCAGTGCCGCATCCTCGGCATGAATCCTAAGGTCATCGAGTTGGACAACTATTTCGTGGACAGGGAGCATACTCCTCGCGACGAGAACGGAGACTACGACTTCGAGGCACTTGGTGCAATGGACCTGGATTTCCTCGGAAAACAGTTGAACGAACTGCTCGAAGGCAAGGAAGTGGAGATTCCGCGCTTCGATTTCAAGGAAGGCAAGAGATATTTCAACGGCAGTTTCATGCAGCTTCATGAGAAGGACATCCTCATCATGGAGGGAATCCACGCTCTCAATCCTGCCATGATTCCGGGAGTCGATCCGTCGAAGGTGTTCCGTGTGTACGCCTCAGCCCTCACTTCCCTTTCGATCGACGAAAACAACAATATATCCACCTCGGACAACAGGATGCTCCGCCGCATGATCCGCGACAACCGTACACGTGGAATCGTCCCTGAGGACACCATCATGCGATGGGCAAGCGTCCGCAGAGGCGAGAACAAGAACATATTCCCATATCAGGAAAATGCGGATGCTGTATTCAATTCAGCCCACATCTTCGAGCTTCCGGTGTTGAAATACTATGCAGAGCCGCTTCTGCGCAGGATCTCACCTTTGTCACCGGCATACACCGAGGCTGTGCGCCTGCTTAAATTCCTGGGATATATCGTCGCACTCACACCTGAGGAGATCGCGGTCATTCCGCCGACATCCATCCTTCGTGAGTTCATTGACGGTCAGACATTGTAGTTTTGTGCCGTGGCGGGCAATTCATTGACATCTTGTATTTTAAGCTTTTACCCCTCTCTGTTTTGAGCTGCCCACAAAGGCTCATATCACTAAGTAGCAGGAACTTACTTGACACGCATATAAAGGAATTTACAGATCTGGAAAGTAGAGGCGGATGAACATGTAATCTGCTGCAAAGCTACTTAGCGGAAGGAGTGGCCGAAGCGTTCGCGGGCTGAGCGTTCGAGGTCTTCGCGGACTGACGGATGGGCTATGTTTATGAGGGCGCGCGCACGTTCTGCGAGGGATTTGCCTCTAAGCTCTGCTACACCATATTCCGTAACTACATTCTGAATCATATGACGGGTGGTCACGACACCTGCACCTTCCGCAAGGACAGGGTTGATCTTAGAGCGGTCCTTTTCTGTCATGGACGGAATGGCGATGAAGGTCTTTCCGCCTTCTGAAAGTGAACCGCCGTACATGAAGTCGTGCTGACCTCCGACGCCTGAGATGATGCGTGTGCCCACTGAGTCTGCACAGATCTGACCTGTCAGATCCACCTCCACGGCCGAATTGATTGCCATCACCTTCGGATTCTGTGCTATACGGAAAGGATCGTTTGTCCATGCCACATCCTTGAGCAGAAGGTCCTTCCTGTAGTCCATATAATCATACAGCCTTTTTGAACCGAGAGCAAGGGAAGCGATGGAAATTCCCGGGCAGACCTTCTTCTGCGAATTGTCGATGACTCCGCTTTCTATCAAAGGAAGCACTCCGTCGGTCATTGCCTCGGTGTGGAGTCCCAGATGCTTATGGTCCTTGAGTGCAGACAGGACTGCATTAGGGATGCCGCCTACTCCGATCTGGAGAGTCGCACCGTCAGGAATCATGGCTGCAATATGGTTTCCGATGGCTATATCGATCGCTGACGGCACAGGAGTAGGAACCTCGACAAGAGGATCATCCACCTCGACTGCCGCATCAATCTTTGACACATGGATCAGAGCATCTCCATATGAGAACGGCATGGCCTTGTTGATCTGGACGATCACCTTCTTCGCACATTCTGTTGCCGAAACTGCAAGGTCTGCAGAAACTCCGAACGAGCAGTAACCCTCCTCGTTTGGAGGAGACACATTAAGGAACACTGCATCAAGAGGCAGGGTTCCGTCACGGAAAAGTCCCGGAATCTCACCCAGGAATGCAGGTATGGTGCTTCCGTAACCATCTGCCAGCCAGCGGCGTATGTTATTTGCCACAAAAAGGCTCTTGATTATGAATGAGTCTTTGTATTCAGGCTTGCAGTACGGGGCTTCGCAACGGCCGACTGCAAAGGCAGCATAGACTGTCACGCCTTTGAGTTCGTTTCCGCGGTCCGCAAGGGCCTGCGAAAGTACTTCAGGGATGGATGTGCTGCCCTGGATATATACGCTGTCTCCTGAATTTATCAATTTCACGGCTTCTGCCGCTGACATTATCTTCATAATATACCTTGTTTAATAATGCAATCCGGATTTTAGTGACATTTTCCGGATGACATGTGAATTTTCATGACTCCGTCCGGGATTTCGTACCATTTTCCGGACGGGAAATATCAGGGATGGTCTGATGTAAATGCGGCGAGACGGTCTGCCAGTAGTTCGAACTGTTCAGGACGGTTCATCTGCGAAATGCAGACGCGAACGCCCTCCTGACGGCTGCCTGTCATGGACAGGGCTATGGTACAGATTCCATACCTCATTAGTTCTCCCATAAGTTCTGTTCCTGTCATGGATTTGTAGCCTGCAGTGTAGAAGAAACCGTCGCTGACAGGTTCCTCACCGTCCTTTTCATAAACTATATGGAATCCGTTCCTTATGAATATATCTTTGGTCAGAGCAGCCCTGCGCGCATACTCCCCTGCCTCGCCTACGAAGTCGAATTCTCCGTCGGCAGCTGCACGGAACATCTCGGCAAGAGCACATTGCGCAGAATGACTGGTACCGGAAGAAGCACCATAAAGCAGTCCGAGCACATATGCGTCACCGAAACGGGTCATGTTGTAACGAGCCTTCAGAGCTGGATATTCACGTCTGTATATCTTTTCCGAAATCGCGATGATCGCGATACGCTGGCCTGCATAACTGAATATCTTCGAAGCAGACATCAGAAGGATGTAATTGTCGGTATATTTTGCAACAGTCGGCTGGAAAGGAGCTTCATACGGTCTGCCGAGAGGCTTGCGGAAGTCCATGCACATATAGGCCAGGTCCTCTATGACGATGGTATCGTATTTAGTGGCCAGTTCACCGACAATAGAGAGTTCCTCATCAGTAAGATTGAACCATGCAGGATTATTCGGACTTGAATATATCAAGGCCGCAATATTTCCCTGGGAAAGATATGATTCCAGTTTTTCCCTAAGTTTCTTGCCACGATACTCGTAGATGTCGAATGAGACGCTCTTTAAGCCGAGGATCTTTGTCTGACTACGCTGGACAGGAAAGCCCGGATCTATGAAAAGAATGGTATCCTTGACAGGGTCGATATGTGAACAAAGCAGGAATGAAGTGAAACTTCCCTGCATCGAGCCTACTGTCGGAATGCAGCATTCACCTGGCTGGTCCACATCAAGAAAGGCCTTGATGAAGCGGGAGGCCTGAGCCTTGAGGTCCGGTGTTCCCATCATGTTAGGATAAATGGAAGCGACACCGGCATCGAGCGCCGCTTTCTCAGCATCCACTCCTACCCGTGCGGGAGGTAGGCCAGGGATGCCCATTTCAAGATGAAGGAATTCCGCTCCGGTCTCCTTTTCAAGTGCTCTTGCAATGGAGCCCGACTGACGGATGGTAGAGTGAGAAATGTCTGAAATACCCATCTGCTGCAACACTTTTGCAATAGCAGAATGGCTTACTGGCAAATTCTTATGTTCCATAATCTGTTCCGGCGGGGAGAAACTTTCCAAATATAAGCAAAAAAACGGAAAGTGCGTCGCACTTTCCGTTCTATATATTGACAGACAATATTATTATTTCTGATCGAAGCTCATTGCGAAACCACCGCCGGCTGCCATTGTGATCGAGAGAACGTCTGTCGAAGTGACTGTCTTCTTCTCGATCACGTAAGCCTGAGGATTCTCCTTGTAGTGAGCATCGTCAGCGTCACGATAGATGGTAACCTCGTACTTCTTGCCTGGCTCGAGGAAGTTCATAGGAACATCGAGAGTACGTGCATGGTCGTCTGTAACACCACCGCAGAACCACTGGCCTGCCTTCTTGCCCTGACGAGCGATCACAACATACTCACCTGGTTCAGCAAGGAGATACTTTGACTGGATCCAGTCGATGTCCACGTCCTTGATGAACTGGAATGCATCCATGAACTGAGCGTAGTGCTCTGGAAGGTCTGCAGCCATCTGGAGAGGAGAGTAGAGTGTAACGTAGAGAGCAAGCTGGTTTGCGATTGTAGCATTCACCCATGACTGGTTCTGGCCGTTTGTAACAGAAGCGAGGTCCATCACAAAGATACCAGGAGTGTAGTCCATAGGACCTCCGTTGAGACGGGTGAACGGAAGGATGGTCACGTGGTGTGGCTGTGTGCCGCCGAATGCCTGATACTCTGTTCCGCGTGCAGACTCGTTACCGATGAGGTTAGGGTATGTACGGCAGAGACCGGTAGGACGTACCGCCTCGTGTGCATTGATCATGATCTCATGCTCAGCAGCCTTCTTCACTACATGCATGTAGTGGTTGATGAGTGACTGGCTGTAGTGATGCTCGCCGATAGGAAGGATATCACCTACATAACCGCCCTTGATAGAGTTGTAGCCATACTTGTCCATGAGGTCGAGAGCCTGGTCGAGGTGACGCTCGTAGTTGCGTACCGATGATGAAGTCTCGTGGTGCATCATGATCTTCACGCCCTTCTTGTGCGCATACTTGTTGAGAGCCTCGATGTCGAAGTCAGGATATGGAGTCACGAAGTCGAACACATAGTCCTTGTTGCAGTTAGCCCAATCTTCCCAACCTTCGTTCCATCCTTCTACAAGAACCTGGTCGAAGCCGTGCTCTGCTGCGAAGTCGATGTAACGGCGAACCTTCTCGTTGTTTGCAGAGTGAGTTCCGTTAGGAGTTGCAGAAGCATAGTCAGTCTTGCCGAGCTGAACAGAAGCGAAGTCGTTGGTGTATGACCAAGATCCCTTTCCTGTTATCATCTCCCACCATACGCCGATGTACTTCACTGGCTTGATCCAGTCTGTGCTCTCGAGAGCGCAAGGATCGTTGAGGTTGAGGATGAGGCGTGAAGCAAGCTGTGCAGCTGCGCTTGGAGCCACCTGAACTGTTCTCCAAGGAGTGTTGCATGGAGTCTGCATGCGGCCTTTCCATCCCTGTGCGTCAGGAGTAAGGTGTGACACGAAAGTGAATGTCTTAGGATCGAGATCGAGGTGCATGCATGGATAGTCAACAAGAGCAGCCTCGTGGAGATTGATGTAAAGGCCATCCTCCGTACGCATCTGGAGTGATGTCTGCACACCGTTCATAGAGAATGGAGTCTGCGAGTCGTTAGGGTTGATAGCAGCTTCCATCTTAGAGCTGATCTCGCTGAGGCGTGACTCTACGAAGTTGTACTCCTGAGTGTCATAGTCGCCTGGAACCCACCATGCAGTGTGGTCGCCAGTGAGGGCGAACTGAGTGAGCTCTTCCTTGATCACGAAATAGCTGAGATTGCGCTGGTAAGGGAACTCGTAACGGAAGCCGAGACCGTCGTCATAAAGACGGAAACGGATGTTCATCTTTCTGTCTGTAGACTTCTGTACGAGTTTTACGAGAAGTTCGTTGTAGTTGTTGCGGATCTGTGACTCCTCACCCCATACGGGCTCCCATGTCTCGTCGAAAGAAGAAGTCTCGACGCCCTCTACTGAGAATCCGTCATAGAATGAGTTGCAAGGCTCGCGGTCCTCTTTTGAAATGGTACCGTCGTTATTGAAGACGATCTTCTGAGCCTTGAGCACGCCACGGAGTTCGAAGCCGAGGTTTGAAGGAAGGATCACCTGCTGGCCCTCATAGTTGAGAGCATACTGAGGTGTGCCGTCCTCTGTGAGATGGAAGGTCATCTCCATGTTGCCTGACGGTGAAGCCAGGTTCTGTACATCGGTCACAGGACCCTGCTTCTGAGCGCATGAAGCCGCTGCGATGATGATTGCGATTGCTGAAAGTATTTTCTTCATATTCTATAGTGTTATTTCTTATATTCCACGATGAGGACGCTCTGAGGAGCCACGACAGTTGCGTCAGAAACCTCGCAAGGCTCGCCTGTCATCACATTCACGCCACCCTTGAGACCCTCGTTGATCTCCTTGTAATATGACCAAGGGATGTTCTTCGACTCGAGTGAATTGTTGATATATACGAATACAACGTCGTCGTCATCATAACGGAAGTATCCGTAAGTGTTGTCGCGTGTCATGAAGTGCATTGTCTTTCCGTTGTGGATCACATCCTTGTTCTTTCTCCACTGGAAGAGATGGCTTGTGAAGTCGAAGAGATCGGCAGCCTGGCCCTTAGGGACCTTGAGTCCGTCGGTGTTGTGTGTCTGTGCCGCACGTCCTTCTGCTGTGAAGAGGTTGATCTCGTCACCCTCCCATCCGCCTGGGAAGTCCACGCGGAGTCCGCCGTGGTCGCTTGGATAACGAAGGTTGTTGGAAACGAGCATGATCTCGTCACCGGCAAAGATCTGAGGGATGCCTCGCATTGTAGCCATCATGGTCATGGCGATCTCCACACGGTTCGGATTCTTCTTGAGGGCATCTCCGAGACGCTCGGTGTCGTGATTGCCAGGGAAGATCATCATGTTTGAAAGATCGTGATATACGAAGTCGTGAGAAAGGATGTCGTAAACACGGAGGATACCTTCTCCCCAGCCCGGATTGTCTTCGTTCAGACCGAGACGCATTGCGTCATGAAGCGGGAAGTCCATGATTGATTTGAGGTGTGAATCGAAACCGTCCTTGTTCGCGTTGCCACCCTGCCAGTATGCAAGCTGAGGGATCGAAGCAGTCCAGCACTCTCCCACGATGTTGAAGTTCGGATACTCGTTCATCACAGCGGCACACCACTCTGCCATAGGATCCTTCTCGTTGTATGGATATGTGTCCACACGGAAACCGTCAAGGTCAGCCCACTCGATCCACCAGATCGCCCACTGCTGGAAATACTTCAGCATATATGGGTTGTCGAGGTTCATGTCCACCATTGTGGTGTCGAACCAGCCGCTCTCCTGGATATAAAGGTCCTGCATTGAGGCGTTAGGGTCCATATTGGTAGAGAAGACGATGTTCGATCCGGTGTAAGTGTCGAACACATGGTACCAGTCCTTGAAAGGAACATCCTCCATCCACCAATGGCCAGAGCCTGAATGGTTAGGAACGATGTCCATGATGATCTTGAGATCCTTCTCATGTGCCTTCTGCACATATTCCTTGAAAAGGTCGTTGTCACCGAAACGGCCGTCGATGTGATAGTAGTCTGTACAAGCGTAGCCGTGATATGTGGTTGTCGGGAGATTGTCCTCGATGAGAGGTGTACACCAGATCGCAGTTGCACCGAGTTCGCTGATATAGTCGAGGTTGTCGATGATACCCTGAATGTCACCGCCGTGACGGCCGAAAGCCTTGCTGCGGTCAGCTTTGTCCGGCATACCCTCGACAGAGTCATTAGAAGGGTCGCCGTTAGCGAAACGGTCAGGCATGATGAGATAGATCATGTCTGAAGTAGTGAAACTTGTACGCTCTGCAGAACCTTCTCTACGCTCTGCAAGTTCGTAAGGATATTTGAAAGACTCACCATCCTTAGAGAACACGATGTAATATGTGCCAGGCTGTGCATTTGCAGCAATTGCAACGTCAACGAAAAGGTAGTTAGGGCTATCTGCCTTATTTACCTTCTCAACCTCAACGCCTTTACCGCCTTCAACGGTCACATCGTATGCAGAGATATTTTCTCCCTGCACAAGGAGCTGGAGCGGCATCTTCATGCCGGTCCACCATGAAAGAGGCTCGACGCGAGTCACCTGCTCTGCGGTTGCGTCTGCAACTGTTGCAGGATCGAAAGCAGGGCCCGAGCATGCTGCAAGGGCCACTGCTGCTATTGCTATAAATATTTTCTTCATTACTCAGCAGTGATTTCGTAAGACCATGGAGCCTTGAGCTCTACCTTCACTGTCACCTTGTTCTCTGGAAGAGTACGTGTGAACACGAGTGTGCTGTCATCTGTAGAAACCACCTCGAACTTTCCACCCTTACCGCCTGCTGCAAGTGCAGGGTTCGCATGACGGATAGCGATGAGCTCCTTGTAGAAGTCGAAGTACTCGTTCTTCTCCCAAGCTGGAACAGGGTCCTTCTGGAAGAACTCGAATCTCTTGTTCCAACCCATCTCCTGACCAGTGTAGATAAGAGGCTGGCCGTTAGGAAGAGTGAATGTGAGCACTGCCATCACCTTGGCTGCATCACCCATTCTCTCGAACTCTGTACCTGCCCATGAGTTCTCGTCGTGGTTAGATGTGAACATGAGGCGTGAAGCATATTCTGGAGTGTTTGCTGCATCCTTAGCGATGTACTCGAGAAGCTCTGGGATGTTCTTGTCGCCCTGTGCGATAGAGTTCATAAGGTGGTGGAGTTCCCATGCATATGAAGTGTTGAAGTCAGAAAGGCTGTGAAGCTTTGGCTCCTCACCCTCTGCAAGCCAGTACATATGCGGATAGTCTGCACGAAGGACAGCTATTGTCTCCTGCCAGAACTCGAGAGGAACCTCGCAAGCCATGTCGCAACGGAAGCCGTCGACACCGCGCTCCATCCAGAAACGGAGAGCCGCCTGCATTCCCTTCCACACGTCCTTGTTCTCGTAATTGAGGTTGGCAGTATCCGACCAATCAGCTGTAAAGGTTGTATTACCCTCAGCATCACGCTCATACCAGTCAGGAGCCTCACCTGTCACCCATACTGCGTCTGGTGAAGTGTGGTTGGCCACCCAGTCGAGAACGACGCGGAGACCGAGTCTGTGAGCCTCTGCCACGAAATTGTCGAAATCCTCGAGTGTACCGAACTCAGGGTTTGTTTCACAATAGTTCTTTACGGCGTAGTAAGAACCGAGAGGACCCTTGCGGCCGTCCACTCCGATAGGATAGATAGGCATGAGCCATACGATGTCCACTCCGAGTTCAGCAAGGCGTGGAAGTTCCTGCTGTGCTGCTGCGAATGTGCCCTCAGGAGTGTACTGACGCACGTTCATTTCATATACCACCGAATTCTCGAGCGGCTGCTGCACCTTCGTCTGGGCGCATGAAGCGGCCACAACTACGGTAAGGATTGCTAAAAGTATCTTCTTCATATATTTTCAATGTTTTAGTTTTCTGCGAGGATGGTTGCTGAAGTTGCGCCGGCTGCGATGGTAGAGCCCTTATATGCTCCGATACCGTCTGCATCTGCATATCCGTTCTGTGCGAGAACGACGTAATTGCCCTCAGGAATATTGATCTTCACATTCTTCTTCGAACCGTTGAGAAGCACTGTGAGTGACTTTGCGCTGTCGATGCCCTCGAGGCCGCTGATGCGGAATGCAACCACGCAAGGATCATTTACGTCGATGAACTGGAGCTTCTCACGGACGAGTTCCGCATCACCGAGGCAGAAGCCAGGATGAGCGTGACGGATAGCCGCAAGTGCAGCATAGTAGTCAACGAGGTCCTTGTACTTTGTCTTGTATGTCCAGTCGATGGCGTTGATCGAGTCCGGCTTGTTGTAACTGTTCTTCACACCCTGCTTATGGCGGTAGAGTTCCTCACCGGTGAAGATGAACGGAATACCCTGTGAAGTGTAGACTGCTGTCTGAGCGAGCTTCACCATCTTGAGACGGTCCTTCTCAGAAGCCTTTGTAGCGATCTCGAGACGGTCGCGGAGACAGTGGTCGTCGTGGCAGCTCACGTAGCTTACATGCTGGAGAGGATTGTTGGTCCAGCGCTCCACGCTCACCTGCGGATGCTCGACGCCACCGGCGATACCGAACATCAAGTTATCCTTGTTGCCCTCGATACCGTCCATGAAGCCTGCGTTCTCGCAGCCGAGAGGACCGCGGACAGCGTCACGGATGTTGTCGCTGAATGCACCCACCTTGTCAAGCATGTATGTATTAGCCTTGAGAGCGATCTGCTCTGCAGGATATGCAGGAGACTGAGCGGCCCATCCCTCACCGTAGATGACCACGTCAGGATCGATGGCGTGGAGACGCTCGCTGATGATGTTCATTGTCTCGATGTCATGGATAGCCATGAGGTCGAAGCGGTAGCCGTCGATATGATATTCCTTCATCCACCACTCGAGAGACTCGATCATGTATTTGCGGAACATAGCCTGCTCAGAAGCGGTCTCGTTGCCGCAGCCTGAGCCGTCGAAATAAGTTCCGTCTTCACGCATGCGGTAGAAATAACCCGGCATAGTGCGCTGGAAACCAGTCTTCGATGCATCTGTGGTGTGGTTGTACACCACGTCAAGGATAACACGGAAACCTGCCTTATGAAGAACCTGGATCATCTGCTTGAACTCCTTGATGCGGACTACAGGATCGAATGGATCAGTAGAATAAGAGCCCTCTACTGCATTGTAGTTGTACGGATCATATCCCCAGTTGTACTGGTTGTTCTCGAGATGAGCCTCGTCAACAGTGATGAAGTCTGTCGAAGGAAGGAGCTGGACATATGTCACTCCGATCTCCTTGAGATGGTCGATACCTGTTGCGAGACCGTCAGGGTTCTTTGTTCCCTCCTCTGTGAGAGCAAGGTACTTGCCCTTGTTGGTCACGCCTGAAGTCTGGTGGATGGAGAAATCCCTGTGGTGCATCTCATAGACGATGATGTCTGAAGGGTCGATCTTAGGACTCTTGTCCTCTGCCCATCCCTCAGGATCGGTGTCAGCCCAATCGATAACGGCACCATGCTGACCGTTCACTCCTACAGCCTTTGCTGCGATTCCGGCAGTCTCATCGAGCCATTTTCCGTCGATGCACACCTGGAAAGTGTAGAGAGAACCCTTGATGTCCTCCTTTACGGTAGCCTTCCAAAGTCCGTCCTTGGACTTCTTCATGTTCACTGTCATGTACGCTGCATCGCCGGCAGCCTTGTAAAGTCTCAACTGAGCTGCCTCGGCAGCCGGAGACCATACGGTAAAGTCGGTAGAATTGCCGTTGTAGACGCACTCCTCGAGAGGTGCCTCAGGAACCGGGTAGCCATCCTGAGAAGCGCATGAAGCCATAACGGCCGCTAATGTAGTCATCAGAACTGTCTTGATTATCAGTTTCATATTATTGCTGTTGATTTAATATTTTTTCTATTCTCACGTCCGAATGAAACGAGCCCAATACAGACATCTTACGAAGATAATAATAAATTAACATATAACCATAAAATACTGACGACCTGTTGAAAGTTGGTGATGAATGGCGCGATTTCAGTGATGAATCGAAAGCAGAAAAGACCGCTTCCGCGGCCTTTTTCAATAAATTTCATCCTCTTTTTCAATATCCCGGATTCTGCTTCAGAGCATCATTCACCGCCAGTTCTGTCGGTGGCAGAGGGAAAAGGGTCTTATAGGCCGGAAAGGCCTGACCGGCAAATGAATCGCCTCCCTTGTAAGGCCAGAGATAATCAGCCGAGGTGAAGAGGCCGTAACGTATGAGGTCCGTGCGGCGGTGGCCCTCCCACATGAGTTCGCGGGCCCGTTCCTCCATCAGGAACTCCTCAGTGATTTCTGACGGCGGCTGCACTCCTGCGCGAGCGGAAAGTTCAGCAAGTCTGGCAAGACCTTCCGCCTCAGCCCCGACATGCATGCAGGCCTCCGCATAGATCAGATAGATTTCAGCCAGTCTGATCATCGGGAAATCCACATCCGAGAAAGCCTTTGTGTCCGCAGTCGGAAGATAGGCCGATTCCGTCACGCCATAAGGTATGTTATTGAATTTCAGGCAAGACCATCCGTTCATGAACACATACAAAGCATTCTCCATCGACTCTTTACGGCCCTTTATATAGAAGATTTTTCCTCGCGCATCATCTGTCTGGTAGGATCCTGTCGCATAGTCCTGTCCGCTGACATCGAAGAAACGCTCGACATATTCGTAAGGCACTCTCAGACCTGCCCATCCGTTCCTCTGTCCGTTCGGTTTCGACTGGTCTGTTATGTCTGTCGCTGCAAGAGTCGCCGCAAGAAGATAGGATGTTCCTCCGTAGGACTGTGTCTTTTCAGCATTGTAGGAAACAGCCCATAACATTTCATTCCGCGCTGCCGCATTTTCTCCGTTATCTCCTCTGAAAAGAGCTTCATAATCAGGGCTTAACGCATATCCCATATCAAAGATTTCCTCACAGACCGCCTTTGCCTGAGACCACATCGGAGTGCCTGTATATACCTCGGCATTAAGGTAGAGGCGGGCAAGGAGTCCTGCAGCCGCACCTCGGTCTGCGCGAGGATATCTGCTGCGCGCCGCAGGCAGATTGCCGCTGTCGCTCAGGAGGCTCTGCAGTTCATTCACGCAGAAGTTGAAAATGTCGGTCCTGCTGGCCTGAGGAGGGGTATACGTTCCGCCGAAAGGCGAATTCTCGGTCGAGAACGGCACGCTGCCGAAACAGTCAAGAGCCATCCAATAGAAGTATGCCCTCAGGAAGCGGGCCTCGTCGCGGAAACCATTGACCTTGCCCTTCACATCCTCAGGCACACCACGGGCATCCAGTTTATCCTCAGTCGTCTGACGAAGAAACTCGTTGACATATGCAATTCCTTGAAGCGTACGTACATAGACTGCATACACAGCATCGTTCTGCTCGTAATTCCATGTATTGGTATTGAGCGCCCTCACCCATGCATCATTCTCCCATGCACACTTCGCCGCATCTGCGGTAGTCTCCTGCACCGACCAGAAAGCACGTATGAGTTCTGAAGCACCTCCGTCCATCTGCTGCAGGTCGGTCAGATCGTTGGTGACGAACTGGAAATAGAGGAAGGAAAGTCCCTCAAGGTAGGTATCCTCGGTCTTGCCGTAGACATTTTCAGCAACCGGCAGGGCGTTCTGCGGAGGCAGGGTATCGAGGTCTCTGACGCAGGCGGTCATCATGGCCGCCGCCAGAAATATAATATATATCTTCTTTTTCATATCCTTAGAAATTAACGTTTAATCTGATCGAATATGTGCGCGGACGAGGCCAGATGGTGTTGTCTATACCTGTTTCTGATGTCACCTCAGGATCCATTCCGGTGTAGCCTGTGATGATGAAAACATTCTGCATCGCAAGACCCAGCCTTATGTCTGTCTCCCATTTTCCTATTCTTCTGAATGTGTATCCGGCATTTATGTCGTCAAGTCTGAAGAACGAGGCATTCTCGAGGAAATAGTCCGAATACCACTGCTCTCCGCTGTTAGGTGTGGTGAAACCTGTAGTCTTGACCAGTTTAGCCTGATTAGGCAGGCTGCCCGCATTCAGGTCGAGGCTTGAGGTCGAATTCGCGGAAGCGAAATCGTTGAAAATCCATGTTCCTGCAGCTCCGTGGCCGTTCATTCCGAAGTCCCAGTTGCGGTATGACACCTTGACGTTCATTCCGTAATAGAACTTAGGCTGAGGGTTCTTTCCCGTCATGTATCGGTCTGCAGAAGTAATGGCTCCGTCACCGTCCAGATCCACGAACTGATTCTGGAGAGGTCTGCCGTCAGCATCATACTTCTGCTTATAGGTGTAGTACGTATATGGCGCGTATCCCACCATCTGACGGCTCAGGTAGCCACCCGTTCCCTTTGATATCGTGCCTACCTCGATGTAGTAGTTCTTGTCCTCAGTGGTGTTGAGTTTTGTGAACTTCGTGTCCTGGAATGTGCCGTTGAAGCCAAGCTGCACGCTCCAGTCGTTCGTCTGCACAGGGATTCCGTTCAAGGCGAACTCAAGTCCCTTGTTGCGGATCGAACCTATGTTGGTCATGAGTTTGTTGCCGAAGTTCGAACCCATAGGGATCTGCACCTCGTTGAGCAGGTCGTGTGTGTCACGAAGGTAAACGTCCACACTTCCTGAAAGCCTGTCCTTGAAGAAGCCGAAGTCGAGTCCGGCATTGTAGGTCACCGTAGTCTCCCATTTTATGGTCGGGTCATATGACAGCGGCCAAAGCGGATATATCCAGGCCCCGTTGCCCATGTTTACAACGTGGTACGGATCGCTTGAAGAAGTATATCGCGCAAAGCGCACATAGTCTCCGATTCCGTCCTGCTGACCTGTCACTCCGGCTGAAAGTCTGAGTTTCATTGTTGACACCTGAGGTACTTCCTTCATGAAATCTTCCTGAGCTATGTTCCATGCGAAAGCACCCGACGGGAATACTCCCCAACGCTGATCAGGAGCGAATTTCGAAGAACCGTCCCCACGTATCGAGAATGTAAACACATACCTCGAATCAAACGAGTAATTGATTCTGCCATAGAAAGATACGAGAAAATTTTCACTTGTGATGCGAGGGTACATCTCGTCCTCTGTCAGACCACCTTTTAGTTTCACTTCGTCAGTGACATTGAAATATGAAACGCTCCGTGTGCTTGCGAAATTGTTCTGCCATGAATATCCCGCGAGCACATCGAGACTGTTCTTTCCCCACGTCTCGTTGAAATTGGCGTAGGACTCGAAGAGAAGGCTACGGCTGATGTTGTTGCCTTTGCTGTACTGGCCTATGCCCAGATTCTCTGTGTCGGACCAGGCCTGGAACGAACCGGGATTCACACCATTGTAAGTGTCGCTTTCGGTCACATCGATGCCTCCACTGACATTGAAACTGAGTGCTTCGAACCCATGCACCTTATAGTTTACGGCAGCACGTCCGATAAGCCTGTATGATGCAGCAGTGCTCTTGCTGTCGAAGATCATGGACATAGGGCTCGGACCCACAAGGGTATTCGGAGAAAATTCGTCTCCTCTGCCGTTTCCGTAATTCCAGAATCCGTTGGTGGTGCTGTAGTCTACCGATCCGTCACTGCTGTACCAGTATGGCGCGACTGTCGGATTGAAGAACGCCGCCTTTCCTATGGCTCCGCTGTCAGCGTAGTCCGAATATGAATATACCCCTTTCGCATTCAGGTCAAGAGTGAGATGCCTGTCCAGGAAGGAAGGATTCAGCGTGACATCCGCAGTGAGCCTGTCGTAACTTGACTCCTGAAGTGTTCCCTGCTGACCCAGATAGCCGAGCGAAGCTCTGTATGGCATCATGCCGTCATAGGTTCCGTACATGCTGACATTATGCTCGGTAGCAAAGGCTGTACGGAAGATAAGTGACTGCCAGTCAGTGTGCTGGTTGCCGGTCAGAGAGATGATCCTGTTGCCGGTCTCGGTTCCTGCCGGGTATGTCGTCGAGTAGAATTCATTAAGTTCTGCAGCAGACATCACAGGCACCAGCTTCGAATTGCGCATCACGCTGCCGCTTCCGCTGTAGGTCACCTGCGGACGGCTTCCGCTTCCCTTCTTTGTCGTGATGATGATGACACCGTTGGATGCTCGCGAACCATAGATTGCAGCAGCAGATGCATCCTTCAGAACCGAAAATGATTCGATGTCATTAGGATTGAGAAGATCGAGAGGATTGGACATTCCGCCACCGGCTCCATTTGCGATCGGCACTCCGTCAATGATGATGAGAGGATCGTTGGACGCATTCAACGATGCCGCGCCTCTGATCCTGATGCGGGATCCCGAGCCAGGACCGCCGTCACCCGGAGTCACGAGAACTCCGGCAATCCTTCCCTTGAGCATGTCCTGCGTACTGGTCACCGCTCCCCTGTTTATGTCGTCTGCCTTCACTGCAGCAATGGAGCCCGTCATATCATCCTTCTTCACGGTGCCGTAGCCGATCACCACAGCCTCGTCGAGATATTCCGAATCCTCTTTCATGGTGATTGTGGACGGAACAGCCGCAGCCTCGAATATCTGAGACTCATATCCGATGCAACTGATCACAACTGGAGCCGAAGGACCGCTGACAGTCAATGAGAAACCGCCGTAAGGACCAGTTGTAGTGCCGTTGGAAGTGCCCTGCTCGACTATTGTGGCACCAATGACAGGACCGAGATTGTCCATCACTGTTCCGCTTACCGTATATCCGCCCTGTGCCCGGGCAGACAGGCCGCCGGCAATGACCAATGCCGCTGCGGCGAAAATATGGATAAGTCTGTTCATATTTGCCATAAATTATAATTATTCAAAATAATTTACGACAAAGAACAATCCTCGGACCAAATGCCGGCAATCTGGCAGAGGATTTTATCAAAGACCTAAGGCAAATAAGCAGAAAAAGCGTGTCAGTCTCACGAGATCTGACACGCTTTCTCTATATAAACGTACTAGGTCTATTTCGAATATTTACGGAGGAAACACTCTATAGTATTCTCCATCAGGCAAGTAATGGTCATAGGACCGACACCACCAGGTACAGGAGTGATGACAGAAGCCTTCGGCTCGATTGCAGCATAGTCGACATCACCGCAGAGCTTTCCTGTCTCAGGATCACGGTTGACTCCCACGTCGATCACCACAGCACCTTCGCTCACCATATCAGCTGTCACGAACTTAGGACGGCCGATGGCGACTACAAGGATTTCAGCATTGCGGGTAACCTCCGGAAGATCGACAGTGCGGCTGTGAGCTATAGTCACCGTAGCGTTCTCATCAAGAAGAAGCTTTGCCACTGGAAGTCCTACGATATTGCTTCGTCCGATCACTACGGCACGTTTTCCCTTGATATCCACACCTGCCACCTTCAGCATCTTGATTATGCCCTTAGGAGTACATGGAAGTATGCAGTCCTGCTTCTGCCAGAGAGCAGCAACATTGAGAGGATGAAAGCCGTCGACATCCTTTTCCTTTGCAATGGTTGCAATCACCTTATCTTCACTGATGTGCTTAGGAAGAGGAAGCTGCACAAGGATTCCATCCACGCTGTCGTCAGCATTGAGTTCCTCGATCATGCCGAGAAGTTCAGCCTCTGAAATGGTATCCGGTTTGCGGATGGTGGTATTCTTGATGCCGACATATTCAGATGCCTTTGCCTTGCCTGTCACATATGACACGCTGCCCGGATCCTCGCCCACGAGAATAACCACAAGATGAGGGACGCGACCGTATTTCTCCGGAAACCCGGCCACCTGAGCCTTCATCTCATCCTTCAGCTGCACCGAAAGATCCTTTCCTGATATCACAATAGCCATAACTTACAAATTTACTTATTAATAAGGCGTCTGCAGACGCCCGCCCGGGCCGGGACTTTCGCAAGAAAGTCGGAAAGGCATATAGGGCGCGGGGTATTAAGGGGCAGCGCCCCTGGCATTAAAGGACTCTCCAACCGATGTCGCGACGATAGAAAAGATTTTCGCACTCGATAGACTCTACAGCAGCAAGAGCCTTGTCATGAGCCTCCTGAAGGTCAGCTCCGAAACCTACCACCATGAGTACGCGACCGCCTGACGTATAATACTTTCCGTCCTTGAGAGCGGTTCCCATATGGAATACGCGGATATCCTCGGGAAGGGCATCGAGACCCTTGATCTCATATCCCTTCTCATAGTCTCCAGGATAGCCTTTCGAAGCCATCACGAAGCCCATGGTAACCTCCTTCTTCCACTCGATCCGAGGCATTTCCGAATGATCTGCCACTGCTGAGAAGATGTCGTAGATATCAGTTGCAAGACGTGGGAGAACCACCTCAGTCTCAGGGTCACCGAAACGGCAGTTGAACTCGATCACCTTAGGTCCCTGCGGAGTCTTCATGAGACCTCCGTAGAGGACTCCTGTGAACGGACATCCCTCCGCAACCATTGCTGCTGCGGTAGGCTTCATCACATGCTCGAGAGAGAACTCGAGGTCTTCGTCTGTGATGAGAGGAACAGGAGAATAGGCTCCCATACCGCCTGTGTTAGGACCCTTGTCACCTTCATAAGCACGCTTATGGTCCTGTGAAAGTGTCATAGGATACACATTCAGACCATCAACGAAGCACATGAAAGAGAATTCAGGACCAGTGAGGAACTCCTCAACAACCACCTTACCCTTTCCGAACTTATCGTCGAGAAGCATATCCTTGAGAGTAGCGTCTGCCTCCTCGAGAGTCTCAGGAATGACCACACCCTTGCCTGCTGCAAGACCGTCATACTTGAGAACTACGGGGAACGAGCCCTTCTTTACATACTCAAGAGCTGCATCATAGTCCTCGAATGTCTCGAAAGCTGCAGTAGGGATATTGTATTTTGCCATGAGTTGCTTTGCGAAATCCTTGCTCGCCTCGATGGTTGCAGCAGCCTTGTTCGGGCCGAAGATTCTAAGACCAGCCTCCTTGAAAGCATCTACAACACCAGCTGCAAGAGACACCTCAGGACCCACAACAGCAAGGTCGATACCGTTCTCAAGAGCAAAGGCCTTAAGTCCCTCGACATCAGTATCTTTGATTGCTACACACTCAGCCTGTGCAGAAATGCCTGCATTGCCTGGGGCGCAATATATCTTACCTACCTGAGGGCTGCGGCTGAGCGCATCCACAATGGCATGTTCGCGACCGCCGCCGCCGATAACCAATACTTTCTTCATGATCAAACTTGTTATATCTACAGTCTTTCCCACGACCTTCTCATCCTGAGAAATCCCATGCAAAGACAAAATCGTTTCCATATACCTAATATTCTAAAATTCAATAAATGCGATAGATTCAAGGCGCAGGAAATTTTTTATACCGGAGCAACCTAAAAGGTTGTGAGGATTTAAAAATTTCATGCAACGCAGAAGATGCGCATTTATTGGGTTTTAGTGCTTGAAGTGACGCATGCCGGTGCACAGCATAGTAATGCCATGCTCATCCGCCTTCTTCACAGAATCCTCGTCACGCACGCTTCCACCAGGCTGAACGATAGCCTTGATGCCGTATTCTGCTGCAAGAGTAACTGTGTCGTCGAATGGGAAGAATCCGTCAGAACCGAGAACAAGGCCTTCGTTCTTGATGTCTTTACCAACCTCAGCAAGGGCAGCAGATGCCTGCTCAAGAGCGATCTTTGCAGAACCAACACGGTTCATCTGGCCTGCTCCAACTCCGAGGGTAGCTCCGTCCTTGACTACAACGATAGCGTTTGACTTGACATGCTTCACGATTCTCCATGCGAAGTCGAGGTCAGTGAGCTGAGCATCGCAAGGCTTAGCCTCAGTCACACACATATCGGCTACAACTGTCTTGGTATCAATATCCTGCTCCTGAACGAGGATACCGCCGTTCATGCTGACGTACATGTTGTGTCCGCCCTCTTCCTTGCTCATGTCCACCTTGAGGAGACGGAGGTTCTTCTTAGTGCAGAGAACCTCTAGAGCCTCGTCGGTAAAGCTTGGCGCCATGATGATCTCGAGGAAGATAGGCTTCATGAGCTCTGCAACCTCCTTGTTCACCTCACGGTTCACTGCAACGATACCACCGAAGATGCTCACCTTGTCAGCCTCATATGCCTTCTTCCATGCATCAACCACGTCTGTTCCGATGGCTGCACCGCAAGGGTTCATATGCTTGAGACCTACGCAGAAAGGTGCATCGAACTCGCGGGCGATGTTGAGGGCTGCGTTTGCGTCCTGGATGTTATTATAAGAGAGTTCCTTACCGTTGAGCTGCTCGGCTGTTGCGAGAGAGAAAGGAACCTTGTCGAGAGTAGCATAGAACTTAGCGTTCTGGTGTGGATTCTCACCGTAACGAAGAGTCTGCTTAAGGTCGTACTCAAGGAAAAGTTTTTCGTTGAGACCTGCTGCCTTACGCATGTAAGTAGCGATCATCATGTCATACTCTGCTGTGTGGGTGTAAGCCTCAGCTGAAAGCTGGAGACGAGTCTCCTTTGTTGTGTTGCCATTCTCGCGGATCTCAGTGATGATCTTGGCATAGTTCTCAGGGTTGCAGACAACTGTAACTGCGCTCCAGTTCTTGGCTGCACTGCGAAGCATTGAAGGACCTCCGATATCGATGTTCTCGATGGCATCCTCCATTGTAACGTCAGGCTTCGCGATGGTCTGCTTGAAAGGATAGAGATTCACGCACACCATGTCGATGAACTCGATGCCGTTCTCCTTGAGCTGAGCGATGTGGCTGTCAAGATCACGACGTCCGAGAAGTCCGCCATGCACCTTCGGATGAAGGGTCTTCACGCGGCCGTCACAAATTTCAGGAAAACCTGTTATCTCACTGATGTTGATAACCTTAAGTCCTGCATCCTGCAGAAGCTTCATTGTTCCGCCGGTCGCGATGATCTCCCAACCGAGGTCCACTAACTGACTGGCGAATTCTACTACGCCTGTCTTATCAGACACACTGAATAATGCTTTCATTGTATAATTTTTTAATAAATAAATTCTCCGAATTCCGAACGGATGATGAGTTCCTTGTGGTCACACTCCTCTACGCGGCCGACGATCTGAGCGTCGATTCCGAAGCTCTTGGAGATTGCGATGACTTCCTCAGCATGTTCAGGAGAAAGATAGACCTCAAGACGATGACCCATATTGAACACTTTGTACATCTCGGCCCAGTCAGTGCCGCTCTGCTCGTGAATGGTCTTGAAGAGAGGCGGAACAGGGAAGAGATTATCCTTGATGACGCGGATGTTGTCGCCGACGAAATGAAGGATCTTGGTCTGTGCACCACCTGAGCAGTGAACCATTCCGTGAATCTCAGGGCGCAGAGCGTCAAGGAGTTTCTTCACGACAGGAGCGTAGGTACGGGTTGGTGAAAGCACGAGTTTTCCTGCATCGAGAGGAGATCCCTCGACAGGATCGGTGAGCTTGAGACCGCCGCTGTATACGAGGTCCTCAGGCACTGCCTTATCGTAACTTTCAGGATACTTTTCTGCAAGATATTTCGAGAATACATCGTGACGTGCGCTGGTAAGTCCGTTGCTGCCCATACCGCCGTTGTATTCCTTTTCGTAAGTAGCCTGACCATAAGATGCTAGACCTACGATCACGTCGCCCGGACGGATGTTGGCATTGTCGATCACATCACTGCGCTTCATTCTGCAAGTCACTGTAGAATCGACGATTATGGTACGTACGAGGTCACCCACATCCGCTGTTTCACCACCTGTCGCATAGACTCCGACACCCATTTCACGAAGCTCAGCGAGAAGCTCGTCAGTACCATTGATAATGGCGCTGATGACCTCGCCAGGAACGAGCAGCTTGTTACGTCCGATAGTCGAAGAGACAAGGATATTATCCACAGCACCGACGCAGAGAAGGTCATCGATGTTCATGATGAGAGCATCCTGTGCAATACCCTTCCAGACCGAAAGGTCACCGGTCTCTTTCCAGTAGAGATATGCGAGTGAAGATTTTGTTCCCGCACCGTCTGCATGCATGATGTTGCAGTAGTCAGGGTCACCACCTAAAATGTCAGGGATAATTTTACAGAAAGCTTTGGGAAACACACCTTTATCGATGTTCTTGATGGCGTTATGGACATCTTCTTTCGACGCCGACACACCACGCTGCATGTACCTTTGGTTGCTCATATCAGGTCAGTTTTTACAATGAATCCGCAAAAATAGTAAAAAAAGGGAAAATCAGAAATCCTCAGACAGCAGTTTTTAAAATAGAATCATAATTTTATCACAACAAATGCTAAATATCTGAAAATCAGCATAAAAAGCGCTTAAACACTCCCATTTTTTATAAAAAAATGCTATCTTTGCGATGCTATTTTCAAACTTAACCGGATAATACTTTAACCCTGAATATCATGAAACGTTTCATCCTTGGCGCAATCGCGCTCTTCATTTTCGCGGCCTCTGGTACAGCTCAGACTGCCAAGCCTCAGAATTTCAAATGGTTGAGAAATGTTACACAGCAGACCGTACGTGACTACCACGAAGGACTCTCCGCTTATTATGAGAACGGAAAGTGGGGATTCATCAACACTGCCGGCGTAGTAGTGATCCAGCCTCAGTACGATGAAGTGAAAGACTTCAACGGCGGTTACAGCATCGTGAAGCAGGACGGAAGATGGGGAATCATGGACAAAAACGGCAAATTCATCCATCAGTGCACATATGACAGCATTTCCGACATTGAAAGCGAAATCGCTCTTGCGAAGATCGGTGTAGACTGTTACTACCTCTACCTCGACGGCAAGAAGAAGATGCTGCCTAAGGAATACACATTCTACCCATACAGCGAGGGATATGCACGTATCAAGAGTAACAAGACAAACAAATGGGGATATGTCGACACCAAGGGCGTGTTCAGAATCAACGCCGAGTATGACTTCGCTTCCGACTTCCACGGAGGTCATGCACTTGTAGCTAAAGGTGACAAGAGCTGGCAGATCAACAAGAAGGGTGACAAGAAGGGCACTGAATTCACAGCGGACAACACCGCCGTGCTCCTCGACAACGGAACAGGATATATCAAGAGAAACAACGGAGAGTCAAACATCTTCATGGACAAGACTCTTCACAGGGTTAAGGAATATGCCGAGATCGGCGACTTCCACGACGGCATCGCCAAAGTGAAGGACAAGAAAGGCGTAATAAGCTATATCAACGAAAAGGGTGAGACCATCATCAGGGCTAATGCATTCGACGATGCAGGAGACTTCTCTGAAGGAAAGGCATGGGTAAAGAAGAACAACAAGTACGGTTACATCAACACCGAAGGCCGTCTTGTGATCGACACTCTCTTCACTTATGCTTCCGACTTCCATAACGACCTCGCATATGTTGCGATGGGACAGCGTCAGGGTGTGATCCGAAATGCAACCGACAACAAGATCAACCCTAACGTGGAGATTTCCGACATCCGCCTCGTGGACAACAGCGGAAACGGAATCGTGGAAGTAGATGAGGATTTCCAGATCTCATTCAAGATCAAGAATACCGGTAACGAGGTCCTCAACAAGGCATCCGTTACAATCGCAGGCGACGAGACCCAGTCAGGCTGGTTCAGCTATGAGCAGAGAGCCATCGACGCAGGAACAATCAAGCCTGGTGAAACAAAGACACTCTCATTCGTAGGAAAATCAAACACTGATCTCGTAACAGAAAAGATCAATGTGCTTCTCAGAGGAGAAGGAGACAACCTCTTCGTACAGCCTTCATTCCCATTTGATTTCTCAGCGGCAGGTATCAACGCCAGCAAGCCTGTGCTCGAAACTTACTGGGTATACAACCTCGACCACTCTCCTCTTACACCTGGACAGGAGGCGACACTCAAGCTTACCGTGAGAAACGATGGTACAGACATGGCCAAGGATGTGACAGTAAATCTCGCATGGCCTGACGGAGTCGACTACAAGGACAAGGTGATTACAATTCCTAGCATCGCTCCTAACGAGTTCGAGGAAATCACAACTACATTCATAGTGGCTGACAATGACTACGAGAACTTCGACCGCGAATTCTCCATCGTAGCAGACATCGACGAGTTCACTCACAGAAGAAAGGATGTGAAATACATCACTTTCCAGACCGGACGCCGCAACATGCTCACAAATGTGATGACAGGTGTCACTGCAATGCAGAACTACGCAGCCGAGCCTCAGAGACCGGCAAGAAGAAAAGAGTCTGAACTCGTGATCGGTCTCGAGCAGATGTCAGAGCAGAAGAGCAACCGTTTCGCCCTCATCTTCGGTAACGAGGACTACAACACATACAAGCAGGATGCTACATACCAGCCTGACGTTGAGTTCGCAGAGCGTGACGCAGAGACATTCGCAAAGTTCGCTGAGGCAATGATGGGCGTAAAGAAGGAGAACATCATCCTTGCAAAGAACGCTACCCTCGCACAGATGAAGACAAACATCGACAAGATAACCAAGCTTGCAAAGACCAGCACAGGTGACCTCGAACTCATCGTCTACTATGCAGGACACGGCCAGGTGGACGGCGAAAGCAAGGACAGCTACCTCATCCCTGTCGACGTGAGCATCACATCCCCTACAGCCGGCATCAAGCTCGAGGACTTCTACACAACCCTCAGCGGATGTAACGCAAAAAGAACAATGGTATTCATGGACGCATGTTACAGCGGTGTCGGCCGAGGTATCATCATCAGGCCTAAGGAAGTTCCTGTAAAGGGTAACCTCATCGTGATGACAGCGACTTCATCGACCCAGCGTTCTATGCCTTACCAGGAAAAGAGCCACGGTCTCTTCACATACTACCTTCTCAAGACTCTCAAGGAAGCAGGTACAGGCGTGACAATCGGCGACCTCTTCAACGAAGTCTCAGAGACAGTGCACACAAAGTCCATCCTCGTGAACAACATGGAGCAGACACCAGAGCTTCTCAACGGTCCTGACATCGACACAGACTGGAGAAACTGGACATTCTAAGACAAAGACATACCATACCGGCAGTTGGGAAGACTGCAACGAACTGATAAACAATAAGGAAAGAGAAAAGATATTATGAATAAAAAAGCGCTATCAGTGCTAGCAATCCTGATGCTGTTCTGTGCTTCGGCCTCAGCTCAGCAGATCAAAGCCACTTTCGGAATTACCGGAGGTGGCATTGCTACTCAAATGATGACAGAGCCCGCGCCATCTTCACCACTGACATTCAGCGGCTACGGCGGTGCGTTTGCGACAGTGGGATTCAAGAATATAATCGGACTTCAGACCGGTGCCAACTTCCTCATGACAGGAAGTGCATACGAGATGTCAGGAGTAGCGATGAAGACAAAGCAGCAGTATATACAGATACCGGTCGTGCTTCAGCTCACACCTAAGAGCTGGTTCACTTTCGAGGCGGGAGTGTATCAGAACATCCTGTTCAACTCTTCATTTGAAGAGCTAGGAAGCGAAAACGTCCTCATCACCCCTGACACAGGAGCATTGAAATACAATTTCGGTGCACTCGGCGGACTCCGGTTTAATTTCGGAAGAGTCGTGTTCATGAACTTCCGTTACCACTACGGACTAAGCAAAGCTTATGTCATCCAGGGAACAGGCTTCCCTCAGGGACTGATCACAGCCGGATTGGGATTCAACATAATATCAACCAGAAAGTCAGCATTCTAACATAGTAACGAACATGAAAAAGAACATCTACATTCTTATCGCATGCCTGTTCACTGCTATGTTGGCAGGCTGCTCAGTGAAAGAAGAGGGAATCTACGGAAGTTTCCCTTATCTTGAGATTGACCTCACGCCGGTCACTCTTTCAAAGGTCGGTTCCACCGAGGCTCTCACCTACGACTCCAACCGAGACCTTAAGGTGAAGGTAGAGTCCAATTTCGGCAACTGGCTCACCGCTACGGCTCATGACGGACAGATCGTCCTCATTTTCCAGAACAACGAACTTGAGACCGAGCGTACTGCAAAGCTCATCATCTCTACGCCGAACCAGCTTATCACAAAGACAATCGATGTGAAGCAGGACGCATCCGGCGAACTCACATTCGAGGGAGACCTCAAGCTTAAAAGCAAGTCTGAAATCAAAGACAACACCTATACAAAGGTAAGAGGTGAACTCATCGTAGGCAACGTGACATCGGTAAAAGCCCAGACCAAGGCTGCAGATGTCAATGCAGAATGCGGTGACAGAACATTGGTTGCATCGCATACTGACATAGATGACTCCGATATGGATCTTCTCACAGAACAGATCCACCTCGTAGAAGACAGAAGATTGTCCGTTGTGAATACAGAGATCTCGAAATTCCCTATGGACCTCATCAAGAACAACGAAATCCTAAGACTCTATCTCCCGTACAACAAGATCAGAGAAATTCCGTCTGCAGAAGAAATGGAGGGTCTCGAACTTTATGAACTTTCTGTCGAGGGTAACAATATAAAGGACATAAGCAATCTTCAGGACTGCAGGTTCATTTCATACCTCAACATTGCAGAAAACGACATCCATGACCTTTCTCCTATCTTAGGAATGAGCAGCCTGAACAAGGTCGTCCTCACAGGACTTCCTTTGTCAAAACCACAGCTTGATATATTCAAGGAGAAGTGGACCAAGGAAGTGATAGCAGAAAACATCCGCGAAAATGATGCTCCTATACCTATTATTAATAATATAGAGATCGAGGAGCTCGACGAGAATACTGTAAGACTTACAGCCAAGGTCGAAAGAAACGGCGGAAACAATCTTACCGACTACGGTTTCTACATCGGAACAAGCCGTAACATCAACGACATGTATTTCCAGGCCGGAAGCATCTCTGCTGATGGTACGATCACTCTTGAGTATCAGGCCGAGACTCTTGTCGGAAAGGTATATCATGTTAGAGCGACTGCTAAAAACAGCTACGGAGAAGGCTACAGTAATGCAAGCAGCTTCGGTACACGTATCTCATACGAAGACATCAAGCTGATGTGGGAAAGCGATTTCGAGGATTTCTACAACAACAGCTATTCACACATCTACGGATCCCTGTATGTAGGTTACATGTCAGTCTATGACTCTGAGGGAATCTACTTCAAGAATGAAACAGAAGAATTCTATTTCAGCCGCATGTCTGACTTCAGCAGCATGGAGTTCACCAACCTCAGCAGACTGAGCGGCCTCGTGCATGTAAGCGAAGGCATATATATAGGAAACACCGATATAACAAATATCGATCACATCACCCATGTCACAGGCATGCACACTCTCTACCTCAAGGGTAACAAGCTTACTACCATCCCTGAACTTGAGTGTGCAGGCACATTGAAGAGCCTCGACGTGTCCCGTAACGCTCTGACATCGTTCAGTTTCCTTAACAAACTCCCTGAACTTGAGAAACTTTATCTCGGTGACAGCAATCAGCCTTCAAAAGAGACAAACGACATCGGCATCCTCGAAGGACTCGAGACATATACGAACATCAAGCATCTCGACCTCAGCGGTCTCCCGCTCCACCAGTTCCAGGTCGACGACCTCAAGAAGCTCATGCCGGAAACCGAGATCGTATTCAAGAGCGGCGGACGCAACCCTCATCTCCCTACAGTAAGCGCAGGAAGTTTCGAGAAGGGTGACGAGAAGGTCACTCTCAAGGGATCTGTCGTAAACAAGGGTAAGACCGATATCATCGAGCACGGATTCTATTTCGGAAAGGACAAGGACAACCTCGAGAAGATCAAGGTCGGCGACGAAATAGGAGAAAATGAGACATTCACGAGCGAGCAAAGCATCTATGACGAAGACTTCTACTACTTCTATCCTTATGCAGTGAACTCACTCGGAGAGACAAGGACTTCTCCTGTACAGTTCTCGCTTGCATACGAGGACCTCTGCACATTCGGCACTGCCAACAGCTACATCGTCACCAAAGAAGGCAAGTACAGATTCAATGCAACTGTGAAGGGATTCAGCTCTGAGCAGATCCATCCTGCTTCTGTTGAAGTACTCTGGGAAACCGAACACACCTACGTACCTGAAGTGAGAGGCGCGATCATCGAGAGCATCGAGCTTGTTGGCGGTGAAGTCGAATTCGAGACCACCGGTCAGGAAGGAAACGCTTTGATCGCAGTTAAGGATGACGCAGGCGAAATCCTCTGGAGCTGGCATATCTGGGCTACAGATCAGCCGGCAATCCATGAGTACAAGAACGCATATGGATCATTCTATCTTATGGACCGCAACCTTGGAGCCACACGTGCTGACAGAGGCAGCGGAGACCAGTGGAGAGAGGCTACCGGAACACTCTACCAATGGGGACGTAAGGATCCGTTCGTTTATGAAGGTGCATTCAACAGATTCATGTATCAGCCAACTGTAGACGATGCTGTAAAATACCCTACTACATTCTCAGGCAACTCTGGAGACTATTGGACAAGCTCTCCAATGGACAATCTCTGGAATCCTGACAACAAGACAATCTGGGACCCATGTCCTCCAGGCTACATGGTAGCCAGAAAAGAGGCATATGACTACATGGGAATAAACGGATGGGAATGGGATTATGGCAGGCATTTCTACTATAACGGCTATGTGGGCGGAACTGATCAGGCATGGTTCCCTAACACGCCGTACCTTGATCCATCCGGAAATAATTCATGGCAGGACTCACAGGGTTGGGTAAGAACGTCCGGACCATCAGATTGGACAGTCAACAAGCAGGTATTCCAATTCTTGGGAGATGGTGGTTATTATAGTGAGTCATGCGCGGCAGATGGTCTCCCTGTACGCTGCATGAAAATGAGCGACAGATTCATCGTCCAGACTCTTGCCCCTGTAAGCGGCGAGACAAGCATCAATGCCAAGGGTATCCTCATCCTCAACATGGAGGTAGAGATAACAGAGAAGGGATTCGTATGGAGCACAAGCGACACAAATCCTACCACATCTTACAACGATGGAAAGGTTACAGCACCTGACACATCGAAGGGAAGTTACTCTTGCCTGATCACCGATCTTCAGCCGAACTCAACATATTATGTGAGGGCTTACGCAATCGGAGACGGTGAGACAATGTACGGAGAGGTGATGAAAGTAAATACATCTTCACCAGGTAGCGGAGAAGGATTTACAGGTGATGATTTCGAATGGTAACCTAAAGACTGACTGATTATGAAGAAATCGATTATATATATTCTTGCCCTGTCGGCATTGGCTTTCTCATTCTCATGTACGAGGATCGAGGAAAGCTTCATAGAGCCGACGAAGAAGGTGGAAATGACCTTCTCTGCAGTAATGGCGGACGGAGCTCAGACTAAGACCGCCGTTGACGGAGTCGCAGGAGATGCCGTGAGAAATCTTCTCTGGCTTCCTGAAGACGAGATCGCTGTGATTGCGGTCGGAGGTGACGGCACAGTGGAATATTTCCACAACAACACTGCCGAGAAGGCGTCCATGGCTTCGTTCTCCGGAACAGCCGTACTCGCTGATTCATACTACGCATTGTTCCCATATCAGAGCACAGCGTCCGTAGCGGATTCCATCCTAAGATTCAAGCTCCCGACTTCACAGAAATACGCGGTGGAGTCTTTCGGACCTAAGGCAATGCCGATGGTAGCGAAGGTGGAGTCAGGCAGCGAACTCTATTTCATGAACGTATGCGGCGGCTTCATCGTAAACCTCACCGGTACAGAGAAGATCAAGTCGATCCAGTTCACAGGATATGACGAGACAGGCAACAAGGCGAAGGTAAGCGGCGAGTTTACCGTAAATATGAATTATGAGGAAGAGCCTGAAATACAGGTTACTGGAAACGGAAATACAAACGTCACCCTCAACTGCGGTGATGGAGTACAGCTTTCTGAAGATGCTTCTACTTCATTCCATATAGCGCTTCCTCCTGCAACCTATCACGGATTCACGCTTGTCATCACCACTACAGACGGCAAGAGAATGATGAAGGAAAGCGAAAAGGAACTCACAATCACCCGCGCCAACCTCACTAATGCTGCTGCATTCGCATTCGAGGAGAACTTCTTCGGATTCGACCTCAGCGAAAAGGGTACTGCCAACAGCTACATCATTTCAAGCGAAGGCTTCTATCATTTCGATGCAAGCGTCATCGGCAATGGTGAATTCGGACTTGTGTCTAACATCACTCACACTGACAACACGACAATCGCACCGGAATCTGCCGAACTTCTCTGGGAGGACACCGAGGGAATCATTTCCGGCGTATCATACGAAGGCGGAGAAATCAGCTTCACAGCATCTGGAGCAGAGGGTAATGCTCTTATTGTGGCAAAGGATGAGAATGACGAAATCCTCTGGAGCTGGCATATCTGGTCTACCGACGAGCCTCAGGAGCACATTTATGAGAACAGCACTGGCAACTACACCGTACTTGACAGAAACCTCGGTGCCATCCGCGCCGATAGAGGAAGCAGTGACGAAGAATGGCTCGAATCAGTCGGACTCGTATACCAGCTCGGCCGAAAGGATCCTTTCTATGTAAACAAGAACTCCGAATACTGGTACGAAAGATACAACACCCAGTTCTCGGTGGAAGAATCGATAAAGATGCCTTCTACCTTCCCTTATGGTTATGAATACTGGGACAATCAGAACCTTGCCGAATCATTCTGGCAGGCAGGTAGCAAGACCATCTACGACCCATGTCCGGTAGGATACAGGGTTGCCATAGGTGAAGTCTGGACCGGATTTACAAATGACGGTACAGATGCGAGTCGCCTTGAAGAAATTATGTGTGCAAGTGACTATGACAATGGCTGGTACTTCTATTATGACGGAGTAAACACCGCATGGTATCCTGCTTATAAATATATTTCATATTGGGGAGATCCGGGATACCAGAGCAATGAAGGACGTCTATGGAAGGCTGGTTCAAATAACGGAAACTCGATAAGATACTACTATAATTCCGAGTATGAATGCGGATTTTATCTTAGCGGATGGCAGAGTCGCGCTCAGGCCTACCCTGTACGCTGCATGAAGGATGAGAAGACCAACTCTGTAATCGTTGCAACTACCGAGGTCACAAATGTGACAGCCAACTCAGCCGACGTGACAGGACGTGCATCCGTTTATGGAGATATCGAAGTTATCGTGACCGGTTTCGTTTACGGAGAAACATCGTCTGTAACTGTCGACGACGGAACTGTGATAAGCACAGGCAATGAAACTGGTGACATGTCTGCACATCTTACCGGTCTGAATGAGCTCACAAAGTACTATGTGAAAGCCTTCATTACAACTTCGGAAGGCACAAGCTATGGTGCCGCCCTCTCGTTCATCACTCCGGACGCAGACGGTATAGTCAACCTTTCGATCGGAGGCACAGCCAACAGCTATATGGTATATCCTGTTCAGGGAACATACACATTCGACCTTGTCCAGGGTAACAGCAGCACTTCTGTAGGCAATGTAGCATCTGTAGAAGTTCTTTGGGAGACATTGAACACAACTGATGCAGTTTCTGTAGGTGATGTCATCGAATCTGTAGAGTTGGACGGCACTAAAGCCAAGTTCACGATTCCTGAAGATGCCGTCGCAGGTAACGCACTCATCGGAGTAAAGAACTCGGCAGGCAAGATCCTCTGGAGCTGGCACATCTGGGTTGTGGACATGGATGCGGATGCTTCCGGAGTAGTTTATCCTAGCGGATCATTGTTCATGGACAGGAACCTTGGAGCTCTTACAAACGACATCTACGATGTAAGGTCATACGGATTCTTCTATCAGTGGGGACGTAAAGATCCATTTGTAGGTATTGCTGATCTCAGTACACTTGAATTTGCAAAAACGACTCTTGGAGAAAAGAGTTATATTGAGAGCGGTAGTGATACCAACACTCAGGCTTATGCGACATCACATCCGACAACAGTCATCAGCAATTCTGACTGGAACAAGGATTCAAGCCTCTGGGGAATAGTGAAGACAATCTACGATCCATGTCCTCCAGGTTGGAGAGTTCCTCATCTTGATGACTGGAGCAATTTCACAAGCATGGCCACGTTCTCTTTAGAATACCCAAGAGCAGGATATACTCAGAGTTACAACAGCATCAATGCACTCGGCAACACGTACTATCTCTGGTCATGCTACGGAGAAGACAACTACAGAGCCGGATATTTCTACTCTGATGGCAATACATCCACAAGGTCGCAGACTTACTATGAATATAATGTACGTTGCGCCAAGGATGCTTCCTTCTCTGTCACTACCGGAACTGTTACTGAGACCACTGAAAAGGCTGCATCAGTTTCAGGAGAGGTCATAGTGAATGACGACACGACAATCGACGAAATAGGCTTGCTTCTCTCACAACACACCAGCGATCCTAAGTTTGACCAGGAGAACGTCACAATTGTCAAGGGAGAAGGAACAGCAGGATCGTTCACACTGCGGATAGAGAACCTTAAACCTAATACAACATATTATGTAAGGACCTATGCCAAAGGAGGATACAACACCCGATTCGGAGAAGTCATCAACTTCAGCACCATGGCTTCCGGAAACGGTGAAGGATTCGATGATGGTGGAGATTATGAATGGGAATAGCAGAACTGAATGATTATGAAACATTTCAATAAATATATACTGATCGGACTTCTCTCGTTCACAGCCATCGGCTGCGTGAACGAGAAGTTCGTTCCTGAGATTGAAGAGGCTGAAGTGCCGATGACATTCATCGCCACCATCGAAAAAGGTGAGCAGACCAAGACCATGCTTGGAGACAGCGACGATAACGGGCATCGCAAACTGCTGTGGAATCCGGGGGATTCGATCGGAATCGTTTCCGGCTGGTACAGCAGCATCAATAAATTTGTAAACACAAATAAAGAAACATCCGAGAAAGGTGTGTTCGAGGGTAGTACCAACGACTCGGATACATATTATGCCATGTATCCGTACAGTTCTGAGAATGACCCTATGATGAATAAGGCATGGTATTATAGCAGCAACACCTTCTATTTCTCGCTTCCGTCTGTTCAGAAATATGCAGAAGGCACATTTGCTTCAGACGTGAACTTCATGGTGGCAAAGGCAGAGAAAGGAGAAGATCTTCAGTTCAAGAATCTCTGCGGAATCCTTGTGATCAAGATTACCGGAGAAGAGACCATCAAGTCCATCAGCATCTCGGCCAAGGATGAGACCGGAAATCAGGCAAAGTTGAGCGGTCCTCATTCCGTAACAATGGACTATGTGGAGGCCCCCGTGCTTACTCCAAGAGAAAACGCCTCAGCAATGATCACAATCGACTGCGGTGACGGAATTGCAATCAATTCAGTCGAGCCTACACCATTCTATGTCGTGCTCCCTCCAGGCACCTACAACGATCTCATGGTCACTATCGGAACAGCTGACGGAAAGGTGATGCTCAAGGAAGGAAAGAATCACCTCAACATCAACAGAGCCGAGTACATCACTGCCGGAACTCTTGCATTCGAAGCTGAAATCGCCATCGATCTCAGTTCAAAGGGCACGGCAAACTGCTACATCGTGACAGAGCCGGGTCTCTATACCTTCGATGCCAGCTCCATCGGTAACGGTGAATTCGGTCTGACAAATGCGTTGAACAACTCGGCATACCATACAACCGACGCAACAATCAACCCCGAATCAGTGGAACTTCTCTGGTCTGACGGAAGAGGATCCATCGGAGGCATCACATATGACAAGAACAGCCACCGTGTGAACTTCGTAGCGACGGGAGCAGCTGGAAACTCTGTGATTGCAGCCAAGGATGCTGACGGAAAGATCGTATGGAGCTGGCACATCTGGGCAAGCGATGAAATTCCTGCCGACCACCATTATGTGAACAGCAACGGCAGCTTCACCGTCCTGGACAGAAACATCGGTGCTCTAAGAGCAAACGGAGGATCGTCTGATGCTGAAAACCGAGAATCGATCGGCACCGTATATCAGTGGGGACGTAAGGATCCGTTCTTAGCGTCACAGTCAGAGAATGAGGACTGGAAAAGATTCTATTCGACCAGAAACACTAGATTCACTACTCTGGAAACCATCCAGATGCCTGATACCTTTACC
Source organism: Candidatus Cryptobacteroides sp. (assembly GCA_045125535.1). Classification (GTDB taxonomy): domain Bacteria; phylum Bacteroidota; class Bacteroidia; order Bacteroidales; family UBA932; genus Cryptobacteroides. Next base: position 121,245 of record JBGVNK010000038.1, read on the forward strand.
GGTGGAAACGACAACTGGAATAGAAATGATCATACAAACCTTTGGAGCACATCATCCAAGACAGTATATGACCCTTGTCCTGTCGGATACCGAGTTGCTGTCAAGGAGGTCTTCTCAGGATTCACAACAACCGGCAACAATGTTGACCGCCTGAGTCAAATAAACTATTCCGGCACCTTCGACAAAGGATTCGAACTCAAATATGACGGCACCAATACAGCATGGTATCCTGCCACATATAATTTAAGTTACTGGGGAGACTTGAACTATAGCAATAACTCCTTACACACATGGACAGCTAATCCTAACATGTCATTCTGGTACGAGTATCAAGACGACATGGTATGTAATATGAGTCCCGGCAATCAGCACTATGGATATGTCAATGCCTTTACAGTCCGCTGCATGAAAGATGATGCCACCTCGTCACTTATTGTCAAGATCAACGACATGACAGAAGTAGGCTCGGCCACAGCTTCAGCTTCGGCAAAGGTGTCCACCTATGGCGACCTCGAGGTCATTCAGGCAGGATTCGTGGTAGGAAGTCACGACGGAGTGACTGTTTCCAACGGTACCGTCTTCGAGTCCAACACCAAGACCGGTCAGATCATAGCACAGATCACAGGTCTCGAACCTTTGACCCGCTACTATATCAAAGCATTTGCAACTACTTCGGAAGGAACAACTTACAGTGAGGCTAAATCATTCTTCACTCCGAACAATGAAGGTGTCGTTGACCTTTCACTTAATGGAACTGCAAACAGCTATATAGTCCAGCCGGTTTACAGCATATATTCATTCAAGGCAGTGAAGGGCAACAGCAACGAGTCTATAGGAGCTGTCGCTTCAGCAGAGATTCTTTGGGAGACCTACAACACTTCAGATGCTGTAACTCAGAACTCAGTCATCGCATCTGTCGAGCTTGACGGCGACAAGGTGAAATTCACCATGCCTGAGGAGGCAGTTCCCGGTAATGCCGTAATAGCAGTAAAGGATATTACAGGAACCATCCTCTGGAGCTGGCATATCTGGGTTGTGGGTTTCGATCCTGAGGTTACCAAGCAGACATATAAGAGCGGTGCTGTCATGATGGATAGAAACCTCGGAGCGCTTCATATCGCTGACTATGATCCGAGAACTCACGGCCTCTATTACCAGTGGGGACGTAAGGATCCGTTCGTCAATCCTGTATCAAGTTATGATTTGGCACAGACATATCCTGCATATGAAGCCTCATATGCTGAGAAAATAACTGACTATAATCACTCTATAGAGAATCCTACCGTTTCACTTGTCGGCACTCAATGGAACAGCGACAACAGTCTCTGGGGTATCAGCAAGACCATCTATGACCCATGTCCTCCAGGATGGCAGGTTCCGCCAGGCGGCTCCAACAATGGCGTCTGGAGCGGCTTCGATTACTGGTATTACGGCAGTTGGGGCAGCTGGGGCGCATTGTCTCGAGTGGATGAGCCATATTCTGTTCCTGATGCATATTACTCGTCCGGTGGTTATATTGATGAGTATAATAATATACAGGAGTATGAGAGTTCATCTTATTGTTACTCTTCTACACGAAACGAAGAATATGCGTATTCTATGCATATAAGCGATTGGTTTGAAGTCAACCAGTCGACTCACAGACACCACAAACTTCCTGTACGCTGCATGAAGCAGACCAAGATGGAGGGCGGCAGCAACGAAGGCTACGGCGAAAGCGATGATTATGAATGGTAAAAGAGATTGAGAAGATTATGAGAACAAGACATATATACATACTTTCGGCCTGCCTTGCGGCAGCATTCTCCTGCACGCAGTTCGAAGAGGAGAACATAGAGGTGAACGAGGCTCAGAAGGTTGACATGACCTTTACCGCCACCATCTGCGACGAGACCGACACCGAGACAAAGACTGTCCTTGACGGACAGCTCGGTGACGAGCTCAGGAAGGTGCTCTGGACTCCTGAGGATGAGATAGGAGTTGCAGCTGCTGGAAGTTCAAATGTCAATAAATTCATTAATGACAAGACAGAAGATTCTGAAACAGCTTCGTTCAAAGGAGGTGTCCATATTGCAGATACTTATTATGCAATCTACCCTTATGAAGGATCTGCTTTTATAGAGTCGTATTATGAAGATGCAAGAATTTTCAACTTTGCCTTCAATATTCCACAGAACCAGACGTATGTTGAAGGTTCTTTCGGTAAGGATTGTGCCCCGATGGCAGCCATAGCCTCATACGGTGAAACCCTTAAATTCAGGAATCTATGCGGAATTCTGGCACTCAATCTCACAGGTGTTGAGAGTATAAAATCTATCACATTCACAGGAAAAGATGCAAATGGGGATTTCATGTATGTCAGTGGTGATTTCGTTGTCGAGATGAATGATGATACACCGTCGATAATTGCCGGTGCCAAAAGCCAATTAACTGCACATTCTTTGGAAACATATAAATCCGTAACCCTCGAATGTGAAGAACCAGTACAGCTGAACGAAAGTGAGGCTACTCCGTTCTATTTCGTTCTTCCTCCGGCTACGTATGAAAGCTTCATCATCACGATTCTTACAGAAGACGGCAAGCTGATGATGAAGGAGGGAACCAAACCTCTCACCATCAAGCGTTCGGATGTTCAGCCGACAGCTGACCTCGCATATGTAGAAAGCGTTTCAATCAACCTCAGCGAGAACGGTATCGCCAACTGCTATATCGTTCCTCAGGCCGGTCTTTATTCATTCAACGCAAAGGCAATAGGTAACGGTGAATTCGGACTCGTTGAAGGAGCGACCTTCCATACAAGAAACACAGCTATTTCCCCTGTTTCAGCAGAACTACTCTGGTGCGACTCGGAAGGTGCGATCACCGGAATTTCTTACGATGAAAGCAATGGACAGATCACATTCATAGCTACAGGAGCGAAAGGCAATGCTGTGATTGCGGCCAAAGACTCAGAGGGAAATATAATCTGGAGCTGGCACATCTGGATGACAGACCAGCCTGCCGAACACCTCTACAAAAACAGTACGGGACAATACTTAGTGCTTGACCGTAATCTCGGCGCCACACGTGCCGACAGAGGATCGGGTGAAAATGACTGGAAAGAGGCTCAGGGACTGGCTTATCAGTGGGGTAGAAAGGATCCGTTTACTAGAAACAGATATGAAGAAGGAATGAGCGATCAGAATGCCGCCTATAGAGTAAGTCTTGACCTTGTATCCGTTGAAACGACAATTAAAAATCCTGACATGTTCTATGGATCAGGACATTCTTTCTGGATTGATGAATATAATGATGTATTATGGTCGGACTACATGAAGACCATATACGATCCATGTCCTGTCGGATATCGTGTCGCGTACGGAAATGTATGGAGAAGCTTCACAAAGACTGAAGATGATATTTATGGAGAATATTCAAAATATAATATCTCAGGTGGATATGATAACGGATGGAACTTCATATATGATGGTACATCGACAGCCTACTATCCTCAAACTTGGGAAATAGACCGATGGGGCAACCCTAATGAAAATAATTATATAAACATCTGGTCATCAGTCAACCATACTGACACACAAAGCAAGGTGTTCAGAACATATTATTATACAGAAAGTGACTCTCATGTATTGATTGACGATCATAATCAAGACCAGACTTATGGCCACATGATCCGCTGCATAAAGGAGGATGCAACTAAAAACATCTATCTGAGTGTCACAGATGTGGCAAATGTCACAAATACGAGCGCTCAGGTAAGTGCCAGGATTGCATCATACGGAGGAAAGGAAATCAGCCAGACAGGTGTCGTATACGGTACATCAGCAGATGTGAACCATCTCAACGGTACTGTCGTATCAACCGGAAAACGTACAGGAGATGTTTCGGCACAGCTCAACGGACTGACAGAACTCACCAAATATTATGTCAAGACGTTCATAACAACCAGTGACGACCTGACAGTATATAGCGAGGCTGTTAGTTTTATTACTCCAAACGAAGCCGGTCTGATAGACCTCTCTCACAACGGTTCTGCAAATTGTTATATTGTTCATCCATGGGCAGGAAGATACTCGATTGACCTTGTGAAAGGAAACAGCAGTGAATCCGTAGGCGAAGCGGCTACGGCTGCCATACTCTGGGAAACCAACAACAAGAACATCTCTCTTGAAGTGAATTCGATCATCGAATCTGCGGAGATAGAAGGAGACATCCTGAAATTCACTGTTTCCGATGACGCCGTACCGGGCAATGCCTTGATTGCAGCAATGAATGATGATGGAGTGATTCTCTGGAGCTGGCATATATGGGTGGTGGATCTTGATCCGTCGGTAACTTACAATACCTACAACAACGGCACCGTGATGATGGACAGAAACCTCGGAGCAACATCGGTACAGTCAAATGCTGACGCTGGGGATTACTCTGCATTCGGACTGTATTATCAGTGGGGAAGAAAGGATCCGTTTGCATATCTGGGTTCAGTTGTTCCAGAAGGCTCCATCAAGACATATAGCTACGATTCGGTCTATAATTCAATCGATTATGCGACACAGCATCCTACAGAAGTCTATGACGGAGTGGACTGGAACCATGACGAAAGCTTGTGGAATATAACCAAAACCATTTACGATCCATGTCCTGCAGGTTGGAGAGTACCAGAAAAAGAAGATTGGGATGAGTGGGCCGGAGGCGCCTTCAAGATAGATAACAGATTCAAGATAATAGAGCCGACATATTCTACGCCTGCAGCATATTATCCGCATGCGGACAGAATCGAGGGATTGGGAACTACGACGGGATTTGATAACGGATTATGGTGGACCAATACCATCGACAATTGCTTATATACTCATTCAAGCTGGGGCAACTTTGAAATAAGAAACTGGCCAACCGCGACCAGAATGTCCGTACGCTGCCGGATGGATGTACACGATGTGTCCATCGGAGGCCCCGATATAGTACCGTTCGCAAGATAGGCTTACATATATGACCAGACAAAATGTGGCACCTCTTGACTGAGGTGCCACATTTTGTTATTCTAGAGTGTCAGACAGTTATTTCCCGGCGTGACGGAGCTGCCAGGAGTTGTAGATGTTGTGCCAGATGCTGTAGAGGCCGCCTATGATGGCTGTTTCTGGGGTCATGAAGGTGTAGGCAAGCCATATGGCGAATACTGTGTTCTTCTGACCGAGGGACTGTCCTGCTGTCACTTTTCTAGATTCTATAGCCTTTGCTTCAGCTGCGCAGATGTCTGCAGCTTCTGCAGACAAGTCTTCCGACATATACTTCTCGTGAAGTCTGTGTCGGGCAGGACTGCGGTGAGGGCGATAGCGAGCTCCCACAAAGCGTCCGAGACCGAACTGAAGGGCGCAGCAGATGAGTGAGACAAGGGACATCTGAAGTAGGATGGACAGACTGAGAGTCGAGTGTACGATAGCCTTCACTGTAACTGCGATTGCAAGGGTCAATGCTACCGCCCAGATATAGAAAGGAAGGTCCTGATATTTCAGAAGCCATGCATGGGCCTTCGGAAGAAGGTATCTCACAAGCCATGCCGCAAGGCATGGGGTGATGAGAAGCGGGAAAACCTTAGCCAGAATGAGGTTGAAGGCATCCCAGAAGGACATTCCGGCAACCGGTTGGATCATCGGGACAATCAGAGGGACCAGTATTGCTGCCAGGACATTGATCAGCACCACATAAGTCGTTATTCCAGCGACATCTCCTCCTAATTTGCGTGTTACTACGGCAGCTGCTGTAGCTGTCGGACATATCATGCAGAGCATCGCACTCTCGATAAGAATAACCTTGGCTTGATGATCTCCCGGAAACCATCTCAACAGTCCCAATATTACAAAGGCAAGAGCTACAAACGAACCGCCCTGTATCAGAAGCAGCCACCAATGCCATCTGTGTGGTTTAAGATCTTTCGGCTCGATCCTGCAGAATGTCAGGAAGAGCATGGCAAAGATCAGCAGAGGCTGCAGCACGCCCAAGAATCCGCTAAGGAACGGACCTATCGCATGCACCGGCTCCGGCATGATGTGATATAAAAGATAAACGGATGCTCCCGTCACCATAGCGATGGGAAGCATCCATTCCTTTATTATCTTCTTTATATCCATACAGACTCTCGTTGACAGGCCGGGAATGACAATACAAATGCTACCAACGGCCCAGGAAACAGAGAAAATCCTATTTGTCGTAGATCTTTGTAGGATACTTCTTATTAAAGCATGCAAGGCAGAGATCGTTGCGGTGACCTGCTGCGAGCATACCCTCGTGCGAGAGGAAGGCGAGAGAGTCAGCCTCGATCAGTCGGCATACTTCTTCTACGCTGTTCTTGTTGCTGATGAGTTCCTCTGGAGTGTGTACATCCACGCCATAGTAACATGTGTACTTGAGAGGAGCGCTGGCAATACGTACATGCACCTCAGCCGCACCAGCCTCACGAAGCATCTTCACGATCTTGAGAGAAGTGGTACCACGCACGATAGAGTCATCCACAAGGACGATCCTCTTTCCCTTGACGATGGTCTTGACCGGAGAAAGCTTCATCTTCACACCTTTCTCGCGAAGAGACTGGGTAGGAAGTATGAATGTTCGGCCTACATATTTGCTCTTGATGAGACCCATCTCGTATGGAAGTCCGCTTGCCTCGGCATAACCCTGGGCCGCACTGAGACTCGAATCAGGAACGCCGATCACGATGTCAGCATCAACCGGAGACTCCTTGAAGAGGATTCTTCCGGACTCCTTGCGGTAGTTATGGACATTGCATCCCTCGATGTCGCTGTCAGGACGGGCGAAATAGACATATTCCATCGCGCACATAGCATGTCGCTCAGGCTCTGAATAGAACTGGCTGCGGATACCGTGGTGGTCGATAGTGACGATCTCACCCGGCTCCACATCGCGGATATACTCTGCACCAAGCACATCGAATGCGCAGGTCTCGCTGGCCACAACATAACCGTCACCTAACTTACCGATGGCAAGAGGGTGGAAACCATATTTGTCGCGGCATGCGTATATTCTGCGTCCTGTCATAACGACGAATGCGAATGCACCGTCGATCTGGTTCAAAGCATCCTTGAGCGCATGGATACGCGGAAGAGACATGTCTGTTCCCTGCTTCTTGATAAGGTGTGCGAGCACCTCAGCATCTGACGAAGACTGGAAAAGGCTTCCCTTGTTCTCAAGGTCCTCACGGAGCTGATTATAGTTCACTATCTGACCATTGTTGGCCATTGCGAAATCTCCTGAATTGTGATGGAAAAGGAAAGGCTGGAGATTCTCTGTTCCATTGCAGCCGGCATTGCTGTAACGCACATGACCGATTGCCATCTTGCCCGGCAGAAGTGTCATCTTCTGCTCGTTGAATACCTCGGTCACAAGACCGTCACCCTTGACTCTGTGGAACAGTCCTTCATCATCAACGGTCACGATGCCGCAACCCTGCTGTCCTCTGTGCTGAAGAGCATGCAGGCCATAATATGCAAGACCTGCAGCATCCTCGACACCGTATATTCCAAGCACACCACACTCGTGATGCAACTTGTCGTCTCTGAACTTATTCACCTCTGAAATAATTTACTGCATTGATAAAGAGAGGCTGCTCAAGTCCCTCATCCATGATGTTCTTGAAGAGATTATCCTCGTAACGCTCTGTGTGTCCCATCTTACCGAGGATCTGGCCGTTGCGGCTGATGATACCCTCGATTCCGTAATATGAACCGTTAGGGTTGTATGGCGACTCCATTGTCACTTCTTCCTCGAGAGGATCCACATACTGGAACGCAACCTGACCGTTTGCAAAGAGTTCACGAGCGAACTCCTCGTTCACCACGAACTTACCCTCACCGTGGCTGACAGCGATTGTGTGGAGATCGCCGATGGCAAAGCCTGAAAGCCAAGGAGAATTGGTTGTCGAAATACGTGTGGTCACCATCTGAGAGATATGACGGTTGATGTCGTTACGGAAAAGTGTAGGGCTGTCCTTTGTCACCTGGCCGAGACGTCCGTATGGGAGAAGGCCTGACTTGACAAGGGCCTGGAATCCGTTGCAGATACCGAGAATAAGGCCGCCACGATCGATAAGAGCGTGGATAGCATCAGCGATATCCTTGTTATTCAGAACATTAGCAATGAACTTACCGCTACCGTCCGGTTCGTCACCTGCCGAGAATCCACCACTGAGCATGAGGATATGACATTCGTCGATATTCTTCTTCATCTCCGCGATTGAACGGAAGATATCATCCTCAGTAAGGTTGCAGAACACGCTCATGCGAACCTCTGCACCGGCATTGCGCCATGCCTTAGCCGAATCGTAGTCGCAGTTTGTACCTGGGAATACAGGGAGGTAAGCGATAGGCTTCTCAACCGGCTCACCCTTATATTTAAGGTCTGCCTTCTTAGCCTTGAAAGGCTTCACGCCCTCGAGGCCTGCTGGAACTGTAGCCTTGTTGTATGCCTCTGCTGTGTCAGGATAAACCTGAGCGAACTTAGATGCATTTGCTGCGATGAGGTCGAAAATATCGAACTTTACTCCATTGATTGTGAGCTCGCTCTCTTCTCCGTCAGTAACCTCACCGATAAGGACTGCATTCGGATAGTCAAGTTCCTGCTCAGACTCAACGAGGATAGAACCATAACCATAGTTGAAGAGTTCTGCCTCGTCGAACTTGATCTTCGCGTCGAGACCATTACCGAATGACATCTTACAGATAGCCTCAGCAAGACCACCGAATCCAAGAGCATATCCTGAAACGATGTTTTCTGCCTGTACCTGCTCATGAACGAACTTCCAGTTAGCCTTAAGCTGCTCTACGTCAGGCATATGGTTGGCAAGCGGTGTATGCTTGATGAGATAAAGCTTGTTGCCTTCATATTTGAGCTCAGGAGAGATCACCTGGCCTGCATCAACAGTAGTGATACCGAATGCCATGAGCATTGGTGGTACGTTGATGTTCTCAAATGTACCGCTCATAGAGTCCTTACCTCCGATTGAAGGAAGACCGAACTCAACCTGCATCTTGAGGGCACCCATGAGTGCTGAAAGCGGCTTACCCCATGACTTGCGGTCTGTCATGCGCTCGAAATACTCCTGATATGAGAATCTCATCTTCTCATATGAAGCACCTGCTGCAACAACCTTTGCACAAGCCTCAACTACTGCATAAGCAGCACCATGATATGGGCTCCAGCTTGCGATGAACGGGTTGTAACCAAATGCCATGATAGAAGCTGTGTCTGTATAGCCATCTGTAGGGAGCTTCTGCACTGACACCTGAGTCTCAGTTGTCTGAAGCATACCACCGAATGGCATGAGGACTGTCGAACGTCCGATGGTAGAGTCGAACATCTCGATAAGGCCCTTCTGTGAAGTTACGTTAGGATCCTGGAGGTTGTTGTATACCTTTTCCTTGAGGTCCTCGCCTTCTACTGTGCGCTCGAAAGGATTCTTAGCCTCGACTGCACCGATAGTAGCCTTTGCATAATGCTTTGCTCCGGCACTGTCGATGAACTCGCGTGAAAGGTCCACTACGAGTCTGTCACCGTTGAACATGCGCATGCGGCCTCTGTCGGTAACGTCAGCGACATGTGTAACCTCAACGTTCTCGCTTGCGCAGTAAGCCATCATCTGCTCCTTGTCCTTCGCCTCGATGACGATAGACATACGCTCCTGTGACTCACTGATAGCCAACTCTGTAGAGTTAAGTCCGTTATATTTTACAGGTACTCTGTCAAGATAGATGTCGAGACCGTCTGTAAGCTCGCCGATGGCAACGCTGACACCGCCGGCACCGAAGTCGTTGGATTTCTTGATTAGCTTTGTCACCTCAGGACGACGGAAAAGTCTCTGGAGCTTTCTCTCCTCCGGTGCATTACCCTTCTGAACCTCGCTTCCGCAAGTCTCGAGAGACTCCTCTGTGTGCTCCTTTGATGAACCTGTTGCACCACCAACTCCGTCGCGACCTGTGCGGCCTCCGAGGAGAAGAACGATGTCGCCAGGAGCTGGGCTCTCGCGACGTACACTTTCAGCCTTCACAGCACCTACTACAGCACCAACCTCGAGTCTCTTAGCCACATAACCCTCGTGATAAACCTCACGAACGTGTGTAGTAGCAAGACCAATCTGGTTACCATAGCTTGAATATCCATGAGCAGCCTTACGTGAGATGATGCTCTGAGGAAGTTTGCCAGGAATTGTCTCTGAAACAGGCTGGTAGATGTCACCTGCACCTGTCACACGCATTGCCTGGTAAACATATGCACGACCAGAGAGCGGGTCACGGATTGCACCGCCAAGACATGTCGCTGCGCCGCCGAATGGCTCAATCTCAGTAGGGTGGTTGTGGGTCTCGTTCTTGAACTGGAGAAGCCACTTCTCTGTAGTCATCTCTCCTTCGTCATCAACGATATCCACGTCTACATATATGCTGCATGCATTGTTTTCTTCGCTGACCTCCATGTCATCGAGAAGTCCGTTAGCCTTGAGGTAACGAGCTCCTACCGTAGCCATATCCATGAGGTTCAAGCCCTTATATTCGCGTCCGAGTTCCTTGCGGATCTTCATGTAGAGAGCAAGGGTGCCGTCGAGCTCCTCCTTGAGGAATGAATCCTCCACCTCGATCTCCTCGAGTTCGGTGGTGAATGTGGTGTGACGGCAGTGGTCGCTCCAATATGTATCAAGAATGCGGAGCTCTGTCTCGAACGGATCACGTCCTTCTGACTTGAAGTAGTTCACCACTTCGCGAAGGTCGTCTGCATTCATGGCAAGACCCATCTTCTTGCAGTAAGGAGCGAGTTCCTCTTCTGTGAGGGCTGTAAGGCCTTCGAGCACAGGCACAGGAGCAACCTCAGGCTGCTCGAGGGCTGTAAGCTTCGCAAGGTCCTTCTCGCGTGACTCCACTGCATTGATGTAATACTTCTTGATCTTCTCAACAGTCTCGTCAGAAGTCTCTCCAGGAAGGATGATGAGCTTAGAACTCTTGATGCTCACCTTAGCTGAAGGATCGATGAGACGTACGCAGTCCACTGCTGAAGCCGCGCGCTGGTCGAACTGGCCTGGAAGGTACTCCACGGCGATGTATTTAGTGCCTGACAGATCGCATTCGTCTGTCACACTGTCTGTCACGATCTCTCCGAACACGCTGTAGCGGCTCTTCTCGAGGAGTTCCTCCGAGAAACCGAAGAGGTCATAGACATTAAGGAAACGCAGCGATCCGAGATCGAGCTGAAGATTTTCATTCAATTCGCTGAGGAGGCTGCGGGCTTCCACCTGAAATTCAGGGTACTTTTCTACGTAGATACGATAGTTGTTCATTATTTGGAAACTGATTGTTTGCTTAGATTGTTGCATCAAGGACTTTCTGAGTCTGCTCTTTTCTGAAAGCATCGAGCTTTGCTGCGAGGGCTTCATCTGTAAGAGCCAGAATCTGCACTGCGTAAAGAGCTGCATTCTTGGCACCGTTGATAGCCATTGTAGCTACCGGTACCCCCGGAGGCATCTGCACGATGGAAAGGAGTGAATCCATACCGCCTAGAGCCTTTGTCTGGATAGGGATTCCGATGACAGGAACTGTTGTCATTCCGGCAACTACACCTGCAACGTGGGCTGCTCCTCCTGCACCTGCGATGATGGCTCCGATGCCGTTTGCCTTTGCAGACTTAGCGAACTCGCACATAAGGTCCGGAGTTCTGTGGGCGCTGATCACCCTTTTTACTACTTCTACCCCGAAGTCTTCGAGGAGATTGATCGCCTGCGACATGATCTCAAGGTCGCTGGTCGAGCCCATAATTACAGCTACTTTCATATTTTCTATCATTAAGACTTTATTCAATATCAATAACTTATCTCTCTTTTCAACGTCGTACACAAATATGAAAACATGACAACGTTACCCTTTCCCTAAATCCCTTTCCTCGGGAAAGGGACTTACTATCGCTTCGCTCTAAAGTTTTCTACCATTAAAACATTTTCGCGCGCAAAGATAGTGAAATTTTTCTCGCGCGCAACGCACGCGTAAGGCAATTAAGTCTCCTGAGGATCACCGTCAGTGAGCATGAGCGTCTCATCCGAATCAAGGAAAACCGAAGTCTCAAGCACATCAAGACTCTTTTTCTTCTTATTCTCACGGGCACCCGCTGCCACAAGCTGCTTGGCCGCACGGATGATGCTCGGACCTCCCTCAGAAGTGGTGACCTTAAGCTGGTCCATGGCCTTCACAGTGTCACGCATCTTGCCTTCCACCGTAGCAAAGCGCGACGCGAAATCCTGCGTACGCTCTACGATGAGGTTGGCCTGCTTTATCATTTCCTCCTGATTCTGAAGCTGGCGGACCTGGGTCCACATAAGTTCGAGGATACGGAGGTTCATATACATTGTCTGAGGACCGAGAATGAGCACTCCCCTGTCGTATGCCTCGCGCCAAAGCGCTGAGTCATTGAGCAATGCAAGGTTGAGTGCACCTTCGGTATGGATATACATTATCACGAAATTGAGCTTTCCGTAGCCCTCCTTCAGATAGCGGCTGTAGTCCTTCTTCGCCAGACGGTCCACCTGAGCACGGACACTGAGGATATGCTCTTTCAGATGAAGTGTCTTTTCCTCAGGAATCTCTGTGTTGACATAACGCTCGAAGGCAGTGAAAGACATCTTCGAGTCCACCACGACGTCGCGGTTGTTAGGGAAATGGAGGATGAAATCCGGAATGAGACCTTTGCCGTCATCGTCCTTGACAAGATTGCCGAGACGGTCTCGCAGATGTGCCTGCGAAGAATACTGTTCTCCTTCCTTAAGTCCAAGATCCTCAAGGAGTTGTCTTAGTTTGAGCTCGCCAAAGTTACCCTGCACCTTCACCTCTCCTGTCAGAGCACGGGTAAGACGCTCTGCAGTGTCATTGAGATGCACGCTGTTCTTTATGTTCGCCTGAATCGTAGCATCGAGCTTGTGAAGCGCCTCCTGATGCTTTTCCTTCGAGTCGTCAAGGGCTTCTCGCATATCTTTGAGACTCTTTTGAAGCGGATCCACGATCTTAGAGACCTGCTCCTTGTTTGCCTCTCCAAGTTCCTTCTGACGCAGCTTCAGCACCTCCTCCGAAGTGGCCATCATCTGCTCCTTCATCATCTTGAGCTGTGCGTCCACCTGTTCCTGGTTCATCTTCTTCAAAGCCTCCAGCTGCTTGTCGTGAGCATCCTTGGCAAGTGCCAGCTGCCTGACGCAAGCCTCTTCCTTCAATGCCAGCTGCTCTGCGGCATGAGCCTTCAGCTGCTCGATCTGCTCTGCAGAATTCTTCTTTTCCGCTTCAAGCTGCTCCTGGGAGCGCTGATGTTCGAGAGCGACAAGTTCATCAGCCCTAAGTCTTTCCGCATCCACCTGTCTCAGAGCGTTTTCCAGATTTGCCTTAAGCTCCGCCACCTTCGGTTCTGCGCCTTTCTTTCCGATGAAGAATGCCACAGATGCCGCCAGAACCGCGGCCACAATTGCTGTTATAATAATAGTCGTCATAGTCATGTCCAAAAATCTTTGCAATTTAGCAATTCCATGCGGGAATTACAAGTATATCCCCAGCGTGCCCAACAACCACCTGATAATCAGGATATTAAACTTTCATCGGCACATAAAAACAAGGAGGGATAAACTCTTAAATTGCTGAATATTAACAATTTATCGGGCACGGGTTGCATAGCTGACCAAAATTTGCTAATTTTGCGGATTGTGGATTTCCACCGAAGGCATGGTTGTGGAACCACGCCGAATCAACAGCAAAAATTCATCGGTCATGAGAGAATTATATATAACCAATTCCCTTTCGAGAAAGAAAGAGATTTTCAAGCCGATCAACGAAGGACATGTAGGTCTTTACGTCTGCGGCCCAACCGTTTACGGTGACGCTCATCTCGGTCACGCCCGTCCCGGAGTGACATACGACGTGTTCGTGAAACTCCTCAAGCACCTCGGATACAAGGTGCGTTACGTCCGCAACATCACTGACGTAGGACACCTTGAGCATGATGCAGACGAGGGAGAGGACAAGATCGCAAAGAAGGCTCGTCTCGAGCAGCTCGAGCCAATGGAAGTGGTGCAGAGATGCACCCTCGCATATCATGAAGCAATGCGTATGCTCAACGTGGCTCCGCCTTCGATCGAGCCTCGCGCATCGGGCCATATCATCGAGCAGATCGACCTCGTGAAGAAGATCCTCGATGCAGGATATGCATACGAAAGCAACGGATCGATATATTTCGACGTATTGAAATACGACAAGGAGCATAAGTACGGCATTCTTTCAGGCCGTACCCTTGACGAAGTGAAGGAAGGAACACGCGACCTCGACGGACAGCAGGACAAGCGCGCTTCTTACGACTTTGCCCTCTGGAAGAAGGCTTCACCAGAGCACATCATGCGCTGGCCTTCACCTTGGAGCGACGGATTCCCTGGCTGGCACCTCGAGTGCTCGGCGATGAGCGAGAAGTATCTCGGCAAGGAGTTCGACATCCATGGCGGCGGAATGGACCTTCTCTTCCCTCACCACGAGTGTGAGATAGCCCAGAATACCGCCTCACGCGGATGCAGCGGAGTGAAATACTGGATGCACAACAACATGATCACCATCGAAGGCAAGAAGATGGGCAAGTCGCTCGGCAACTTCATCACTCTTCCTGAACTCTTCGCAGGCCGTCATGAGAAACTCGCTCAGGCATACACTCCGATGACAGTGCGTTTCTTCATCCTTCAGGCTCATTACCGCGGAACCCTCGACTTCAGCAATGAGGCGCTCCAGGCAGCCGAGAAGGGTCTCAAGAGAATCATGCAGGCAGCCAAGGATCTCCGCTCACTTGCTTCAGCAGCAGGCGTGGCATCTGCTCCGGCACTTGCTTACGGCGAATTCGTTTCCGCTGTCGCACCCGCTTCTGTTGAGGCTTCGAATGCAGAAGTACGCGCATTGGTAGAAGGTGTTTACGAGGCTCTCTGCGACGACCTCAACACTCCTATCGCACTCTCGCACGTGTTCGACGCTGTACGCATCATCAACACAGCAAAGGACAAGAAACTCACTCTCGATGCTTCTGACTATAAGGCACTTGTGGATCTCTTCGACAATGTGGTGTTCGGAGTTCTCG
Source organism: Candidatus Cryptobacteroides sp. (assembly GCA_045125535.1). Taxonomy (GTDB): domain Bacteria; phylum Bacteroidota; class Bacteroidia; order Bacteroidales; family UBA932; genus Cryptobacteroides. Next base: position 136,377 of record JBGVNK010000038.1, read on the forward strand.
GCCTCCGCGACGAGGAAGCTTCCGAGGGCGGAAAAGCCATCCAGACCATCGACGGTCTCGTGAACATGGTTCTCGAGCAGCGCAAGGCGGCGAAGGCGGCAAAGGACTGGACTACCAGTGACCGCATCCGTGACGACCTCAAGGCTCTCGGTATCCAGATCAAGGATACCAAGGACGGAACAGAATGGACTTTGGACTGACATGAAACCGAACATGAAAATCTTTGATAGTATGAAATTCATCGGTAATATCTTATGGCTGATCGCAGGAGGACTTGTGATCAGCCTTTATTATGCACTGATGGGCGTGATTTTCTGCATCACCATCGTAGGCATCCCGTTCGGACTCCAGCTCTTCAAGATGGCAGGCCTCGCACTCTGGCCGTTCGGCCGTGACGTCCACTCCGACACCAACGACGGAGGCTGTCTCGCCATTATCATGAACATAATCTGGATCCTTTTCGGAGGTCTGGAGATAGCCTTTCTTCATATCGGCTTCGGCATCATCTGCTGCATCACCATCGTAGGCATCCCGTTCGGTCTCCAACATTTCAAAATGGCAATCCTCGCCGTAGTCCCATTCGGCAAAAAGATCTCGTAAGCGCACTAGCACATCCTTATACCTTCTATATAGGCTTACCGAAGGTTGGATGTTATAAGGATAGTCACAGTGACTACCATCAAGCGCAGTTTTATACTAAAAGTGCTCGCGATTCCCACTTTTTTCGGGGTATCGGGAGCACTTTCGCTTTGTTTTTGCACTCGATGCTATATAACTTTGGTTACAATCTCTGGGTCAAGATGAACAATTCGTGCTATTTGCTTAACCCCAGCCCTCAGATTTCGCTTTAAGAGAAGACATAATTTTATACGTTGTTCCATCGATAGCTGAGCCAAGGTGTCTTTCTCAAACTCTCGGCGTATAATATCATTCATCTGAGTTATAATTTCTTGATCTGTCAAGTTTACGCTATCAGCAATTCCAAACTTAAGTTCTACTTCATTCTCAACTTTCTTAGATAGTAGCACCATTAGTCGTGATGGATAGCGCAATATTTTTTCTACAGAATCTACGTCAACATAACAAGAAGGAAGAATCATCCCTTGTTTATCCACTATATAATGATCTGGCACCGGCACTCGTGATTTAAGAATCCTGTATCGCTTTCTTTCGCTAAATTCATTAAGTCTTTCGCCAACATCATGCTTCTCTCCTCTGAAATATAAAGAAGCGGATGACCACTTGTAATGATAGGGCATAATGATGATACCCGCTGCCATAGGATTGCGAAGAATATAGCCAATCACGTTCTCCAAATACTCTTTGTTATCTATTAAGTCTATTTGAATGTCGACTTCTTTTAAGGCTTTAACTTCTCCTGAAGTCAACCTCATCCTTATTGCACATCTTCGCTTATACTCACTTGCAAAGTTCTTACACTCTTCCAGAGACCCATATAGCAGGAAGTGAAAATGATTGCTCATCAAGCAGAAGCTCAAAATACTTACTTCAAAACCAACAGCACAGATTGCTACATCATTCATCCCTGCAATAAAATCCTCATTACATTTGAAAATGTCGTTTCTTTCCAGTCCATGACTGCTGATGTGATAATATCTACTCATTTTTTTGCGATGAAGTTATCACAAACCTGATATAGGGATGATAGATTTCAAAAAAGATTTATAAGATTTTTCTTTTTTTTAGGCAAATGCAACTTTTTTGAGGGTGTTAAAAATTAATTTTAACTATTATTTGTATCTTGCAGTTGGTATGAACAAATAAGAATCAATATAATATTATGTATAAATTCATTTCATGGAATGTGAACGGCCTGAGGGCTGTGTGCGGAAAAGGATTCGCGGACATCTTCACTGATCTTGACGCGGATTTCTTCTGTCTGCAGGAGACCAAACTGCAGGAAGGACAGATCGATCTGGAATTTTTAGGATACAAGTCATATTGGAATTATGCTGACAAGAAGGGATATTCAGGCACAGCAATATTCACCAGGCATGAGCCTGTGAGCGTCAGCTACGGTCTCGGAATCGACGAGCATGACCATGAGGGCCGTGTGATCACTCTCGAGATGGAGGATTTCTTCCTCGTATGCGTCTATACGCCTAACGCACAAGACGGCCTGAAGCGTCTGGAGTACAGGATGAAGTGGGAGGATGATTTCAGGGAATATCTCAAAGCTCTGGCAGAAAGAACCAATGCAAAGGGTGAGAAGATGGGAGTCATCGTCTGCGGCGACCTCAACGTGGCCCATAAGGAGATCGACTTGAAGAATCCGAAGACCAACCGCATGAATCCGGGATTCACTGATGAGGAACGTGCCCAGTTCACCAATCTCCTTGATGCAGGCTTCATCGACACATTCAGGCATTTCTATCCCGATCAGACAGATATATATTCATGGTGGTCATACCGCTTCCAGGCCCGCCAGAAGAACACAGGCTGGCGTATCGACTATTTCGTGACTTCTGAAAATCTTCGCGACAGACTTGTCGACGCCAAGATCCACACCGAAATATTCGGCTCGGATCATTGTCCGGTGGAACTGACCATAGAGTAATAAACAATATCATCAATCCATCCTTTCTATCTTCAGATGCTGGATCTTGTATTCGGTTTCGTCGTAATTTACGAAGATTGTGACTGTGAACATCTCTCCACCCGCATTGAGGGTGCCGAGAGCATATTTCATATTCGCTCTGCCGGCCCTGTGATTGATGTCGAACGAGCGCGGAGTGTATGACTTGAAGAATGACTTCATGATCTGCTTCGCCTGATTGCGGCTCGACTCGTTGGAGTTCGAGAAGATCGTCACTTCGAGGTTGTCGGAGAACCATGCAGAGAGTTTTTCAGCCTCTCCCTGACTGATATATTTGGCGATAGGATTGAAGACGTCATATCCCTTATCCTGCGCAGATGCCTTAGCACAGAACAGAAGGGCGACTGCTGCCGCCAGGATTCCTATTATATTCTTAACCATGCGTTTTCGTTGAAATTCCGGGGCAAAGTTACTGCAAATTTCGAGCCTTGCAACACCTGCCGAATATAATTCAGCCGGCAGAAAAAACACGAAAAACAGCAGTATCATTCCATAGGAACCTGAAATGAAGTTCAAAAGCATAAAAGCGCCATATTTTTGTGCTTTTGAACTTGTAAAAAAGTATATTTGTAGATTAAAGCACGAAAACCGATGAAGATTACATTGCTGACAGTAGGAAAGACAGACCGCGACTGGGTGAGACAGGGACTCGACATCTATGTGTCGAGACTTAAGCACTACATCCCGTTCACTCTGACGGAAATCCCCGAACTGAAGAATGTGTCTGCACTGAGCAAGGACCAGATCAAGGTCAAGGAAGGCGAACTGATCCTCAAGAATGTGCGCCCGACCGACGACCTCATCCTGCTTGACGAGCACGGAAAAGAATATTCGTCTGTACAGCTGGCCAAGATTTTGCAGGACAAAATCAGTTACGGATGCAAGGACATCGTCTTCGTCATCGGAGGGGCATACGGTTTTTCGGACGCCGTCTATGAGAGAGCAAATTCCAAGCTTTCGCTCTCGAAGATGACTTTCTCGCACCAGATGGTCAGGACCATCTTTGCCGAACAGCTTTACAGAGCCTTCACGATAATGAAGGGAGAACCATACCACCACGAATGACACTTACCGAGGAAGCCCGAAAAGCTTCCGATATATGATTATGCTGAAAAAGGACTTCACCCACAAGAGACTGCCTCTGCTGATATTCCTTCTGGCCTTCTTCATGTTCATCCTGTCGCTGGTCAGCAACAATATCGGAAGAGACACCGACTCCGTAGCCATAAAGGCAGGTCACAGGCTCGAGAAGAGACTGAAGGTCCTTGATGCACATATCGCCCAGGCAACGGATGTCGAGAAATGTGACCTTCTGGAGATGAAACTCCCTGACGACATGGTGATCTACCGCTATGTCAACGACACCCTCCAGTCCTGGTGCAACCAGTTCTCCATCATCAATGACGACATAGCCAACAGGATGATATTCCAGAGGATCAGCGACATAAACAACAGCATCGTATCTCCTCTGGCCGACATCGGAGAAGAATTTTCATTTGTGAGCCTGGGACCTAAATGGTATGTGGTAAAGGCCGTTTCAGGGGAAGGAAGTCAGAAACTCATCGCCGGTCTGGAGATAATGAACACTTTGATCGACGACATGCACAAATCGGAGAACGGTGTCAACCAGCACCTTCAGATCAAGGGATACTACTCGGTAACGCCTCTCTCATACGGCAGCGGTCATGCTGTGGAAGTCAACGGACAGCCTCTGTTCTGCATCATATTCAACACCACCGACATCAATCCGTTCTTTGAGAATTCTGCTCTGCAGTGGCTTGCATTGGGACTTCTTATCCTGGCGGCCATTCTTTTCCTCGCCGGACACAGGACCTTGAAGGCCTATGCCCTGGTCACTGGATTCCTTGCAGTTCTGCTTGTGGTGTCATACATCTGGGGCTTCCAGCTTAACGGCTCATCCGAACTCTTCTCCCCTACCCTCTACGCCGACGGCGGATTCCTGTTCTCGTTCGGAGCCCTGCTCCTCGTGAACACATTCATCTTCCTGTTCACCCTGTGCACCTTCTACATCAAGAACAGACTGCTGTCGATAATCAGGATAAAAAGGTCGCACAGACGGAGGAGAATGGCGGTCTGGGGCATTGTCACCCTGATCTCGATAGCAGCGACATTCATATATACGAACATCACCCTGCGAAGCCTCATCATGAACTCCAATATCTCGCTGGAGCTCTACAGATGGGACGAATACACCCTTTATACGATACTTGTATATATTTCATACACAGGACTCCTTGCGGGCATCCTGATCCAGCTGCAGTTCCTAAGACCTGCAATCACAGAATTCTTCAAGGTGGGATATAATATATTCTCACTCAAAAGCCTGATATTCTTTGCATTGCTGTTCTCGGCATACTTCACCGTAACCGCCAGCATCATCGGCTTCCGAAAGGAGCAGGACCGTGTGCTCGTATGGGCCAATAGACTTGCCGTGGAACGAGACCTCGGTCTTGAGATCAGACTCCGCAACGTAGAGGAAGGCATTGCCTCCGACCAGCTGATATCCACATTGACTACACTGGACAACGGAGGAGGTATCATCGTGAACAGGATTTCGGAATACTACCTCAGCCGCATCAGGCAGGACTACAACATCAGCGTGCTGGTCTTCAACAATCAGGATCAGGCGGCCATGTCATATTTCAACAGCATCAGATTAACCGGAACACGCATAGCAGACAATTCCAATTTCTTCTTCGTCAAGGACGTCAACGGCCGCAGCAGTTACGCCGGCCTCTTCGTGTTCTACAATCCCGACACCAGCGTCAACATGATGATACTCAGGGTGGAATCCAACTCCAACCGCGAGGACAGAGGATATTACAGCATAGTGGGAAGGTTCTCGAACCCTGGAGAAATCAACATACCTGCAACATATTCATACGCGAAATACGAATCAGACCGTCTGATGTCGTACAAGGGCAATTATGCCTACCCTACAGTCTTCGAAACAGAAGACGGAAAACCGGCAGGCAGGGTAAGCAGGAGCAACGGATATGTACACTTCAGACACAAGGTCAGCGACAACGAAGTCATAATCATCTCACGAGCCCAGAGGAATGCGATGGTGTATTTCACATCGTTCTCATACCTCTTCCTTGCACTCGCAGGCATCCTTTCCATCTTCGCAAAGAAGAAGGGCAAGAACAAGATGTTCAAGAGCAACTACTTCCGCTTCAGGATCAACACCATCCTCTTCACATCATCCACCCTGATCCTCGCCAGCATGACCATCATCAGCGTCCTTTTCGTCTACAAGCGAAACGAAAACAACATGTACAACCTGATGTCGTCGAAGATCAGCACCGTGCAGGCCATGATCGAAAGCAGGGCAAGAATGGCGGCGGACTGGCAGAACCTCAACACGCCAGACTTTGCCAGCGCTCTTGAAAACGTCGGAAACAGCACCAAGACCGACATAACCCTCTATACTCCGGAAGGAAAGGTGTTCAGATCGACAACACCTGAGGTGTTCGAGAAGATGATCCTCGGAAGCCGAATCGACCAGGAAGCCTTCGACAACATAATGTATCATCATCAAAGATACTATATCCACAGAGAGAAGATCGACGGCTACAGCTACTGGGCAATGTATGCCCCTATATTCAATGACAACAGAGAGATCATCGCCATCGTCTGCGCACCGTACACCGACAGCAACTATGACTTCCGCCGCGAAGCGTTCTTCCATGCTGCCCTGATCATCAACCTCTTCCTCCTCCTGCTGATAGCCTCTCTCCTTTTCAGCACCAGGGAAGTGAACAGCCTTTTCGCCCCTCTCATCGAGATGGGTCGAAAGATGAACAGCGCAGACATCAACAGCCTCGAATACATCGTTTACAAGAGAGATGACGAAATCTCGTCACTCGTTGACGCCTACAATCGAATGGTGCATGACCTTTCGGACTCTACCCGCCAGCTCGCCCAGGCGGAGCGCGACAAGGCATGGAGTCAGATGGCACGTCAGGTGGCACATGAAATCAAGAACCCTCTCACTCCTATAAAGCTTGAGATACAGAGACTTATAAGACTCAAGCAGAAAGGAAATCCTGCATGGGAAGAGAAGTTCGACAAGGTATCCGATGTCGTTCTCGAGCATATCGACATACTTACAGATACGGCTAATGAATTCTCTACCTTCGCAAAACTCTATGATGAGGACCCGGTACTGATGGACCTCGACAAGACATTGAAGGACCAGCTTCTGATCTTCGACAACAGGGAAAATGTCAGAATATCATATATAGGTATGGAGAACGCCATGGTCATGGCTCCTAAGCCTCAGCTCATACGAGTGTTCGTCAATCTTCTTACAAACGCCATCCAGGCAGTGGAGATCCACCGCCAGGAAGCACTCGAACGAGGAGAGGAACCAGGTCCCGGAAAAGTCCGCATCTATCTGAGAAACAGCACGAAAGACGGATTTTATGATATCGTGTTCGACGATAACGGACCTGGTGTTTCAGAGGAGAATCAGAGCAGGCTCTTCACTCCTAACTTCACGACGAAGAGTTCCGGCACAGGTCTCGGCCTCGCCATCTGCCGCAACATCATCGAGAAATGCAACGGCGAGATCGGCTACCGCAAGTCATTCGACCTCGGCGGCGCCAGTTTCATAGTCACTCTTCCCAAATATCATGAAGAATAAAAAATAACCGACGGCCTTGGACCGTCGGTTAATCATATATTGCTTTATCTTATCGACATCAGAGAGATATCTGATTATAGCACATAAGCCTTTACGTCAGAAGCGGTGATACGGTCGCCGGAAAGGATGAGCAGACGCTCAACGACATTGCGGAGCTCGCGGATGTTTCCTGTCCATGACTTGTCGATAAGGAGCTGCATTGCATCAGCATCGATCTCGCGAGGCGCCATACCTGTCTCTGCGCAGATCTGTCCGATGAAATGATCCACAAGAAGAGGAATGTCGCTCTTGCGATCGTCCAGCGTAGGAACATTGATGACGATCACGCTGAGACGGTGATAGAGGTCCTCTCTGAAATGTCCCTTCTCGATCTCTTCCTTGAGATTCTTGTTGGTGGCTGCAAGCACGCGGACATCCACGATGATGTCCTTGTCGCTTCCCACTCTTGAGAGTTTCTTTTCCTGAAGCACTCTGAGCACCTTGGCCTGGGCCGCAAGAGACATGTCTCCGATTTCGTCCAGAAAGAGAGTACCGCCGTCAGCCTGCTCGAATTTGCCTTTATGCTGCTTGATTGCAGATGTGAAGGCTCCCTTTTCGTGACCGAAAAGTTCGCTTTCGATGAGTTCCGAAGGGATGGCAGCACAGTTTACCTCCACATACGGCGCTGCCGAACGATTGCTTTTCTGATGAAGATTGCGGGCAACGAGTTCCTTACCTGTACCGTTCGAGCCGATGATGAGGACTCTCGCATCCGTAGGTGCGACCTTGTCTATCATGCCCTGAACCTGACAGATTGCAGGTGATTCACCGATGATTTCCTGGCCGTAGACCTTCTTCTTGAGGACCTTGGTCTCCTTGACAAGAGACACCTTCTCTGTCGCATTCTTTATGGTGATGAGGATACGGTTGAGGTCGAGCGGCTTCTGGATGAAATCGAATGCGCCTTTCTTGATGCATTCCACTGCTGTATCGATGTCGCCGTGGCCGGATATCATGATGACCGCCGAGTCTATACCCATCTGCACGAGTCTGTCAAGAACCTCCATTCCGTCCATTCCCGGCATCTTGATATCACAGAAAATGACGCTGTACCGTTCTTTTTCCACCATTTCACAGCCCTGCTGGCCGTTTTCCGCCACATCTACATCATATCCTTCATCTGCCAGAATCTCCTTGAGGGAGTTGCGGATCGAACGCTCGTCGTCAATAATTAAAATCTTCATATATAATAAATGTTTTATGTTCTAAGGGATCTCCTACAAATATCGACATTTTTGGGAGTTTACACAATATTTTATAATTTTGTCTGATTTTACATAGAAGTGTACTGATGCATATACCTGATATAATCATAGCCATCGACGGCTACTCTTCCACAGGAAAAAGCTCCTTTGCAAAAATCATAGCAAACGAGTTTTCATTCCTGTATCTCGACTCAGGCGCCCTTTACAGAGGCGTCACCCTTTTCGCAATCGAGCAAGGATTCATCAGCGAAGATTGTGCCATAGATGTCCCTGGCCTCGAAAAGGCGCTGGAAAATCTTGACCTGCACTTCGGTGAAGGCGGCACATACATCGGTGACAGATGCATCGAGCAGGAAATCCGCTCCCTTGCCGTAGCAGGCAAGGTAAGCCCTATTGCCACCGTTGCCCAGGTGCGCAACTTCGTGGACAGGAAACTCAGAGAATTCGGAAAGAAGAAGAGGATAGTCATGGACGGCAGGGATATCGGAACCACCGTTTTCCCTGATGCCGAACTCAAGATATTCATGACAGCCGACCCAATGGTCAGGGCCAAGAGAAGAGCGGCTGAAATGCCGGGCGCAAGTATCGAGGATGTCCTCAAGAACCTTGAAGAAAGAGACTATATCGATTCTCATAGAGAGGTCTCCCCTCTCACTCAGGCGGCCGACGCTGTCGTTCTCGACAATTCAGACATGACCATGCAAGATCAGGTCGAATGGCTGAAGGCTCTTATAGCCGAGCGATTCGGGATCAACGAATAATTCTTCCGAACCATGATGACCGTTGACATAGACAAGAATTCCGGATTCTGCGCCGGAGTGATCAGAGCCATAAGCAGGGCCGAAGAATTCCTCAAGGACAATGACGGAGTCTCCGAAAACGGAAAGAGACTCTTCTCTCTTGGTGCCATAGTTCATAACGACGCCGAACTTTCAAGACTTGTGAATCAGGGACTTGTGACCATCGACAAGGAGGACCTGGAGGATATGCGCGAAGCAGAAGGAGAGGTCCTTCTCATCAGGGCTCATGGCGAACCCCCGAAGACATACGACAAGGCTCACACATTGGGTTTTGAGATCATAGACTGTACATGTCCTGTGGTTCTGAAGCTTCAGCAGAGAATCAGAGAGGCATACGAAAAACAGAAGGCTGAGGGACGCGGACAGATCATCCTGTTCGGAAAGATAGGTCATGCAGAAGTCCTGGGACTTCTCGGACAGACGGATGACACTGCCGTGGTAGTGGAAAATGTAGCAATGCTCGACAAGGCTGTGGAGGACGGAATCATAATGCTGAACATTCCTACGGAAGTGTTCAGCCAGACCACAAAGAGTCCGGCGGAGTACCGCAGTCTATGTGCAAAACTCGAGGAGGACATGGCTCACTATAACGAACTTTCCATCGAGAGATTCAAGGGACGCGGTCTGCTTTCGGTTCATGACACGATCTGCTCTCAGGTCGCCACACGACATGAAAAACTTTCGAAGTTCGCACTTGAGCACGACATAATCATCTTCGTATCGGGCAAGGCCAGTTCGAACGGCAAGGTTCTTTGCGAACTCTGCAAGTCACTCAACATCAGGACATACCATATCGATTCCACTGCGGAGATAAAAAGAGATTGGTTCAGAGCCGACGACAAGGTGGGTGTATGTGGAGCTACATCGACTCCGAAATGGCTTCTTGAAGAGGTCGCCGAGCATATTCTCGATCTCAACAAGTATGTTCCCGCATGGGAGGAGAAATATGGCGAAAAGGCTGAGAATCAGGACGGCAATGAGTAAAAATTTGCGTAGCTGAGGACAATTTTATATTTTTGCAGCCGATTTTTCGCAAAGCAAGATGCCAGGACAACCCGGAATATCGTCAGAGCATCCACTAAAACGAATATAAATAATTAAATTACAATATTTTATGGCAACAACAGCTGATTTCAAGAACGGACTTTACCTTAACTACAACGGAAAGCCATGCCAGATCGTATGGTTCCAGCATGTAAAGCCAGGTAAGGGTCCTGCTTTCGTAAAGACCAAGCTCAGAAACCTTGAGAACGGTCGTATCCTCGAGAACACTTTCACAGCAGGTGCAAAGATCGAGACCATCAACGTTGAGAGAAGACCTTATCAGTTCCTTTACAAGGATGAGGACGGATTCAACTTCATGCATGAAGAGACTTACGAGCAGATCCACCTCGACACTGACCTCGTTGACAACGCAGACCTCATGAAGGAGGGTCAGCACGTAGAGATGATGTTCCTCGCTGACGAGGAGCGCTGCCTCACTTGCGAGCTCCCTACTTATGTTGAGCTCGAGGTTACTTACACAGAGCCTGCAGTAAAGGGTGACACAGCTTCTACAAACGCTCAGAAGGAGGTTACTCTCGAGACCGGCGCTATCATCATGGCTCCTCTCTTCATCAACATCGGTGAGAGAATCCGCGTGAACACTACTGACCGTTCATACGGCGAGCGCGTGAAGTAATCTATCCGCAATATGGAATACAGGGCTGTCCTCAACGGGCAGCCTTTTTTGTTCTCCTTCATGTCCCGTCCGGGAATTCGCCTAGCTTTCCGGACGAGAACGACATTTTATATATAACTTTTATATATAATGAGATGCAGCGTCCTCCATTTTTTATATATTTGCAGAAACCACGAGGGTCAATGTGACTTTCAGATAAAGACAAATAGAATGAAAAAAGTATTTATGATCATTGCGGCCATGCTCTGCTTCTTCAGCGCGAAGGCCGAAACCGTTCTCAGCGAACCACTCCCTATGGTCGAGAACAACTACCTCGAAGAGATGCTCGCTGCAAACTTCTTTGCACAGAGCCAGTTCACAAACCGTGATTTCCTCATCGCATCATTCATAAGCGAGAACCAGAAGCGCTTCTTCCCTGCAGACCTTCTCCAGATCAAGAACTCGCTGCAGTCTATGCCGGACAACCAGCTTCTCGCACTCAACGGTGTTAACTTCAAGGATCCTACAGTTTCAGTAGTGCTTTCTGTCCTTGTCGGCGGATTGGGAGTTGACCGCTTCTACATAGGTGACACAGGACTCGGCGTCCTCAAGCTCATCACCGGCGGCGGACTCGGAATATGGTGGCTCGTGGACCTCTTCATCATTTCCGACAAGACCAAAGAGAACAACAAGGAAGACCTCGATGAAGCCCTCATGCTCAACAGCGCATTGATGGACTAGACCGGACCTACTTAAGACCGGGCAGACATCAAACAACTGACATAGTTTTTACCGGCAGTATAGTGATGTGTAAAAAATAACTTTTGAACTGATGCACCATTTTACACATCACATAATAAAAGCTGACCTCCAAAAATGTGAAGATTTTTGGAGGTCAGCTTTCTATTTTGGCTGATTTCGCGCTATTTTCGGCTTTTTCGTGAGCTGAGCTTAAAAAACCGAGCTTTTTTTGGAGGTCAGCTCTAGCGATAAGCTCTAGTAATACAAGTTCATGGCTAAGAAGAAGACGAAATACCAAGACAACGACATGCTTGAGTCAGCGATATATAGTATTTACATACGATCTGCTTTGCAAGTTTTCTCCTGGTACATACATCAAGCATATATACAGAAGCAACATCAAAAGATAAGATATAATCTTTATCAATGATTTCACATAACCTCATATCACTCATCGCATTATAATCTGCTCTACCAAACTCGTTATTAAGCATTGCTTTAAAATCAGACAGTCCACTTCCTTGCTCTATTTTATCAATCGTAATTGGTGCAGTCCCATCTGCCAATTGTTCATCCTCCCATTTCTTGCCTGAGAGACGGTTCATATAATATAGATAAGATCTTGCAGTTGAGAACATATGCTCCACATCCTCTACATCTATTAGACATTCCGGAAGGAACATACCCATTACATCCATTTTATATCCGTCAGGAATTGCAACAGAGTGAGGCAGATACGCATACATAGACTTTTCAGGAAGGTGCGCAATAAAGTCTCGCCCCATTTCTTTACGGAAGATAGCATTGACAGAAGAGTATTTATATCCAAACGGCGTCGCAGAAACTCCATGATGCATAGGATTACGTAACACGTATGCAATAGCCGTCAATATATGATAAAGTCCATTCAGTTCTACAATATATGGATCTTGACCAAGCCTACCCTTCCTTTTATACCTTTCATTGAAGTATCTGGTATATGTATATCTCCACCTCTTTATAAACCCCACAACGTCATCAGTACGGAGACAGCAATGTACATGGTTGGACATGACACAATATGCAAGCAACAGACTCTGGGTCACATAGCCAGCCAAGCCCAAACAATTAATAAGATACCTATAATCTTCTTCTGTTCTACACAGTACGCCACTGTCTCCTGCTGAAAGGCAGAAATGATAAACCTTTTTCATATCCGCTGTTGTTTCCACACATTATTAACTACACATCACCAAAAGTGCTGTAAATATCGCCAAAGCATCAACAGAACTGATTAAGAAAGAGAAAATTGTGACGAAAATCTCTATATAGTGACAAAATGAGCATCCTAAAATAAATTTTATGATGTTCAAAATAAATCTTAAGCATATTGTATGCACATAGTTAAATTTTGTACATTTGTCTACTACATATAATTCATGTTGGAGATGGCATTAAAATTTATTAAGGTTATTATTGGAGTTTCGCTAGCTATTATTTTATGTTTCGCTGGCTGTAAAATGATATTGAAGAAAATGTTGACCGTGCCTATGGTCAGAAATGGATATCAGACGGAATTTGAGTATCAGTGTCCATTAGAAAAGAAATATGCCTTTAATGGTTCGTTTGAAATTGACAGCATATCCTTTCCTAGTAACGACGAGACAATAAAACGTTCACGGCATGGTTTCCTTCTGAAATGAAGTCATCTGACAAGAAATGGCCTGTGGTAGTTATGGCAAATGGCACAGGTGTATCTGCCTCTCGATATACTCCTATCTTCGAACATCTTGCGTCATGGGGATTCATCGTTGTTGGCAATGAGGACTGGAGTTCTTGGTTCGGACATTCAACATCCACGACCTTGGATTTCATACTTTCCGCAAACTCTGATGAAAGCAGTCCTTTCTACAGGAAAGTTAACTGCGAGGCTATAGGTCTTGCGGGACATTCCCAGGGAGGAGTTGCCACCTTCTATGCAGCTACCCAATTTGAAAATTCAGATAAGTACAAAGCTATATGCTCGATGAGCGGCAATAATCCAGAACTTGCTTCCCTCATAAATGCACCAATGCTTATGATTAGCGGTACTGCCGGACTAGATGCTCAAGCATCTGAAAGCATGAACTCCTGCTTTGACTTGATTTCAGGTCAACCTGTCGTAAGCGGTATACTAAAAGATACAGATCATGGAATAGTCCTTCCACGAGGCGATGCTTACACGACAGCATGGATGTGCTGGTGGCTCAATGGAGAGGAGGAAGCAGAAAGATGCTTCTTCGGAGACAACGCAGAAATCTCATCAAACCCAGGATGGAAAGATATCAAGCGTAAGGGCATATAGACACCATAAGACATTCCAACTAGCAAATATTCACTTAGCAATTCGCTTGTCATGCGCTAAGATTGCTTTAAGCTATATTTAATACTCACTTGAAATTAAGGGATCAGTCGCAAAAGTATGTGTTTCTATAAATAAGTGATACCTTTGTGCAGATATATAAACACAAAGGTTATGACAGACGAACAGAAAATACTTTTAGCATTAGTCAAGTTGATGTTTCCACGTGAGATGTTGGATTA
>JBGVNK010000039.1:0-11033 GCA_045125535.1 Candidatus Cryptobacteroides sp.
AGAAAACTTTACCTTTGCAGAACACTGTAACCTTGATGCAGAAATCACTGCACTGCTGATGCCAAAAGCACTGTAGTCTTGATGCCAAAAATACTGCACTCGCTGTTACCGAAATCACTGCACTTCTGGTTACCGTTTACAATAGTGCAGAGCGTATTGTGAAACGAGTGGTTCGGCAGCGGATGTCTGCCGGACCACTTTTTTGTTGCTTGCCGTTCGGGAAATCGTGGGTTTTTCCGGACGAAGTGGCAGAAAATGACATCCCGTCCGGAAAACATGCCAGATTTCCGGACGGGATGTCGTATCAGTCAAGATTTATCTATCGTTTAGGGATGTCAACGAACTTCTCGCTCTCGCCACGGAGATGCTCTGAGAAGTAGTCCACGAGTCTCCAGTAGAAGTACTCGTTCATGTCTCCGAAGCTGTGACGCTGGTTCGGAAGCATGAGCATGTCGAATCTCTTGCCGGCCTTGATCAGCGCATTGACCACGCGTGTAGTGTTGCCTGGATGAACATTATCATCGATATCTCCATGCACAAGGAGAAGATGACCCTTTAGGTTCTTCGCGATCTCTGGGTTGGTTGCAATCTTGTAGTAGAATGTGGTGTCGCCCTTTTCCGTAACTTCTTCCTTCACGCCATGGTGAGTCTCGCTCCACCAGCGGTTGTAGATGTTGTTGTCGTGGTTTCCGGCGCATGACACTGCCACCTTGAAGAAGTCAGGATACTGGCAGATTGCTGCTGTACTCATGAATCCTCCGCCTGAGTGACCGTGGATTCCCACTCTGTTGATGTCAATGAAAGAGTAGCGGTTGGCAAGCTGCTCGATTGCATACTTGTGGTCTTCGAGAGGATAGTCACGCATGTTGCCGTAACCCCAGTTGTGATACCACTTCGATCTGCTCGGATGACCTCCGCGCTGACCTACGGAAATGACCACGAAACCTGCCTGGGCAAGACGGTCTGTGCGGACGCTCATACGTGTGAACGGATAATAGACAGCCTCGACCTGAGGACCCGGATACACATAATCAACTATAGGATAGACCTTTGTAGAGTCGAAGTTGAACGGCTTGTACATCACGCCGTAGAGGTCGGTGACTCCGTCTGCAGCCTTCACCTTGAAGAGTTCTGGGAACTTGTAGCCGTTTGCAAAAAGCTGAGAGAAGTCGCTCTCCTGCACGTCCATAACCTTGTTGCCGTTGTTGTCGAGGAGGACAGCCATAGGAACTGTGTTGATGCGTGAATAGTTGTCGAGCACGAAGCGTGCGTCATCATCGACTTCTGTCTGATGGAAATAATCCCCCTTGGTGATCTGCTTGAGTCCTGTGCCGTCGAGGTTCACGCGATAGAGATGTTCGTAGTATGGATTCTCGTCGGCATTCTTTCCGTTACCTGTGAAATATACCACGCGAGCCTTCTCATCCACCTTGAGCACCTGCTCCACATGCCATGCTCCCTTGGTAAGGCGGTTCTTCAGATTACCCAGACCGTCATAGAGATAGAGGTGTGCCCAGCCGTCGCGCTCGCTCCACTGAATGATCTCCTTGCCGTTTCCGATTGCCATCAGAGGGCGTGTCTCCTGATAGGTGTTCATGCGCTCCTCGATGATAGGAACGATGGTATCCTGACCGACGGTGTAGGTGCAGACGTCGATACGGTAGAGGTCGCGGCTGCTTCTTGTAAGGAAGAATCGGTCGTTGTCTCCGAGCCATACTCGTGAGACTTCCTCCATATCGCGCTGCTTCTGCTCGTATGGACGGCTCTCAAGTTCGAGAGTCTGGTCCTTGAATGCAGCAGTTCCGATCTCCTTGCGTGTGTTGTTCACCATATCGAAGATATAGAGATGAGATATCGGAGCTTCCTTCTCACCCGGCATCTGATATTTGTAGGTCTCGAGGGTCGGACGTGGTTCTGACATCACATTGAGGACCCAAAGATCCTTTACCGCTCTCTCGTCATCGAGGACAGTCACGAAATGGCGCGAATCAGGCGACCAGAGACCTGAGACGCCACGACGCCTGCCGTTGAGAAGAGTGTCAGTGTTGATCATCTTGTATGGCATGCCGAAACCGAAGTCCTCGACACCGTCAAATGTGAGCTGGATTTCCACGATTGTAGAATCCTTCTCGTCCTTGCGTGCCTTCTGATAGTCCTCATAACTCATCTTGTAGAGGTTCAGATCCTTTGCATACACCACGGTCTTCTTGTCAGGAGAAACAGAACCCCAGCTGAGACGCTTAGGCTCCTTCTCATGATCCTTCAGATGAGTGAGTTTCTTTGTCGGATAGTCATATGAGAAATAGAACACTTCCTTCTCCTTCTTGCCCTTTTCATTCTTGATCTCGCGGGTCGATCTTACCTCGAATGTAAAGGTGCGTCCGTCCTCCTTGGCCTTGAGGTTGCTGATCGGAAGCTGGCGTGCTTCGAACGGATCGTGAACGATCTCGGTGAGCTGAGCCGCCATCTCCTCGCGGTCAAAGAGAAGGGTCTTGGTCTTTGCGGTAGGGTTCACGACATACCAGAAAACACCGTCACTGGTCTTGTACTGATACCAGAAGCTGTTTCCCTGCTGGAACCAATGCGGGTCCACGACTGTGGAGAAAAGCATGGTGTTCAACTTTTCCTGAGTAAACTTCTCTGCCTGGAGATACTCAGGAATTCTTTCCTGAGCGCTGAGCGAAGCCGCGCAGGCCATAGCTGCCGCTGCAACTGCCATGAATTTCATAAAAGCTTTCATATGGATTTTTTTTATTCTTTATTCACATCTTCTTCCGATGTCTCATAACCTCCGCCAAGAGCATGGTAGAGGTTGATGACACTGCGGATCTCGTCGAAACGGTCAGAAATCTCTGAAAGTTCAGCGTCTCTATGGTTATGTTTTTGATAAAGATTTACAAAGATACTTCAAATCAATCGGAAAAAGTAATTAAATTTGTCTAAACAATAGCTTAAAATTATGTCAAAAAGGAAAAATTCACGCGGAAGGGGCGGCAACGGCCGTCGTGGCGGCAGAGGTGGGAAAAAAGTGTTCCCGCAGGTGACAGGAAAGGTGCAGATGACCCGCGAAGGTTTTGCATTCGTGATAGCGGATGGCGATGAAGATGACGTGTTCGTAAAGGCGTCCAAGACACGTGGTGCGCTCAACGGCGACATCGTGCGTGTGACAGTTACGCGCGAGAAGACAGACTGTACCCGTCGTGAAGGAGAGATCGTCGAGATCATCGAACGTTCGCGCAGACCGTTCATCGGTATCCTGCATGTTGTCGGAGATCAGGCCTGGGTACTGATGCAGAGCCGTTTCATGCCTTACGACATATCTATCCCGTTCACAGAATCAGACGCAAAGCGCTACCGTCGCCATAAGGTTAAAGGCCAGTCCCTTGCCGAACCAAAGGATGAGACAGGATGGCTCAAGCCGCTGGGAAATGATGTCTATGCCGTTCATAAAGTGCACGAACTGACAGAGGACGGCCAGGGACGTCAGGAACTGCGTGCCGTTTCAGGAATGAAGGTGGCTGCGGTTGTGGATGATTGGCCGAGGCATGAGTCGACACCGGTCGGACATATCGTTGATGTGCTCGGAGAACCGGGAGAGAATGACACAGAAATGCATGCCATCCTTGCCGAGTATGCACTTCCTTACCGCTTCGAGCCTGAGGTGGCAAATGCGGCCGATATGATCTCGGAAGAGATTACTGCTCAGGATGTTGCAGAACGTGTTGACTTCAGAAAAGTTCTAACATTCACTATCGACCCTGCTGATGCCAAGGACTTTGACGATGCCCTTTCGTTCCGCGTTCTTGAAAACGGAAACTATGAAATCGGTGTGCATATCGCAGACGTGACGCATTACGTGAAGCCGGGCAGCGTCGTGGATGAAGAGGCGCGCAGCCGCGGAACATCAGTGTATCTCGTAGACAGGACTGTGCCAATGCTTCCTGAGAAGCTGGCCAACAAACTATGTTCATTGAGACCTCATGAAGAAAAGCTCACTTTTTCGGCTGTGTTCGAAATGACCCCGCTCGGCCGTATTGCGGGACAGTGGTTCGGCAGAACGGTGATAGAGTCCGACCACAGATTCAGTTACGAAGAGGCTCAGAAGGTCATAGAGTCGGGACCTAAAGTCGAGCATGAGGATGTTCCGGTTGAAGTAAGGGATGCCGTTCTTGTCCTTCACGGACTTGCTTCAAAACTTCGCAAGAAGAGGTTTGCAAGCGGTGCAATCAGTTTTGAACGCCCTGAAATGAAGGTCATTGTGGATGAGAAAGGTCGTCCGGTGGATGTGTATCAGAAAGTTACCAAGGAGGCCAACTGGCTGATTGAGGAGTTCATGCTCCTTGCCAACAGGAGTGTGGCGGAGTTCGTTGCCACAGGATGTAAAGGTGTTGGGGGAGAGACTGCCAAAGGCGCCCGCAGGCAGACAAAGACCTTTGTATATCGTGTACACGACGAACCTAATCAGGAAAAGATTGAAAATCTACGCAACTTTATCGGCAATTTCGGCTACCGTATGGGTCCGACAAACAATGGCAAGGATATCTCTCGCGAGTTGAACAGCCTCTTCGCCGCAGCCAAGGACACTCCTGAATACAACGCGATCGAACTTCTTTCGCTCAGGACAATGGCGAAGGCCCGTTACGACACAGAAAACCTTGGTCATTACGGACTTGCATTCAAATACTACACACATTTCACATCACCGATCAGACGTTATCCTGACATGATGGTGCACAGACTTCTGGCAGAATATCTTGCTGGAAGTCCATCAGCAAAGCAGGAGACTTACGACAAGCTCTGCAAGCATGCATCTGAGCGTGAGATTGTTGCGGCAGAGGCGGAGCGTGCAAGCATAAAATATAAGCTTGTGGAGTTCATGCAGGACAAGGTCGGATATGTGTTCGGAGGAAATATCTCAGGACTCACAGAGTGGGGAATGTATGTCGAGGTCGAGCCTACCAAGATCGAGGGTATGGTGCCTCTGCGAGACATAAGGAGCGACTTCTTCGAGTTTGACGCAGACCATTACAGACTGGTTGGACGTCGTACCGGCATCGTCTATAACCTCGGTGACCCTGTCCGCATCCGTGTAAAGAAGACAAATCTCGAGCAGAAACTCCTTGACTATGAACTGATCGAGACAGGACTCGAAGAAAGAGAGTTCGACAGGATCGAATATGAAAGCGGCCGCGGCACCTCATTCATAAAAGGCGAAGACGGTTCGTTCGACAACGTGACCGTCGGCATCAACAAGGCCGCCCGCAAGGAAAAAGTCCGCAAAGCCATCAAGGAATCCAAGCGCAAGGCAGCGAAATCATCGTCTCCAAAGTCTGGTGCGAGGAAGAATTCGAGGAAGAAATGACCGTTATGAAGGAAAGTCATATCGAAATAGAAAGGAAATTTCTGGTCGACGGTGATTTCAGGAGTTCTTCTGTTGATGCACTGCATATAGTGCAGGGATACCTGAGCACTTCTTCAGGTGCGACAGTCCGTGTACGCACAATGGATGACAAGGGATGGCTGACAATCAAGGGACGTACATCGGTCAGCGGCATGAGCAGGTTTGAGTGGGAGAAGGAAATACCTCTGGATGAAGCGCGTCAGCTGCTGTTGCTGTGTGGCTCCAAAGTGATAGACAAGATGCGATATGTAGTGCCGTTTGAAGGCCATGTCTTCGAAGTGGACGAGTTTTTTGGAGAAAATGAAGGCTTGCTGATGGCGGAAGTGGAACTTGCTTCTGAGGATGAATGTTTCGAGAAGCCGGCATGGCTCGGTGCCGAGGTTACAGGTGATGTGCGGTATTATAATTCCTGCCTTCTTCAGAATCCCTACAAGGATTGGAAATAATCAGAAATATTTGTTAAATTTGACCTTTGTCGCTTGTTTCAGTGGCAAAGGTTTTTTTTGAAATAAATAAAACTTAATATCATGGCACTATTCAACCGTTCTGAAAAGTACAAATGGGAATTCGAGAACATCGGAGGCTCATCACGCGTGAGAGTCACCACAGGTGAGGATATCGCGCATCTTAACGAACTTGATCCTAAGATGTGGACAGTTCTTTCATGCCCTGTCAAAGGTCTTGAAATCGACGAGAAGAGTCTTACATATATGGATTGCGACGGAGACGGAAAGCTCCGCGTGAATGATGTCATCTGCATGTCTCAGTGGCTTACAGGTGCTCTCAAGGATCCGGACCTTCTTCTTGAAGGCAAGGATTCCATAGCTCTTGAGAGTTTCGACCGGGAGAATGCTGACGGCGCAAAACTTCACAAGGCTGCCAAGGGAGTTCTCACAGCTCTCGGCAGAACAGAAGAGACCGTGTCTCTTTCAGATGTGACAAACGTATCGGCTATTTTTGCAGGTACCCGTTTCAATGGTGATGGTGTGATCACTGAGAACTCTTCTGATGATGCTCAGGACAAGGCAGCAATCGCGGCTGCAGTCGCTTCACTCGGTGGACTTGCAGACAGAAGCGGTGTGCAGGGTGTCGATGCCGCTATGATAGAGACCTTCTATAAGACACTTGCCGACTATGCGGCATGGTGCGATGCAGCGGTAGAAGCACCTTACGGCGCGGATACAGACAAGGTCATCGAGCTCTATAATGCATTGGACGCAAAGGTGAAGGACTTCTTCATGCGCTCGAAACTTGCTGCATTCTCTCCTGACAGCACAGCGGTACTTGATGTTCAGACTGCAAGCATCCAGGCAATCAGTGCCGATAATCTTACTTCTAAAGGCGATGACATAGCAGCATATCCTATCGCTCGCGTGACAGGAAAGGCGGAGATTGATCTTTCTGCACCTGTCAACCCTGCATGGGCAGCCCGTTTCGACGCTCTCAAGACACTTGCGTTCGATCCTTCTGCTAAGGTCCTTACAGAGGCTGACTGGACAGCAATAGGAGCAAAGATTTCTGCATATTCTGCATGGAAGGGAAGCAAGGCAGGTGCCGCAGCAGAAGCTCTCGGCCTCGAAAAGGTGAAGGAGCTCCTTGCACAGGACAGAAAGGCTGCGCTTCTTGCTGTTGCAGCAGAAGATGCTTCTTATGCAGAAGATTTCAACAACATTGCTCTCGTTGAAAAGTTCCTTTATGCATATCGTGACTTCTACAGACTCCTCAAGAACTTCGTGACATTCCACGATTTCTATTCAAAGGATCCGGACGTCAAGGCTATCTTCCAGTGCGGACGTCTCGTCATCGACCAGAGAGAATGCCATTTCTGCATGCAGGTGGCAGATATGGCCAAGCATAATACAATGGCCGCTTCCAGCGGAATGTATCTCATCTACTGCGACTGCACCACCAAGACCAAGGCTGCAAAGATGACGATTGTGGCTGCCATGACAGTAGGCGAAGTGGGCGACCTCTTCGTAGGAAAGAACGCCGTATGGTATGACAACAGCGGACTTGAGTGGGATGCAGTGATAACCAAGATCATCGACAACCCTATCAGCATCGCTCAGGCTTTCTGGTCTCCATACCGCAGAATCGCAGTAGCGATCGAGAACCTCATCAGCAAGAATGCAGCCGACAAGGATGCAAAGCTCATGAAGGAAGCCACTGAGAAGATCAATGCTGCTCCTGCAGCTCTTCCTGCTGCCGGTGCAGCAACTGGTGCCGCTGCAAAACCAGCAGAAGCAGCGCCATTCGATATCGGTAAGTTCGCAGGTATCTTCGCTGCCTTAGGTATGGCTGTCGGCATGATCGGTACAGCTCTTACAAACATATTTGAAGGCATTTTCGCACTTCCGTGGTGGAAGGTTCTCCTTGCATTTGTCGGAATCATGTTCGTGATATCAGGACCGGCAATGGTGATGGCATGGCTCAAGCTCCGCCGCCGCAACATCGCTCCTCTCCTCAATGCAAACGGATGGGCAGTCAATGCCGCTTCCAAGATCAGCATTCCGTTCGGTGAAAGCCTCACAGAGATTGCAAAGTTCCCTAAGCTCAAGCTCAAAGATCCTTATGCAAAGAAGGGAATGCCTGTATGGAAACGCTGGGTGATCTCCCTCTCGTCGGTTATCTTCGTACTCCTTGTCCTCTGGCTGGTGAACCTCTTCGCATGGGCCAAGCTTCCGTCACCGCTCCCTTGGTTCGATAAGGATGAGCCTGTAGTTGAAGAAGTGGTCGAAACTGTCGAGACCGTAGTGGTCGAGGAAGTCGCTGAATAAAGCAAAAAGAGATGGCCGACGGCCATCTCTTTTTTGCTTTATCCGACTCTCGCTCCGAGCTTGCTGTCGAGCAATACGATTCCAGAATCCTTCGCCCTCTTGAGCTTCTCTACGATGTCCTCGGCAGTTGCCTCTTCCTCCACCTGCTCGTCCACGAATCTGCGGAAGAAATTCTCCGTAGCATAATCCTTCTCCTCCTGAGTAAGCTCCACGATCCTGTCGATCATCTTCGACACCATGCACTCATGCTTATAGACATGCTCGAAGACTTCCAGCACAGAACCCCATCCCTCCGGAACCACGTCGATCATCTGAAGTTTCACGATGCCGCCTCTGTCAGACATGTAGTCGGCCATTCTTGTCGCATGCTCTCTTTCTTCCTCAGCCTGCAGCCTCATCCAGTGCGCATATCCATCCCATCCCTGATGCTTCAGGAAGTAAGACATCTGGAGATAAAGTTGTGATGACCACATTTCCGCTGTAATCTGGTCATTGATCGCTTTCTGTAATTTTTCCTTGATCATGATGCAGTCTTTTTATTGTTGTATATATTCTAAATTTTAGTTTTTCAAAACTACAAACAATATTCCTAAACTGCAAGGATTTTGCGAGATAACTTATAAAAAATTCTAAATGCTTTGCCCGTTGAGTAGCACCTTTTCGATGATCGGGGTCTGGTGGCTGTACGGGATGAAGGCGAGGGACGGCACAGGCTTGGTGATGATCAGATTGGCTTTCTTGCCTACGGTGATCGAGCCGAGGATGTCGCTCACGCCCATTGCGTATGCGGAGTTGATGGTGCACGCGTTGAACGACTGCTCCGGAGTAAGACGCATCCTGATGCAGCCGAGAGCCATCACGAAACGCATGTTGCCGCTTGGGCTCGAACCTGGGTTATAGTCTGATGCAAGAGCCACAGGAAGTCCTGCCTCAATGTAGCCTTTCGCATTACCGAACGGAATTCCGAGGAAGAACGAACATCCCGGAAGCATGGTCGGCATGGTCACGCTGCCACGCAGGGCCTCGATCTCGGCATCGGTAGTCTTCTCCAGATGATCCACAGAAAGCGCTCCGTGCTTTACTCCGACCTGCACGCCGCCCGAAACCTCGAGTTCGTTGGCATGTATCTTAGGAGTAATGCCGTACTCAGCCGCCTTGGTGAGAATCCTGTCGGTTTCTTCCACAGTGAAGAATCCTGCATCGCAGAACACATCCACGAAGTCTGCAAGTCCCTCAGCCGCAACCGCTGGCAGCATCTCATTGCAAACAAGATCTACATATTCTGATTGGCGTCCTTTATATGCGCGACCGACAGCATGTGCGCCAAGGAAATTGGCACGCACTGTCACAGGAGCAGTTTCTTTGATGCGACGGATGACTCTGAGCATCTTGAGCTCATCTTCCACAGTCAGTCCGTATCCGCTCTTGATCTCTACAGCACCGGTACCCATAGCCATGATCTCATTCACGCGCACCATAGCCTGACGATAAAGTTCGTCCTCGGAAGTCTCGTGAAGCAGATCAGCCGAATTGAGGATACCGCCGCCACGAGCCGCAATCTCCTCATAACTCAGTCCCGCAATCTTGTCCCTGAACTCCCCGTCACGACATCCCGCATAAACAATATGAGTATGCGAATCGCAGAAGCTAGGCATCACAAACCCGCCCATGGCGTCAATATACTGAATTTTGTCATCGGCATCATCAGAGGTGTGGGTAGCGGTTTTCAAAACCGTGCTAGCCCCCTGGCCGCAGTGAGAGAGGTTGTTTTGCAAGCCGCTACCCACACAGGATGCCGCTCCAAAATCAACAATCACTCCATCCTCAATCACAAGATATGCATCCTCGATGCACTCCACAAAATTCATCTGCGCACCTTCCAGCTTCTTGACCCCAGCCGGCAGAATTCCCGCTAAAGTACCGATATTATATATAACTGTTTTCATTATCAACGTCTTACATTTGCGTTAACGATAGACAAAAATATTTTATGAAGGAAACCAGCGGTTTTCAAAACCATGGCCGCCCGTGGCCTTGTGAACGGGAGGGGCCCGCGCCTATGGCGTGGGAGGGATTTAGTTTTGAAAACCGCTGGTTTCCTTCATGAAATTATCTGATGAACTCCACAGACTTTTCGATAAGCGGATGCATATAACGGTCATCATCGATGAACGGCACCACCTTACGATAATGAGCAAAGATTTTTTCGATAGCCCAAGACGAACGGAGAGGACGACGGAACTCGAGAGCCTGAGCCGCATTGAAAAGCTCGATGGCAAGAACGCGCTCGGTGTTCTCCACCACACGCACAAGCTTGGTAGCAGCATTAGCACCCATGCTCACATGATCCTCCTGACCCTGTGAAGAAGGAATCGAATCAGCCGAAGCCGGCATACAGAGACCCTTGCTCTGGCTAACGATAGAAGCCGCAGTGTACTGAGGAATCATGAAACCGCTGTTCAGACCAGGCTTGGCAACCAGGAAGTTAGGCAGACCTCTCTGGCCCGAAATCAATTTATAGATACGTCTCTCTGAAATATTTGAAAGCTCGGAAAGAGCGATGGTAAGCATATCCATTGGGATGGCGATAGGCTGACCGTGGAAATTTCCTGCAGAGATAATGAGATCCTCGTCAGGGAAGACAGTAGGATTGTCAGTAGCACTGTTGATCTCGATTTCTATCACAGACTTCACATAACGGATGGTATCCTTCGATGCACCATGAACCTGAGGGATGCAGCGGAATGAATACGGATCCTGCACATGAACCTTCTTCTGCTTTATGATCTCGCTGCCCTCGAGAAGTTCGCGGAAACGCGCTGCAGTCTCGATCTGGCCCTGATGAGCACGCACTG
>JBGVNK010000040.1:0-2636 GCA_045125535.1 Candidatus Cryptobacteroides sp.
AGGAACGTACTTCATAGTTTTAAGGTTTAAGGAATTTAACAATATATAGTATCGCGAACACTATCAATATGATGAGGATTCCGAGGAACCAGCCACCCATCTTCATCTTGAAGGACTGCCAGCCGGTCAGCTCTTTCTCCACTTCTACGGTCTCATACACGACAACATCTTTGAAGATTACACTGTCACGATAGACTATCTTGGTCTGAACTTCTACCGGATGCTGCACAGGTTTGGTCTCAAGAGAATGAGAAAGCAATCCATCAGACACAGATGCAGAGCTCATGGCATAGTCATTCTCGAGAACAGATACAGTGTCAGCAGTAACGATCTTCTCTACAATCTTGGGAACTTCAAGAAAGACGGTGTCTGTCTGAAACACCGTCTCGATACGTGTTTCAGTTATGATCTTCTCTGACGGTGCAGCCTGGCGGGCAGTCGCACAGGCTACACACAAGGCAGAGAAAAGAACGAGGATGAAGTTTTTCATAGGTTGGTTTTATTCGTGTCGGTCTGCTTTCTTGAGCAGTTCTGCTTCAAACTTGTGGAACTTGATGTCGTAGGATGCCTTCACACCGAGGATCGCACCGCAGAGAACCAGGAGTTCGCTCACTATCGAGATCGCTGAATATGTGATCTCTCCAAGCGGCTCGATCCAGAACAGGCACACCATCGCAATCAGGACTCCGCAGCTGAAGCTGGCAATTGCAAGACCGCCTTGCAGACGTGTTATTTCTATGTGGGACATCTTTGGCATAGGTTAATTACTGTTTATCTCTTACTGCGAAGAAATATATGAAAGGCTCGTATCCTGTAGCGGAATTGCTTGCCTCCGGCTTCGGTATGGTAATCACTCCGTTCTCAAGACGACCAAGGTAAGTTCCGCCTCCTGGCACATCAGCCTGATGAGGAAAACCACTGATGTAGATATCGATATTAACGTCTGTCGGAAATCCCTCCAGAGTAATCACGAAATCCTCCTTCATGTAGTTGTAGCCATTATCCGAGAACTGAGCTGTAAGGAAGCACCAGCCATCTTCAACAACGCAACAAACGTAGCTCTCGTACATGTCGTAATTGGCATACACGAAGTTCAGCTTTGTTGTAGGAGACTTCTCAATAGCTGACCTCTTACCCTTCTGAACATAAAGAGTCGCAAGGATGATATCCACACTCTCCAGTTCATCATATATCGGCAGTTTCTCAATGCAGATTGTGTTCTTATTCTTGATCCAGGTTGTCAGAACAGTACCAACGCCGTAGTTCTTCCTGTAATAATCATCTGGCCACATGAGTTTCACACTGTGCATGAAGCAAGAAGAATTGGAACTCTTGCCGAAAGAAAGATCCGGAACATAAATCTCCAGAACAGAAGCATTACGGTACGCCTCATTCTTTGGATCAAAAGTGATCTTCGTATTCAGGACCACCACCTTCTCAGACTGGTAATCCTTTATTTCAATGGCTCCACAGCCAAAGTTATTTCCTGTCGCTATAATCATAATTTTAACTGTTATCTGTCAACAAATACTCCTGTAGTGTGAACCACAGAAGGCTTCTCGTAATGGCCTGCACGATGCTTGAACGAAATCTCATAGTCACCAATCCACTTCAACACATCGACGCAATAAGTCTGAGGTGAATAGTCGTTCTCAGCAGTACCACGTGCCAGAATCATAGTCTTTCCCTCGATGAAGTTCTTAGGCTCCTTTGCCAGGTAGAATGTCGAACAAGCGACACCATTCTCACCATAGAGAAACGCATCTACGGAACAAATTGCAGATCCAGGAGACAACTCGAAATCAAGACCTTCTCCATACGATTCCTCAGTCACATCGTCCTGAGTAAAGCGAGCACGAGGAACATAAGCCTCATTGTAAGCGGTAGAACCCTCTTTACAGATTGCTGATATCCACATGCTTTCCCCTGTAAAGCCGGTTTCAGTATCAAGCCACCAACATTCCAGATAATACTTGAGTCCTTCCTGCGGAGCCACACCGATAGTCTCTGTGAAAAGCTTCGTGATGTTTGCTTCGCCCCAGTCATCAACAATGCCCGGAGCCACAATCACAGTCTTGCTCCAACCCGAAGAAGTTCCAGGACTCTGAGCTGGAGACATCTTTACTACAAGTCTGTAAGTATCTGACGGAACCTCAAGACCTGTAAACACAATCATATCAGGAGAAATCCAAAGGTCATCGTAGAGAACCTCAGGAACATCTGCCATATACACCGGAGCCTCTTCAAGCGGAGGCATTCCGACCATTGCACGATTGGAGTTGATGCGGACAAATGCATTGTGAGCAGTCAGGCTTGCTGCCTGGCCAAATGTGGAGATTCCCTTAAGATGACCAGCCAAGACCTCCCACTGGTTAATTTGGGAATCGGAGAGCTGTCGGAATGTGCGGGAGATCTTGGATAGTCGGTTTCTTGAGACCGCCTGAGCAGGCGTAACTATCTTGGAATGCTGGGCACGTGAGGAGAGGATGTTGCGACCCTTGACATTGCGGGCGGTGACATCCTTCGCTGTGCCGGCGAAGTCATTGAAGGCTATTGAGGGTTTTACGATCATAAGGCTACGGTGCAGCCCCCTCAATTCCAAAGGCAAAGATAAGGATTTATTTAATAAGTTGTGC
>JBGVNK010000041.1:0-5212 GCA_045125535.1 Candidatus Cryptobacteroides sp.
CGAGTAATTTCCGGTCGTTCATCAGAACAGATCTTTCTTCTCCGATTCCTTCTTTCGCAGTTCCACCTTGCCATGCTTCTCCTCGTATCTGTCGATGCCGAGCTGGAACATTGCGGAGATAAGATCCTTGATCGTCATCCCCTCCCTCAGTGCGATTTCACGAACGATATCATACTGATGTTTATTCAGAAGGAGTGATGTCCTGACGTCATCCTTTGTGGCAGGCTCTCTCGTCTCATCCTTCCTTCTTCGTCCGGTAAGGAATGCCCTTCTCTGGGACTGCCTTTCCTCAAGGATCTCATACTCCTCGTCAGTGAGCTGGACACCTTTCGGAGCTGTCTGACTTCCATCTCCGAACATGGCAGATATGCCTCCTTTAAGCTGGTCTTTCTTCATTGTCTAAATAGATATTATTGATATTACTTTATTTCCGTTATGTACATTGAATAATGTGCCTATTTCAGGTATTTCCTATAAGATAATCACGTTGAAGTGATTATTACTGACATAAACATGTATGTTAAATGCGCAATTATTCAATGATATATATCTTAACGCAGTCTCTCCTCGATTTCCTTCAGCAATGCAGCATAATCCTTCGCTCCGTTGCACTTCGGATCATATGAAATGATGTCAAGACTCATGATCGGAGCATGTACGATGGTCGCGTTCTCCCTTATCTTGGTCGGAAAGACGAGGTCACCATAGTGTTCCCTCAAGTCCTGTTCGACCATCCTGTCAAGGCCTCTTCTCGTGTGGAATCGTGTGATGATTATGCCGTCAATGTCCAGCGATGGATTGAGTCCGGAGCTGACAATTTCGGCCATCTTGATGAGCTGCAGCAGACCTTCTGCAGCATAGGCATCACAAGAAACCGGAACAATAATAGAATTGGCAGCAGTAAATGCATTGACCGTAATAATTCCCATCTGTGAAGGGCAATCCAGCAGTATCCAATCATACTCATCTTTCAGGGATCTCAGGATATCTCTCAAGATGGTCTCTCTTTGAATCCTCGAGGCAATGACAGTGTCAAGAGCCCCCATATCAAGTGATGAAGGGACAATATCCAGATTATCACGGACCTCATATATCGCAAGAGGAGCTTTTCGACTCATTGATTCATAAAGAGTCATTTCAGGATTGAATTTGGTACCCATGAACGTGCTGGTGAGATTGCGCTGCGCATCGAGATCCACCAGCAGGGTCTTCTTGCCCTGAGATGAAAGCAACGAACCCAATGTAGCCGCAGTGGTTGTCTTTCCTACCCCACCCTTATGGCTGGCAATAGCGATGATTTTTGTGTTGACCATATTGTATTTGTCTAAAAATTAATATCTTTGCAGTGGATTTAAGCCGTGGTAAGAAAGAGATAATCGTTTTGTGCGAAAGACCCCGCCCGCGAGATCTCACCGCAAGGTAACACTTCCCCACGCCTTCCGGGGCAACAATCTAAGCATCCTTCGGGATGCTTTTTTTTACATCCAATGCCGTGATGCAGTATTGCACCTTCTCGTGTGTAACCTTTCTGACTCCTACAGTCAGTTTTACGGCACCGATTCCAGGGCAATCATAAAACATCCGGATCATCTTCTCGAACGGTTTCTGATTCTTGTTGTTCGGCTTCGCAAGTGTCACTGACTTCTTCTCGGCAAGAGTAAGAATCGCATCCAACTGAAGAACAGCTAATGTGGAGAGGTAATTCTTTGACGCATGAGCGCACGTCTCATCGATGGAAACATACCTTATGTTTATATACTCCTTCAACGAGTTGTTGTATTTTCGCATTTCTGGATTCAGGTGTTTCCATTTCTGATAAAAATCAAAGATGATCTGCTTTCTTAAGGCAATATCTTCCTTTGTGTTTCCTTTTGGTATTTCAATCATATGTTAAGTATTAAATGACGTTATCAAGTATTCCTTCTGGGTTCCTGTCAAGTCTTACCTCCTCCTCTATGGTAGCTGTATATATCTGCGATGTCGCTGGTGAAGCATGCCTGAGAACCCTCTGCACATCCTGCCAGTCACCTCCGTTCTTCAGGATCAGGACCGCAGTCGTGTGTCTCAAGGAATGGGCGGAATACTCATGTCCGTCAAGCCCTATGCTCTTCATCGCCTCCTTGCAGACATACTGGACGGATCTGGTCGACATCCTGGCTCCCCTATGGCCCTTGCCGTCGGTAAGGAAAAGCGGCTCGTCCTTCCTTGTCTTGCCCCTTGTATTGAGGTATTCCTGAATCGGCCCCCAGGTTGCATCTCCGAGGATCACGAAGTTCTCCTTGTCGTCGAATCCCTTTCCCCATACCTTCAGAATCCTTTTTCCCCTCTTGTGCTTTATGTCTCCGATGTCAGCCCTTATGACCTCAATCGTTCTTAAACCCGTCCTTAATATGAGGTTGACTATAGCATAGTCCCTTAGTGATTTAGCTTTCAGGTAGTTCAGCAGTTCGGACGCTTCGTTCTCATTCAGGTGCATCTTCTTGAAACCCTTCTTCCCTCTCGGAGGTCTGACCGACCTGGCTATGTTCGGATAGAGCATCGTGTTCTCCGTCCAGGCATAGAAACGCCGCACCGCGGTAAGGTATGAGCTTATGGTCAGTGCCGACAGCTTCTGCTTGATCAGATAGCTCTTGAATGACATGATGTCGGCTGCCGTCATTCCCTTCATCACTCGCCCGCTGCTCTCGACCCATCTGAAATACTGGACCATTCCCCAGTAGTATGTGTCCCTGCTGGTCTGCCTTATGTCCTGGGAATCCAGGAATGCCGCGAGCAGCACTTCCCAGTTCTCCTCACTCTCTCTTCTTTCAAGTGGCCTTGACCCTGAACTGACAACAGGCAGCTCAAAATCAGTAGTAATTTCACACATCGTATTCATCATATTTCCCTTCGGTACCATACTACCGATATTCATATGGCAAAGGTACTTTCGATATTACCGATTTCAAATACTTTTAACCACCACTTTAGAATCGCTTGACTCTACTTTCGCTCTAATTTCACTATTTCTCTAAATCTCATGGAAAGGCTCCACGAAAACCGGCTCCGTACCAGGCTTTCCCTCATCGTTCTTTTCATCCTCAGATGAGCCGTCTTCAGCATCGTCAGAACCCGCTTCATCACCTGCCCATGCACGCGCCACAAGGTCCGCCACCTCATTCTTGATTCGCTGATAATTCGCTTCCACGACTTCCTCCATGAGGAGCTTGAGCTTGTAGTCGATTATCTCCTCCTGAAGCCTGCGGAATTCCTGAAGATCCAGGTCGGAATAACGGCTTTCTACCTCTTCATCCAACAGGTCATCAGGATAAAGGATTCCCGAGATCTTAAGCTCGTATCGTATCTGGTCCTTGACATACGGCTCAGGGTTGGCCATGATCTTCTTTCTTATGTAGTCCGCGCCGAAGTCAGTCATGACAGGAATGTCCACCCATGTGGCCTTCTCCGCCGCAACCGCCTTGTTATCCCTCTGAATCGCTCCGCAGAAGAGCTTCCTTTCTATCTGCTGGCCATGGGTATCGGCCACCCTTCCGAAGAACGTACCCGTAGAGAGTGTCTCGATCTTTCTTATCGGCATGATCTCCTTCTCCTGCATCGATATGCTCACGGAGTCCGTGCTTCTTCCGATGGATTCGCTCTCACGCACCCTGTCCTGCTTTCCGAATGCGTTGGACATGGTCTTGGCTGTCTCGCCGGTAACCTGACCGGTAAGGGTCGTTCCCGGCGTGTTTACGAGCACATCTGACTCCTTCTTGCCATAGTCCCTCACGAACTGCGTGATATCCTGTCCTCCAACCACGAACACCACTCCGTTGGAACGGCACGTGTTCAGGATCTTGTCCACACCCGGCAGGAAGATGGTCGGCATCTCATCCAGGAGCACCGCACTCTTGAGCTTTCCGGGGTGATTGATCCTCTTGAACATCCTGGAGGTATACAGAGCGATGCAGGTACCGTAGATGATCTCCCTGTCCGGATTATTGCCGATACAGAGTATCTTCGGATTCTCCGGATCATTGATGTCCAGATTGAAGTCGTCGCCCGTGAGGATCCAGTAGAGGTTTCGGGAAGTGAACTTGGACAGAGGGATTCTCGTGCTGGCGATCATACCTTGAAGCTGGTCGTTGGCACCGGCTTCAAAGGCATCCGCGAAGGAGGATATCTTGGTCTTCACATCCGGATCGGAGACAAGCATGGCGATGACCTTCCTGTAGTCCTGGTTAAGGAACTCGATGGCATGAGGGAAAGTACAGTATCTGCCGTCCTCATGAGTCCTGAGATACCAGAAGGTGCCGTCAAGGAGAGCCTTGGAAGACTCCGTGAAGAAATCGTTCTTCTCCCTTGCGACCTTATTGATGTTGAGCATTATGAGCTCGGCGATCTCGGCGCAGTCGGCCTGATCGAGGATATAGCTGGGGTGCGTAGGGTTCGCCCTCAGGGAATGCATCGGGTCATCGAAGTTCAGGACACAGAAGTCCGGCGTCACCTTGTACCTGTCCCTGTACTGCAGGAGCTTGTTATATACGTTCTTGGACAGCGTGGGGTACTTGTAGTCATATACGCACATGGCATAGCCCTTGGACATCATCTGGTCGATGAGAGGCTCATAGACTGAGTATGACTTGCCGGATCCGGGACTGCCGAGCACGAGGATGCCTCGGAAGGGGTTGACGATGTTGATCCAGCCCTTGTGCATCTTCTGCTGATACTGATACACGATCGGCAGATTGATGGAATCGTCATTCTCTATCATGTCCGGACACTGCGGGAATGTCTCGTTGTCATCATTGATGATGGCCTTGGTGTCTCGGCGGGCTATCATGCTCACCACCCAGACAAGTCCTATTGCCCCGACAACGGTAAAGAAGACATAGAGTCCGTGTCTTGGGAAAGGGATGAAGTAAGCGGCCGCAGATACGGCTCCCACGAGGGCTACGATCTTCATGTCCACCTCGCGGGCCTTGCTTGACCTGGAGAGCATCCCCAGGGAGATCAGAACGAGAGCCGCGACCTTGGTCTTGAGCGAATGGCTGAAGAGAGGACTTCTGGACAGGCTGATGCAAAGGTTATCCAGCATACGCCAGGACAGTCCCGCATTCATCCACAGCGGATGCGCATAATAGTATAGGTTCAACAAGAGAAGCAGCACCCCGAAGAGGATGCCGAAATAGAAATACTTCTCGTATTGGTTCTTGTTGAGCATACTACCCTG
>JBGVNK010000042.1:0-71563 GCA_045125535.1 Candidatus Cryptobacteroides sp.
AAGGTCTGTGATGTGGATGAGTCCGTCAACACCGCCGAGGTCAACGAATACACCGTAACCTGTGATGTTCTTGACAGTACCCTCGAGTACCTGACCCTTCTCGAGCTTGCCGATGATCTCGCTCTTCTGCTGCTCGAGCTCAGCCTCGATGAGAGCCTTGTGAGAAACGACAACGTTGCGGAACTCCTGGTTGATCTTGACGATCTTGAAGTCCATAGTTGTATCAACATACTGATCGTAGTCGCGGATAGGCTTGATGTCGATCTGTGAACCTGGAAGGAATGCCTCGATTCCGAATACGTCCACGATCATACCACCCTTTGTACGTGTCTTCACGTAACCCTTTACGATCTCGTCTGCATTGAATGCAGCGTTTACCATATCCCAAGAACGGAGCTGGCGTGCCTTCTTGTGAGAAAGGATAAGCTGACCCTTCTTGTCCTCTGTGTTCTCAACGAACACCTCAACCTTGTCACCTACTGCAAGGTCCTGGTTGTAACGGAACTCAGGAGCCATGATGACACCCTCGCTCTTGTAACCGATGTTAACGATTACCTCTCTCTTGCTGATAGCTGTAACTACACCTTCTACAACCTCACCCTCAACTACCTTTGAGAGAGTCTGGTTGTACTGCTCCTCGATGTCAGCGATGTTGCCACCGTAAACATCGTCGTTCTCAAACGCATCCCAATCGAAATCCTCAGGAGCGACAGAAGCGTTAAGAACTGTCTTCTTGGTTTCTTCTACTGCTGGAGCTGCCTCTACTTCAGGAGCAACCTCAACAACTGTCTTGTTTTCTTCCATGATTAAATTTTAAAAACAAACTAGTGGGTTAAACATTATTTATTGTGCCTTGTCTCAGCGACTTACATAAAAGAAAGCGCGCCTTCGACATAAAAGCGCGCAAAAATATGGATAATTTTCCGAATTTCAAAGAGTTTCGTGGAAAGTTTAGAACATCTTGCGTTTCTTGAAGATCCAGAAGATCAGGGCGAGGGAAACGAGCATCAGAGCAAGGATGATGACCCATGTCCAGGCAGAAGAACTGATGAAGTTTCCGAAAGCTATATTCATACCGAAGAAGCTGGCGATCAGGGTCGGTGGCATGAGCAGGAGGGAAACCAGTGTGAACACCTTCATGATCTTGTTCTGGTCGAGGTTGATGATACCGAGAACAGTGTTCTGGAGGTACTCGAGACGCTCGAAACCAAAGTCGGTGTGGTTGATCAGTGACGAGATGTCCTTGAGGAGCACGTTCAGGCGGGCCTGATATTCCTTAGGATAATTGGTACTCTTGAGGATGCTCGAGATAACTCGCTGCTTGTCTATGATGTTCTCACGGATGAGCATTGTGTTCTCCTGGAGGAGGTTGATGTCGATGAGGAATTCTTCGCTGATGTCTTCTCCGACACTCACCTTTCTGTTGTACTGATTGATCTCCTTTGACACGAGCTCCACCATGTCGGCATCAAGGTCGATACGCTGTTCGAGAATGCCGAGGAAGGCGACATGTCCGGAATTGTATATCTTAGGGAATGCCATCAGCCTACGCTGAAGGTCTGTGAAGCTCTTGAGCGGGCACTCTCTCAATGTGGTGAGGATGTTGCCGGCAAGAATGAATGAAACTGTCTCTTCGCTATATTCCTCAGGACCAGGGATAAGGAAGCTTGTATTGGCGAAGATAGCTCTCTCCGTCTCGGAAAAACGTGATGAAATCTCGATCTCTTCCGCCTGCGCCCTGTTCTGGATGGTGGTGCCGAGGAACGACTCGACGGCCCTCTTCTCTTCTCCCGTAGGTGAAAAGAGGTCGATCCACACAACATCATCATAAGGGATAGTAGCGAAATCGGTCTCCGACTGAGAAACCATCATCTGTCCGTTTTCCTTGTAGAAGATCTCTATCATGATTCTTCCTCCCGTTTATTGTTCCGGCCCGGTCAAGCAGCTGCCGTGCTGCTCTTTTATGTCGGAAAGGTTTGACTTTATGATACGAAACAGGCTTGCAAACAAAATGCAAGCCCGCAAATTTATCACTTTTCCGTTACTTTTCCAAAAAATCTTCCGTTATGCTGACCTCCAAAAAATGACTGATTTTTGGAGGTCGCTATGGCGAAACTTGCCCAAAACCAGCAATATTGCCTGTTTTCGGTATCTGAGCTCCAAAAAACGGCAGTTTTTTGGAGCTCAGCTGAGAAGCTGTTTATTTTTTTCGCAGAAAAATTCAAACAGTTTCTGATATATCAAGGCCGGAATATCTGACGGTTGACGATGGAGCGTCCGAGAGTGATCTCATCGGCATATTCGAGGTCATCGCCGAAGCCGAGACCGCGCGCGAGCGATGAAACCTTGACACCGTACTGAGAAATCTGTCGGTAGATATAGAATGATGTGGTTTCGCCTTCGACATCGCCGCTGAGGGCGAGGATCACTTCCACCTGATCGGGAGATTTCCCGTCTTCGGCTCCGCCCGGAATGACAGCAGAGGAGTTCGGGAGAGACGCCTCAGCCATTGCTGCAGGAGAAGTCATCCATGCGATTCTGGCCACAAGTTCGCGAATGGTGATGTCTGAAGGGCCTATGCCGTTTATCGGAGAGATGATACCTCCAAGCACGTGATACACACCATGATACTGACCTGTATTCTCGATGCTCATGACATCGCGCACGCTTTCCACCACGCAGATGGTCCTGCGGTCGCGGGAATTGTCCGAGCAGATCGAGCACACATCATCATCAGAGATCATCATGCACTGACGGCAGTATTTCACATCATCCCTGAGGCGATCTATAGCCTTAGTGAAATGATGCACGTTTTCCTGAGGCTGCTTCAGAAGATGCAGGGCAAGACGAAGGGCGCTCCTGCGTCCTACGCCCGGAAGGGTGCTTATTGCATCTACCGCTTCTTCAAGCAGTTTGGAAGGATAATTTTCTTTATATGCCATAATTGTATTCTCTTGGGAAAATGAAGTCGATCAGAATGACTGATGATACTCTACAAGCCCGTCTATCGGGGATTTGAGGAATGCTGTGAATTCGAGACCATGACGGGCGCCGATTTCACGGAGAAGAGGCTCGCAGGCGCAGCCGAAAGATCCGACTACTCCGACCTTGACTGCATGTCCATATCGTTTCAGCGACCTGACCACAAAAGACTCAAGAACCGAGTTCACCATATCCTTCATATAAGGTTCATCTGTTCTCTCAAGAATGAAAGGGGCGAATGAAGCCAGGAATGCCGACGCCGCCGGCTCACGATAGACCTTCTGGACAATTTTCTGATAGTCAAGACCATACTCCTTCTCAAAAGCCATCTCTACCGATTCAGGAAGAAGCCCTTTGATGAAATCCGAAATAAAGGCTTTGCCGAGTGCCGCTCCGCTTCCCTCATCGCCAAGGATGAATCCTCCCGGACGGATATTCTTCACGACCTGCCCTTTTTCGAACAGACAGCTGTTGGAGCCTGTACCCATTATCGCCACCACTCCGCTTCCGTCTCCGAAAAGCGCACGTGCAGCAGCAAGCATATCCGAATGAAACTCCATCTGTGCGAAAGGATACCACATAGAGAGGGCGTCTGCCAGAGGAGCCGCAGCAGCATCACTGACCAGACCTGCTCCATAGAAATGAATTTCCGGGACAGACCGTCCTTCAGGATTGAGGACAGGCATCACAGGCGCGATGATTGATCTGATCTGCTCCGCGTCAAGTACTGAAGGATTCAGGCCGGCAGTCGATGCACTGCGCACCGTCCCGTCATCCTCTACAAGACGCCAATCTGTCTTGGTTGCTCCGCTTTCTGCTATCAGTTTCATTTCCCTAATCGTTTAAGAGTTTACTCTTCCATGCCTGCGCCAGTATAGGAGGCCTATGAAGGCCGAAGCCGTGTAGGCAGCATAAAGAACAGCCATCCACCACATGCCCTGGGTCAGGCAAAGAATCGTACTTAGTGTGTCTGCAAGAATCCACAGCCACCACTGTTCGATATATGATTTAACCAGCCACCATGTGGCGACTATGCTGAGCACCGTTACTGCGGAATCCAGATACGACATCGGATTCTCGACAAGATCCATCACCCATGCAAGGGCAAATATTCCTGCAACGGAAAAGGCCAGACTCAGAAGAACAGTCTTCAACGAAAGGCGGTTGAGCACAATGACTTCATCCTCAGCCACATTCTCCTCGACTGCCAGACGTCTGCTGTCACGAGTCCAATGCCAGAGACCTACGAAAGCCGTTATAAGATAATAGGTGTTCAAGCCGAAAGAGGCATAAAGCCCCTGACGGAAGAACACCCACATCGCTGCAGCACTAGTCAGGACTCCCACCACCCACATGAATCTGTGATGGCGGATCTCCAGAATCATGTAGATGATTCCTGTGACCAGTGTAAATATTTCCATAGACACTGCTTTCAGTATGACAGACTAGAGCACATCGAGAAGTTCAACCACGAACTTGAGAGTTGCATATGGAGGGATTGCACCCGGAGCACCGTGAGCGCCGTATGCGAGATCGTAAGGAATATAGAACTCGTACTTAGAGCCCTCTGACATGAGCTGAACACCCTCTGTCCATCCCTTGATAACCTGATTGAGTCCGAATACCGCAGGCTCGTTACGGTCGTATGAGCTATCGAACTTCACACCGTTGAGGAGAGTACCCTCGTAATGGCATCTTACCTGTGAAGTTGCAGAAGGCTTCTTGCCTGCTCCCTCTGTGATGACCTTGTACTGAAGACCGCTTGGAAGCACCACGACACCTTCCTTCTCTGCGTTCACCTTGAGGAATACCTCACCTTCCTCGCGCATTGCAGCGCTGAGAGCCTCTGCCTCAGCCTTCTGTTCAGCCTCGATCTCAGCGAAATACTTGTCGAGAAGCTGACCTGCCTCCTGGAATGAAACTGCAGGCTCAGATCCTGTAAGCACAGCCTTGACTCCTGCTGCGAAATCATCGAATTCGATTGACTTGATGCCTGACTGCATCATATTGTGGGCAATGCTCATGCCCAATGCGTAACTGTTCTTGTCCATATCCTAATTATTATTTAGATTCTTGTTTGCGGACTGCAAAGATACAAAAATAAAGCTGCCCTGAAAGGACAGCTTTTGTTTTTCTTGTTGGTGAACAGATTATTTAGTAGCCTCAACAGAAACCTTTCTAAACTCCTTCATCAACTTCATGAGGTTAAGAGCAGCCTTACGAGCGCGAGCGCCGGCAGCCTTGTTACCCTTCTCTACCTGAGCCTCAGCGTTCTTTGCGAATACCTCATACTCTGCCTTGATCTGATCTACAAGTGCTTTCATGTGTTAAAAATTTTAGTGATTGTTAAACGTTTAGCATCAAAACTCCACGAATTTATTGACAATGTTTCAAAAAAACAAATTTTTGCATCTAAAATTGTATAAAACAAGCACTTTGCCATCAAAAAAGGGCATTTAGTCCTTCTTTGGACGGGTATTGACAGTATTCATGGCTCTGTCAGGGCCGATTGTGGCAAAAGCCTTGACTCCATCGATGACTCTCTTGCAGATGTCCGGCATCTGTTCCTTTTCTTCATCACTCAAAGCACCCAGCACAAAGTCAACCTGCTGTCCGCGTCCGAAATCATTGCCGATACCCACTCTGATTCTTGCATAATCCTGAGTACCTATGAGTTCAGTGATGTTGGTCAGGCCGTTATGTCCGCCTGCGCTTCCGTTCTTGCGCATACGGAGAGTGCCGAACGGGATGTTGAGGTCATCTGAAATCACGATAAGATTCTCCACTGGAATCTTCAGTTCGTTCATCCAGTACCTCACAGCCTTTCCGCTGAGGTTCATGTATGTTGAAGGCTTCAGAAGATGGAACTTCCTGCCTTTGAAGGAAATCATCGCCGTGCTGCCGTACCTTCCGGACTCAAAAACAATATTGGATG
The DNA here is from genome assembly GCA_045125535.1 of Candidatus Cryptobacteroides sp. Taxonomy (GTDB): domain Bacteria; phylum Bacteroidota; class Bacteroidia; order Bacteroidales; family UBA932; genus Cryptobacteroides. The sequence continues at coordinate 5,918 of JBGVNK010000042.1, forward strand.
CCTGAGCCCAGGCATCCAATACCATAAATCCCATGTTGTGTCTGGTGTTGGCATATTCGACGCCGATATTTCCTAAACCGACGATCAAATAATTCATACCAGGTCAGATTACTTCTTCTTACCTGTAGCCTGAGCCTCCATCTTAGCCTGCTGAGTTGCACGGGTAGGACGAACTGAGCAGATGATAGTAGCCTTAGGAGATACGATAGTAACGCCTTCGTAGTTAAGGTCACCAGCAACGATCTGCTTGCCGATCATGAGGTGAGTTGAGTCAACCTCGAGAAGGTCAGGAAGGTTGTTCATCATAGCGCATACGCGGAGCTTGCGGCTTGAAACGAGGAGCTTACCACCCATCTTAACACCCTCTGAGTGTCCTACTACCTGTACAGGAACCTCGATAGTCACTGGCTTGTCCTCAGTAACGAAGAGGAAGTCTACGTGAAGAGCCTCGTCAGTTACAGGGTGATACTGTACTTCGTGAAGCACTGCATAACCGTTTCTTCCGTCAGAAAGCTTGAGGTCGATGATGTATGAGTTAGGAGTGTGAGTGATGTTCTTGAGATCCATTGCATCGATCGAGAAGAGAATGTTCTCCATTCCGAGTCCATAGATGTTGCATGGAACCTGTCCTGCTCTGCGGATAGCCTTTACAGCTGCCTTGTTGCCGGCCTCACGTACCTGGCCGTTGAGTTCAATGTGTTTCATTGTTCTTTAAAATTTTAAAATGTGTTACTCAGTTTTTTCTTGAAAATTTCCTAATATTTTTCGTTGTCCTTCACCTCAAAATCCTCACAACCAAAAGGTTGCTCCGGTATTCTCGGCTCGTCCGCCTCAAATCTGTCGGTTTTTTCAAGAAAAAACCCCATTGCACCAAAAAGCACTGCGCTTTTTATGGGGCTGCAAAGATAGACAAAATATTTTATTTAACAAGACCGGTGGCAACATTCCAGTCAAGAGTCTTGTAGAACTTATTCAGTTCAGCAGTACCATGCGAAGGAAGATACATGCTGAATCCCGAGAAAGTCTTAATCTCGAAAGAATTCATGAAGCTTGGAGTGTGACCTTTATATAATACGCAGAGATCAAGAGCCGCATGGAGGCTTTCAAGTTCATCAGGAGTGATGCCCGCTTCCACCAGAATGCTTTCAAGGTCATAGAACCAGTGATGGTTCGACCGGTAGTACCTCTGCACTCTGCTTGAAGGAAGCGACGATATATTATCTGAATACTTTTCAAAAAGCTCACGGCACACGGTAGCCAGCGGTTCGAGAGCATCGCAGTCTATGGCCGAAACCGTAGCAGAACGGTATACGCCCTCCTGAACATCGTACTGTTCGAAATAGTCACGGCAGACAGTTACCGGATCCGGCTTGTCCTGTCCGAGAAGATGAGTTGTCAGAGTGGTATAGTTCAGTCCCTCTGCAAGAACTTCGGCCTGAGAGAATCCCACTACCGATGCTTTGCCACGGAGCTGGTAGGCAGCCTCGATTCCTCCCATTAGGCAGGCATCGAAAAGGATATAGTCCAGTTTCATAGGAATGGCTTCCGCAAAATCCGAAAGTTCCATCTCATATGACATGTACTCTCCGGACGAACCGACCTGGTCCTGGCCGACACTCTTTACTGCAGGGAGCGAAGGATCAGTCGGAATCTCGACATACGGATATGCTGCCGCTCCTTGCCATTGGAATCCCATCCGCTTCAGCACATCACCTTTATATATATATGCATCAGGCCTCTGATAGAATCCGGCCGGAAGATAGCCGGTCGCATGAGAGGAAAAGATCAGACCGTAACCTGCTGCTGGAAATGCATCCCTCACATATGTCAGAACCTCATTGAACTGAGAAGGACTGCTTGATATCACAGAAGGATCGTATGTGACCAGGGTGTCGGCAATGACTTCTCCGTCCGGTCCGGCAGAAAGTCTTGCAAGAACAGGGGAATTACCTGATGAATACCTTCCGGAAGTCTCCGGAAAATGAGAATACACAAGCACGACATCGTCGCTTCTGAGCCTGCCGGGAAGCCAGCCTTTCTTCAGGTCTCCGATGTCCTCTGTAAGGTAGGATGTCAGGGAATTGAAGCCTGCGGAATAAAGAAGAAGGACATTGCGAGGATCTGCTGTCACTTCCCTTTCTCCGGGATTCACTGACGGTCTTGAATAATCGATTTCGAACTCGTCCTCCCAGTCCGGAGAGCATGAGAAAAGACAGAGACAAGCCGCAAGAACTCCCGCCACCTTCAATACCATATGTCGTACATCCATTTCCATATCTTCGCAAAGATACAGATTTTATTCCTATCTTTGCGGTTCTACATAAGAAATTATAAACCACAGAACATATGAAATTCATAATCAGAATGATTACAATCGCAGGCATGGCCGCTGCCATGGTCTCTTGTGCAGACAAAGCGGCTCAGGAAGGAGAATTCAGATACCTTATCGACGAATTCGCCGACCTCAAGATAATGAGATATCAGGTCCCTGGCTGGGATGAGCTCACTCTCCAGCAGAAGGAGTATGTATATCATCTCGCAGAAGCGGCAAAATATGGCCGCGACATCATCTGGATGCAGAACAACAAGTACAATCTTGATGTCCGCAAGACCATCGAGAACATTCTCGAAAATTATGATGGCGACCGCACATCTGAGGACTGGAAAGGCTTCGAGACATATGCGAAGAGAGTCTTCTTCAGCAACGGAATCCACCATCACTATGCGGAAGACAAGTTCTTCCCTGAGTGCTCACAGGAGTATTTTGCAGAACTCATGACTGCTGTAGGAGACGGAGCGAAGTGCGCAGAACTCCTTCCCGTCATCTTTGATCCTGCAGTATTCCCTGCACGCAAGGACATGCATGCTGAGGACATCATCGCTGCATCTGCTGTGAACTTCTACGAAAATGTGACCCGTGCCGAGGTAGAGGCTTTCTACGCCGCAATGGCCGACCCTTCAGACAAGACCCCTGTATCATACGGACTCAACAGCCGCGTGGTGAAGGGCGATGACGGAGTGGTACGCGAAGATGTCTACAAGGTGGGAGGTCTTTACGGCAAGGCTCTCAAGAAGATCAACACCCATCTGAAGAAGGCTTCAAAGGTGGCTGAGAACGACATGCAGAAGGCATATATCGCTGACCTCATGGAATATTACAAGACCGGAGATCTCAAGCTCTGGGACGAGTACAACATCAAGTGGGTTAACGACACCCTCGGAACAGTGGACTTCGTGAACGGATTCGTCGAGGACTACAACGACCCTCTCGGACGCAAAGCTACTTGGGAAGGTCTCGTGAACTATAAGGACAACGAGGCTTCACGCCGCACAGAACTCATCAGCGACAACGCTCAGTGGTTCGAGGACAATTCGCCTGTCGACTCAAGATTCAAGAAGGAAGAGGTGAAGGGAGTGACTGCAAAGGTGATCAATGTCGCTGTGCTTTCAGGTGACTGCTACCCTGCCGCCCCTATCGGCATCAACCTTCCTAACGCTGACTGGATCCGTCGCGAGCACGGCTCGAAGTCAGTTACTATCGCCAACCTCACAAGCGCATACAATATGGCTGCACAGGAGTCGCCTAAGAGCATGCTCAGCGAGTTCGCATGGTCTGAGGAAGAGATCGAGATGGAAAAGAAGTACGGTGCACTCACCAACGACCTCCACACCGACCTCCACGAGTGCCTCGGCCACGGTTCAGGAAAGCTTCTCCCTGAGACATCTCCAAACGCTCTCGGTGAGTTCAGCTCAACTCTCGAGGAGACACGTGCAGACCTCTTCGGTCTCTACTACCTCGCAGATCCTAAGCTTGTAGAGCTCGGCATCCTTCCTGACATGGAGGCATACAAGGCACAGTATTCAAGCTATATCCGCAACGGTATCTTCACACAGTTCACACGCGTGGCTCTCGGAAAGAAGAACATGGAGGCACACATGCAGAACCGCAAGCTCATCGCAGACTGGTGCTACGAGAAGGGACGCAAGAACAATGTGATCGAGAAGAAGGTTCGCGACGGTAAGACCTACTTCATTGTGAATGACTACGAGGCACTCCGCGGTCTCTTCGGCGACCTCCTCGCAGAGGTGCAGAGAATCAAGTCAGAGGGTGACTATGCTGCAGGCAAGGCTCTCGTTGAGACATATGCTGTAGATATCGACCAGAACCTCCACAAGGAAGTTCTCGACCGTTACGCGACTCTCGACCTCAAGCCTTACGGCGGTTTCGTGAACCCTGAGATCGTCCCTGTAAAGAAGATGGGAAGAACAGTGGACTACAAGATTGTCCACAACGACAGCTACCTCGAGCAGATGCTCAAGTACGGCAAGAAGTATTCTACACTATAAGATTGCCGGTCAGGCCGGCAATGACGTTATGCCCGGCTTGACCGGGCATCCCGACCATATGAAGGATATCTTAAAGGACTACAGAACCTATCTCAAGATAGAACGGTCGATGTCACGGAACACCGTGGCATCGTACTGTTCTGATGTGGAGAGACTTCTCGAATCATGTCCATGTCCGCCGGAACTAATTGAGTCAGATGACATCCTGAACTACATTCAGAGCCGTAAGGATATCTCAAAAAGATCGCAGGCCCGGCTGCTGAGTTCGTTCCGTTCATTCTTCGGCTGGCTGGTGCTGGAAGGATCGATGAAAGAAAACCCTTGCGACAGGATAGACTCTCCTAAGCTCGGCAGATACCTTCCCGACGTGCTTTCCGTGGAAGAAGTGAGCGCCATCATCGATTCTGTCGATACAAGTTCCTGGACCGGACTGCGCGACAAGGCGATCCTGGAAACTCTTTACGGATGCGGCCTGCGAGTTTCGGAAGCGGTAGGGCTCAAGATTTCCGGATTGTATTTCACCGAAGGCTTTGTCAGGATAGTCGGAAAGGGCAACAAGGAAAGGATAGTTCCTATGGGAGAAATGGCAGCGGAAGCGCTTGGAAAATATCTCGAGGTCCGTCCGATGCCTGCAGACCAGCAGTCAGATGACATCGTCTTCCTCAACAGGTTCGGAAAGTCATTGAGCAGAGTGTCGATGTTCAAGATGATCAAGACCCAGGCGCTGCTGGCCGATATCAGAAAGGAGATCTCACCTCACACATTCAGACATTCGTTCGCGACACACCTGATAGAGAACGGAGCTGATCTCAGGGTTGTCCAGGAGATGCTCGGACATGAAAGCGTGGTGACTACAGAAATCTACACGCACATCGACAGCAGCACATGGCACAGGAATGTGATCGACCATCATCCGAGAGAAAAAAGAAAGCCTTCCGATTCATGATGAACGGAAGGCTTTCTGTCATTTATCTGAAGCATATCAGTTCTCTGCCGCATATTCTTCGCTCTGGGCCTTGTTCCATACAACTATGGCCTGGCCGTTTGTGAAGGTTGCGTCAAGCATCCTCATAGATGTTGAGTATGGTTCCCACTTTGCAGTACCGTCAGCAATCTGCTGATTGAGTTCCTTGGCATCACGGACAGTCTGCACGCCAAGATCGAATCCGGCGTTCTGATAAGTATGACCGCCCCAGAACTTGAAGGTCTCAGGATCGATTCCGGACTTAGGGTCTTCAAGGTACTCAAGAAGGTTTGAAACGCCGCTTACATACTGCCTGAATGCATCCTTGCTGAAAATCCACACTCCTGTACCTGATCCGATTGCATCTCCCGAGAAAGCATAGTTATGTCCTTTGAGGAAGAACACCATTGATCCAGGTGTATGTCCCTGACACTCTACACACTCCAGAGTCATTCCCCCGAGTCCGATAAGACCGCGGTCAGCGATAAGTTCCTTATTCTCCGGAAACATCTTGTCATTCATGAAGTCATTCTCAGGAAGAATGTACTTGATGCCTGGTTCATCCTTGAAGGCATAAAGCATTCCAGTATGGTCTCCGTGATTATGGGTAATTGTGATAAGTTTCTCTCTGCCACCTGCACGGCTGTAGAATATGCTTCGGAGGGCCTCATCAGCACCTTCCGCCCACTTCACATTATTGGAAAGGTCGATCAGGATTGCCTTCTTCTTTCCTCTGACTATATACATGTCAGAGCATGCGTTGAAACCGAATGTTCCGTCAGGCTTCACAGCGAATCCATGCGGATTTGACGAATTGCAGTCCTCTACATGCCACACATCCTTCTCGATGAGCTTGACAGTGAAAGGTCCCACTTCTTCTGTCTGCTCGAAAGCAGGTTCTGTCGCGCACGATGCAAACAGCACCGCTGCTGCGATGATAAGCAAAAATTTCTTCATAGCTGGTTGTTTTATTGACATCAAATATAAGATTTTATTCTGACAGCCCGCCAAAATTTTTATAACCATTAAAATTTTATGAGAGTATGAAAAATGTAAAGAGGCTGCAAGCATCACTGCCTGACAGCCTCTTAAACGTGTACTAAAACCTAAACCTGCTGCAAAGATGCATGTTATTTCTGAAACGTTGCATCAAAAATGAAAAAAATTAAAAAAAATTTACTTTTCTTCAAAAAAGGGCGACTTACATGACAATTTCCACATTGTCGATCCACAAAGTATTGCCCACACCGCCATAGAAAGCCTTTCCGCAGCTGGCGATGAAATGCAGCATCATGTAGTTCGGCTCGGTTCCCGGTTCTGCCCATCCGTCTTCTTCCACGATCACGTTCTTACCCTTGCTGTTGAGAGTGTGATATGCTGTCTCTGAATCAGTCTTGAGTCCCATATAGTCTTTATAGAAAGGTTCTTCCGTGATGTCTCCGTAATGCATTTCCAGTTCATAGCCGTTCACCCATTGAGGAACATCCTCTGAAATGCGCATGATGGCTGTTCCCACTCTGAGGGCATGCACCCTGCCTTCCTCGTCCTCCCACCTTTTCTGAAGGACGAAAGTGACCTCTGCAGAATCGGGATAATCGAGGGGCTTGAGTTTCGAAAAGCCTGTTCCTCTGTAGACTTCATGACCCACATCTGCCTTATAGTCGAATTTCACTGCCTTGGGTGAACCATTGAAAGGAAGACCGTAAAGCACCTTTGCCATAGGAGACTTGGTGTCCTTGATAGGCTCGGGAAGAGCTCCCACCATGAAAGCGCCCTGACATACCACATCCATGTTCACCACTCCCAATGCCTTCACTTCTTCGATATGGGTCTCTATCCTCGCGCAATATCCGTCACCTCTTTTTTCAGGGAATACAGTATTGTTGGTCTTGACGACTCCTGCAACGATGGCAAGCACATTATTAGTGCGCCATAGATAGTCTTCAGGGGAAACATAAGGCTGCTTGTTTGTCACAAGCGTATCCTGATCTCCATAGAATTCATATAGGTATTTCGTAGCGCCTCCTATAAGTCCGGACTCTTTGACTTCGCGTACCGACCATTGGTCGAAGCGGCCGTATTCATTGATCTTCCTGACAACGTCTTCCTGCGCATGCAGACCGGCACAGAAAAAAGAAAACGCAATCAGGGACAGCGAAAACACTATTCGTCTCATAAAATAATTGTCCTTCTCGTAAAAAATGTGTAAATATGCAATTCGTTTGCAAATATAGTGACGATTTTAAAATAGGCACTTCATCATGAGCCCCAAAAGGATAATTTTTTCGACTTTTTGTCTTCTGACGGTATTTTCCACACTGGCATCTCCCGCACGCAGGGGGCTGACACTGCTGACACAGCCTGACGGAAGCACCTTCCTTTCCACCCTCATCGGTGACGAGTCTGCACGAATAAGAAAGACAGCCGAAGGTCATGCGATCATTCAAGGCAGTGACGGATGGTGGTATTATGCCGAATATGATGCAGACGGTCTCAGACGCAGCAGCGGATGCAGAGTAGGAGAAGATGTCCCTTCAGATGTACTGAGCCGAAGCAAGGTAATTCCATATAAAGCAATAGTCGGAAGAGCAGCATTAAGACGCAGCGAGACTGCAAGATTTGCGGATGATGAACTTATGAAGTTCCGCCGCATGGCCGAATTGCAGACAAAGTCGGAACCTCTCGTCAAACATGGTCTGGTGATCCTTGCTGAATTCAAGGATGTCAGCTTCAAGCATTCAAAGGAGGATTTCACAAGGCTTCTGACGGAAGACGGCTACGACCTCAATGGCGCCACCGGCAGTGCAATGGAATATTTCAACGATCAGTTCGGAGGAAAGGTGAAGTTCTCATTTGACGTAAGTTCCATCGTAACTCTGCCTTTCAACAGGATATATTACGGCGGCAACGGTTCTGACGGAACGGATAAGGCTCCTGCCGATATGGTCCGAGATGCATGCATCATCGCAGATGATGAGCTCGATTTCTCCCTTTATGACGATGACGGAGACGGAAAGGTCGACAATGTATTCGTCTTCTTCGCCGGAAGCGACGAAGCTGAAGGTGCTCCGGAGGAATGTCTCTGGTCACATGCATGGTACATCTACAGCGGTGCAGGCATCACCCTCGAACTGGACGGTGTGCAGATCGACCGTTATGCATGTACGTCTGAAATCTCACGCAGATACACATCAAACGGCAAGTTCGACGAATATCTCAGCGGCATCGGCACATTCTGCCACGAGTACAGCCACACATTCGGACTGCCGGACTTCTACGACACAGACTATGAAAAGAACGGAGGGTGGGCCGCAGGTTTATGGGGATGTACCAGTCTGATGGACAGCGGAAACGGAAACAATCACGGCAACACCCCACCGAATTTCAACGCCATAGAAAGAGAACTCCTGGGAATAGCAGAGGCTCAGGTCATCGAAGCAGACGGGCAATATTCTCTCAGTCCTGTCAATGAAAGCAACGGATTCTACAGAATGGAGACCGACACCGAAGACGAATATTTCCTTTTTGAATGCAGAAGCGACAAAGGCTGGGACGCATATATCGGAGGCAGCGGAATGCTTGTCTATCATATTGACAGAACTTCCGCAAATATGCGTAAATGGACGGTCTCCAACGACCTCAATGCAGATGTCTCGCATCAGTGCGCCGACCTCATCGAGGCGGATGGACGCAATGACAGTTTCTCCGGACAGGAAGAATATATCAGCCTTGCCGGCAATGTAAAGGGAGTCTTCTATCCCTACGGTGACATAAACTCCCTCACTCCCGACATCAGTCTGAAATATTGGAGTGGTTCTGCAGGCAAGCAGTCTGTCACAGGCATAAAGAAAATCGGTGATGTGGTGATATTCAATGTCGTCGGAGGATCGGAAGAAAGCACGCCACCGGATGTTGTCAATCTTCGTCATGACGTCTTCTGTGACGGGGCAATCATCAGCTTTGAAAGCAGCAGAGTTTTCGATGGTGATGCTAAAGTGATCTTCGGGCGCACAGGTGCCTCCGAAGCCGACACTTTGTCATTGAAGCCGTGGAAACCAGGACACTATGCCGTGACTTTCAACGGACTCGAACCGGCAAAGACCTACACTGCAACCATAAGTTTCAGCATAGGAGAAGGAGAAGCTGAAGGCAAAGCTGCTTCCGCATCATTCATGACAAAGAAGAAACCTATAGTTGACTGGCCATATATATATATGGGCTCGGAAACAGAACTGAAGGTCGGAAGCAGGATTCCACTCAGAGCATATAACGCTGCAGGTGCGGCATCGGTGCATTGGACTTTCGAGGGGAAGGGCATCTCAATAGGCCCTGACGGATATTATGAGATTTTGTCGGAAGGCACGCTCAAGGCACATATAACATGGGATGACGGCAGCACAGACGTGCTGATGAAGGAAATAATTATATCTGAATGAGGATTATGAAAAGGATATTTCTGCTGATTCTTGCATTTGCAGCCGTCAGCTGCAACAGATTTGATGTGGATGAGATTCTTCTGCTCCGCAATGACGTATCGCTGACATGGAAAGGAGAGGAACAGTTCAGCAATGCTCCAGTCCTTTGCCAGATGGGATTCAATGCTTCAAGGAACGAGTTCAGAGCGCAGACTGATAATCTTTCAAGTTGGTTCGTCATCCGCTGTTCGGAAATGCCTATTGCCGAGGGGGATGAGATCGAGGCAGACATCAGCTGGACCGGGCCGAGGGACACGCGCGACATGAAGGGTCTGGAGTTCAAAGTGAAGAAGGTCACGTCAGACGGAATGATATGGATGTGGTGCAAGTCGGCGAAGATCGGGGTCACATTCATGAAACTGTGATTACTGCTTTAATTTAAACGGCCTTCATATAAGGTATTGTCAGCAAAAAATCCTATCTTTGCGCGGTTTGTCGAAAAAACGGAAATTATTAACTTTTAAATATATCATTGAAATGAGAAAACACATCGTAGCAGGCAACTGGAAGATGAACACAACAGTTGCAGAGGGCGTAGAGCTCGCAAAGGCAGTAGTAGCAGCTTCAGCTGAGGTACCGGCTGACGTCAAGCTTATCATCGCTCCACCATTCACTCACCTCTATCCTGTAGCTGAGGTAGTAAAGGGTACAGCAGTAGGTCTTTCAGCTCAGAACTGCGCTAACAAGGAGAAGGGTGCTTACACCGGTGAGGTTGCTGTAAACATGATCGCTGGCGTTGGCTGCGAGTACGTGATCCTTGGTCACTCTGAGAGAAGAGAGTACTATGGTGAGACTGACGCTACTCTCGTTGAGAAGGTTAAGCTTGCTCTTGCTCAGGGTCTTTCACCTATCTTCTGCATCGGCGAGAAGAAGGAGGAGCGTGAGGCAGGTCGTCACTTCGAGGTTGTTACCGAGCAGGTTAAGAACGTTCTTTTCGAGCTTACAGCTGAGGAGATGGCAAAGGTAGTAGTAGCTTACGAGCCAGTTTGGGCTATCGGTACAGGTCTTACTGCGACTGCTGAGCAGGCACAGGAGATCCATGCTGAGATCCGCAAGGTGCTCGCTGAGAAGTTCGGTGCTCTTGCTGAGGAGATCTCTATCCTTTACGGTGGTTCTTGCAACCCTACAAACGCTAAGGAGCTTTTCGCTTGTCCTGACATCGACGGTGGTCTTATCGGTGGTGCAGCTCTCAAGGCTGACAGCTTCCAGGCTATCGCACTTTCGTTCTAACCCCCAGTCACCTCCGGTGACAGCCCCCAGGGGCATGCGGCCATAGCTCCGCTATGTCCGGCGACCTTTTCGCCTTTCCGTATTTGCTGCGCAAATACCCGGCCCGGTCGCGGCGTCTGATGACGCCTTTTTATATCAGAATATAAATTGTCATCCCTACTTGATTCATCGGTTGGGATGACAATTATAATAATAAGTAACTATGAAGAAAATCCTATTTTATGCTATGGCAATTTTTGCCGCTTCAGCATGTACCGACAATTCGGAAAATGCATTGAAGGAGAAGGTGGAGAGTTATGCTGTGGTGGAGGTAAGTTCACCGCTTTATGACGCGCTTTCTGAGAACGACAAGAAAATCGTGAGCCTGTTCCGTCAGGCCGGAGAGATAATGGACGGACTGTTCTGGAAGCAGACATTCGGCGACAAGGCTGAGATCGAGGCTCTTCCTGACGGTTATGCAAAGGACTACGCACTCATCAACTACGGTGCATGGGACCATCTCGACGACAACAAGCCTTTCATCAAGGGTTACGGAGTGAAGCCTCTCGGCTGCCAGTACTATCCTCAGGACATGACCATGGAGGAGTGGAACGCATTCGACGATCCTGACAAGCTCAATCTCTACACTGTGATCCGCCGCGATGAGAACGGCGCACTCAAGACCGTATGGTACCGTGACGAGTACAAAGAAGAACTCGACAAGGTGTGCGCACTTCTTGAGGAGGCTGCCGCTCTTACAACCAACGAGGGCATGCGCACATATCTCACTGAGCGAGTAAAGGCTTTCCGCACAGACGATTATCTTGCCAGCGACCTTGCGTGGATGGATATGAAGGACTGTAACATGGACATCGTTATCGGTCCTATCGAGAACTATGACGACCACCTCTTCGAGGCGAAGGCAGCATACGAGTGCTTCATCCTTCTCAAGGACGAGACACGCAGCGCCAACCTCGCAAAGTATGTAGGTCTCCTCCCTACCCTCCAGAAGATGCTCCCTTGCGCACCTGAGTACAAGACTTTCGTACCTGGTACTTCATCTGACCTCAACGTATATGACGCTATCTTCTACGCAGGTGACTGCAATGCCGGCAGCAAGACCATCGCAATCAACCTTCCTAACGATGAGCGCGTTCACGCTGCAAAGGGAGCACGCCGTCTCCAGCTTTACAACAGCATGATGGCGAAGTTCGACAAGATCATGGCACCTATCGGAGAAGTCCTCATGGTTCCTGAGCAGCTCGAGTACCTCAGCGCTGACGCATTCTTCTGGAACGTGACCTTCCACGAGGTGGCTCACGGACTCGGAGTGAAGCAGACAATCAACGGCAAGGGCACTGTAGATGATGCTATGGGCTCGGAGAAGACTACATGGGAAGAGGCCAAGGCAGACATCCTCGGACTCTTCATGGTAAGAGAGCTTATCGAGATGGGTGAGATCACAGATATCACTGTCGAGGAGTCTATCGCTACCTTCATCGCAGGTATCGTCCGCTCTGTACGCTTCGGTTCGGCTTCTTCACACGGAAAGGCCAACATGATGTGCTTCAACTACATGGAGGATCACGGCGCCTTCACCCGCAACGCAGAAGGCAAGTATGTGATCGACTTCGAGAAAGCTTCTGCAGCCATCGACTCATGGTCATCCCTCATCCTCGAGACTCAGGCTACTGGCAACTTCGAGTTCGCTCAGAAGTACGCTGCCGAGAATGCAAGCATCCGCGAGACCCTCGCGGCAGAGGTCCCTCTCGTGAACAACGCAGGCATCCCTCGCGATATCGTGTTCCAGTACAACTGGTAACAGACTGTAGAAACATATATAAGCAAGTCCCACAGGCAAAAATCGCTTGATTTTTACCTGTGGGACTCGTTTTTTGCCGGATTTTTGTCGATTTTACCTGTTTGAGAGGGAAAAATAAGCCGGTTTTTCCCTCTGGGCAATGCCACCATACACAATTGGGAAATTTTATGTATCTTTGTGGGTTGCAAATGAGAAAATTATAAAAAGATAAATATATGAAGAATTTTGTAGAGGAACTCAGGTGGAGAGGCATGATCCAGGACATCATGCCGGGTACAGAGGAGAAGCTTATGGAAGGATCGACTGCGGCTTATGTCGGTATCGACCCTACAGCTGATTCGCTCCACATCGGCCACATGGTCAGCATCATGATCCTGAAGCATTTCCAGAACTGCGGTCACAAGCCAATCGCTCTCGTGGGCGGCGCTACCGGCATGATCGGTGACCCGTCGATGAAGTCGCAGGAGCGTAATCTCCTCGACGAGGCTACACTCAACCACAATGTGGCATGCATCAAGGCACAGCTCAGCAAATTCCTTGATTTCGAGTCGGATGCAGAGAACAAGGCGGAACTAGTGAACAACTACGACTGGATGAAGAATTTCACTTTCCTTGATTTCGCACGTGAGATCGGAAAGCACATCACCGTGAACTACATGATGGCCAAGGATTCAGTGAAGAAGAGACTCTCGGGCGAGGCTCGCGACGGTATGTCTTTCACAGAGTTCACATACCAGCTCCTCCAGGGATATGACTTCCTCTATCTCTATGAGCACAAGGGCTGTACCCTCCAGATGGGTGGTGCAGACCAGTGGGGCAACATCACCACAGGTTCGGAGCTTATCCGCCGTATCCTCGGTAAGGAAGCTTTTGCTCTTACTTGTCCGCTCATCACAAAGGCTGACGGTGGTAAGTTCGGTAAGACTGAGAAGGGTAACATCTGGCTCGACCCAGAGCGTACTTCACCATATCAGTTCTATCAGTTCTGGCTCAATGTTTCTGACTCTGATGCAGAGAAGTATATCAAGATCTTCACTATGCTCAGCAAGGAGGAGATCGATGCTGCAATCGCACAGCACGCTGAAGCCCCTGAGCGTCGCGAGCTCCAGAAGCTTCTTGCAAAGGAGGTTACAACTATGGTTCACGGTGCTGCAGAGTACGAGAATGCAGTCGCTGCATCGCAGATGCTTTTCGGAAACGCTACCAAGGAGGCTCTCATGAATCTTGACGAGAAGACTTTCCTTGCAGTGTTTGACGGCGTGCCTACTTTCGAGGTTGTTGCAGAGAAGTTCCCTCTCGGAGTTATCGATCTTCTCGCAGGTGAGTCGCAGGTGTTCCCGTCTAAGGGTGAGTGCCGCAAGATGATTCAGGCTAACGGTGTGAGCATCAATAAGGAGAAGGTTGCTGACATCAATGCTCAGATCGGTGAGGAGTCGTTCATCAATGGCAAGTATATCCTTGCTCAGAAGGGTAAGAAGAATTATTTTATCATCAATGTAAAATAGTTCTTTAAAATTGGGAATGTAATACGGAGACCCCCATCCCACTCCGTGGGCCCCTCCCCCTACGCGGGGGGGGTGCGGAAATGTCTCCTTCTTACATCACCGATTTTAAATGAAAATAAATAATATTTTATATTGATGTCATAATGGGTTAACGCAGATATATGGAAAAGAATATTGAGAGTACGAGGCAGCTGAAGGTTGCCAAGGAGATTCAGAAGGTGATGGCTGAGGTCATCCGCAGCAAGGGCATGGCGGCTTTCGGCGGCGCGCTTGTGTCTGTCAGCGGCGTGAAGATAAGTCCAGACCTTTCTGTAGCGAAGATATATGTGAGCGTATTCCCTTCGGACAAGGCTGAAGCGGTTATGGCAGTGCTTCAGGAGAACTGCAGGGCACTTCGCGGCGATCTCGGAGGCAAGATGGGAAAACAGCTCCGCATCGTGCCGGAGATCACTTTCTTCCTTGACAGTTCGCTGGATTACGTTGAACACATCGAAGAGCTTTTGAAGAAGTAATTGTTGGAGATTGCCGGTCAAGCCGGCAATGACGCAAAACGCCGGAGAGGACATTTGAGCCGGCAATAACGTATGAGATTAGCGCCGTTCATAGCCAAGAGATATCTTTTCGCCAAGAAGTCACATAATGTGATCAACATCATCTCGGCGATAAGCGCTATCGGCATGGCTGTAGGAACGGCAGCGCTCATCATAATAATGTCTGTATATAACGGGTTCGACTCGCTCATCAGGTCAATGATGAGCAATGTCGAACCCGATCTTATGATAACACCTGCCGAAGGAAAAGTGTTCAAGGCAGAGGGCGAAGTATATGACTGGATCTATGAGCAGGAAAGCGTAAAGAACATGTGCTGCGTGCTCCAGGAGCAGGTCTTCATCAGTTACGACGGACAGCAGGGCCTTGCAAAGGCGAAGGGGGTGGATTGGATATATGAAGAGGAAAGTCCTTTGAAAGACCACCTGACCGAGGGAGAATTCAATCTTCACAGGGGCGACATACCTATGGCGTCTGTCGGCGCCGGACTGGCTTATGAAATGGGTATCAGTCCTCGCTTCCTATCCGGTATAGAACTATATTTCCCTACCCGCACAGGCAGGATTTCCCTTGCAAACCCCCTCTCATCTCTCGAATTCATAAAGGTGTGGCCGTCAAGCATATTCTCAGTCAGCAGCGATGTGGACAGCGATCTTATGATACTCCCTATCGAATGCATGAGGGAGCTTCTTGAATATGAGGACGAGGTGTCGGCCGTAGAGATCCGACTGGTTGAAGGCACTGACAGCAAGGAACTCAAACGTCTTCAGGATGAGATAGGCAGACAACTCGGACCGGACTTCAAGGTAAGAGACCGTTTCCAGCAGAACGAATCCCTCTACAAGATGATGAAGTACGAAAAGGCCGCCATCTACATGATCCTGATCTTCATCATCATAATCATTGCATTCAACATCTTCGGCAGCCTGTCAATGCTCATCATCGAGAAAAGGGACGACATAAGCACCCTCCGCAGTCTCGGAGCGCAGGACAGCCTCATAAAGAGGATATTCGTCCTGGAGGGATGGATGATCTCCCTTGTCGGACTTGCAGGCGGACTTGTCGTCGGCATCACATTCTCGCTGCTTCAGCAGCACTTCGGATTCATAAAAATGCCCGGACATTTTGTTGTCCAGGCATATCCGGTAATTCTTTCATGGTCAGACATTCTTCTGACCGCAGTCGGGGTTGCAGTCATCGGCTACCTCATAGCCCTGCTCCCCGTCCGAGCCCATTATAAGAAATCTTAGTGAGCGTGATTGTGCTCGTGACCATGCTCGTGACCATGCTCGTGACTGTGATCATGACCGTGATCGTGACCGTGCTCGTGACCATGTTCAGCAGCCTCCATATCCTCAAGACGGATAGGCTCCTGACCTGGAGCAAGCTTGCCGTGAACAGGATAACCGAGCTTCTCGATTGCAGCCTGAAGCACTTCCTCTGAAGTCTTTGCAGCATCATACTTGATGCTTACGGTCTGATCCTCGAATACTACTTTGAGATCCTTCACACCCTTCTCGAAAGCGATGTTTTCGTTCACCTTCTCAACGCAGTCGTCACAGTGAAGATATACGTTGAAGTTCACTTCCTTGATCTCCTTGGTCTTCTTTTTCTTCTGCTGCTCTACTGCCGCTGTGGTGTCGGCTGCAAGAGCCATTACTGGTGCCGCTGCAAATGCGATGGCAGCTGCGATGATGATGATTGTCTTTTTCATATTGATTGTATTTATTTTTCGTTCATGTTGTTTGCCGGCGCACGGCCGATGATCTGATTATACGGTCTTCCAGAGTGTGAAGCGGAAGCCGATGTGAGCCTTGATACCCATGAGAGGTCCCCATACGCAGCTTGCGTCGAATGATGCCTGACGTGGATTATCCCATCCGATGATGGCATCCTTCTGAGTGAAGTTTGTAAGGTTCTCTGCTCCCATATATACATCCCAGCCCTTGAAACGGCGTGTCACCTGAGCGAAGAGCATAGGATAGACAGGAGTGCGGCCGTTCTTGTAGAGAAGGTTGCCGTCTGTTCCCTTGAGGTCCTTCATGAAGTCATACACTCTGCATGAGCCGTTGAGCGAAGCGGTGAAGTCGAAGATCCACTTGTTGAGGTTGGTCGCGTACTGGAAGTTGAGCACACCCTTGAAGCGGCTTGTCATAGGCTTCTCCACAAGACCTCTTCCCATAAGTTCGATCTTTGCGTTGGTGTAGCGGAAAGTAGCAGTGATGTTGAAGCGCTCTACTGGATCCACAGAGAAGTCAAGCTGATAATTGTCTGTGAATGAATCACCTCCGTCAAGCGCATAGAAGTCGATTGCATTCTGAGTAAGCTCATAATCCACCACCATCTGCTGTTCGAACTGGGTTCTGAAATAGTCGAAGCTGAGGTATGTGTTGGAAGATGCTCCGAAAGGAAGATAATATGTGATGTTTCCTCCGAATGTCCATGCATCCTCGAGGATATGATCGTTGTATGCACCCTTGAACACCTTGCCTGTAGAGAATACTCCGATGTTGTCGATAAGAGGAGTCGAATATCTAAGACCGCGTCCTCCGTTCGCTCTGATCACGATCTCATCGACAGGCATATACTTGAAGTTGATTCTTGGAGAGAATCTGAATCCGGCCTTATTGTACCAGTCTCCGCGAAGTCCTGCCATTGCAGTGAAGGTCTCTCCCAGCTTATATGTATATTCACCGTAAACACCTGCATTGAGAAGGTCTGTAATACCGTTGAAATCTGCGTTCTGGAAGATTACCTGTCTGCTGAAATCCTCGTCGTACCTGTCGAAGGTAGTGCTGAGACCGACTGTGAACCAGTGGTTCTCGTTTGTCTGGTTCTGATACATGAGGTTCGCGAATGCAGAATGCTGGTCAGCAACATATTTTGTCGCGCCGAAATATGAATCCATATCCTGGAACGCATAATCTGCCACGAGAGCTATACTTGATGTCTGCTCCTCATTGAGAGGGTAACCGATCTTGAAATATCCGTTTACAGAACGGTTGAGGATGTCTGATCCCCATGGATCGATCTGACCCTGCTTAGGGAAAAGAGTATATGTGTTCTTGTCATAGAAGACATGACCGTTCTCTCCTTCGAGCATCTGACCGCCGAGTCTGCTGTCCTGAAGGGCACGTACGCCGAAACGGATCTGCATCATGTTGTCCGCCTGATAGAGCCAGCGGTTAGCAAGATTGAACTGAATCTGCTTAGGCTCGTCAAGGAAGTTGTCACCGTTCATGTCGTGCGGCTTGATGTTGCCTGACACATGGCCGAGGAGGATTGTGCTCCACTTATAGCCCATCTGGAGTGATGAAGCGATATTGAGGTCCATCTTGGTGTCGCTCATCACGGCTCCATTGATGAAAAGAGGCTTCTCATCAGTAGGCTTGCGGTGCTCAACGTTGATCTGGCCTGTCATTGACTCCACGCCATTGATGACTGAAGACGATCCCTTAGCGATCTGAATGCTCTCAAGCCACTGTCCTGGGATGTAGGTAAGTCCGAAAGGAGCCGAAAGGCCGCGCATCACCGGACGGTTCTCATCAAGCATCTGTGTATATACACCTGAAAGTCCGAGAAGACGGATCTGGCGTGCACCTGTAACCGCATCCGAGAATCCTACGGTTACACTTGCTGAGTTCTCAAAGCTCTCCGCGAGGTTGCAGCAAGCCATCTTGCAGAGTCCTGCAGCTGAGATCACCTCAGTACGGATCTCCTTACCCTTTGAAAGATAGTTTCCGGCCTGACGGGAAACGAAGACCGTAGCCTCAAGGCTGTCGGCACGTTCGCCGTAGATACCGGTGGTGTCAATCACCTGTTCCTGTGCGAATGATGACACTGCGGCCATCATCATCGCGATAAGTATAGTTATGTGTTTTTTCATATTCTGAATTGTATCTGATTCATTAATGCCGTTTGCACCTTGGCAGAAAATCCCTGCAGAAACGACCAGGCTGCAAATAAAAAGGTCGATCTTGCACATTTCCGCCTGCACCTCGGTCGATCATCTGCATGAAAACGTCCAAGGTGTCATAATTGACGAATCAAATTCTCCAGATGGAAAGAAGCGGCTGAGCATCAGCCACAATCAACCCGGAATCGGGTTCTTCGAAATATCTGTAATCTGTAATTTCTGCCAGAAGAGCGAATGTATCGCATTCAGTCTCCATTATGCAAGGGCACTCGCTTCCGTGGAAAGTGCCGTTGGAGTCATCATCGGAACGAAGTCCGGTAAGGCTGATCACCTGATACTCGTCCTCGCAGCAGCTGCCGTCATGATGATGCTCGGATGGTTCCTCACAATGACTTCCGCAATCGTGCTCGCAATCACTGTCGCAATGATCGTCATGGATATCATGGCACGAATGTGAAGTGAAGGACACATGGACGAACGAATCGCCGGTCTCGCTGCATGTGTGCACATCGAAACCTATGATACTCAAGCAGTACCAAACGACCAGCAATATCGCCGATATTTTCATCAACATGTTCTTCATTCCAATCTGCAAATGTAGATAAAAAAAACAAAAGTGCAACACACTATGTTTTTTGTCAGGTTTTTGTAGTAAATTTGTGAGATAAGCGTCTAACGAAAAAACAACGAACTAAAATAAAACAATATGAAGAATTTTTTGAAGATGACCCTTGCGACTCTCCTGGGTCTGGTGGTTTTCAGTGTAGTGTCAATGATCATCGGCTTCGGAATCATCTGTGCTGTTGCTGCCATGGGTGAAAAGCAGCCGGTAATGCCGGCTCAGGCAGTCCTCAGACTGGACATGTCATCAGTAGTGCTCGGCGAGCAGACTGCAGAAGCCGATCCTCTCACAATGCTTACAGGTGGCGTTTCAAATGCTCAGCTCGGAATCTATGATGCAGTAAAAGCACTCAACGCTGCAGCTGAAGACCCTGCAGTGAAGTTCATTTATATGACTCCGGACGCAGCAAGCGGCGGAATCGCTCAGATCGAGGAGTTCAGAAAGGCTCTCCAGAACTTCAGAGCAAGCGGCAAGGCCGTAATCTCATATATTGAGAACCCGTCTAACGCAGGTTACTACCTTGCTTCTGTTTCAGACAAGATCTACATGACCCCTCATGATGGCGGCATGAACATGTTCAACGGAATTTCGACCCAGCTCATCTTCCTCAAGGACATCCTTGACAGACTCGGCATCAACATGCAGCTTATCCGTCACGGAAAATACAAATCAGCAGGCGAGATGTACATCAGAAGCTCTGCAAGCAAGGAGAATCTCGAGCAGAATACAGCGATGGTGACTTCGATGTGGAACAGCTGGGCATCTGAGATTGCAGAATCCCGCGAAATCACTGAGGCAGAACTCAATGCCATGCTCGACAATCTCGAACTCAACTTCCCTGCAGACTGGGTGGAGCACGGACTCGTTGACGAACTCTTCACACGCGAGCAGCTTCAGCAGCAGATCGCCGACCTTTATGTTACCGAGAAATACGAAGACGTCAAAAGCATCTCCCTTCAGGACTATGCAACTCTCAAGAACACAGTGAACTACAAGGCCAAGAAGAAGGTCGCTGTGATTTATGCGGAAGGCAACATCGTCGACGGCTCTGCAAAGCAGGGTGTTGCAGGCGACAGATTCGCAAAGATCATCGCTGACGTGAGAAAAGACACAACAGTGAAGGCTGTAGTCCTCCGAGTGAACTCACCAGGCGGAAGCGTACTTGCCTCAGAGAAGATCAAGGCGGAGCTCGACCTCCTTCAGGAAAGAGTTCCTGTGATTGCTTCTTACGGTGATTATGCCGCATCAGGCGGATATTGGATCTCTGCAAACTGCGACAAGATCTATTCAGATGCCACCACTCTTACCGGTTCGATCGGAGTATTCAGCCTCATCCCAGATCTTGGAGGAGCGATCAAGAACAAGCTTCATGTGAACATCACTTCTGTAAATGCGACAAAGCATGCAGACATGTACAACGGTTTCAGAGCGCTTGACCCTCAGGAGACCGCATACATGCAGGCTTCGGTTGAGAACATATATGACAAGTTCACAAAACTCGTCTCAGAAGGTCGCGACATGCCTGTATCAAGAGTAGATGAGCTCGCTCAGGGCCGTGTATGGACAGGTGCCGAAGCACTCGAAATAGGCCTCGTGGACGAGATCGGCACACTTGAGGATGCCCTCAGATATGCGGCAGTATGCATCGAAGGTGTAGAGGGGCTCGAGCAGGTACAGATTGCCGAATATCCTAAGCCGCTCAGCACAATGGAAGCTCTTCTCGAATCGTTCGGTGCTGGCGAAGGTGTATTTACCGGCACTGCACTTGAAGATGTAGAAATAGCATTCAGAAACGCAAGTGCAACAGAGTCAGGCAAGGCATACGCTAGACTCCCGTACGAAATCAGTTTCCGATAATTAAAATATCCATACTAAAAATGAAGCTGCAGATTGACTACTGCAGCTTCATTTTTAGTATGTGCTTTGTCTTTGAGGTGACCTTATAGCCGTCATCAATCCTGACTCCCATAACTCCGGCAACATGTTGTTCCTCTGCAAGGTCTCCGCGACAATCGACAATCATCAGAGCGGCATCCTTCTCAAAAGTGTCATATTTAAGATCAGTAAAGAGGTCGCTCACCTTCTTTTTGCCTTTAAGTCCCAGAGGTTTGAACCAGTCACCGATGTTCCAGCGTCTGCACACAAATGGGAATGGGAGTTTGTCTGCATCCATGATCAGAGTACCTTCAGGCTGCTTCAAAGACATATCTGACGTCCAAGGAAGCAGTTCCACAGTGAAAGAAGATCCGTTGAAATGGTATACACCTGTTCCCCTTACAGTCATTATATGACTATCACTCTGCAGACAAAAAGGATGATCAGGCCTGAGGACTACAAGATCCTTATTCTGCTTCTCCACGACTACAAGTTCATCCCTTTCCGCCAGAAGAAAATGGGCATCGGATTCAAAACGCTTTCCGGATACTGTCCTGTCGGACATCAAGAGATCCTCGACAGAAGCAAGCACTGCAGAATTGAATCCGTATGGAGACAATATATAATATAAAAGGTATCGCCATCTGGGTTCGGAGAGAAGTGCAGAAATGGATATCCTCACGCCGATGAGCTCCCCTGGATGCCTGAGACCGCTCCGGTCATCCGGGCTGGAAAGACATCCGGCTACATGCTCCCTGCACCAGTCTTCCACAATGTCCGCCGCTTCTGAGAAATATTTCATCTCCCGGTTGAGAGTCTGCACAAATGACGGATTGACCTTCTCGAACTGAGGGAAGACCTCGTTGCGGATACGATTGCGCTTATAATCAGACAGGGCATTTGTGCTGTCGGTTCGGTATGGAATCTTCCAGGCAAAAGCATAACCTTCTATCTGCTTGCGGGTGCAAGCAAGAATCGGACGCAAAATGACACATCCTTCAGCAGAAAACGAGATCTCATCCATTCCACATATACCACTGACTCCTGATCCACGCAGCAGATTGAGAATCAATGTCTCAGCGTTATCATTCGCATTATGTGCCGTCATGACTCCCGCAAAGCCGTTCTCTCGGCATAGTTCCGCAAACCATCCGTAACGCAGTTCTCTGGCAGCCATCTCGATGCTGACACTATTGCAGGCAGCATAGGTTTCAGTATCGAAATCAGCCTTGAATACTTCCACACCATTGGATGAAGCCCACGATGCAACCAAAGCCTCGTCACCGTCGCTTTCTTCGCCGCGAAGATGGAAATTGCAATGAGCGACAGCGAAGCGGGATGTACCAAGATTCTTCAGGCACAGATCTGCCAGACACATGGAATCTACTCCTCCGCTCACTGCAACAAGATAACGCAGGTCAGAGGGCACATCAGAAGAAGGGGCCGACCAGTTTCTGATCTGCCCCTCTATTCTTTCGATTGCCTGTGAAAAGCGTTTAAGCATTATTTCTTGTTTGCGATTGTCCAGGTGAAACCGAATGCAAGAGACTCCTTGAACTGAACGCGCGCTCTGCCTTCAGGGAAGTTGTCGACATCCTTGTCGTTCACGATCATGATTGTGTCATCGTAGATGAGATTGGTTGTGATTGTGAACGAGAAGTACTTGGCAAGCTTCCAGTCGATTCTGTTATCCCAGTTGATACGAGGACAGTGATTGATATCAAGATAGTTGGTGAAGAGAACCACCTGGGTGCTGTATGAGAAATTGTCGTTGATGTTCACCTTTGCATCCATCTTGAGCTGGGCACCGAATCCGAATCTTACACTGCTGAACTGCGAACCGTCAGTAGGGACATTCTCAGTCACATCCACATACTTCTCTTTCAAAGGCATGCTGTAGTTGCCTCTCAAGGCAGCATCCTTCACGATCACGAGGTCACCGGTAAGAGGGGCGAAGTTGAGAGAGAACCAGTTGTTAGGCACGAAATCGATACCGAGCGCGATGTTTGTGTATGCAGGAGCAAGGAAACCAGACTTGAGCGCACGAGCATCACGCCATACATCTCTCAACGCAGAACCTTTGAGTTCATTGCCGTTTTCGTCAGTCACGCTTGCAGGAGTCTTATAGTCGTATCCTGTAGTGAACTGTGACTTGAAGTCGTAGTTTGCAGAGAAATAGAGATATCTGGTCGAAGGTGCCTTGTAGCCCCACTTGCTCTCGAGATAGATACGGTCAGTGCTCTTCTGAACGATAGGCTTCGATGAAGCATAAAGGAAACCGTAATCAAGCTGGAGACGGTTGTTCCAGAACATCTCGCCAAGCTTCCAGTTGGCATTTCCGTCTACGAATGCCGCCAATGACACTGTGTTGTCACCACCGGCAGCCCAGTTGCTGAGTGATGTCTGACCGACGTTGATCTGAGTCTTGAGGCTGGTTGTCCAGTTCTGTGGTTTCTCCACCACCTGCTTGGTCTGCTCTGCGCCTGCCATAGCCAATGCTGCCTGTGCAGCAGCATCCTGAACGTTCTGAGCTGATGCAGAAATTGCTGCAGCAGCGAAGATTATTGCTGTGAATATCCTTTTCATAATTTAATTTTTAGATCCCTCGACAAATTCGGGAGATTATTGATTAATAAGAAATCGCAAAAAGCACTCTCTGTGACGAAGGCTTGCCCGAGTAGATACATTTTCCTTCCTCAACGCATACTGCGCTGTCCACAGGGATGCATCGGATGGTAGCCTTTGTCTCTTCCTTGATCTTCTCCTCGGTCTCAGGTGTTCCGTCCCAGTGGCAGAGAAGGAAACCGCCCTTGGTGATTTCTTCCTTGAACTCCTCCCATGTGTCCACCTTGCGGATGCTTTCGTCGCGGAACTTGAGAGCCTTGGCATAGATATTTGCCTGAATATCATCGAGAAGTGCTGCGATCACATCAACAATGCCTTCCTGGTTATGTGAAGACTTCTCGCATGTATCACGACGAGCAAGCTCCACTGTGCCATTCTCCAGGTCACGTCCACCCATTGCAAGACGTACAGGAACTCCCTTAAGCTCCCACTCTGCGAACTTGAAGCCAGGACGGAGAGTGTCACGATTGTCGATCTTCACGCTGATTCCCTTCGCATTGAGTTCCTTCTTGAATGCCTCCATCTTGTCAAGGATAGCATTGTTGACTGCCTCGTCCTTTCCTGTGATAGGAACCATAACTACCTGGATAGGAGCGAGCTTAGGAGGAAGCACGAGACCGTTGTCATCACCATGAGCCATGATGAGAGCACCCATAAGGCGAGTTGATACACCCCATGAAGTAGCCCATACATACTCCTGCTTTCCTTCCTTGTTAGTGAACTGCACGTCAAAGGCCTTTGCGAAGTTCTGTCCGAGGAAGTGCGATGTTCCTGCCTGAAGAGCCTTGCCGTCCTGCATAAGAGCCTCGATAGTCATTGTATCGAGTGCACCTGCGAATCTCTCATTAGGACTCTTGTGGCCCACGACAACAGGAACGCCCATATAGTTACGTGCAAAATCGGCATATACATTCACCATCTTCATTGTCTCCTCCTCAGCCTCCTGACGGGTAGCGTGAGCGGTGTGACCCTCCTGCCAGAGGAACTCTGCGGTACGGAGGAAAAGACGGGTACGCATCTCCCAGCGCACAACATTTGCCCACTGGTTGCAGAGGATTGGAAGATCTCTCCATGATGTCACCCAATTCTTATATGTATTCCAGATGATTGTCTCTGATGTAGGACGTACGATAAGTTCTTCCTCGAGCTTTGCTGAAGGATCCACAACCACTCCCGGACCATCCGGATTTGCCATGAGCCTATGGTGTGTCACGACTGCACATTCCTTTGCGAAGCCTTCTACATGCTCTGCCTCACGGCTGAGGAATGACTTAGGGATGAAAAGCGGGAAATATGCATTCTGGTGTCCGGTTTCCTTGAACATCCTGTCAAGTTCGTCCTGCATCTTCTCCCAGATTGCATATCCGTATGGCTTTATCACCATACATCCTCTTACAGCAGATCTCTCTGCAAGGTCGGCCTTCACCACAAGGTTGTCATACCACTGTGAGTAATTGTCCGATCTTTTGGTTACCTCTTTTGCCATTTTATTTTTGATTATAAAGTTTTTATCCGTATTATTGCACTTGAATGCACCTGTCAGAAACCGGCTTTTCAAGCGGTACAGTTATTGCAATGCATAACAGGTTGCGAAGATACGAAATTATTATAAAATATAAAGGAGAAAATTGTATGAAAAAGAGTACTGTACTATTGATTGCGGCAGCTGTCATGCTCTCGTCATGCGGTACAGCCGCCCAGATGGCCTCTTCCGACAACGGACAGAGGTTTGCAGACGGGATCTACAGCAATGCACCTTCCATCAGGACCAAGGCCGAAAAGATGGAGGACAAGGCTGAGACCGAAGCTCTTGTGGAAAAAACCAAAGCCTCAGAAATCTATCTGTTCGGAGACAGGAAAGACACAGTCCTGATTCCGGACAACATGGCTGCTACGATAAAATACGACAGGGAAAACCGCAGCACAGTCGTTTCCGTTTATGAAAACCCTTATGACTGGCGCAACGGCCTAATGGACCCATGGGACTTCTATACACCTTACAGCATAGGAAGCACCTGGTACTGGAGCCGTCACTGGAATCCTTGGTACTACAACGGCGCATGGGCATATTCGACATGGAGATACCATTCATGGTACTATGACCCATGGTATTACGACCCTTGGTATTACAGCGGATGGTACGACCCATGGTACTACGGTGGATTCTGGGGCGTGAGTCCATGGTACGGATGGTATCCACATTATGCAGGCTGGTACGGCGGTTGGTATGACCCATACTGGGGACACCACCTCAGACCAGGTTACATCCCTGGCCATCATCATGGCGGGCCGAGCCATCATCCGGACAAGGACCATAAGCCTCGCATCTACAACGGCACAAGACACAGCACTGGTTCAGACAGAGTGTTTGCCGGCACAAGTTCGCTTCGCGGAGGCGGTACGGTCAGCAGCCGTCCTGTAAACAGGAACACCGCTTCATCTGCATCAGGAAGTACAGTGACTTCAAGACCTGCAGCATCCAAGAGCAGCATCACAAGAACTTCGTCTGCAATACGCGACAGACAGACTGCAGCCTCAAAGAACCCTGGCACAGTAACCACAAGGCCATCATCTGGAAGAACTACTGTCACACGCACAGCTCCAGGAGCACGCCCTGTCGACAGAACCGTGACCACTTCTTCAGGAAGCTCAGCAGGAAGAACTACTGTCACAAGACCTGCAAACCACAGAAGACCAACTGTGACAGCTCCGAAGGGTACAGTGTCAGGAAACACTTCCTCATACAGCAGAAGCATAAGCGGATCAAGCAGTTCAAACCAGAGCTACAGATCTGAGCGTCAGGACAACAACAATTCATACAACCGCAGTAACTCGCAGACCTACGAAAGAAACTCCGCGACACAGAGCTACAACAGGTCTTCGAGCAGCAGTTCAAGCTTCGGCAGAAGTTCATCAAGTGCAGGTTCTGCAACAAGATCAACAGGCGGAGGAGGCAGCAGTTTCAGCAGAAGCGGCGGCAGCAGTGGCGGCGGAATGAGAAGATAAGGACAACTTAAAAACACAAATCATGAAAAAGACAGCAATCACAATTTTGCTTGCAGCGATATCGTTGGCAGGAGCTTCTGCTCAGACTGCCTACGACGCATTGAGGTACAGCGAAAACAATTATGAGGGGACAGCGAGATCAGTGGCGATGGGCAATGCCTTCACCGCTTTGGGAGGAGATCTTGGAGCTGTCACCATCAACCCGGCAGGAAGCGCTGTGGCGAAATACTCGCAGATCACCATTACTCCCGGACTCACCATTTCGTCCAATACGACTCAGGGAGTATCTCCATACGACAACGGTACCCTTCCATATTTTGAAAGAAACATGAGAAGCACTGCCAGCAAGTTCTCGATGCCTAATCTCGGTCTGAGCTTCAACTGGGACACAAACAGGTCTTCCGGAGTCAAGAACATAAGCTTCGGAGTGATGATAAACAAGACCAATGGATGGAACGAAGACATATATGCCAACGGCACCAATTCCACAACATCATTCATGGGTGCTGTCGCAGCCGCTTCAAGCGGACTTCCGGCTGACGGTCTTGGAGCAGCTGACGCCTATGACTATTATGACTGGAGGTCTGTGGTAGGATATCAGGGCGGAATGATCTCTCCTTTCGGAGGATTCGACGACGAATATGTGGGTGCGTCCGAAGGCATCTATGAGAATGCTGAAGGATATGATATCGCCCTTGCCGGTCCTATCGAGCAGACATATGGAAAGAATATAAGCGGCAGCAAGTACGAGTACATCTTCAACATAGCGGCAAATATCTCCGACCTCCTTTATATCGGAGCAAACATAGGAGTGAGCAACTTCAGTTACAACGAGAACTGGTACTTCAAGGAAACCGCCATCGACCCTGCAGATTTCGAAATAGGCCTCGACTCCGGTCAGACCATCTATTTCGACAACATGAAATACAAGAACAGCTACAATGCAGAGGGATCAGGCGCATTTGCCAAGATCGGCTTCATCCTCACTCCTGGATTCGGATTCAGATTCGGAGGTGCAATCCAGACTCCTACCCTGAACACAATCGACGAGACATGGTTTGAGGAAGGTGAGACCAACTTCTCAGACAATGCATACAGCAGTTCGGCATTCAGTCCGACAGGAAGCTACAGATATATGATGCGCTCTCCGTTCAGAGCGAATCTCGGTGCCGCATACACCCTCATGAACTTTGCCGTACTCAGCGTCGATTATGAGATGGCCGACTATGGAACGATGAAATACAGCACTGACGACTACGACAGAGACTATTTCGAAGAAGTTAATGCCGATATCCGTGAGCGTTTCGGAATCTCGCACATGCTTAGAGCCGGTGTTGAGATCAAGCCTGTAAGCACTCTGGCAATCAGAGCAGGTTACGGCCTCACAACAGGGGCAGAGAAGATCGACGCATGGGGAGAAGCTCTGACTCCGGACAAGACACAGAATTTCTCGATAGGTATCGGCTACAGCTCTAAGGGATCGTTCTTCGCAGACTTCGCTCTAAGGAACACACTCCTGCCTAAGCAGTACATAATGCCTTACGAAGACTATATCTTCGACTCTGAAGGCTACGTACTAGAGCCTGTTCCGGAGCTCGTGACCACACGCTCCCTCTGGAAAGCACTCCTCACCCTCGGATTCAGGTTCTAGACGGATAATTAAAAAAAACAATACTGACCATTTTTGAAACCGTGCTACCCCTCTGGCCGCAGAGATAGTGAGCGATAGGTGAATCATCCAGTGGATGTTCACAGCGAACGCGGCCCACTCCGCAGGAGTGGGAGGGATTGTTTCAAAAATGGTCAGTATTGTTTATAAAACTAAGATTATTCATCCATGACCGCAGTCATGTTCTCGGCATATTTGCGCCATTTATCGATAAGCGCCTGCATATCATCAGGAAGAGGAGAGTCAAACCTCACCATCTGCTTTGTGCGTGGATGCACGAAACCAAGAGTCTTGGCGTGGAGAGCCTGTCTCGGCAGAAGCTTGAAACAGTTCTCGATGAACTGGCGGTATTTTGCATATATGGTTCCCTTGCGGATCTCAGAGCCGTCATAGCGCTCATCGTTGAAGAGCGGATGACCGATCCAGTTGAAATGCACACGGATCTGATGAGTTCGTCCAGTCTCAAGACGGCACTCCACCACCGTCACATAACCGAAACGCTCAAGCACCTTGTAATGGGTTACTGCATGCTTGCCATGATCACCCTCAGGGAACACCTTGAAACGCATCCTGTCGTTAGGGTCACGGCCGATATTGCCGATGATGGTTCCTTCGTCTTCCTTGAGGTTACCCCATACTATGGCGACATAACGTCTCTCGATGGAATGCACGAAGAACTGCTTTGCAAGGTCGAGCTGAGATTCATCATTCTTTGCAACAACAAGAAGTCCTGAAGTGTCCTTATCGATTCTGTGAACGAGCACACCCATTCTTTCATCCTCAGCATCAGGGCCCTGAGATATGCCAAGATGATGAGCAAGAGCATTCACGAGAGTGCCTGAGAAATGTCCGTGACCAGGATGAACAACCATGCCTGCCTCCTTGTTGAGCACAAGCACGTCATCATCCTCATGAACGATGTTC
Source organism: Candidatus Cryptobacteroides sp. (assembly GCA_045125535.1). Taxonomy (GTDB): domain Bacteria; phylum Bacteroidota; class Bacteroidia; order Bacteroidales; family UBA932; genus Cryptobacteroides. Next base: position 35,426 of record JBGVNK010000042.1, read on the forward strand.
AACGGAATATCTTCAGGAAGAATCTCCAGTCCGCGGCGCTGGTAAGGCATTACGAACTTAACCACGTCACCTGGACGGATCACATAGTTCGCCTTTACTATCTTGTCGTTCACACGTATATATTCAGCCTTTATGGCCAGCTGGATGCGATGACGCGAGGTATATTCCATATGCGTCGCAAGATACTTGTCGACACGCATCGGCACCTGACCGGAAGAAATGTCGAAGCGGTAATGCTCGAACATCTCCTGCTGCTCGTCTTCGTATGCGACCTCATCACCTGCAGAGGCAGAATCAAAGTCCTCTAAAGGTGCATCTTCAAAATCAAAGTACTTCTGCTCCATTTCCCTTTGCTGATTCTGTAACCCTTACAGGTACTTTATTCTTATCCACCGTCAGGTAAAGTACGACATCGGAACCCATTCCCACTGAAATGCTGTCTGAAGGTTCAGGAACCTGTCTGTACACGACCGCATCAAGACTGTCGTCATAATCCTTTACAGTAGTGTCGAACCTCAAGGACTTCACATTAAGAGAATGATCGAGGACAGTCTCTACAGCTCTGTTGTTCTTAAGTCCATAGACATCAGGAACGTAAGTCCTGTTGTCGATATTGTTCAGTCCCACGACGAGATCGATCACCGATTCGCTCTCAATCTGAGTTCCCGGCTCGACCTCCTCTCCTTTGTAAAGCTGCTTGAGCACATTGTTTGTCGCCATATCCGGCTCATATATAAGCTTGCCGAGCACGAGGCCACGCGAAAGAATCTCCGCCTTTGCCTGACGCATCGAGTATCCGATGAGATTAGGCATGGTCAGCTTCTTCGCATTCACTGCATTTATGGTCAGCACGATTCTTCTGCCGCTCTTGACCTTGTCTCCCGCAGACGGATTCTGTCTGTAGACAGCTCCTTTCTGCATTCTCTTTACAAACACTGAGTCTGTGACTTCAACCCTCATTCCGGCTTCATGTGCAAGAAGTGTCGCCTCATCGACACTGAGGTTGGTGAAATCAGGCACGACCAGTTCCTGATTGTGCTTGGTCACCACATTCAGGAAGATGATCGCTCCGGCAATCAACACCACTACTATACCAAAGGCCATCAGCAGATTACGGACAATCCAATTGCTGAAGAAACCTTTCTTTTCCTTTTTTTCTGCCATTATAATTACACTTTAATCAATTCATATGCACGACGGCCGAGACCGATCTTCTCGCCATGCTCCACACCTGCCTGCCAGTTGGTGTCAGGATGAACAAGACGGAACTTGTCCTCTCCGCGATGATGATGCGAACATCCGCAGTCATGTCCGTGAGCCTCGTCCTTGTCAGAAATAGTGTTTCCATGAAGACTTGGGGCAGCCATTACAAGTTCAGCGCAGGCACAGTCAAGAGCAACCGGGTCAAACGATGCAGCAATGCCAAGGTCAGGAACGATGGCGGCATCATTATGATTCCAGCAGTCGCAGTTAGGAGACACATTCATTATGAAGCTGATATGGAATGACGGCTTGCCGTTTACCACAGCCTGTGCATACTCCGCGATCTTGCAGTTGAGCACCTCAGATGTATCATAGTCCTTGACAACTGCTCCGGAATGCTGGCACACAGCCACACACTGACCGCAGCCGACGCACTTGTCATAATCGATCACAGCCTTTCTGTCAACGACTTTCACTGCCTCATGACGGCAATACTTCTCGCATACCTTGCAGCCGATGCAACGCTCGAGGTCGATCACAGGCTGCGATGAAGAGTGGAGTTCAAGCTTTCCTCCTACGCATGCAGAACCCATTCCAAGATTCTTGAGGGCTCCGCCGAATCCGCTCTGCTCATGTCCCTTGAAATGGTTCATTGAAATGACCACATCCGCATCAGCGATCGCCGCACCGATCTTCGGAGAAGGGCAATATTCACCTCCACATGGAACTTCTTTATAATCAGTACCTTTAAGACCGTCCGCGATGATGACGTCAGCATGAGCACCTATTCTGTTGAATCCGTTCTCATTTGCCGCATTGATATGGTCGACGGCATTGGAACGTCCTCCTGAATAAAGAGTGTTGCTGTCTGTCAGGAACGGCTTTCCTCCGAGCGAGCGTACTACATCCACTACGCGTGCCGCATAGTTCGGACGGATATAGGCAAGGTTGCCCGGCTCACCGAAATGGATCTTGATGGCAGTGAACTTACCGTTGAAATCGATATCACCTATGCCTGCCCTGCGGATAAGGCGCTCAAGTTTTGTAAGAAGATCATTGCCAGGTGTCGTCCTGAGGTCTGTGAAAAACACTTTAGAAGTTTCCATATATCATTTGTTTTAAAATTTCTACACTATAGGCATTCCACGGAAGATGACATTGAAGAGTCCATGTCCGAGCAGTGCCGTTCCGATGATTACGATTATCGCTCCCGTTATCCTGCTGATCCAGAGTATGGTCCTCATCTTGAATCTCTTATGGAAACGACTGAGTAGCCATGACATGCTGAACCAATAGGTTACAGAGCCGCAGCTGACAGACAGGATTATCGGTGCGACGCTCCAGTCCTGAGGGCTTGACTTCGCAAGTCCGAAGAATGCGAACAAGGTGAACATCACGAAGATCGCCATAGGATTGGACAGACCCATAGCCACAGCCTGACCGAAATCCTTAGGCGAGACCGACGATTCGCCGTCAGCCTTCATCTTTCGGAAAGGATCGGAAAAAGCCATTGACACCCCGACTATGGCCAGAACCACACCTCCGACTATGAGGATGATGTTCTGATGGTCTGCTATGAACTTCTGCGCAAAGGCCAAGGCAAAGATCGCGATAAAAGCATACATTGTATCGACCACGCTTGCCCCAAGACCGGAAACGAAGCCTGCCTTGTGTCCTTTGCTCAAGGATTTCTGCACGACGAGAATTGCTATCGGCCCTATCGGGGCTGATGCGCAAATTCCAACGAGGAAGCCTTTGAGCATGTCGACTATCATAATGCCTTTATCCTTATCCAAAAACATACAAAGGTAGTAAAATAATTCATATCTTTGTCTGATGATTATATGACATACCTTCTTATGGTGAAAATGAAAAAGGAAAACATGCTTCTCTGGGGACTTGTGCTGCTCTTTGCAGTCATGATGTCTGTCCCTTTCCTCATACCTCATACAGGATTCATAGCTCTTTTCGGCATAGTTCCACTGCTCTGCATGGACAGGATAGCAGACATTCTCGGCAAGAAACGCGTCTGGGTATATCATTACACAGCCTTCGTCCTCTGGAATGCAATCACCACTTTCTGGGTATGCAATGCAACCGTAGGAGGCGGCATCTTCGCTGTCCTTGCCAATTCTCTCCAGATGTCCCTTGTATTCGGTCTCTTCAGGGAAAGCAAGAAGAAGTTCAAAGGATCCCTCTCTTATATCTTCCTGGCATTCGCATGGATAGCATGGGAAAGATTCTATTTTGACGCCGAGATCTCATGGCCTTGGCTCATCCTCGGAAACTCGTTCGCCCGCACGACTTGGGCCATCCAGTGGTATGAATTCACCGGCACGCTCGGCGGTTCTCTGTGGGTATGGGCATGCAACCTCGGTCTGTTCGGCCTCATGACATCGCTTTCAGACGGCAGTTTCTTCAGATGGAACGGCAAGGCACGGCTTGCCTATGTCGCAGGATATTTCATTGTCCTCATATCACCTTTCATCATATCACCGATAATAGGGAAGGAATATAAAGATGCCATGGCAGAAGGCGAACAGCTTCCGGTGCTCATAGTCCAGCCGAACATCGATCCTTACAACAAGTTCGAGGCTCTCTCGCAGGACGAACAGAACTCGATTCTCGAGGCACAGATGGCATCCGCCCTGAAGTCACGCAAGGCAGACAGCACTGCCGGTCCGCTTCTGGTTGTGGCTCCGGAGACCTTCACCGGCGGAGTGGTATGCGGTCAGTACAGCCGCAGCATGACATGGCGCAGATTCGTATCCTTCCTGAAGGACTATCCTGACGTGAACCTGCTCTTCGGCGCTTCAACTTATGACTATATCCAGGCAGGCATCGCTCCTTCCAAGACGGCAAGAAAGGTGCAGGACAACCTCTGGGTGGAGTCCCACAACTCGGCACTGATGGTCGACGGAACTGCACGCACAGAGATATTCCATAAGAGCAAGCTCGTGGTAGCCGTGGAACAGACTCCTTATCCGGCGATATTCTGCAAGATCGACGACATGCTCGGAGGCGTGATGGGAAGATGCGTGGGACAGGACGAGATCAGTCTTCTGCACGTACGAGACAACGGATCGGGCGAGAACATCCCTGTAGGATGCGCCGTATGCTATGAGTCTGTATATGGTGAATACTATACCGGCTATGTGCGCAAGGGCGCTCAGGCCATGGCCATCATCACCAATGACGCATGGTGGGGCAACACCCCTGGATACAGACAGCATCTGAGTTATGCGTCACTCCGCGCCATTGAGACCCGCCGCGCCATTGCGCGATGCGCCAACACAGGCATTTCAGCCATCATAAGCCCGTCAGGAAAAATACTTCAGCCTACCCCTTGGTGGGAGCAGGCTGTGATAGAGGGAAGCATTCCTCTGCGCAACGACATAACCTTCTTCGTGGCTCACGGAGACATCACAGGACGCATCTGCACATTCATGTTCATGCTCCTGCTTCTCTCGCTCTGCGTAAGGTTCATCCGCGAGAGGAAATGACGAAGGCTTCGGCTTCTTCGAGGGTATCAAGTTTGCCGACATCGATAAGGCGGAGGCTCTCAGCCTGCACGCCATATATTTCACAATCAGCACATACGGACAGATAGAAATCCATTATAGGGAAGCGCGGATCCACAGATCCAAGTCCTTTGGCCGCCACATATCTGTCCATTGCATCGAAGACTTTGTCCGAAAGGATGTGGATGCCGGAGAATGCGAGCGCCTTGCAATCAGCCGGGTCAAGGTCAGGATATGGCGAGCGGACCTCGCCTGTGGATATGTTTGTCCAGCCTTTCAGGCGCATGGTTTCCGGATCGAAAAGGAGGTAACGGCTGGTCTTTCGCTCGCTCACCAGAAGGGTGGCGAGGGATTCATGACGGACATGCGAGGCAAACCATCCGATGTCAAGGTCGGAAAGTATGTCTACATTATGGATGAGAAAGGTACCGCAGCCTTCAAGAAATCTGCGTGCATGAAGGATGCCTCCCCCTGTCTCAAGAAGATTCTCTCGTTCATCGGAGACATCAAACTTCATGATGCCCTGATAATCATTCACCCACTGCTCGATCTTGTCTGCAAAATGGTGGACATTGACTACCGCTTCCTCAACTCCCGCCTCTTCAAGTCTTTTCGTCACATGCTCGATGAGAGGCCTTCCCGCCACCGGCACAAGAGCCTTCGGCAGGGTGTCTGTCAATGGTTTCAGACGGGTTCCGAGTCCCGCTGCGAATATTAGAGTCTTCATAAGATTTCCTCAATTTTCTGCTCACGATGGATGAGACGGACGTGGATGTCCGGATATTTATCGGCAAGGTGACGGGCAAGATGTTCTGCGCAGTAGACAGAGCGATGCTGACCGCCCGTGCAGCCGAAGCTGACCATGAGACTGCCGAATCCGCGTCTGCTGTAGGTCTCCACATGTGGGTCCACGACACCATAGACATGTTCCAGGAAACCGAACACTTCTCCATCGTTTTCAAGGAATTCGATTACCTCTCTATTCCTGCCTGTAAGTTTTTTATAAGGCTCGTAACGTCCTGGATTATGGATGCTGCGGCAGTCGAAGACGTAGCCGCCTCCGTTACCTGAAGGATCGTGCGGTATGCCTTTATGGAACGAAAAACTATAGACTGTAACTGTAAGCCTGCCGTCTGAAGAACCTACCGTCCTGAAACGAGGAAGCTCGACAAGTTCAGACAGTACTTCATACAGATATGAATTCTTGAAATCCGCATCTGCGGCAGCGGTTTCAGCAAGCTGTTCACGCAGGCTGTCTATTGCAGCAGGAATGGATGTCACGAACTTCGCCTTCTGTTCCATCCATCCTCTGAAACCGTAAGCACCCAGTACCTGTAGGGTTCTGAACAGCACGAACTTACGAAGCACCTTCTTGAAAGTTTTACGGTCCACATCCACATATCTGTTCAACGAACTCAGATAAACATCAAGCATCTTGGATCTGAGCTTTGCGGGATAGCCCGAACGTGCATGCCAGATGAACGAAGCCACATCATAATGCACAGGGCCTTTGCGTCCTCCCTGGAAATCTATGAAATACGGCTGACCGTTTCTGACCATCACATTGCGTGACTGAAAATCCCTGTACATGAAGGTGTCACCCTTATATGGGTTTCCCTCCTTGTCGTACAGTTGCGATGCAGCCATGAGTTCATCAGCCAGCCTCTCCAGATCGTCCTGCAGCTTCACCTCGTTGAATTCGAGTCCCGAAGGCTTGAGGAAGCAGTACTTGAAATAATTCAGATCGAACATCACCATACGTCTGCTGAACTCCATTTCGGGATAGCAATCATAAAAATCAATGACTTTCGCTCCAATGATCTGAATTTCAGGAAGAATGGTCATGATTCCAAAAAGAAGAGATTTCAGATCCTTGTCCCACTTTCCTTCCTTTTGGGCACGAGCCACAAGGTCATACAAGAGGGTGTCACCCAGATCTTCCTGCAGATAGCAGGAACAGTCATCGGCAACGGCAATCACCTCCGGGACAGGAAAGCCCGCATCATGCAGACGATAGGCTTCAGACGCGAAGGCACGGTTCTCGTCAGGATCTGTTCCGAAAACGCCGATGCAGGACACTCCTTTCGCCGTCATACGGTAATAACTGCGGTTGCTTCCGGATCCTGAAATCGGAACCGTTACCGGCAGCTGCTCATATATCTGAATAAACAGGTCTCTTAATCTCTTCATAACTCAGGTTTTCTTCTTTTACGCCACTTATCCTCCCTCTGCAAAACAGGTATTTCCACGGACGATTAAAATATTTGCGAATTTAAGAAAATAGTTGGACAAAAAAGGTTACATTTGTATGATTTATAAATCAGAAAAGACTATGCTTAATTATGCATATTGCTCAGACAAGTACCAGTACACCATGGGAAAGTCTTTCTATGACAGCGGAATGAAGGATCAGACCGCAATCTTCAACCTTTTCTACAGGAAGGCTCCTGAAAACAACAACTGGGCTGTGGTAAGCGGCACAGACGAGGTGATAGAGATGATTTCCGGCCTCGGAAAGATGGAGCCGGAATTCTTCGAGAAGTTCCTCCCAGGAGAAGAATATGCTGACTTCCGCAAATACCTTTCAGCGATGAAGTTCACCGGAAAGGTCTATGCAATGCGCGAAGGCGAAATCGCTTTTCCTAACCAGCCTATCATCATTGTGGAAGGCCCTCTGATTGAAGCACAGGTGCTCGAGACCCCGATGCTCTGCATCATGAACCACCAGATGGCGGTGGCGACCAAGGCTTCCAGAGTGTGCAGGGCGACAAATCGTCCTGTCAGCGAATTCGGTTCTCGCAGGGCTCATGGCCCTTGGGCAGCGACCTACGGAGCAAAGGCCGCCATCATCGCCGGATGCAGCACGACATCGAATATCCTTACAGGCTCATTGTTCGACTACCCTGCTACAGGAACCATGGCACATAGCTTCGTGACAGCATTCGGAAGCAGCGTATCAGGAGAGTACAAGGCATTCGACACATACATAAAGACTCACAGGAACGAGCCTCTCATCCTCCTCATCGACAGCTACGACACTCTCCGTTGCGGAGTCCTCAACGCGATGAAGGCATTCAGGGAGAACGGAATCGACGACAGCTATGAGGCAGGATACGGAGTCAGGCTCGACAGCGGTGACCTTGCGTATCTGTCAGCCGAATGCCGTCAGATACTCGACAGGAACGGATTCACAAAATGCAAGATATTCGCCACCAACTCATTGGACGAGTACCTGATCACTGACCTCGAGCGCCAGGGTGCATGCATCGACTGCTACGGAGTGGGCGACGCCATAGCGACCAGCAAGGCCGCCCCATGCTTCGGAAATGTATATAAACTTGTGGAGATAGACGGTGAAGGAGTGCTCAAGCGTTCGGAAGACAAGATCAAGCTCATCAACCCTGGTTTCCAGATCACTTACAGAGTCATGATAAACGATCCGTCCAAGGGAGAAATATTCAAGGTGGATGTGACCTGCCTTCGCGGCGACGGCCTCAGCAGGAAGATCGAAGCCGGAGAAGGATTTACGGTATGTGACGAGTACGACCGTTACAAGACCAAGACTTTCGAGGCTGGGGAATACAAGGCATGGCCTCTTCAGAGACTTGTCATCGACAACGGAGAAAGAGTCGCCCACAAATACACACTTGCGGAAAAGAAGGAATATCATCACGACACACTCATGCATTTCAGTCCAAGTGAAAGACGTCTCATCAACCCACATTATTATAAGGTGGACATCTCAGACGACCTTTACAACCTCAAGATGGGAATCATAAACAGAATCGTCACAGAAATCAAACAGTTCAGACATGAATAACGCATTGGTAGTCGTTGACATGCTCTACGACTTCATCGACGGAAGCCTTGCATGCGCAGAGGCTGAAAAGGCAGTGGCCGAAACGTTGAAATACATAGACTCGCAGACCCACGGTCAAGGCGGAGAGGACCACGAGATCCTTGACACCTTCCCTATCCTGTTCGTGTGCGACAGTCATCCTGCCGACCATTCATCGTTCAAGGAATACGGAGGAACATGGCCTGCCCACTGCGTGAAAGGCACCCGTGGAGGAGAAATCCATGACGAGCTGAAACCTTATGCAGTTGAAGAACTGGTTTTCGCCAAGGGATACGACAAGACAGCAGAGCAGTATTCAGGATTCGAGGGAATCAACAATGCGGAACAGACTTTAGGGGAGATACTTGAACTCCTCGACACCACAGACGTTCATGTCTGCGGCATCGCCACCGAGTTCTGCGTGCGCAAAACCTGCGAGGATCTGCTCAAGGCCGGCTTCAACGTACACCTACATAAGGACTGTCTAGCATATGTCGACCATAGCGGTCACATCAAGGCTCTTGATGAAATGAAAGCAGAAGGAATCATTATAGAATAGACTGAAATCTGAACCATAAAAGCGGAATGGAATATGTTGTCGGGAGGCCCACGGGTCTCCCGATTTGCGTATATCATTGATTATTCGTACCTTTGCCGTCTTGTATGAAAGATTTTTTGGCAAAAATATGGGTTCCTGCCCTGCTTGTAATGCTTGCGGCGACGCAGACATTCGGCATAGATGCAGGCAGATCAGCTAACCTGAGAAGGATAGCTGACTCTCTCAAAACCAGCAGCTTAGACGACTCGACCGCCTTGGCTGGCCCTGCCGTAGACAGTCTTGAAGCTGCTGAAGACAGCACAGCAGTCCTTGCAGCAGACAGCACTTTCATACTGGATTTCAAGAACGACAGCATTCCTGCTGCCGACACCGTAAAGATCAGTCCCCGCGACACCATAAAGGTTCCGGATTCCCTTAAGGTCACAGATCCTGTCCGATACAGATATTATATCGAACTCAAGGATTCCACAACCCGTTTCGCAACCCGCGACTCGCTTCTCCAGGCCGGTGACACTCTCGAAGTGAAACTTCTCGACTCCTTATATATAAAGGACTCGACAGATATAGCGGTTGCAGCCCACAACGCATGGTACGCCTCTCTCACCAGAAGAGAGCGCAAGGCATACGACGTCAAGCAGCGTCTGCCTGAACTGATTGCTGCATCCAACCGCAAGATGGAGATCAAGGACAGCATCAAGGCACGCAGGGACAGCATCACAGAAGCCACTCCTCGTATCCTCGAGACATATGCCTTCCCTGATTCGATGCATTACAAGAGAATCGTGACATGGCAGCATGACAGATATTTCAATGACGTAAGAAACCTCCGCGACCAGTGGGTGGACACCTCTTACAACAATCATTTCCATGAATATCCGTTCTTCAAGCAGGATGTGAACGCATCATACCTTGGAGTGATCGGCTCCCCTACCCAGCTCTACAATTATTTCAAAAGACAGGAAGAGGACAACGCGATATTCTACACACCATATCAGATGTACAGCTACACGGCTGACAATCTCCCGCAGTACAACACAAAGACTCCTTACACTGAACTCGCCTACTGGGGCACCCTGTTCGCGAACCAGAAGAAGGAAGAATCCAATATCAAGATACTCACGACCCAGAACATCACTCCAAGCCTCAACCTCACCTTGGAATATCACAGGTTCGGAGGAAACGGTATGCTGAAGAGAGAGGATACCGACAACCGAACAGCTGTGATCGCAGCAAACTACACTGGCAAGAAGTATCTCATGCACACAGGTTTCATCTACAACCGTGTTGAAAGAAGCGAAAACGGTGGAGTCATCGATCCTATGTGGATCAGAGACACGACTGTGGACGCCAAAGAGATAGATGTTTACCTGCGCAATGCTGAAAACAAGCTCAAGAGAAACACCGTCTTCCTTGACCAGACCTACAGAATCCCGTTCTCGTTCAAGAGCAGAAAGGAAAGAATGGAGATCAGGAGAAAAGAAGCTGTCAGGGACAGCATCATGGCGAGCGGTGACTCCACTGCAATTGCCGCATTCAAGGCGATGGAAGAATCCGAGCGGGCACTGGCAGCAGCATCGGCAGACACAGCCGGCATCAACACCGATGTCACCACGGCATTCATCGGACACAGCAGCGAGTACTCTGTATTCCGCAAGACCTACACCGATGCGATCAACGATGCTGCAGGCAGAGAGTTCTACCATGACCGTTTCTACATCAACCCTACAAAGAGCATGGACTCGCTGAGGGTGATGAGATTCGAAAACAGGGCTTTCCTGAGGCTTCAGCCTTGGAAGGACGACGCAATCGTTTCGAAGATCGATGTGGGAATAGGAGACAAGCTGCTCAATCACTACATTTTCAAGCCTAGCGATTATCTGCAGGGCAGCAGCAATGTAGTGCAGAACTCTGTTTATCTCTATGCTGGAGCAAACGGTCAGTTCAAGAAGTACCTGACCTGGAACGCAAAGGGAGACTACACATTCCTCGGCAGCGAAATCAACGATTTCGGCATCGAGGCCAACCTGACTATGAACGCCTATCCGTTCAGAAGAGCCAGGAAAAGTCCTCTGACCCTCGAAGCACACTTCGAGACCAGCCTCCGAGAGCCTGACTACTACGAGCAGCATCTTTTCACAAACCACTACAAGTGGGACAACGACTTCAGCAAGATTTCAAAGACGAAGGCAGAAGCTTCTCTCTCGATTCCAAGATGGAAACTGGCGGCTTCATTCGGCTATGCCTTGCTGAGCAACAATATATATTACGACACCTTGGGTATCGTAAGACAGAACACAAAACCTATGAGCGTGATGACAGCGACGCTCAGCAAGGATTTCCGTTTATGGAAATTCCACCTGGACCACAGGGCGACATTCCAGCTTTCTTCCAACGAAGAAGTCATGCCGTTGCCTATGCTGGCCCTCAATTTGCGATACTACCTGCAGTTTGACGTAGTGAAGAACGTCATGCAGATGCAGGTCGGTGCAAACGGAACATTCACGACAAGATGGTATGCCCCCGCATACAACCCGGTACTCGGAGTGTTCCACAACCAGAATGTCGAGAAATTCGGAGACAGCCCTTATATAGATGTATTTGCGAACATACAATGGAAGAGGGTGAGCCTGTTCTTCAAGGCAGTGAATCTCAACATGGGATGGCCGCTGAAGAAGGCAGACTATTTCAGCGCGGCAGGCTACATCATGCCTCAGCGCGCATTCAAGTTCGGTATCTCATGGCCATTCTGGACATTGGCCGGGAAGAACAACAAAACAGGCGTTTCAGGCGGCTCTGCGTCGGGAGGAAGCAGGAGCAATGCCGGTCTGTCCGGAGGAAGATCATCAGCCGGAAGCAACAGACAAAGCGCCACAAACAACAGACGATGATTTTAACTGAAAAAAGAAAAAGAAGGTTTAGAAACGTAGTTATTGTATTAGCGGTTATCTGCATCACTCCTCTTTGTGAAAAGGGAAGAATGCTCAGCGGAGCAAGGACAGTCAATCATTTCGCAGGAAAGGAACTTGTCTGCGCGATTGACCTCGGAAAGGACATGACCGGCTCCCATGGCCTTGAGACAGGCCTCAACTACGAACTCCTCGGCAGATTTGCCCAGGACAACCATTGCGACATCAAGATTGTCGCAGCAGGAAGAAACGACAACTACATCGATTCGCTCCTCAACGGAAAGGTCGATATCGTGATCACTCACGACAAGGACTCGCTCACTTCACTGGAGAGCGACATGCTCAAGACAATGACGGATTGCGCTGTCTGGGCATTCAGAAATACGGAAGAAGAAGCTGCAATGCAGCTTGACAGATGGTTCAGACACATCAAGTCATCTGAGGACTATGAGAACATGACCGAAAGGTACATGCGCGGATACAATCCTCACAAGCGTGCCGAAAGAGGCGTCAGGACGAACACCATAAGTCCTTACGATGTTCTTATCAGGAAGTACGCAAAGGAACTCGGATGGGACTGGAGGATGCTTGCTTCCGTTCTTTATCAGGAATCAAAGTTCTCCATCGGCTCACGTTCGTTCAGAGGTGCGCAAGGCCTGATGCAGGTCATGCCTTCTACTGCCGAATACTATGGCGTAGAAAATCTCCTCGACCCGGAACAGAACATCATTGCCGGAACAAAGCATCTGAAAAGGCTTCAGAACATGTTCAGAAAGCAGGGACTCAGCGGTGACGAACTCATAAAGTTCACTCTCGCCGCATACAATGCCGGAGAAGGGAGGGTCATCGACTGCAGGAATCTTGCTGCAGCAAAGGAATACGACAACACCGTATGGGAGGAAGTCGTCAAGGTGATTCCTCTTATGAGAGAGGATTCTATTCTTGAAGAACCGTCAGTGAAGCTTGGAAAGTTCAAGGGACACGAGACCATCAACTACGTCGAAAGCGTGCTTTCGCACTATCAGGCATTCTGCGAGATCTGTCCTGCTGTCTGAGGATCACTTCACTCTTACGGTCTCCGCCGGATCCACTTTGGATATGAAGAAGCACGGGATCAGGAGAAGGACCATTATCACGGCAAAGGCTCCAGCATCAGCAGCAAGAACAAGTCCCAGGTTCATACGGACAGGGACGAACGACACGAAATAGTTTGACGGATCAAGTTTGAGCAGATGTGTCGAACTCTGAATGACACAGAAGAGAATGGCTATGGCATTGCCCATGGCCATTCCTTTTATTGTCAGGACAGCCGAACTGGACAGGAACACCTTGGCTATGGCCTTGTCAGTCATTCCGAGAGACTTGAGAAGTCCTATTGTAGATATGTTCTCGAAAAGCATTATAAGCAGGCCTGATATCATATTGAATCCGGCCACTATGGTCATGAGCAGGAGGATGAAGAACACATTGAAGTCTATCATATCCAGCCATCCGAAGATCTGAGGATATTCCGAGACACTGGACACAGCAATGACAGAGGCCTCTTCATCCGAAGAATAAAGATTTATGAGACTTCCCACTTCCTCGCCGGCTTTACGTATATCCTTCTCATCGCGTTTATCCGATTCAAGGATAACCTCAAGCGATGAAACAGAACCCTCATCCCAGCCGTTCAGACGCTGCATGTCCGGCAAGGCCGCATAGACAGTCAACTTATCATCTGTCTCAATCATTGATTCATAGACAGATACGACATTAAATCGTCTGGCTTTCACGCTTTCCCCCACGAAATATGCAGACATGACATCACCTTCCGACAATCCCGTAATATCGGCAAGGCGGCTCGGGATGCACACAGCCAGCTGCACGGAATCTGATACGGCAGACGGGAATTCATCCATTGGAACGCCTTTGAAAAGCACACCGTGGATATTACCGTCCTCTCTGACGATTCCTGCCAGGTAGACTACTGGAACAATCCTGTCGATTTCATTTATATCCTTCACATACGGAAGATATGAAGGTTCGGCCTCAATCGGAGAACCTTCGTCAAGCACATTCCTGTCCGGAGGCGTGATCCTTATGTCTCCCGTAAGGTCTGAAAGGCCCTGTCGTATCTCATGACGGAATCCGCCTGAGACTGACACGGCAATTATCATGACAAGAAAACTGACCGCGATGCATGCGACCGCGATCTTTCCTTTGAAACGGAGTTTCCTTGCTATGAAATATGAAGCGTCCACTATTCGGAAAGCTTGTTCAGACGACCCTGGGCTGTCAGTTTCTCATTCTCGGGACCATGCTCCACGAGCATCTGCAGATATTTCTTTTCAGACTTCACGTTTCCCATCTTACGCGCAGCCAGTACACTGTTCTTGATTGCAGTGTAGTTCGAAGGATCTTTCTTGAGGACCTTGGCGTACTGCTTGAGCGCAGCCTTATAATCTCCTTTCGCAATCATATAGTATGATCCTATATTGTTTCCGAAGTCGAGATAATCAGGATACAAAGACGCAAGTTTCTGAGAAAGAGTCAGAAAAGCCTCATAAGTAGATGGTGTGCCGATCGAATAGAAACTATAGCAGTATTCCTGCAGGGCATCTTCATAGAATCCTTTCTCGATAGCCTTACCTTCATATGTCCATTTCCTCTCCTTCTCCCTTCCTGCAAGATCGACAAGATATGGAAGAGCCATATCCGGGCTATCCTTTTCGTATGCTATGTACGCATTGGCCTTCATGAAACGGAAATCAAGTCTTTCCGGATAAAGAGCAATAGCCTTATCCATTGCCCTTACAGCCTTCCCGTAAAGTTCATCATCAAAGACATTCACCTGATAATAATACACATCCGTTCCTGTGCTGTCCTTCAACGTAAGCATTGGTTCCATGCCGAGATACTTCTTCTCAGGCTTTGAGACGATCTCGACTGTCTGCGCCTTGGTGAAATAGAAACTGAATCTTGCAAAAAGGAAATCCGCACTAGTGGAGTCGACCCTCGCCCAATTGTCCAGCACAGTCTCCACACCCACTCCGGCAGGACCGAACTGGTTTACAAGCATTTCATATCGCTGACGGTATCTGTCAGCGGTCTGTGCCATGGCAGACACAGCCATAGCCATTGATAATAATACAGTTAAAATTCTGTTCATCTTATATCCATTCTGATGCGGCGGCTCTGCGGATGCAGGCTGTTGCATCTGTTTCCCAAATTCTTTACAAAACCTAACGGAAGTCCTTCATATCTTATCAGGACATATCCCTTCGGAGCATCTTTGAGCACTATCGCATCTCTGTGAAGATATGACAATGCAGTATGTCTGTCCACATCTGCGGCAGGATATGCATCAGCAGCAAGAGCCGACGAGAGCGCGAGATCGGCATCAGGAACAAGGTCGCGCCCCTTCACAGTTCCCACAGCACAGCCGGATGCTATGACATGAAGACCTTCAAGCATGGCCACATCAGATGCAAGGGATGAAGGCACGGCTATCACCGTTTCACCTCTGGACTTGAAATCCATAGATGTGCTGAAAAGCTTTTCCAGACCGTCAGGCATCTTCACCGCAGGTGCTGGTCTGGACTTTTTCCTGCTATCCCTGAAACCACCCGACCAGGCATTTTCAGAAGTCTTCTTCAGAGCGGAGCAGTACTGTCCCTCCCCTTCTACAAATCCAGGAACAAGACTGTAGCCGAGGCCTGTCTTGATAAGTCCGTCCCCTGCCATGACATCGTCCTTAAGCAATGGCTCGGCCCCCAGTTCAGATGCGATCCAGTCTGCATTGCCGTCATTCTCATATACATTGAATGTGCAGGTTGAATATATCAAGAGTCCACCCTGCCTCAACGCCGGCCACACATCTGCGACGATTCTTCTCTGTCTTGCTTCGCACAATGCCACATTGTCCTCAGACCACTGGTTCTGAGCCTCCTCGTCCTTACGGAACATTCCTTCTCCCGAGCAAGGCACATCAGCCACGATCACATCGAAGAAACCAGGCAACGAAGCGAATGCACTGGGATCGTCCGAAGTCACTACAACATTCGGGTCTCCCCAGAGAGCCATATTGTCGGCCAGGATTCCCACCCTCTGCTTCATCACCTCATTGGTGACCAGAATAAAACGGTCGCCGAACATTTCCCGAAGCGATGCCGCAAGATCAGTGGATTTTCCTCCCGGAGCCGCACATAGGTCAAGAACCCTGACAGGACGTCCTTCCGGAAGGTCCGCATCTTTGAGAAGATTGCGGAAGACATGTCCCACGAACATCGAAGATGAATCCTGGACATAATAGGCTCCGCCGTGGAAATGCGGGTCCAACGTGAAGACCGGCCTTTCATTCAGCACACGGCCATGCCTGCTCCATGCCACCTGCCTTGCATCAGAAGGCTCAGGGCACGGCTTGAACGGATTGAGGCGCACGGACACCGATGCCGGCTTTTCAAAAGCGGCAAAAGCGATAAGGGATCTTTCTTCCCCTATCGCTTCGACCAGATATTTTCTGAATTGTTCCTTTATCATATAGATGTCTCGACTTCGCTCGACATGTCAGTAGTCAGGACTTGAAACCGTTCGGATACATCGAAGGGTCGATTCCCTCCGGCATGCGTCCTTCAGACACCGCCACAAGACCGTCAACCACCTTGTCCAACGCATCCTGAAGCTTCGATCCCAAAAGAGTCTTCATCATGAAGTTCAGTTCTGCATCGAGCACGATTTGGAAATCCGTCTTGTACGGATCCGACGAGGCATCGAAATGCATAGTGAGCTTGAATGCAAACGGAGCACCGTCGTCAGCAAACTCTATCTTCGAGTAAGGGGTCCTGTCAATCACCTTCACACCGATCGAGAAGCCCTGTACCACGGCATGAATCGAATCATAATCCGCTGTCACATCTGCCTTCTTGTCCTCAGGAAGAAGCTGCACGAAATTGCGCATGTCGGTAAAGCCCATATACAGTTCATATGGAGCCTTGGACACGACAGCCCTCTTGCTTTTTATCTGTACCGCCATGACTTACTTACCCCATGTGGAAGGAGAAATCCTCCAATCCTTGAGAACCTCTATGTCCGCCTCCTTGATGTAGCCTGTCTCATGAGCCACCTCAACGAGAGTATTATAGTTGGTAAGGGTAGTGAGCTCTACATTGGCATCCTCGAATGCCTTGCGAGCCTGAGGGAAGCCATAAGAGAAGATTGCCACCATACCCATCACATCAGCGCCTGCATTGACGAGAGCGTTCTTCGCAGCAAGGCTGCTCATTCCTGTCGAGATGAGGTCTTCGACGATCACCACCTTGGCTCCCTTTTCAAGGATACCCTCGATCTGCGAACCTGTTCCATGATCCTTCGGCTTAGGTCTTACATAGCAGAAAGGCTTTCCGAGGAAATGAGCCACAAGATAACCATGAGCGATCGCACCTGTAGCCACACCGGCGATGACCTCCACATCAGGATACTGCTTCTTCACGATGTCAGCCATCCATCTGCATACATTTTCTCTGATTTCAGGATATGAAAGAATCCTTCTGTTGTCACAATAAATAGGTGAAAACCATCCTGATGCCCAAGTGAAAGGCTGGTCAGGTCTCAACATTACTGCCTTGATGTCCATAAGGGACTTGGCAACTGCTTTCTCTACCATTTCCATATTATCGATTTTTAATTGTTTTTCAGTTCTTTGCCTTATCTTTGCACATGCAAACCGCATGCTGCTCAGGCTAACATGCAAAGTTAATAAAATTATAGGTCAAATGCGCAAAGTATTCTTTGAAAAGAGATGCATCATCATCTGCAGTCCTGACGATCCGGCACTTTCGGACCCTAACGCCATACAGTTCAGACTCGGAGAAAACATAGACATACACACTCTGATAGGCATGGTGGAGACTTCGGACTCACTGCAGAGGACCTGCATCCCCACAGACGACATAGAAGAGACTTACAGAAGGATCTGCGGAGAATTCGTAGAAGTCAATGCCGGCGGAGGCCTGGTATCCAACCGCAGAGGCGACTTCCTCCTCATAAGCAGAAACGGCCTGTGGGATCTTCCGAAGGGACATCAGGACCCGGGAGAACCGATAGAAGTCACCGCTTTGCGCGAAGTCCAGGAAGAGACCGGCATCAACGAACTCGAGCTCCGCGACCTGATCTGCATCACCGACCACTGCTACAGACGCGACGGGAAATGGCATCTGAAGCACACCTGGTGGTACAGCATGCTCTACACCGCCCCTACCGAACTCACCCCACAGCGGGAAGAAGACATCGCCAAAGCCGCATGGGTGGCAAAATCAAGCCTTCCTCCCTACCTCACGAACACCTATCCTTCAATAGCAGAGGTATTCAAAGAGGCCAAAGTGTGATTTTTTCAAAAAATCAGCATACCACTGAAACATTTTTTTCAAAAATCCGTATAATGTAATGTATTTTGCAGTCTAATTTGCGGTATTAATTTATAAATATGAAACTTTCACAATTCCAGTTCAGCCTTCCGGCTGACAAGATAGCCAGCGAGCCGCCGAGATGGCGCGACGAATGCAAGCTCATGGTACTCCACAAATCAACAGGAGAAATCGAGCACAAACTCTTCAAGGACATCATCGATTATTTCGGAAAGGGTGACACATTCGTCCTCAACGACACAAAGGTATTCCCTGCAAGACTCTACGGAAACAAGGAAAAGACAGGTGCAGACATCGAAGTATTCCTCCTCAGAGAGCTCAACCGCGAGCAGAGACTCTGGGATGTGATCGTTGATCCGGCAAGAAAGATCCGTATCGGAAACAAACTCTATTTCGGTGAGGACGAAAGTCTTGTTGCCGAGGTGATCGACAACACCACCTCAAGAGGCCGTACACTCCGTTTCCTTTATGACGGAAGCTACGAGGAGTTCAAGTCTACCCTCTTCGGTCTCGGACAGACTCCTGTTCCAGACTGGGTGAAGAAGACCGTGACACCTGAAGACGAGGAGAATTTCCAGACCATCTTCGCAAAGCACGAAGGCGCAGTATCCGCTCCGGCAGCGGGTCTCCACTTCAGCCGTGAGCTCTTCAACCGCATGATTCTCAAGGACATCAACAAAGCGTTCATCACTCTCCACATGGGTATCGGACACTTCAGGGAAGTGGACGTAGAGGACCTTTCAAAGCACAAGATGGACTCTGAAAGAGTGATAATCACAGAGGAGGCAGCCGAACTCATCAACAAGACCAAGAAGTCAGGTCACAAGGTCCTCGCCGTGGGCATCACAACCATAAGAGGACTCGAGACCTACACCACTACAAATGATGAGGTGAACCCATACGACGGATGGACCAACAAATTCATCTTCCCGCCTTACAGGTTCTCTATTCCAAACGCAATCGTTTCGAACTTCCACCGTCCAGGCTCTACCATGCTCATGTCGGTAGCGGCATTCGGAGGATACGAGAACGTGATGAAGGCATACAAGATCGCGCTCGAGCAGGGCTACAAGTTCGGTCCTTACGGTGACGCCCTCCTCATCATCTGATGACTTTCGTCACAAAAACAGTGTGACAGAACACATACTGAACAAAAAAAAGATCAAAGAATTAAAAATTCGGAAATTCTTTGACTAAAAAAAAGAAAAACCGGCTTTCCCAGAGATGCGGAAGGCCGGTTTTCCTTTTATTTTGTCCGTCTAATTCACCGACGACATGGACAGAAACAAAGAAAAGGCATGCCTGTGCGCACTCAACAGGACATTCGGCTTCGAGCCAAAGATAGGTCTGGCACTGCTCTCTCATCTAGGCAGCGCGGAAGAGGTTTTCGGACTTTCAGGAAAGGACATGGACCTCCTGCTTGGACCGCATTCCAGATATAAAGGACATCTTTCATGGAACAATGTGGAAAAGGAACACGAAGAACTGGTCCGGATTTCCGGAAGGGGAATAAGGTTCACAGGATGGACAGAAGAAGGATATCCGGAACTGCTGAAGGACTGTCCTGACGCTCCGATAGGCCTGTACGTGCGCAGCAACACACCGGACTCAGAACTATGGGGCAAGCGCAGAGCCATATCGGTGGTCGGCACACGCGACCTTTCTCCTTACGGCAGGGAATGGTGCACCCGGATCGTACAGAGCCTGGGGGCATGTCCGGAAAAGCCTGCAGTCGTAAGCGGCCTGGCCATCGGAGCAGACATCTGCGCCCACAGGACGGCAGTGGACGCAGGGCTCCCGACCATTGCGGTAATGGCTACAGGACCAGAAAGCATATATCCGGTCCGACACACAGATTTTGCGGAAAAACTATGCAGTACAGCCGGCTGTGCCCTCGTCACTGACTATCCTCCCGGAACTTCCCCGCTGGCCATACATTTCCTTAGAAGAAACAGGATAATCGCCGGATTGTCAGAAGCCACACTGCTTGTCGAATCCAAGATACGCGGAGGCGGAATGATGACCGCCAACCTCGCTTCTTCATACGGCCGGGATGTATACGCCGTTCCTGGAAGGATCGACGATATATGTTCACAAGGATGCAACCATCTGATAAAGAGCAAGGTTGCGGAAGCCGTTACCGGAGAAGAAGACTTTCTGAAATCCCTCGGAATGACATCCGCCGGCAGAAGAGGCGGCAGGATCACAGACAAGGAAAAGATATCTGTCTTGTACGGAAACCGTATGCCTGCAGACAAGATCGACATGCTTACCGCAGCCCTTCTAACCATAAGAAGACACAGAGGCATTACTGTCGAAGAACTTGCCGATTCTCTGCGTACGGAATACAGCAATGCAGCAATGCTTGCCGGCCTCCTCGAATCAGACGGGTTCATAACCATAGACCTGCTTCAGAGGTGTTGCATAAATATCGTCAAATAGCACATTCTGTCAGATTATTTGTATAAATTTGCAAGATATGCACAAAAAGAATATGACAGACATGAAATTCATCGACACTCATGCACATCTTTATGACGAAGCCTTTCTCGGAGAGGAGGACGCTGCCGTAGCAAGAGCATGCGAAGCTGGGGTGACGAAGATCATATTCCCGGACATAGACTCTGAAACCAGAGACCTCATGTTCGATATAGCCGGTAGGCATGAGGGCACGGTATTCCCGTGTCTCGGCCTTCATCCGACTTCAGTCGGTGCAGGATGGCAGAAAGACCTGTCCCTTCTCGAAGGATATCTTGACCGGAAGATCTGGGCCATCGGAGAAATCGGCATGGACTGCTACTGGTCGAAGGAATTCGTAAAAGAACAGCAGGAGGTGCTGCGCATACAGCTGGAACTCGCTGACAGACTGTCACTTCCAGTAATCATCCACTCACGTGAATCCACAGAACTCATACTTAACGTATTGAGAGACTGCAGGCACCTTTCTTTAAGAGGAGTGTTCCACGCATACAGCGGAAGCGCCGAGACCTGGCGAGAGATAGACAGGCTCGGAGACTGGTATGCCGGCATCGGTGGCGTCCTTACTTACAAGAAGGCATCAATTGCAGAAACGGTAAAAAGCATTCCTCTCGAAAGGATACTGCTCGAGACCGACTCACCTTACCTCACACCTGTTCCGTTCCGCGGAAAGAGGAATGAAAGCGCATACATCCCTCACATCGCGGCACGACTTGCCGAACTGACCGGCAAGCCTTTGGAAGAGGTGGCACGGCAGACTACAGAAAACGCACAAAAACTGTTCAACATATGACAGCAAGAGAGAAATCATCGATTCTGCTTATCTACACAGGCGGAACGATAGGCATGAAGGAAGATCCTTCGGTACAGGCATTGAGACCGTTCGACTTCAGCCAGATCCTGGAAGAAGTTCCGGAGCTCGGCAAGTTCGCCTGCAGGATCGACGCACACACATTCGACCCGATCATCGACTCTTCGGACGTGGAGCCTTCATTGTGGGTGGCGCTGGCTGACCTGATTGAAGAAAAGTATGACGATTACGACGGTTTCGTGATCCTCCACGGCACCGACACCATGGCGTATTCGGCATCTGCCTTGAGTTTCATGATTGAGGGTCTGACCAAGCCTGTAATCTTCACAGGAAGCCAGCTTCCAATAGGCACACCGCGCACCGACGGCAAGGAAAACCTCATTTCATCTGTCGAGATCGCTGCCGCGAAAGATGCTGACGGTCACGCTCTTGTACCGGAAGTCTGCATATGCTTCGACAATGTGCTGATCAGAGGCAACAGGTCCACAAAGATCAATTCAGACAACTTCAGAGCCTTCCGTTCAGAAAATCTGCCGCCACTTGCAGAGGCCGGAATAAACATCAGATACAATGCTTCCCTGATCATCAAACCGGCATCATGGGATGCCCTTCCGACATTCCACAAGAACCTGGACACTAGAGTATCGATCCTCAAGATCCATCCCGGCATAACTCCGTCAGTAGTAAGAAACATCCTCTGCGGCGAAAACACCAGAGCAGTCATAATCGAGACATACGGAGCCGGCAATGCTCCATCGAAGGAATGGTTCCTGAACATAGTCAGAGAAGCATCGTCATCCGGCAAGATACTTCTGAACATCACACAGTGTTCGGCCGGCACGGTAAACATGGATATCTACGCCACAGGAAAAGCACTGAAAGAGGCAGGTGTTGTCAACGGCTATGACAGCACAACAGAAAGCGCACTAGGTAAATTATTTTTCTTACTAGGTGAAAGTCAAGACAATGTGTTTGTAAAAGCTCGTCTCGACGAAGATCTGAGGGGAGAAATATCAAAATAAATATTGCCGATTGAAAATTAATTGCTAAATTGCACCGAATTTTTAGGAGTGGTGTGCCCATGTCTGAATAAAAGCGAATATTTACTAATAACAATTCAATAACTTTAAATTAACTAAACACACAAAAAATGAAAAAAATTTTCATGTTTTTGGCAGTAATGGGCGTTATGGCCTTTTCTGCACAGAACGCAGTAGCTCAGGACGAGCAGGCTGCTGAACCAACAGCTGTTGAGGCTGCAGCTCCAGTTGCTGATGACACAATGGACGGTCCAGAGGAAGTGCCTATGCACCAGGCTCTCAAGACTAAGTTCATCGAAGGTGGTGCTGGCTTCATGGCCCTCGTTATCGCCTGCCTTATCCTCGGTCTCGCTCTTTGTATCGAGCGTATCCTTTACCTCTCATTCTCTAAGACTAACTCTAAGAAGCTCCTCAAGAAGATCGAGGCTGCTCTTGCAGAGGGTGGTGTAGAGGCTGCTACTGACGTTTGCCGCAACACTCGTGGCCCTATCGCTTCAATCTTCACTCAGGCATTCCTTCGCCTTGCTGACGGTCAGTCACTTGACGAGATCGAGAAGTCTGTAGTTTCTTACGGTGGAGTAGAGGCTAGCAAGATGGAGCAGAACCTCTCATGGATCTCACTCTTCATCGCTATCGCACCATCACTCGGATTCTTGGGAACAGTTATCGGTATGATTCAGGCATTCGACGCCATCATGGTTGCAGGTGACATGTCTCCAGCAGTCGTAGCAGGTGGTATGAAGGTGGCCCTCATCACAACTGTAGGTGGTTTGATCGTTGCCGTTATCCTTCAGATCTTCTTCAACTACATCCTTTCACAGGTTGAGTCCCTCACTATCGACATGGAGGACGCTTCAATCTCACTCATGGACATTTTGGTTAAATATCAGAAATAATTGACACTATAATGAAATACGAAAAAATCATTAAGTGGATCCTGGTAGCATTGTTCATCGTGGGCATCATCTTCAGCGTTTACGGCTTTGTCGTAGGCTTTGAGGCAAATGGTAATGCTCCGGTTGACAATATCCTCTACTGCACATACGCATTTGCAGGAATCGCACTCCTCGCAGTTGTGTTCGGCGTAGTGGTGATCGGCGGTATGAACAATCCGAAGAGCCTTCTCAAGCTTCTTGCCGGTCTTGTTGCTATCGCTGCCGTCATCGCAGTTGCCTATGTGCTTGCACCAGGAACACCTGCCGTAGGATACCTCGGTGATCCAGTGTCAGATGGCACACTCAAGCTGACAGATACAGTTCTTAATCTTACTTACTTCACATTCGGACTTTCAATCCTTGCACTTGTTGTAGGTTGGATTGTAGGAGCAACTCGTAAATAACAGACGCCATGGCTAGAAAAACACCAGAAATCAATTCAAGTTCAACGGCGGATATGGCATTCATCCTCCTCTGTTTCTTCCTGATGACTACAACAATGGACCAGGACAAGGGTCTGCAGCGTCGTCTGCCTCCTATGCCGGATCCAAATCAGCAGGCACAGGATCAGAAGGTTAATCGCCGTAACATCATCGTTGTGAAGATCAACTCTGCCGACAGACTTCTTGCTGGTACTGAGCCTATGGATGTCAGCCAATTGAAGGATAAGATCAAAGAATTCCTCTCTAACCCGTTAAACGATCCTAACCTTCCTGAGAAGGAGGAGATCGAAATCGAGGGCTTCGGACCTTGCATGGTATCAAAGGGTGTCATCTCTCTCCAGAATGACCGCGGTACCAGCTACCAGGCCTACATCGCAGTACAGAACGAGCTCGTAAAGGCTGTTAACGAACTCCGTGATGAGTTCTCAATGGCAAACTTCGGCAAGTTGTACTCGAAACTTAACGATGACGAGGCGGAAGTTGTAAGAAAGGCAGTTCCTCAGAACATCTCTGAGGCAGAGCCTAAGGATGTTTCTAAGAAGTAATTATAGGAGAAAAGCAGTATGTCAAAATTTAAGAATAAAGAGAAAAGGTCAGTGCCAAATCCACCATCTGGATCACTTTCCGATATCGTCTTCATGCTCCTCTTCTTCTTCATGGTAACAACTACCATGCGTGAGACCGAAAGCAAGGTTAGCGTAAGACTTCCAGAGGCATCTGAGATCGCAAAGCTTGAAAGAAAAGACTTGACTTCATACATCAACATCGGTACTCCTATCCGTAGCCTTCAGGCTCAGTATGGTAACGATGCACGTATCCAGCTCAACGACTCTTTCAAGACTACAGCCGAGATTCGTGACTTCATCGCTGCAGAGCGCGAGTCGCTTTCAGAGGCAGACAGATCTTTCATGACTGTAGCTATCAAGGCAGACGAGAACACCCGTATGGGTATCGTGACTGACGTTAAGCAGGAGCTTCGTAAGTGCTCTGCGCTTAAGATCATGTACACAGCTAGAAAACCAGCCGAATAATCCGGATTCTACATATTAAAGAAAGCAGTTCCATCAGGAGCTGCTTTTTTTATTGTCTGATTTATCGCAGTTTAAAGAAAAATGGGTAAATTTGTAAGATATAAAATCCACTAAAAATGAAAATAACACGAATCGCATCTGTAATCATGGCGATAGCTATGATGGCTACAGCATTAAGCTGCACACAGAAAGAAGAAGAAAGAGCAAAATATGTATTCCTATTCATTGGAGATGGAATGGGTAACTCACACGTATCAGTGACTGAGTCATATCTTTCTTGGAAAGCAGGAAAGCTCGGAGGAGAGCAGCTTACAATGACAACTTTCCCTGTGTTTGGAACTGCGACATCACATTCAGCAGACAAAAGAGTGACAGACTCATCTGCAGCAGGTACAGCAATCGCTTGTGGTGAAAAAACAAACAATTCATACCTTGGAGTAGACCCTGAGGGAAATCCTGTGGAAAGCATGAGTTATGTACTTAAAGAGGATGGTTACAAGATCGGTATAATCTCTTCAGTTCCGATCAACCACGCAACTCCAGGATCGTTCTATGGCCACAATATCAGCCGTAACGGATACTACGAAATTATGTCTGAGATTCCAGCAAGCGGATTCGAGTACTTTGCATCAGCTGGTATTCTCGGTTACCACGGTCCAAAGGGCTCTGAGGGACAGGTTCCAAATGCAGAGGAGTACCTTGAAGCTAATGGTTACAACGTATGCTTCGGTAAGGCAGAGCTTGCTGACGCAATGAAAAACAGCGATAAGATCGTATTCTCACAGGAGTATAACAGAGGAGTAGAGCCTAAGAACTATGACTCTACAGGTGACAAGCCTGAAACAGAGACTACTCTTGCAGAGATGGTACAAGCTGGTATCGACTTCCTCGGAGATGAGGAACCGTTCTTCATCATGTGCGAAGGTGGTGAGATTGACTGGGCAAGCCACTCAGACAAGACAATGCCGATGATTATCGCAACAATTGCATTTGATGAAGCTATTCAGGCAGCATACAACTTCTATCTCCAGCATCCGGATGAGACTCTCATCGTAGTTACAGCTGACCACGAAACAGGTGGTGTTGCCCTTGGAGCAGGTAATCACCATGGCAATATCAACTGGGATGTAATTGAAAAGTCATGGAATGAGAATGGTCATAGCAACAACCTCAGATTTGACGAAAATGCGAAGCTTAATGCAGATGCACACATCGGTTGGACAACAACAGACCACACAGGTGGAGCAGTTCCAGTATATGCAATCGGTAAAGGCGCAGAAAAGTTTGCAGGCAGAATAGACAACACTGACATTAAGGGTAAAATCTTAGGTGAATAGGCCTAAATCAATTATCTTTGCAAAGTTTGAAAAATAAGAAAGAATAATATAAAATGGAAAAAGTTATCAGAACCAAAGTGAAGGACCTGCTGAAAAGCGAGGCAGGTAAAGATGTTCTTGCTAAAGGTTGGGTAAGAACAAAGAGAGGAAACAAGAATGTAGCGTTCATCGCTCTCAATGACGGTTCTACAATCAATAATATTCAGATCGTAGTTGACAAGACTCCAGATAATGAGGCTGTACTTGCTAAGGTTACAACTGGTGCATGTATCGCTGTTTGGGGTAAACTCGTAGAGTCTATGGGTGGTGGTCAGGCAACTGAGATCCAGGCAACTGAGATTGAGGTTTATGGCGAGTGTGACCCTGTACGTTACCCTCTCCAGAAGAAGGATACATCATTCGAGTTCCTTAGAACTGTTGCTCACCTCCGTCCAAGAACTAACACATTCGGAGCTGTGCTCAGAATCAGAAACCAGATGGCCTTCGCTATCCATAACTACTTCCACAACAAGGGATTCGTTTATATGCACACTCCACTCATCACAGCTTCTGACTGTGAGGGTGCTGGACAGATGTTCCGTGTCACTACACTCGACATGGAGAACCTTCCACGCAACAAGAAGGGTGGCATCGACTATACTAAGGACTTCTTCGGTAAGGAGACTAGCCTTACAGTGAGCGGTCAGCTCGAGGGTGAGCTCGGAGCAATGGCTCTCGGTGAGATTTACACATTCGGACCTACTTTCCGTGCTGAGAACTCAAATACTCCACGTCACCTTGCAGAGTTCTGGATGATCGAGCCTGAGATGGCATTCTTCGACATCAAGGACAACATGGACCTCGCTGAGGACTTCATCAAATATCTCGTAAAATGGGCTCTCGACAACTGCCGCGAGGATATCCAGTTCCTCAACGACAGATTCGACAACGAACTCATCGCACGTCTTGAGAGTGTTGCAGACACCGAGTTTGTAAGACTCACTTACACCGAGGGTATCAAGATTCTCGAGGCTGCAGGTGTCGACTGGGAGTTCCCTGTAAGCTGGGGCACAGACCTCCAGAGCGAGCACGAGAGATATCTCGTTGAGAAGCATTTCCAGAAGCCAGTGATCCTTACAGACTATCCTAAGGACATCAAGGCATTCTATATGAAGCAGAACGAGGATGGCAAGACAGTACGTGCAATGGACGTTCTCTTCCCTAAGATCGGTGAGATCATCGGTGGTTCTGAGCGCGAGTCATCACTCGAGAAGCTCGAGGCACGTATTGATGAGACTGGCATGAGCCGCAAGGGTCTTGAGTGGTATCTTGACACTCGTCGTTTCGGTTCAGCTCCTCACAGTGGATTCGGACTTGGTTTCGAGAGACTTCTTCTCTTCGTTACAGGTATGAGCAACATCCGTGACGTGATTCCATTCCCTCGTACACCTAAGAACGCAGAATTCTAATCATCATCCCCGGCTCGAACGGGACCTAAGTAAGAAAACGTCATCCCCGGCTCGAACGGGGATCTCATAAATAAAAATTATGCTGATAATAGGAATAGCCGGAGGCTCCGGATCAGGAAAGACAACAGTAGTGAAGGCCATCACTGACCGTCTCAAGGACAGAGTAGTGGTGATACCTCAGGACTCATATTACAAGGATCTCAGCCACCTCACCGAGCAGGAAAAGAGAGACCACAACTTCGACCATCCGGACTCGATTGATTTCGATCTTCTCTGCCAGCAGCTCAAGGAGCTGAAGGAAGGCAAGACCATAGAACAGCCGCTCTATTCCTACATCACCTGCGGACGCTCAAAGGACGAAACATTGACAGTAAAGCCTGCTGACGTGATCATCGTGGAAGGTATCCTCATCTACACTTGCGCTAAGCTCCGCAAGCAGATGGACATCAAACTGTTTGTGGATGCTGATGATGATGACCGACTCATGCGAGTAATGTCAAGAGATATCGTAGAGAGAGGCAAGACCGTGGACTGGGTGATAGAGCGTTATACAAGGACAGTAAAGCCTATGTACCTCCAGTTCATCGAGCCTAGCAAGCGTTACGCAGACATCATCATTCCTCAGGGAGGTCACAACCAGGTGGCCATTGAAATGATTTCAGCAAGAATCGAAAAGGACCTGACTGAAAAGAAATAGTGGACATCGACAGCTTCATAAAGCGCCAGTACAGAAAGGTGAAGGTATTCTTCCTGAAAAGACGTTCATCTGAAGACAAGGCCGGATTATATGTCACCGTGATATTCCATCTCACGGTGATTATTATTCTGCTTGCATGTCAGATAGACAACCAGTTGCGTAAGGAAGAGAGCTTTGTCCTTGACTTCTCCAAGCAGGAAGAAATAGAACAAAGGCTGAAAGAGGAAGCTTTCAAAGAGGACATCAGCAAAAGGCTTGACGAACTTATCGAAATGTCCAGACAGTCATCCGAACCCGTCAGGAACATAGCTGTAGACGCCGGCTCCAGCCTCAAAGATGACAGGAACACTGATGCAGACGAACTTTATAAGGATGCGGAAAGACTTGCTCAGGAACTGAAGAACGGGCAGACTCTTGAAGATGCAACCGAAGAGACGGTTGAACTGCCGTCCCAGAAGAAGGAAACCCAAGAGGAGAAAAAGGAATATAAAGGTCCGTCTGTCCTTTCCTACACTCTCGACGGCAGAAAGGCCAGCCATCTGAACATACCGGCCTACAGATGTAACGGAGGAGGAGACGTGACAGTCATAATCACTGTAAATCCTCAGGGTCAGGTGGTCAATGCAAAAGTCATGGAAGAAATTTCTTCAAGCGACCAGTGTCTGAGAAGTTTTGCCATACGCGCTGCACGCCTGTCAAGGTTCAATGCTGACCCGAATGCTCCTGCACGCCAGACCGGTGAAATCCTTTACAGATTCATAGCTCAATAAAAAAGCGTCACCCTCATCAGAGTGTGACGCTATATTCTTAAAATACTTTTGAAGGACTGTCCATCGCCTTCAGCAGAATGTCATCTATAGGCAGATAGAAGCGATAGAATGCTTCCTGGTCCAGTTTCGAATAACGTCCTACGAGTGCGTTGATCTGCGGCATCAGATAGACCTTGGTTTCCTCCCATTCACCCTTTCTCGGCCTGATTCCGTCCACACGCGCCGCGTAATCCAGGAACTGTGTCTCGAGATCAAGAGACTCCATATAGGTCACAAGCCTGTCGAAATCATCTATCTGAGACAGTTCTGTGCGATGTTTGTCGAATATTGACGATGCGAAACGCACATGAGTGGTCTTGCGGTTGCAGCTGATGTAGAAGTTAGTGGCCTTGGTTGTATCAACAGGCACAAATACATCCGGAATGATTCCTCCTCCACCATATACCCTGCGGCCTCTTACTGTATAATAAAGCGCAGTCGTATCCACCTTTATACTGTCCGCAGAAGTCATTTCACCATGAGCATAACGCTCGTAGATGTCATATGCATAATCCTTGTCATAGGGTTTCTGTATGCATCGTCCCGAAGGAGTGTAGAAACGGGCCACTGTAAGACGTATTCCTGATCCGTCAGTGAAGTTGATCGGTTCCTGGACAAGTCCCTTTCCGAAAGAACGACGACCTACGATCACACCCCTGTCATTGTCCTGGATAGCTCCAGCGAAGATCTCGCTTGAAGAAGCAGAGCCGTCATTTATAAGTACAGAAAGTTCTACATCCTTGAGACGTCCTCTGCCGTCGGCGTTATAGTCCTGACGTGGTCGCTCACGTCCTTCCATATATACGATACCGTCACCTTTTTCAAGAAATTCATTCGAAAGGCGGAGTGCCTGATCAAGATAACCTCCCGTATTGTCTCGAAGGTCGAAGATAAGGCGTGTCATTCCTTGATCCAAGAGTTTATCTGCCGCCTCGCTGAACTCTTTGTATGTCGTACGGGAGAACTTGGACAATTTCATATATCCCGTTGTCTGGTCAAGCATGAAAGCCGCGTCAATGCAGTGAACCGGAATCTTGTCGCGAGTAAGTTCGAAAGGTATCATGTTGCCGTCACGGCTGATCATGAGTTTCACCTTTGATCCTGATGGGCCCTTCATCATGCGGACCATACTGTCCTGAGGAGTCTTCGTTCCTGCAATAGTCTTCCCGCCTACCTTGATGATCCTGTCCCCCTGTATCAGGCCTGCCTTCTCGGAAGGACCGCCCGGAATGACGCTCAAGACAATGGCGGTATCGTTAGGTACATTGAACTGGATACCGATGCCGTCGAAGTTGCCGGCCAATTCTGTCTCTGACTCTGTAAGCTCAACAGGAGGAAGATATACTGAATGGGGATCAAGTTCAGCCAACGCCGCCTGTACCGCAGCATCTGTCATTCCTGCCATATCGATAGTGTCAACATAGTTCTTCTGCACCTCCTGAAGGATGAGGTTGAGTTTGCGCCACCTGTTATAGTCACCGTCAAACTTCTTTTCAGGAAGAGCTTTTGTCGCCACTAAGGTAAGCAGCACTCCCAGGATCACACCAAGGAGTGCCACTAATATGCTATTGTCGATTTTCTTCATTAATAGTCCGTTTTATAGATGCATCATATCACTTCTCAGCAGAAGGATCATCAACCTGTTCAACTTCAATACCTGCCCTGCGAAGGAGATCTATTCCGTCTGTAATACGATATGGATCACGATATACCACCCTTTTGATTCCAGCCTGTATGATGAGTTTCGCACATTCCATACAAGGGGATGCTGTCACATAAAGAGTGGCATCTTTGCTGCTGTTGCCTGACTGAGCCACCTTGGAAATGGCATTTGCCTCGGCATGTAGCACATAAGGCTTGGTCACGCCGCTCTCATCCTCACAGATGTTTTCAAACCCCGACGGCGTACCATTGTAGCCGTCGGAGATTATCATTCTGTCCTTAACGATCAGGGCGCCTACCTGACGGCGCTTGCAATATGAATTGCGCGCCCAGACGCCTGCCATTTCTATGTAACTCTGGTCAAATTTTTCCATTATCTCTGATAAAGATAGCGTTTGATACTCTTCTTAGGGGTACGCTCGAAGTCTTCTGTCATCACCTCGATCTTCTTGAGCTTGGCATAGTTAGGAAGTTCCTTGTTGATGTCGGCAAGAACTCCGTCGAAGTAGCCCTGGAAGTCGCGCTGTCTGATTCCGTCCTTAGAACCCTGGAAGAAATCTGGGAAAATAAGAGCTGTGAGGCCGCCGTTATCCTCAATAACAAGAGAATCAACTACATATGGCTGGCTGTTAAGCACAGTCTCAACCTCCTCAGGGTAAATGTTCTGACCGCTAGGACCGAGAATCATGCACTTAGCTCGACCCTTGATGAAAAGACATCCGTCCGCATCAATGATTCCCATATCACCTGTGCGGAACCATCCGTCCTCTGTAAAGACTTCAGCAGTAGCCTCCTCGTTCTTATAGTAGCCGAGGAATACGTTTCCTCCTTTTACAAGAATTTCACCAGGCACGTTTTCAGGATCCTTCGAGTTGATCTTGATCTCCATGTTTGGAGCTGCCTTACCGCAAGAATAAAGCTTCTCTTCCTTCCAGTCATCATAAGTGATGATAGGAGCACACTCCGTCATACCGTATCCTACCGTGAACGGGAATCCCATCTTCTTGAAGAATGCCTCGACTTCTGTATTGAATGCAGCTCCTCCGATGATCACCTCGTAAAACTCGCCTCCGAATGCCTTGACAAGTTCTTCCCTTACCTTGCCCAAAACGATATGGTTGAGGACAGGAAGCTTCATAAGGAACTTCACTCCCTCCTTCTCGAGGACCGGCTTCACCTTGGTCTTGTAGATCTTCTCGATTACGAGAGGAACAGCGATGATCACATAAGGCTTCACCTCAGCAAGAGCCTGCATGATGATCTTAGGGCTAGGCACTCGTGAAAGGAAATGCACCTGCGCACCTACGCTGAGTTCATAGAGAAGCTCGAACATGAGACCATACATATGAGCACAAGGAAGCATTGATACCACGCTCTTGGTATTATCGAGTCCAGGAAGTACCTTGGATGCGAACTCTATATTAGAGCGGATTGCACGATAAGGGATCATCACACCCTTAGAGAAGCCTGATGTGCCTGAAGTATAATTGATTATAGCAAGTTCATCAGCTGAATCCTCATAATAATCGAGGGCATCTGGCGTGAATGCGTTAGGATATTTCCTGCCGAAAAGTTCATTGAGATGCTCACGTGCAGCGGTAATCTTCTCGTCTGCAGAATATAGCAGCTTGAATGTATTCACCTGGATGATGGCCTGAAGATCAGGCATTTCGCTCTCGCTGAGTCCTTCCCAGATCACGTCATCGACGAAGAGGATCTTCGCCTCAGAATGGTTCACCAGGTGGTGTATGTTAGCTGATTTGAATTCATGAAGAAGAGGAACAGGAACGGCGCCATAAGTCATTGTGGCAAGAAAAGCCACCGCCCAATTGGCCTGGTTACGAGAACAGATGGCCACCTTGTGACCTTTCTCAAGACCGCATTCCTCAAACATGATATGGAGTTTCTCCATACGTCTTGCCACGTCACCATACTTCAAGGTCACTCCCTGATAGTTAGAGATGGCAGGACGTTCCCAATTCTTTTTGAAAGATGCTTCAAAAATCTTGTTAACTGATGTGAATTCCATTTCTATATAGTTAAAGTACAATTTCTATTTCAACGCCTGCGTACGCACCTTGCCGTCATAGCAGGTAAACTCCACAGTAGTGCCATCAAGCTTCTTGATTTCGCTGTCCGGCCTGATCCTCTGGTTGCCCTCGAATACTGTCAGAGCCCCACCACCATAGAACGGGAAGATGAGAGTCTGGACAGAGGTCCTGACGATCCAGAATGTGCTTCCGCCAAGATCTATGCGCTCCGGAAGATTCTTTATCGTCTCGTCTCCAACGGCGATACCTTTCCACGAAGCAGGCTTGGCACCCTGCAGGTTATACATTTCTATCGTATTGTCCTTATGAAGGACCATGATGTTATATTTCTTATTTCCTGAGAAATCATAGACATCAGGACCAAGAAGGATGTCCTTCTTGAGATCAAGAGGAAAACCTTTTACATATCTTCCGAGTCTGTCAAGCAGATGAATGCTGCTTCCTGCTCCGAAAAGTATCTGGAGCTTTCCGTTCGCATAGAAATCGACTGTTCCTGCTCTGCCGCAGATAAGTTTGTCGAAAGGTATGCCCCACAAGTCCTTGCCGTCCTCACGGAGACAAAGAGACTTATGAGAATTCTGATAGAACTCGTTAATCCTTCCTGTACCGGAATTCTTTACCTTGAACGGTCCGGTCGGAACAACCACCATCGTATCTCTTTCAAACACAGCCTCATTTGATTTCTGGAGAGAAAGAGAGAACATCTCGAAATCAAGCCCCATACCGGTCTTGTCCTTCGACACCGAAAGCACTGCAGGAGCCACCTCTGCTTCATCGACAAGAGGTGTCAAGAGCTTGAGGAATGACGGAGTGAACAGATCCTTGAGAGCCGATCGCTCCTCTGAGAATGAAAAATATGCTGATGCTGATGTAGCCTTGCGCGAAAGGAGATCGCCCTTACCAGTATCTGCAAGAAGTCCTTTAAGTGAATATTTTGTGATCTCACCCTCGCCGTAAGCCCTTATGGTTTCCTTTCCGGCTGAAATGATCCATCCATCAATAAAGATGGTCTCGGTCTCACCTTTCCTTGCAAAGAAATCACCGAAAAGAACTGATGCCATTGAATTGTAATCTACTGTATCTGAATACATGGCATTCTTTCCAGTCCTCATGAGAGTTATCTTCTCCAAGGCTGAACCATTCATAATGAATGCTGCTGCCACTTCTCTGATACCGAGGTGTGCAGCCATATCCTCCGGAGCGACCTTGTACTCATTCTTAAAGGCATTACGAGCAGCCTGATTGGTCTGAAGTTTCTGCCTTGTATCAAGATAGGACTGATATGCAGCAACATACGGAGCAGTATCCTTCATAGGAAGAGACACTGCAAACAATGTATACGAAGGAAGTACGGAAGAAACTGACGACACCGACTGAGCCGACTTCTCAAGCACAGTCATGAAGTCTGTCGATTCCCCATCATATATGGCCGTTCCGTCAAGAGACAAGGTTTCAGCCGAGCGGCTCAGATCAAAGGCTGTCCAGTCGGACATCCTCACAAGAAAATCCTTGCTGCCGGCGTAACTCTTGGTCAGCACTGCAGGAAGAAGTCTTCCCATATGTGCATTCGAAATAAAGAGGGCATCCGCACCTCTTACAGAAGATGCAGCCTTATCGAAACCTGCTGCATCAAGAACCGACACCTTCTTTTCAAGATGTCTTACCGAAGATTTCAGGATGGTCTCGGAAGGAGAAGCCAACACGAATCCGTCTTTGACAGAAACCGAAAGCCCCTTTGCTTCGAGATGCTTTGCAAAATCTCCAACAGCCACCTCATCTCCCTTAGCCTCAAACACATACAAAGGCAGAAGTTTGCCCGAAAAGTGAAGCGAGACAGCCATACGCGACTTGCTGTATCCGTCATTGAACTCCAGTCCGTCAATAAGCACTGGAGCCACCGTCCTGAAGTCTGCAAATGTAGCGGCAAGAACAGCGTCAGACGGCACAGCGGAAAGAACCATATGGCGGTCGTCAGCCGCCACATGGGATTTTTCAGAGCCCTTCGGAGAATCAACATCGGAATACAGAAGCAGCACTGCCACACCGATACCGACGAACATCACCGCCAAGGCGACAAGACAAAGTATTATCGACTTTCTGCTCATTATTTCACAGCGATAGCCTCGATCTCAACCTTTACACCGAGAGGGAGAGCAGCAGCCTGATAACATGCTCTTGCAGGCTTGTCTCCTGTGAAGTACTCTGCATACACCTCGTTAACTGCCTTGAAATCAGCGATATCAGCAAGAAGAACTGTAGTCTTTACAACATTGTCATAAGTCATTCCTGCTTCTTTGAGGATAGCTCCGATGTTCTTGAGAGACTGATGAGCAGCAGCCACGATATCCTCCTGCACCTTTCCGTCAGCTGGATTTACAGGGATCTGACCTGAAATGTAAAGTGTTCCGTTTACTTCGATTGCCTGTGAATATGGACCAACTGCCTTTGGAGCGTCCGGTGTTGCGATTACTCTTTTCATAATGTTTGTTTTTAATTAGTTAAACATACAAAGATAATCATTATTTGAGGAATTGCCAATAGATTTCCCGGCATAAATACACCCAACTACGAAGAAAGCCAGGTCTTGCGACCTGGCTTTTTTCGTAGCCCCGAGCAGAATCGAACTGCTATCTAAAGTTTAGGAAACTTCCATTCTATCCGTTGAACTACAGGGCCATAAAAATAAAAGGGTGATTGCTCATCCCTTTTACTTAAATTACTCAGCCTTCTTCTCGATGATCTGACGACCTCTGTAATAGCCACACTCTGGGCATACTCTGTGGTACATGATTGTTGCACCGCAGTTTGAACAAGTAGCGAGTGTAGGAACTACAGCTACATCATGTGTTCTTCTCTTGTCACGTCTCTGCTTAGAGACTTTGTGTTTTGGATGTGCCATTTTTACTTTATTTTTTAATTATTAATAATCATTTAAACATGTCCTTCAAGGCCGCGAACGGATTCT
>JBGVNK010000043.1:0-17140 GCA_045125535.1 Candidatus Cryptobacteroides sp.
CTACGGAGTTCAGCACCATATAATCCTGTCTATCCAGTTCGGGATATTTCGGACAACTTTCCATTCTCAAAGTAAGAAATGAAAGATAGTCCATAAATCCCTCGAACACATAGCACGTTTCCCTTGCTGTTCCAGATTGTCTGATGTGGGATATTTCCTTTGGTGCGATACAGCCTTTGAAATAGCGGTTGCGGATTTCATATCCGCCCGATACATTGGGAAAGGCAATGGCGAAATAGCGTTTGCCATGATGGGTGAAATGCGCTTCACTGCATTCTTTTTTCGCCAGTGTAATGTTTATCCCCCTTTCCTGCAAATAAGCAAGCAGGGCAGGAGATGAAAGCGGTACAATCTCCAGCTGTTGGAAACTTGGTTCGGAAAATGATTGCTTGCCAAAAGAAAAAGACACGGGGCGAATGTTGAGTGTCTGTTCTCCGATTCTTTGCAGGAGATATGGCACATGGTCGGAACAATAAAGTTCCTGTGCAAGTGCGATGATATTCCCACCCTTACCGAGTGCAAAGTCATACCATTGGTTACGTTCTGTATTCACCTTGAACGATGCTTTCGTTTCTTCCCTTAGCGGTGACTTATACCACAGGTTTATCCCCTGCTGTTTGACCGGAGAAAAGCCCAGACTGTGCAGATAATCTGCTATCTTGATTTGTTTCGCTGTCTGTATATCCATAAAACGATTGGTTTAATGATAATTGAATTGGTTTATTTCTCTTTTCGCCCGTACCTCTCTTTATGAAGTACGGTCTATAATCACTTCACTTTATTCTCGTATATATAGAGTACGGTAATAAAGTGAAGCGGTTTTGCCACATTCCGCAACCACTTCGCTTTATCCCTAATATATAGACCATCGGAATAAAGTGAAGCGATTGCAAGGTGCGGGCTAATAGTGGAAGTCGGGCATGAACGTGTACTTCCTGCCGTTCTCCTGCACTATCATCCGTTTGTTCCGAAGCATGGTGATGAGCGATACCGCCTTTTTATGGTTCAGCTTTACACCCACCGACACATAAGTCTTGATTAAGGTGTCTTCCAGTTCCTTGTAGCCGTATTCCTCTTTCAGTCCGAAAACAGCTTCCAGTGCGATTCGGTGCTGCTGTTCGGTGATATGCTTGTAAGGATCGAACTTTTCCTCTTCCGGTCTTCCCGGTTTCTTGGCTTCGGGCTTGTAACCCTCCAGCAGTTCGGGCAGAGCATTGTCATTGATGCGGAATGAAAAAGGCTCGAAGTCCATTGCCCGTATGTGCATGGCTGAAACATTGCTTATATCTCCATTGCTCTTGTCCTTTTCCACAAGGAGGACTGTTTCCGCCTTGTTGTTCAGTTCCGTGCCGATATGCCCCCTTGCGTTCTCATCGCCCTTGTTTTGGTGGAGTATCGTGTGGATATGTATCTGCCTGTCGTCCGTCCACTGCATCAGCTTGGATATGATGCGTGTCGATTCACCGGGGCTGTTGATGTCATATACCATGTCACGGATGCCGTCTATGATTACAAGGGCTATGTCAGGCGTATTGTAAATAGCCTGTTCAACAATCC
Source organism: Candidatus Cryptobacteroides sp. (assembly GCA_045125535.1). Lineage (GTDB taxonomy): Bacteria > Bacteroidota > Bacteroidia > Bacteroidales > UBA932 > Cryptobacteroides. The sequence continues at coordinate 1,558 of JBGVNK010000043.1, forward strand.
TGATACGCTGTTCAGGCGTGTATTTCCTCAAAGCAAGAAATTCAAGATTTTCATTGTCCCTGTCATCGGGAAGCCCTGCCATCCGCAAAATACGTTTCATTACTTTCAGACAATGGTAAGGGCTCTGTTCCGTGTCCACATAAAGGATTTTCCGTTTGTCTTCCGGAAGTTCCGCCACATATCGCAATACCGTACCATTCCTCAATGCGGCGGCTACGATAGCCGACACATTGAAAGTTTTTTTGCTCTTGGCTTTGCCGATGGATGCGCTGAAATTCCCCAATGTTCCTATGACGGAACTATGTACTTTGAGAATTTCAGGTGCTTTCTCGTAACTTTTCGACAGGCTCAAACGTGAGGCTTGCCAAAGGATTACGGCTTCTTCCGCCGATATTTCCTTTATATCTTTCATATAGTCCATAAGTACCCCTCCCGTTATTTTCGTCCTCCGGTTTTCTTTCCAGCCAGTTCAAGGGCAAGTTCCGCATCCACGATAATCTTACGCCCTATTTGCGTAATGGCTTTGTCTATCTTTCCGCTTTTCTTTATACGGTTGGCGGTTGGCAGACTGCACCCGAACAATTTGGCAATGCCAAGTATTCCGTACACATACTTCCTTTCTGTGTCCGTTACAGGTTGCGGTTGCGCTTCCGTTTGGTTGGAAGCGTGTTTGCTTAGGAATATGAACTCTTCGCCTGTCATCTGCCAGACGGGTTTTAATAATAACTCTTGAAGATTTGTCATCGTCCAATCTATTTAGTCGTTAAACAATCAGCCCTGCGCACTGGCTGCTATTTCTGTTCTCGAACGATGCAAAATTAGGTATGGCTGTAAGTGGTAAGGATGTGGATGATATAAATAGGATGTTGCGCTATCTTATTAAATATCAGACAATAAAAATACCACTCAAAAATTAATTTGAGTGGTAAAAGTGGTAATTTCGTGGAGTATCAGGATATATCACGAATTATCAGAATATGCTTTCCATTTCTTTGGCGAATTTTTGGTTGCTGTCACTCGGAAAATCGGAAACTGGCTCTTTGTATTTTGACCGATAATAACTCTCGTCAATATCCAGCAGTTTTAATATTTGGCTCCTCCATTCATCCCTGTATTGCTTGGATAGTTTCTCGCTCATCAGGAATATCAGGTAACACACCCGTATCTTTTCCCTTGCCTTGATTTTTAGTTTGTTCTTGCAGGGGTACAGGTTTATATTGGCATAGAAGTCCGCTATGGTAATGGCTTCAAACTGTTCCCCGACACAGGTTTCATAAATAGGCGAAAGCGGCTTCATGTCAAAATATTCATGCTGTTCCTCCGGTGTATTATGTACTTCTTCTGGCGCATTTTGCTCGACTAATTCCTCCGGTCGTTTTTCTTCCACATCATCAGGAAGGTATTTTTTCAGGACTTCCATAAAAAGAAGACTTAGGCGGTAAACATCACCGGAAAGGTTTTCGATATATTGAAAAGCCTCTTTCCTGTCTTGCTTTTGCAGATCATAGAGTTTATCCAATTCTTTCTTTTCCTTGTCGTATTCAGCCTTGCAGCGTTCATATTCCTTTTCTGCCTGTATTTCTTCTTCGTCCGTATGCTCCCGAAAACCAATGAAATCATACCTGTGGTATGCGTCATTCAAAGGTTCGTGCAACTTGGTGGTAATCTCCAACTGGTCTCTAATTGCAGAATTACGCCTGTCTGCGTAGTGAAAACATACACGCTTTATGATGTCATCATTCAGTGGTTTTGTTTCATAAGCCCGTATATTCTTTCCTATTTCGATTTTCAGACTATTGAGAATCAATGTGTATTGTTCTTTCTGCTTGTCAAGTATCAGTTCAAGGATAGCGGCTTCAAAAGCCTTTGTATCATTATGCTGCCTGTAAAAATCGGTGATGAATTTTTGCTTGTCAAAAGAAAAAGCATAATTGGTCACCCAATCATTATATATCCTGTTGAGTTCTCCATATAGGGGAATCAGTTTGTTAATCTCTCCTGCCATAGATTTCAATTTTGGGGATTATTGTCCTTGTCAAGGAAAGATGTCAGTTCTTCTTCCACCTCTTCCACGCTTGGCAAGGCTGATTTCAGGTTTTCGGGTATAGCCTTGCTCAACTGGTAATCACTGATACCTATCGGCTGGTCGTAGCCTGTCAATGCGTATTGTGCTACCACCTCATCTTTTCCCTTACACAGCAACAACCCGATAGTCTTGTTGTCATTCTCTCCCCTCAGTTTGTCATCCACCACATTGATGTAGAAATTCAACTGTCCTGCATACTCCGGCTTGAATGGGGTAGCCTTTAGCTCTATAACAATGTATGCGTGTAGCGGAATTGAATATAGAATCAAGTCGGCAAAGAAATCACTGTTGCCAATTTGAAAATGCTTCTGCCGGGCGACAAAGGCGAATCCGTTGCCCATTTCCAACAAATAACGGGCAACGTGTTTTACCAGTTGTTCCTCTATATCCCTTTCATCTGCCTTTTCTTTTGCTCCTGCCAAATCAAATATATACGGGTCTTTCAACAGATAATTGGCAAGGTCACTTTGTGGTGCCGGAAGTGTGGCTGTGAAATTGTTTACCTTGTTGTTGCTGATTTGTCTGTTATATAGGTTGGTTTCAATTTGTATTTTAAGCACATTGCTGCTCCAGCCCATTTCTACAGACTGTTTCATGTACCAATATCTCACACCTAACGGCAACGAACTGTCAAGTATAACCATTTGGCTTGCCCAGTTTATTCTGGCAACAGGGGAGGTCAAGAAAAATTTTTCTATCTCCTTAATCTCCATTCTGTAAATGGCAGAAACAGTTTTCGCCACATCCTGAATTTGCGCAGGAGCTTCCTGCGTAAATTCTAAGGACTGACAATCAGCGGATTGTATTTGCGCAGTAAGTTCCTGCGTAAATTGTCCGTTGTTTAGTTTCAGGACTTCATCTGTAACATTCTGTATGCTTGGAACAGACAGTCTTGCATCTGTATCAATGAAGCTGCGTAGTACGTTCAGCGGATATGACCGTGCAAATTGGCACATATAGGTAAGGTTGCGCTCCGAATAGCCTTTCTTTTCAGGATAATTGAAACGGATAGCCTTAGCCAGTTGCTTGATGATTTTGCTTCCCCAGCCTTGCAAGTTTTGATGATACAGGATATAGTTGCCCATTTTCCAGTAATGGAACAGCATTTGCGCATTGGCTGCGGTAATCAGCCGGACTTGCGCCTGTTCTATTTCCGAACCGACAGCATGAACAAATGCGTCAAAGTCCGTTTTTCCTATATGATATTCTCTGTTATTTTCCATTCTAATGTTTATTGTTGTCGCAAATATAATTCAAATAGCTGATAATCTATGAAACTGATTGATACTTTTATAGTTGGTTAAACTTGTTCATGGCATTAGCCTTAATATCATCTGCTATGTCAATATAGGGTTTCATGGCTTTATAGTCACTATGCCCCGTCCATTTCATTACGACCTGTGCCGGAATACCGAGAGCCAGCGCATTACAGATGAATGTTCTTCTTCCTGCATGAGTGGTTAACAGTGCGTATTTGGGTGTGACTTCATCTATACGTTCATTCCCTTTATAATAAGTTTCCCGTACAGGTTCGTTGATTTCAGCCAGTTCCCCCAGTTCTTTCAAATAATCGTTCATCTTCTGATTGCTGATAACAGGCAGTGCCATGTGGTTTTCAAAATGGACTTCCTTGTATTTTTCAAGTATGGCTTTGCTGTGGTCGTTCAGTTCAATTATCAGGCTGTCTGCCGTTTTGACTGTGGTAACTTCGATGTGGTCGGACTTCACATCGCTTCTTTTCAGGTTGCGAACATCTGAATATCGCAGGCTTGTGAAGCAACAGAACAGAAAAACGTCCCTGACACGCTCCAGATATTGTTTGTCTTTCGGTATCTGATAATCTTTCAGTCTGTTCAATTCGTCCCAAGTCAGGAATATCACCTTTTTAGAGGTGGTTTTCAATTTGGGCTTGAAAGTGTCGTATGCTATATTCTGATGATGTCCTTTCTTGAAGCTCCAGCGCAGGAACCATTTTAGGAATCCCATCTGTTTGCCGATGGTGCTGTTCCTCATATCCTTTTTGTCACGCAGGAAATTCACATACTCGTTCAATCCGAACTCGTTGAAGTATTCAAAGGTTACATCTTCCTTGAACTCTTTGAGGTGGTTTTTCACTGCTGAAAATTTTTCGTAGGTGGATGCCGTCCAGTTATTCTGATTGCCACACTCCTTCACAAACTCATCGAACACCTCCCAAAAGCTTATCTGTGTTTCTTCCTGCTGCTCTTCGCTGGTATCTTTCATCCGCAGGTTGAACGCATCCTTTAGCTGTTGGGTGGTCGGCATGGTTTCCTGTACCTCAAACTCCTTGAACACGTTTTGAATCTCGGCATAATATTTCAGCAAGTCCGCATTGATTTCGGATGCACTTTGCTTTAGTTTGTTGGTGCATCCGTTCTTCACTCGTTGCTTGTCGGCATCCCATTTGGCTACGTCAATCCGGTAGCCTGTTGTAAACTCGATGCGTTGGCTTGCGTATATGACACGCATACGGATGGGTACGTTCTCTATGATTGGCACACCGTTCTTTTTTCGGCTCTCCAATGCGAAAATGATGTTATGTTTGATATTCATAATTGGGTGCGTTTGAAATTCTACACCCAAATATACACCCAATATTTGGAATAGCAAAAGATATTCAGAAAGATTTAGATTTACTCTGCACTTTAGATAGTATATGATTATCAGTGATTTGCAATTTTATGATATTTCTTGAAAGTGTAGGTTCGAGAGCCTCTCTCTCCGCAACAAAGAAGGCCGGATGACGAAAGTCATCCGGTTTTTGCATATAAGGAAGTCCGTTGAAAGCTTGCTTTCAAAAGGACTTCCTTATATGCAAAAACAGAAGCTTTAGCTTCGGCCTTCTTTGTCGCAAGGACCCCGCGGGAGCGCAAGGGATGTGCAAAGGCGCGAAGCGACTGCGCAAATCCCTGAGAGTGAGATCTGGCTCCCAAACATCCCGACTATTCAAGGGTATCTAGGAATGACTCGAGGTCATTATAAAGAGGTACTCCGTAATAGTCGCAGGTAATCCGGACATTGTCATATCTGTAAAAGTCTTTCTCACAGATTACTGACATCTTGCCACTTTTGGCGTGAAGTCCCATCTCAAGAAGGGAAATCGGAGACTTGCTGGTACCGAGTATATACATTATGATCATATCTGCATCTTCGAGATGGTCCAGTTCCCATTTCACCTGATAGTCCATCTCGCCTGGTCGTGTGGCATCCCAATTTTCCTGTCGGGGATTGAAGAGGATGTAGCGTCCATTCATTTCGGAAAATCTGTCATGGATTTCAGTTTGCCAATCTCTGCTGTTTCCCATGTCTATAGTACCTGCAAGGAAAATCTTTGTGAAACTGTCATCTCTGCTGATCTCTTTAGGTAATTCCTCATGTGGACGAAGCATATAGACAGCAGGATGCTTAGGAGTGCATGCGACTGACAATAATAGAGTCATAATTATATAAAGAAAAAATCTTCTCATGGTCTTCTTTTTTAATATTGCAAAGGTATGAATATAATTAGTTATTTTTGTGCTATATAGAATTTTACAATATGAAGACAATGACTAAACTCCTTGCTTTCTCGATTGCGATTCTTGTATCGCTTCCTGTTTTTGCCCAGAACGGACCTCGTGGCCAGCTTATGGTCGGAGCAGCGAAAGTAGATGTGACAGCTGATCCGGCTACGCTTCCTTCTACATCATTCGGTATTCTTGACCGCCAGCATGTCAGGGCCATCATCTTTACTAATGGTTCCGAAACTGCAGGCTTCGTAAATATTGATGGTAATTTCCCGGGGAATGTCGCAACAATCGTGAATGAAAGAGCTCAGAGTGAATTCGGAATAAAGCCAGGCAACATCCTATATAATGGAACCCATTGCCACTCTACTGCGACCCTTCGTGGAGACGCTCTGGCTGAAAAGGCATGGGAAGCGGTAAAGACTGCATATGAGAATATGATTCCTGCCAAAGTGGGATTCGGTAATGGCGTGTCTTATCTCAATGTGAAGCGAGACCTTTTCGATCCGGAGCGCGGAACATGGTGGGAAGGTCCGGATTATGACGGAAAGTCGGACAAGACCGTTTCCGTAATGTATTTTGAAGGAATGGACGGCAGACCTATAGCTACTTACTTCAACTATGCGATGCATGCAGTGATCACAGGTCAGATGGATATGGCGACTCAGGATTTTCCTGGTAAGGCAGAAGAGTATATTGAAGCCCAGTATGCTGATGACTTTGTTGCAGTATTCTCTTCTGGAGCAGCCGGTGATCAGAACCCTTTGTATTTCCAGCAGACATTCGATCTGCGTGAAATCCGAATCGAGGATTATGCGAAACGAGGAGAAGATATCTCCAACAGGATGCCTCCGGGAGGTGTCGGTCTTGATCGCAATGATCCCGAGGTGGCTCGTCTGATGGGTGAGCAGAAGAAGATGGCTGAAAGTTATGGTCAGCTTCTGGGCGAAGAAGTAAGGTATGTCATAATGATGATGCGACGCTTTGAAAGCAATGTCACCATCAATTGTGCCCGAAAGACCTTGACTGTTCCGGGCAGACGTCAGATCAATGGAGGTGGTCGTGCCGGTTATCAGGGGCAGTATGAAGATGCTGATCCGGTTCAGATAGGTCTGGCCCTCATAATGCTCGATGATATCCCTGTTTGCGGTGTGGCCGGTGAGGTATATAACCCGATTGCAGTAAGACTCAAGAGGGAATCTCCATATTCACGCACCTTTATGACAACTGTATGTGACGGTATGGGAGCCAGAAGCGGAGGATATATTCCTGATGACGAATCATACGGAATGGAGGTCTTCGAAGTCCTGGGATCTCGTTACAAGCAAGGTTATGCCGAGTCGGCCATCGTCAATGGTCTGCTTGACATGATTCACGATGCCACTCATTAAGAGACCTGTCAGATAAGGAAAAACGCCTGATTCCGGGAGGGAACAGGCGTTTTCGATTATAGTGACTTGTATCACTTCACATCAAATACCTTCACCACAGGAATCTCAGCAGTATAAGCCTCCCATCCCGGATTGCCATCCTTGCAGAACGACGTCCATGCGTCCACCATAGCCTCGCTGAGCGCATAATCCGCCTCAGTAAACGGCCTCCAGCTCTTGTCAAGAGTTCCGAACATATACCAGAGTTCAGAAGAATGGAAAGCACCCGGATCCTTTGCCGGATCCTCATCATCACCAGGAAGATTCCTCTGGAAGAAATACTGGTATGCAGGATGTTCGCTCTGCTCAGCACGCACCTTGCAGAAGTTGTTGATCGACTCGCCTCCGAGACCTCCCATGTCCTGAGAAGTGCATCCTATCATATAAGGTATGTCAGCGATTCTTCCCGCATATGCTGCTGAATTGAAATCCTCATCCATAAACACACCGTCAGGATGCGGTGAAGTTCTTGCATACATCTTGGCAACAGTCGCAGCACCCATGATCTCAGCCGACGATGCTGCTCTCATCTGCTCAAGAGTAGTCCATCCGTTGGCATCCATGATAGCCTTGCCCTGCTCGTCGTACCATGACTGCGGAGTCTGGTTGTCGCCGCCAAGAGAAAGCCCGCCGATTCCGCCGCCGCTCTGGATGATCGCCTTTGCAATCATATCCTTTGCCATAGGAGAGGCCACGAGATTCTTGACACTCATCGCACCGGCGCTCTGACCAAGAACAGTTACGTTGTCAGGGTCGCCTCCGAAGGCCGCTATATTATTTTGAATCCACTCAAGTGCAGCCACCTGGTCAAGCATTCCGTAGTTGCCGGAAATTCCTCCCTGCTCTTCGCTCAGAAGAGGATGACTGAAGAATCCGAAATTGCCGAGACGGTAGTTGATGGTCACCAGGATCACACCTCTTTCCGCCCATGCCTCACCATCCATGGTCACCTCGTATCCGTATCCGTTCATGAATGCGCCGCCATGCACCCACATTGCAACTGGAAGACCTGCATCTGCATCACCCACTGTGGCAGCAGGAGCCCATACATTCAGATAAAGGCAGTCCTCGCTTTCTTCCGGCGTGCCCTGCCAATAGAATTCGTCACCGTAGAATGTGCCAGGCTTGTTGCCCGGCTGTGGACAGATAGGGCCGAAGGTTTCAGCCACCTTCACTCCCTCCCACGCAACTACCGGCTGAGGGACCTGCCATCGGAGATTACCTACAGGTGGGGCGGCGTAAGGTATACCTTTATATACAAGTACTCCCGGAGTCTCACTTTCCACTCCCCGGATCTTTCCTCCGGTCACCTCGAGTACCGGATTTTTCTGTGCGCATCCGGCTGCAAGCAGTCCGGCCAGCGCGATGATGAATGCCTTTTTCATATCTTGTGATTTTGTGGTTTGTCATTATTCCGTAAAGTTATAAACAGAAATCAACATTTCCAATGCATAGATTACCTCTCTGAACATTAGGAATTATGCAGAATGTTAAATAAATTTGCATAGATATCCCTGTTTAATGGGGGAACTGACCACAGAATTAACTTGACATTATGAATAAGAACATACTGATAACTATTCTTGCTGTCCTTTCCATTTCAGCCTTTGCGCAGCAGCTCAGACTGCCTGTTGAAAACACTCTATCGAATCCAGTCGTAAACTGTATGGCAGTCGATGATGACGGCTATCTCTGGATCGGAACCCGCCGTGGACTGAACCGTTTCAACGGAAGCAACTATATGGTTTATTATCAAGCGGATTCGCTTTCGCTTGCTAATGACTTCGTGACTTCTTTGTGCAAGGATACTGATGGACGCATGTGGGTCGGAACTTCCACCGGCATAAGTCTTCTCAGGAACGGCGAGGTGGACCCTTCGGTCAATGTCTCGTGCGGTTCGGTGTTCTGCATAACGACTTATGATGAAGACAGACTGCTGGTCCTCCTCCGCAACAGTGTCTACATCATGGATAAGGAGACCTTCTCCATGACTCCTGTCTGGCAGGATGACTCCGTGGTAAGCGGTCATGTGACCGTGACCGAGGACGGAATGGTGTGGATATATGATATACGAAATCCGCTTATTCATGTGCTTGACTCTCAGTTCTCATTGGTGGACATCATCTCGCTTTCCGACAGCAGGGTATGCGATGTCCATGCTGATATAGATGGTACTGTCCTCGTTGCGACGGAGTCAGGCATGCGTATGTTTGATTCTTCCGGCCGTCCTCTATCCTTCAACGGCGAGCTGAAGAAAATCACTCAGGGACAGAGGATACTCTTCGTGACATCGAATACCTCAGGACAGAGATGCGTGGGAGTCAGAGGAAAAGGAATCTATGCCTTCGAAGGCGAGGGCGAGGGTCTTCACAGAATCTGGGAGGAAGAAGATCTGGACGGACTCCAGCAGGCGTCAGCCATATTTACTGAGCACAACATCTTCATAAGCAAGGATAAGGATGGTATGGATTACCACCATCTTGCATCTGACAGATCGGTCATAAAAGTGTCTGACAACAGGGATGAGACACTTAATATGTTCTATGATTTTAGTGATGACCAGCTTCTGATTCTTACAAACAGGAATGTCTATGTCAAGAAGATCGGTGAAAGTTCCTACAAGAAGATTAGTATTGACGGACAGCGTAGCAGGGACTGGATGACGATTTCACACTTCGACCGTGACACTAATCTTTGGATACTCAACAATGGAAACGAATTGAGGAAGTACCGTTTCGAAGGTGACAGACTTAGACTTCTCCGTACCATTCCTGTCGAAAGCACCAATTCCATCTGGGGCACAAAGGAAAGTGGAGATGTATATCTCCTTCAGAGCAACGGCATCCTTCAGATTGACGAGGACGGTACGCTCAGACGCAACAGAATGATGAAGTATCCTGATTTCTGGTTCTGTGGTACGACCTCTTCAGGACTGACGTATTTCCTTGATAACAGCGGAGTGTGGTATTTCGATGAGGGCAAGGCGATAAGCAGACTGCCGGTCGATGTCAAGAGTCCTGAATGTCTCTATGAAGATGAAGAAGGACTTCTCTGGATCGGTTCACAGGGGTCCGGCATTTATGTCTATGATCCGGAGGACGGAAGTATTGAGAACATCAATGTCAGTCATGGCATTCCGGACAACACGACCCGTTCCATCATCGGTGATGACAAGGGCAACATATGGGTGAGTTCCCGTTGTGAGGTCTATAAGATCTCGAGGGAGACCCGAAACATCACTCTTTATGGAAGTCCGGAGAACATGAACTTCAGTTACAATTCCAACAGCAGCCGATACACTGATGGCGGATATGTACTTTTTGGAAGCAAGACTCATATTGCAGCCTTCTCTTCATCTGATGAAGTTCCAGACAACAATCTCCAGGTCCGTCTTGACGGGCTTGTGATCGACAGCAAGAGAGTCGATAAGATGCCGGAGGAAATAGTGCTGGAACATGACGGCAATGTGATCTCGTTCTATTATTCAGCCATGAATTATGATCCGGGCATGAAGCTTTCGTACAGATATCGTCTTGAAGGACATCATGAGGACTGGGTCTATGTCGGCTCCACTACACGTGTGAATTTCACAGGATTGAAGCCGGGACGCTACACTCTTGAGGTGGCTGTGCAGAATTCTACAGGACAATGGAGTGAGAATGCGCTTACATGCGGGTTCAGAGTCAAGGCTTCTCCATGGACATCTCCTATGGCGGTCTTCTTCTATTTCATTCTGTCCGGATTCTTCGTTCTTTTCCTGATGAATCTTACCTATCAGCTGAAGTCAAACCGACGTAAACTTGAACAGGCAGAGCACGAGAGGGTTCTGAACGAATCCCTCAATAAGGAAAAGACTGATTTCTTTACCAATATATCCCATGAGTACAGGACACCTCTTACATTGATCTATGGTCCTGTAAGGGAACTTCTTGGAAGCAATTCGCTGAATGAACATGATAAATATCTTATCTCTCTCGTTGCCAAGAACACAGAGAGGATGATGGGACTGACCGATCAGGTTCTCAGTTATTACACTTACGATGACAAGGAAACTCTCAAGGTCATGAAGTCCGAGGTGTCGGTGTTCCTGAAGTCTATGCTTCAGAGCTTTGACTATATGTTCAGGCAGAAGGAACTGACTCTCAATATCGAGATAGCGGATGACATCAGGGCATATTGTGACCGTGAAAAGATAGAGCGCATACTTTTCAATGTCCTCAGCAATGCAGCCAAATATACTCCGGAAGGAGGTGCGGTGACCGTCAAGGCAGGTGTTGCTGATGACAATCTCATTGTCTCGGTTGCAGATACCGGAGTGGGTATTTCTCCGGATAAGATGAGGAGCATATTCGACAGATTCGAGAGAGGCGATATGGAAGGTGGCAATCTTCCTGGCTTCGGAATCGGACTTAACTACGCCCTTCATCTTGCTGTTCTGCACAAGGGTCTGCTTACTGTTGCTCCTAATCTTCCGAAGGGATCTGTCTTCACCCTTTCCGTTCCTTCTTCAAGAAAGGCTTATGATCCGTCGGAGATAATCATGGATACTGAGGCTTCTAACGAAAACGCTATTATTCCGGATGAAAAGGCTACAGGCGTGAAGGATATGACCATCCTTATCGCCGAGGACAACATAGAACTTGCCAATTACATGCGTCATCTCCTTCTCAAGGACTACAATGTCATTCTTGCGTCAAATGGAAATGAAGCGATGGAGTGTATCAAGGTGTCTGCTCCGGACATTGTGATAAGTGACATCATGATGCCTTTCAAGGACGGATACGAACTATGCTCTGAGATCAAGTCGAACCCTGAATTCTGCCATCTTCCTGTGATTCTGCTCACAGCCAAGGCAGATATGGACAGTCAGATACTCGGTATGGAGAAGGGCGCGGATGCATATCTCAAGAAGCCGTTCGAACCGAATCTTCTTTTCGCAGTGATCAAGGGTATAATCGACAACAGAAGAAAGTCGCAGAACATCCTGATGTCGTATGTTGCTGAGGAGAAGACCGAGGAAGTGGAGCAGGTCGAGATGAGTCGTCATGACAGGATCTTTGTGGAGAAACTTCACGCGATGATGGAAGAGCATCTTGCGGATGAGGAATTCAATGTAACCGCAATGTCTAAGGAGTTCGGAATGAGCCGTACGAGTCTCTTCTCTAAGATCAAGGCTCTTTACGGTGCTTCACCTCAGGCATGGATCACCGACTATCGTCTGAACAAGGCCATGGAACTTCTCAAGACGCGCGAATACAATGTCAGCGAAGTGTCATACAAGGTCGGTTTCTCTACACTCACCGGTTTCTCACGTTCGTTCAAGAACAAGTTCGGTTTCCCTCCGAGTGCGGTGTAAAACCAATTTCTTGATGAAATTATAACCAATTTAATGTCAATGATATGAATACCGGAAAGAAAAACTTTGCAGGCGCCTTGGTGCCACTTATGTTCGCATTCTTTGCCATGGGATTTGTCGATATGGTAGGAACGGCTACGAATTATGTCAAGGCGGATTTCGCTCTGTCTGACACGATGGCCAACTTCCTTCCTTCAATGGTGTTCCTCTGGTTCTTCCTTCTCTCTGTCCCTACGAGTCTGCTCATGAACAGGATCGGAAAGAAGAAGACCGTTCTTGCCAGCCTTGTTGTTACTGTCGTGGCAATGGTTCTGCCTCTTGTCTCGTATTCTTATCCTGTGATGCTTGTGTCATTCTGCTTCCTTGGAATCGGAAATACTCTGATGCAGGTGTCACTGAATCCGCTCATCGGATGTGTCGTGAACGGAGACAGACTGGCCAGCACTCTCACATTCGGTCAGTTCGTCAAGGCTATAGCATCCTTCATTGCACCAATCCTTGCCAGCTGGTTTGCCGTCAAGTTCGGCAACTGGATGCTTCTCTATCCGATCTTCGGAGCGGTAACCGTGATAGCGGCATTGTATCTCGGCTTCTCAAAAATCGATGAACCGGCAGCAGAAGGCAAGACATCGGGCTTTGTAGACTGCATCAAGATGCTTGGAGATCCGGCAGTCCTGCTCCTGTTCCTGGGAATCGTTGCCCACGTCGGCATCGATGTAGGTATCAATACCAGCGCTCCGAAAATCATCATCGAAAGACTTGGACTCCCTCTTTCCGAGGCTGCAATCGCCACAAGCGTGTACTTCCTTTTCAGAACACTCGGCTGTCTTACAGGCTCATACATACTTGCCAAGTGCAAGACATGGAAGTTTTTTGCAGTGAGCGTCCTTCTCATGGTTCTTTCCATGATCGGTCTGTTTGTCGGAAAGTCGCTGATGTTCATCTATGTAGCCATCGCATTGGTCGGCTATGGCAATTCAAACATCTTCCCGATGATCTTCTCGAAGGCTCTGCTTTCGCGTCCGGACAAGGACAACGAGATGTCTGGTCTTATGATCATGGGACTTATCGGAGGTACCGTATTCCCGCTTCTTATGGGAATCGCTTCCGACGCCCTCGGCTCGCAGATCGGTTCGGTGGCTGTCATTTCTGTCGGTGTGATCTATCTTATCACACTTGCATTCAGGTTCCATAAATCAGAGAAATGATGAAAAAGATAATAGGAATAGGCGAGATCCTGTGGGATATGCTTCCGCAGGGCAAGCAGCTCGGAGGTGCTCCGGCAAATTTTGCATATCATGTGTCTCGTCTCGGAGGAAACGGATGGGCAGTAAGTGCCATTTCGGATGATGAACTCGGACGTGAGATCATCTCTGTCCTGGGTGAAAAAGACCTCAATGTATGCCTTTCACATGTTGATGCCCCGACCGGTACGGTGGCTGTCACCTTGGATGCGGCGGGTGTCCCTTCATATGAGATCACCGAGAACGTGGCCTGGGACATGGTTCCTTTCTCTCCTGAGGTGGAGATGCTTGCCAAGGATGCCGAGGCTGTGTGCTTCGGAACGTTGGCTCAGAGGTCTGAAGTGAGCCGCAGCACGATAATGAAATTCATCGATGCCATGCCTGAGGACAGTCTTAAAGTATATGACATCAATCTGCGTCAGCACTATTATTCTGAAGAAATCATAAGGAAGTCTCTCGAAGTGTCTGACATCCTTAAGATAAATGACGAAGAACTGGAGACTGTTTTGGATATCTTCGCGCTTGAAGGAGACCAGACTGAAAGGTGCCGCAGGCTCATTGAAATGTTCTCTCTCAGACTTGTCATCCTCACAAAGGGCAGCAAGGGCAGCGATGTCGTGACGGTGGATAAGGTTGACAGTGTCGTGCCTGTGGATGTGGCGGTTGTCGACACCGTAGGAGCCGGTGATGCATTCACTGCTGCATTCATTGTGTCTTACCTCAGAGGCGACTCCATTGAGGATGCCCACAGACTGGCCGGAGAAGTTTCGTCTTATGTCTGCACGAAGGCGGGGGCGATGCCTGAATGATGTCAGAATACTTGAAATCACAAATTTTGAACATCTGTTAAAAAAATTGATAATAAGGATAAACTATTTGATATGATATGTGTCTAACTTTGTTGGACAAAAACACTAAAACCACATTTTATATGAAAAGATTAATGACACTTTTGGCTGCGGCTTTCATGGTGCTCGCAGTCAATGCACAGGAACTTGCAAACTTCCAGCGCGTAAACGTTGTTTCTCCAGAGGTCAAGGATGGCCAGGTGACTTTCCGTCTCAAGGCTGACTACGCTACAGACGTTCAGCTTTACGGTTCATGGATGCCAGGTTATGGCGACAGAATCCAGCTCAAGAGAGGTCAGAACTACATCTGGGAAGTTACAATTCCAGCTCCAACTCCAGAGATCTACACTTACAACTTCTTCGTTGACGGTGTTTCAGTAAGCGACCCTACAAACGTTCTCATGCAGCGTGACGGAACACGTTACCTCAGCATGCTCCTCATCGAAGGTGAGCGTTCAGAGAACTACAAGGAGGCTAACAAGAGAGGTTCAGTATCACATGTATGGTATGACAGCGAGCTCCTCGGAAGCAACAGAAGAATGACAGTCTATACTCCTTACGGCTACGAGACTTCAAAGAAGACAAAGTATCCGGTTCTTTATCTCCTTCACGGTGGTGGCGGTGACGAGGAAGCTTGGTCATCAATGGGTCGTGCAGCTCAGATTCTTGACAACCTTATCGAGAAGGGTCTTGCTGAGCCGATGATCGTTGTTATGCCTAACGGTAACCCTGGTCAGCAGGCAGCTGTTACTCTCAACCTCGACACAAAGCAGGTTCAGACTCCTAACGCATATGTAACAAGCCTTGTTAAGGAGATCATTCCTTTCGTAGAGAAGAACTACCGTGCAATCCCTAAGAAGGAGGCTCGCGCAATCGCAGGTCTTTCAATGGGTGGCGGCCACACTACAAGCGCTACAATGCTCTTCCCAGGCGTATTCGACTACATCTGCCCTATGAGCTGCGGTCTCCGCGACGGTGAGAACGTTGACGCCCAGATGCAGGGTATCAAGAAGGCTGGTTACAAGCTTTACTGGATCGGTTGCGGTACTGACGACTTCGCATGGCCAGGTACTGAGACCATGGTTGAGATCC
>JBGVNK010000044.1:0-27756 GCA_045125535.1 Candidatus Cryptobacteroides sp.
CCTCAAGAGAAACGGCATGGAGCACACTCTCTTTGCAAGCGACGGTGGCCACGTATGGTACAACTGGAGATATTATCTCAACACATTTGCACAGCTTCTCTTCAAGTAAGAGTTAATGATACTTTTAGTAAACTGTGAAAAACTTCTAATGGTATCAGCCGGGGCTCACAAGGGTCCCGGCTTTTTAATTTCCGGACGAGGATGATGAACAGGATATACGAAAAACAGCCGATCGTTTGATCGGCTGTTTCAGGGTGCCCAGTGGGATTCGAACCCACGACATTCAGAACCACAATCTGACGCTCTAACCAACTGAACTATGGGCACCATGTTGGTTTAAGGACTGCAAAGATACGCAAAAAAATCATTTCTGCAATATCAGAAGGAGAAAATGAGATAAAAAGTGAAAAATCTATCCGATGAATCTTAAGAAATGAACGGAAATTGAAACAGTTTATTATATTTGTAGAAACTGAGAATTAAAATATCATCATATGGGACGTGAAATCAAATTTTCCCTTGTATATAGGGATATGTGGCAGTCGTCAGGCAAGTATGTGCCGACAGTCAGTCAGTTGAAATCAGTAGCTCCGGCTATTATAGAGATGGGCTGCTTCGATCGTGTAGAGACCAATGGTGGAGCTTTCGAACAGGTAAATCTTCTTTTCGGTGAGAATCCGAATACTGCAGTTCGAGAATGGACTGCACCATTCCATAAGGCAGGAATCCAGACCCATATGCTTGAGAGAGGACTCAATGGATTGAGAATGAATCCTGTTCCTGCAGATGTGCGTGAGCTTATGTATAAGGTAAAGAAGGCACAAGGAACAGACATTTCGCGTTCGTTCTGCGGCCTGAACGACCACCGCAATCTTCGTCTCAGTGTCGAGTACGCCAAGAAGGCAGGCATGATATCTCAGGTGGCGCTTTCCATTACAAATTCACCTGTGCACACTGTGGATTATTATATGGGAGTTGTGGATCATGTAGTTGAGTATGGCTGTGACGAGATCTGTCTCAAGGATATGGCCGGAATCGGACGCCCGACCTTCCTTGCCGAGCTTACCAAGCGCATAAAGACAAAATACCCTCATATCAAGGTTCAGTATCATGGTCACAGCGGCCCTGGATTCTCACCTGCTTCCATGCTTGAGGTTGCTCGTGCCGGTGCTGATTATCTCGATGTTGCTGTTGAGCCTCTTTCATGGGGAAAGGTTCATCCGGACGTGATCACTATCCGTGAAATGTTGAAGGCAGACGGATTCACTGTCAAGGATCTCGATATGAACGCCTATATGGAAGTACGTGCCCTTACGCAGAAGTTCATGGATGAGTTCCTCGGCTATTGGATCGATCCGAACAACTCGCATATGAGTTCGCTTCTTGTGGGCTGCGGTCTTCCTGGCGGTATGATGGGATCTATGATGGCAGACCTCAAAGGATTCCATGGTGCGATCAATGCTTCACTCAGAGCTCAGGGCAAGAGCGAACTGACTCTTGACCAGCTCATGGTGATGCTCTTCCAGGAGGTCGAGTATGTATGGCCTCGCCTCGGATATCCGCCGCTCGTGACACCGTTCAGCCAGTACGTCAAGAATACTGCACTCATGAATCTGATGAGCACCCTCAAAGGTCAGCCTCGCTGGACAACAATCGACAAGGATACATGGAACATGATCCTCGGCAAGATGGGTACACTACCTGGAGAACTCGCTCCGGAGATCGTTCAGCTTGCAAAAGACAGGGGTCTTGAATTCTATACAGGAACCCCTCAGGATGCCTTCCCGAACGAACTCGACAAGTTCCGTGCGATGATGAAGGAAGAGGGCTGGGACTGCGGTCAGGACGACGAGGAACTCTTCGAGTTTGCAATGCATGAGAGACAGTACCGCGACTACAAGAGCGGAGTAGCCAAGGAGCGTTTCCTCAAGGATCTTGAGGCTGCACGCGAAAAGGCGGGTGCTCCAAAGATTGTAGTGCGTCCGGTGACCGAGTGTCCTAAATATCCGGTTGAGGACTATCTCACAAAATATCCGACTGCCGTTCCTGTCCAGGCTCCTGTCAAGGGCCAGGTGTTATGGGAAGTTGATGTGGACGATGTCTCAATGCTTCCAAGAGCACGTGCTCAGGTCAAGGCTGGTGAGCCTATGGGATATATCCAGACTTATTATGGCATGGAAGAGATCGTTCCTGCAGTTGACGGACGCGTCTTGGCTGTATGTTCGGCCCAGGGCGAACAGATCCTCAAGGGAGAGGTTGTTGCCATTGTCCTGCCGGATAAGGAAGACTGATGATAAAGGCAGATATAAAAGAGAGGTGACTACGTCAAGCGTAGTCACCTCTCTTCGCCTTTCGGCCTTTTGGCTATTTACATAATGTCAGACGCCGCCTTGCTTGCCATATCGAGAGGCGCCTGCTCGAATTCGTCTCTTGACCATCCGTACTCGAGTGCCCTGTCGATTACTTCTAGCGTCCATGCGTTTCCTGCGGTCTTATGGCTTCTCCATTTGATCGAAATCTCAGCGCTGTTTCCTGAGATGACCTTGCCGATAGGGAAGCTCACATATGCGCTTGCAAGGATATAGTCGGTCGAGTTTTCTGTCCAGATCTCTCCGAATGCGTTATGTCTGAGCTCGAATACATATGACTTTCCTTTTGATGCGCTGTCATCGAGGACAAGATTGATCATATGCGGGTTGCGAGTGTCGTTTGGTATAGGGATGATCACCTGCATGTTCATGTATCCGCCAGAGTGCCAGATATGCTCTATATGAATCGGGTCAGTGACTTTGGCGTCTTCATCTGTGATTCCGCTCAAAAGAACTGGCTCCTTGTCAAGTACAGAGGTGACCTTTGTCAGTCTTACGTCATATGTGCCGGTTGCGCCTTCGGTTTCGCGGAGGACATCACAAGCCAGAATTGCTCTTTTCATTGTGTCGAGTCTTCCGGGGCATGTCTGCTCTACCACATTGAATACATTGCCCTGGTCGGAAATGAATGATCCGTCTACCACATTTCCCATTGTCACATTGTTGTATCTGAGCGTGTCATCCTTCTGACACGAAACGGCAGCGATCGATGCGGCAGCCGCAAGAATGATGAATGTTCTGATTATTTTTTTCATAAGATTTGTTTTCACTAAAAACGTTCCCTCAGGGAACGAGACAACAAAGATGCACGATCATAGGATTTCGTTGCATTGATAAAAGAAAATAATGCAAATAATCCCTGGCAGTACGCCAGGGATCATCATCAGATAGTGTATTTCTTTCTGGTAGGCTTGCCTATAAGCTGGATGTCGACTCCTTCCACCTTATATCCCTTGAACCTCTTCCTGTTGAGATGTGATTCGATGAGAGCGATAAGTTCGTCGTCAATCACATCCTTGAACACATGATTCTCATGGTCATAGAGATGTATGTGCTTGAAGGTGTTCACGTCGAAATACATCTTGTTGTTGGCACTTAGCCTGTAGTCGTAGATGCCGAGCATCGCCATCTGTGTCAATACGTTATAGACTGATGCTACAGTGATCTTCGCCGTTCCTTTCTTTGTGATTTCCTCTGTCACCATGTCTGCACATGCATGGCCGAGTGTCATCATTGCTTCATGAACGGCCAGACGCTGAGGCGTTGCCTTCAATGAATTCTTCTTGAGGAGCTGCTTGAATTCCTCAATGTTTGGGCATTTGTGTGTGTTCATTTTACAATCACTTTAACGCAAAGATATTTATTTCGGTCGAGAAATCCAAAATAATTTTGAAGTTTTCCAAATTGTAGGTGGTCGAAATTATTGCGAAAAGGTAGGATATTCATTAAAAAGAAGTAATTTTGCGCCCGTTTTAAAGGAAAGCACACACATAATATGAAGAGATTCGGAAACTACGAAAACTATGCTCTGGTGACAGGAGCCGCATCCGGAATGGGACGCATATATTCGGAAAGACTGGCGCTGATGGGTTATAATGTCATATTGGTCGACATAAATTCAAAAGGTCTTGACGAAACTGCTGCTATAGTGGAAGCAAAGGTCAAGGCGTCTGACGCGATATCGTCGGAGATGAAGGAAAAGCTATGCCTTATGCCGATTGTTCAGGACTTGTCTGCCATTGATGCGGCCGACGTGATATATGAAAAGACCGAAGCTGAAGGATGCAAGGTTGAAGTTCTTGTAAACAATGCCGGCATCATGTATTGTCAGGGTATAGCGGAGACATCTGAAAAGATGCTCAGATTGATAATGATGGTGCATATGAATACACCTCTGATGCTTTGTCGCAAATATGTCGGTGCAATGAAGGAGAGAGGCTGCGGCTATATCCTCAACATTTCATCACTCGCGGCATGGATGATCTGGCCTGGCATCGGAATGTACGGCATCACCAAGTGCTTTGTCCGTAATTACTCACGTGAACTCCGCATCGAATGCCAGAAGACAGGTGTAAGTGTCACAAATGCATATTTCGGAGCCGTAGACACTCCTCTCATTCCTCTTAAGGAAAGCCTCAGGAAGCTTGCGCGCGGCCTGATGGTGATGATCCGTCCTGAAAAAGCGGTTGACAGGGCTCTCAGAGCCACTTTCCGCCGTCGCAGAGGAACCATGCCGGGATTCCTTAACAAGCTGTTCTGGCCTTTCATCGTCATTCTTCCGGATTGCCTCCTTGGCTGGATATACAGGAAGGCAAAGCCATATCTGATGAAGGTCTGATGCCGTTATCGTCCGAGGTGCGAAAAGTCGCATAAAAGAACGGGAAAATGCATTGAATTTGTTATCTTTGCAAGTTGCAAAAACTAAACGATATATGGAAAAGGTAAGATGTCTTATAGTCGGTGGCGGCCCGGCGGGTTACACAGCCGCAATCTATGCTTCAAGAGCTGATATTGCTCCGGTTCTTTACGAGGGTATGCAGCCTGGTGGTCAGCTCACGACTACAACCGATATAGAGAATTATCCCGGTTTCGAGAACGGAATCGGCGGCCAGCAGCTTGTCGACTCGATGAAGGCTCAGGCTGTACGTCTCGGCACAGACATGAGAATCGGTACAGTAACGAGCGCTGATCTTTCGGAGCGTCCTTTCAAGATTGTGATCGACGGCAGCCATGAGATCGAGGCGGAGACCCTCATCATCGCTACTGGCGCTACAGCAAAATATCTCGGTCTTGATTCGGAACTCAAATATAGAGGCCTCGGCGTATCGGCATGTGCTACATGTGACGGTTTCTTCTACAGAAAGAAGACCGTGGCAGTCGTAGGTGGCGGTGACACAGCTTGTGAGGAGGCGACCTATCTTGCAGGTCTCTGCAAGAAGGTGTACATGATCGTCCGCAGAGATGTGCTCAGAGCATCTCAGGCAATGCAGGACAGAGTGATGAACACAGAGAACATCGAAGTGCTCTGGAACTGCAACACTCAGGAGATTCTCGGAGATGCGGCAGGCGTTACCGGTGCAAGACTTCTCAGAAAGGATGGCGAGGTTTTTGATATAGCCGTGGACGGATTTTTCCTGGCTATCGGCCATCATCCTAATTCGGAACTTTTCAGCCAGTGGGTCAATGTAGATAAGGAGGGCTACATCATCACAGACGGAAAGACATCAAAGACAAATGTCGAGGGTGTGTTCGCTGCGGGTGACGTTCAGGATCCTCTTTACAGACAGGCTATCACAGCAGCCGCTTCTGGTTGCCGTGCAGCCCTCGATGCTGAGAAGTTCCTCAAAATGCAATAATAAATGATGAGATTCAGACTTTTTATTATCTCCATGCTTGCGGTTGCTTCTCTTGCTTCCTGCAAGTCCCAGTACGAGCTTATGCTTAACAGCAATGATGCTGATGCCAAGTATGACGCTGCCTTTGACTATTTCGAAATGGGCAAGTATTCGAAAGCTGCAGCGTTGTTCGAGTCGCTTTCTGTACTCACAAGCGGTACGGAGCGTGACGATACCGTAAGATACTACTGGGGATTGAGCAACTACAGGTACAGGGACTACTATACAGCTGAGACCAACTTCACTCAGTTTATCGAGAACTATCCGCGCAGCCCGTTCACTTCTGATGCGCGTTATCTCCGTATAGACTGTCTGTATCGTTCGACACTCAGATACGAACTCGACCAGACTCCTACTTATACAGCACTTAATGCTATTTCGGAGTACATCCTCGAGTTCCCGGACACTCCATATATGCAGGAGTGCCGCGACATGATGACGGATCTGAACGAGCGTCTGGACAGAAAGGCATACGAGGCTGCCAGACTTTATTATAATATGGAGAACTACAGTGCTTCTCGTGTAGCGCTCAGAAATGTCCTCAAGGATGATGCTGAGACCGTATATAGAGAAGATGTCCTTTATTATATCGCGATGTCTTCATATAATTATGCCCGTCTCAGTGTCCCTGAGAAGCAGAGAGAGAGATACCTCGTGTTCATAGACGACTATTATAACTTCTCAAGCGAGATTCCGGAATCTCATTACAGGAAGGAGCTTGATGTAGTATACCGCAAGGCCCAGAAGGCTATCGGAAGGGAAGTAGTAGAGACAGACGATGCTTCTGAAAACATGTCTGAGAAAGACTTTGCAAAGGAGAGGAAGCGTCTTCAGCGTGAGGCCAGAAAGGCTGAAAAGGCTGCATCTTCAGAAAATGCGGAATAACTGAAAAATTTTTGAAACCTGCTCCTGTTCCATCGGTATAATTATATGGAGGGATTTCATTTTCCGCCGGAACTTAGAGTAACATTAAATGACAATATTAGAAATGGCTAACAAGAAAACACCTACAAACACTCTTACAAGAGACCTCTGCGACCTCGCAGAGCCAACCGGAAACATCTACGAGACAGTAGTGATACTCTCAAAGAGAGCAAATCAGATCGCTATCGCTGAGAAGAAGGAGCTTACAAGAAAGCTTGAGGACTTCAAGAACGACCGCGATACAATGGAGGAGGTATTCGAGAATCGCGAGCAGATCGAGATTTCAAAATATTACGAGAGACAGCCTAAGCCAAGCCTTGTAGCGATCGAGGAGTTCAAGGACAACGAGATCTCTTACAGAATGGCTAATAGAGAAGGTAACGAGTAATTGCCATGCTCAGCCGGCTTCATGTCAGGAATTACGTATTGATAGACTCTCTGGAGATTGATTTTCCGGAGGGTCTGATCATTATTACGGGTCAGACTGGAGCAGGTAAATCGATTCTTCTCGGTGCCCTTTCACTTGTGATGGGCGCAAAGGCTGATGCTTCAATGGTGTCGGAAGGAGCCGACAACTGTGTGGTTGAAGCCGAATTTGAAATGAGTCCCGACGATGTCGAGATGAAGGATCTGCTTGAAGAAAATGAAGCGGAATGGTCTGACGGCCATCTCATCGTACGCAGGACAGTCAACCGTTCGGGACGCTCAAGATGCTTTGTGAATGACTCTCCAGTACCAGTACAGGTGCTTCAGGACATATCTTCCCGTCTGGTGGACATTCACTCACAGCATCAGACTCTGCTTCTTTCGGACAAGCAGTTCCAGCTGGGGATTCTTGACTATTTCGCAGGCAATATGGAGCAGAAAGACCAGTGTGCCGCTCTTTGGAAGAAGCTCAATTCACTTAAATCAGAGCTCAGTCAGCTCGAAACCCGAATTGCCCGGATAAACAGCGAAAAGGACTATAACGAGGCTCAGTTCCGTCAGCTCGAGTCAGCATCCCTTAGAGAAGGGGAACTGGAAGAGCTGGAAGTGGAGCAGAAGCAGTTGGCAAATGCGGAAGAAATCAAGACAGGCCTCTGCACCGTTGAGGAACTCTTCACCTCTGCATCATCGGGAGGGGAAGTGCTTTCATTGGATTCGGCGCTCAAGGAGTCAGGCAGACAGCTTTCGCGATTGGCGCGTTTCATACCTGCAGCAGCAGAACTCTCTGAACGTATTGATTCCTGCCGTGCAGAGCTCGACGACATCCTTTCAGAGATTTCCGACCTGAATTCCCGTACAGACATATCAGAAAGCCGTCTTGAAGAGGTTGAAAACAGGATGTCCCTACTGTACAGCCTCATGCAGAAGCATGGCTGCGCAGATGTGAAGGAACTCATCACCTTAAGGGATAGACTCTCAGAAGCCCTTTTCGATTCGACAATGCTTGATGAGAAGCGTGAGGAACTCAAGAAGGAGATAGCCCAGACTAAAGCGGAACTTGATGCAGTTGCTGACATTCTTCATGAGAGCCGCGCAAAGGCTGCTCTTCCTTTTGCTGAAAGCATCCAGGAATCCATACGCAATCTCGAACTTCCGTATTCGATCTTTGAAGTGGAACTGCTCGACATCCCTGTCGGTGCAAATGGACGTGACGGAGTTCAGTTCCGTTTCTCCTCATCCGGAAGAAATGCTGTCGATGTGGCCAGATGTGCCTCGGGCGGTGAAATGTCCCGCATCATGCTCGCGCTCAAGGCGATGAGAGCTCGTTTCGCCAAGATGCCTACAATGATCTTTGACGAGATCGACACAGGTGTTTCCGGCAGCGTTGCAGACAAGATGGGATCAATGATATGCAGCATGGGAGAGTTCATGCAGGTATTCGCCATCACTCATCTTCCGCAGGTTGCTGCAAAGGGTAGGGCTCATTATCTTGTATCAAAGGATATAGATCCGTTCGCTTCAAAAGCTGTATCCAAAATAGAAAAACTCTCTGACGAGCAGAGAGTTCTTGAAGTAGCACGCATGCTCAGCGGTTCTGTTCTCACCGATGCTGCGATTGCTAATGCAAAGTCCCTTCTTCAGGGCTGAAATCATTTGACTTCATACACAGACCAGCCGTTGTCATAGACGATTCTGCGGATGCCGTTATTGAGGTGGCCGCCGTTTTCGTCAATTTTCTTGCACTTGAAAGTGCTCTGCAGCATAGCCTGTGGAGCATTACCTAACATTTCAGGCCATCTGTCCCCATATCTGCTGCAAAGGTTGATGAAGTATGTGGCTATGTCGTAGCCCTGGAAAGCGAACTGTGACGGCTCTGTGTTGAAAAGTGCCCGGTACTTAAGCAGGAAGTCCTTCACCCTCTGGTCGTCGTAGTCTATGTAATATGTAAGGCTCACATGCATGTTTGTCTTATGGAAATGTTCCACTTCGATGGTCTCGAAACTTCTTATCTTTGAAGGTGCGTAAAGCACGACCTTGTACTGTTCGTAGAGCATGAGGTTCATGTTTCTGACCACATCATTGACGAATGCCTCGCTTTCGGAAGCAATCATCACCCTGCTTGTTCCCTGCTTTGCCATCAGCACCTTGAGTGTATCCACTACGTCGCGACCTTCAAGAATGTTGTATGAGAACGGATTATATACGATTCCTGACGAATCGATTACTTCCATCATCAGCTTTGCAGCATCGCTCTGCTTGAATGCCTTCTCGGTTATCACCAAGACTGTGTCTCCGAGTTCCATGTCTTCCTTTACCCATTCAGTCATGTCTATGTACTGCATCTTTGCAGGGGTAGGAGCCTGGATAAGGTTGTCGTGACTTGCAACGAGGGTCTCCACTCTAGGGTCCAGAGGTGAAATGACCATTGTTGAAGGAGGGAAGCTTTCAAGAAGCCTTGATATATCCGAACCGCTTACAGGTCCGATCACCATGTCGCTGCCTTCTATGTCTTCAAATCTCACAGGGTGTGTCTTGTCCGCAATATCCAGCATGCTGAATTCAGTACTTACGCCCTTTTCTGCCATATCGTATGTAGCAAGCAGTGCGCCGCTGTAGAAGTCCATGTTGTTACGGTTGATGCGGCCGTCCGCTGTCTTTAATGGAAGTAGCATTGTGGCCTTGACCGTTTCCCTAGGTGTGAGTGTTGTCTGCCATAAGTCCTCAACCGGAATGTCTGTCACTGTACTGTCCTGAACGATTTCTTCTGCCAAAGCGTTATCTTCTGTGTGTTCTGGTGCTTCGTCAACATCCTCTACAACAGGAATCACGAGTCTCTGTCTATTGCTGAGTTTTGGACTCTTCAGATTGTTTGCCCGCATGATGGCTTCAACTGTCACTCCGTATTTTTCCGCTATGCTATTGAGATCTTCAAACCACTTTCTCACATGAATGGTCTCTTGTGCAGCTTTCTTTGCAGGCTTCTGGACTTCGATCGCAGTGAGGGAGTCCAGCTGCCTCTGTCTTTCGACCCTTTCCTGCTGAATTTTGAGTGCATTCTCCTGCATTGACACTTCCTTTGTCTTGTCCTGGGTAACAGGAATAAGGATTATCGCATTTTTTTTCAAACCGTTGTCCTTCACTGACGGATTCAGTCTGTAGATCTCGTCCACGCTCACATTATATGCCTTGCTGATTGAAAATAGAGTCTGCTTTTCAAGCACGACATGCGAATAGCACAGCTCGCCATTGATCCTGACCTTGTCCTTAGACACGGTCACAGGGGTATTCAC
The DNA here is from genome assembly GCA_045125535.1 of Candidatus Cryptobacteroides sp. Taxonomy (GTDB): domain Bacteria; phylum Bacteroidota; class Bacteroidia; order Bacteroidales; family UBA932; genus Cryptobacteroides. The sequence goes on from JBGVNK010000044.1 coordinate 10,405, forward strand.
ATATTCCTGAGCCATTCCAGCCCACGGATTGACCGCAGCCAATGCCATGGCTATGAGCAATTTTCCGAATATTCTCTTCATGATTCCGTATATTATAGCTGCTCGATGAAGCCGGTCAGCTTCTCGGCAAAAGTTTTCCAGGAGAGTCTTTCCTTCTCCTTGCGTATGTTTTCAATGCAGTTGTTTCTGATCTCCTCGCTGCTGAAAAAGCGAAGTATCTCCCTGCTGATAGCTTCGGGACTTCCTTCCGATGCAACAATTCCCGTGCCTCTGTCACCGATTGTCTCTTTGAGACCTCCTACATCTGTCACGATCATCGGCACTTCGAAATGATAAGATACCGAACTTATGCCGCTCTGAGTGGCGCTTCTGTAAGGAAGGACGGCAAGGTCGGATGCCGAGAAATAATCTGTGACTTCCGAATCCTTTATATATCTGAGATCCATGAATATCCTCTCCTGAGCCTCTGCCGGGAGGAATTTTATGATCTTGTCATATCTTTCAAAGGAGCCGTATGGTTCCCCGGCTATTATGAGCTGATAATCTTCAGGCAAGAGCCTGAATGCCTCAAGGAGGATGTCGAGGCCTTTGTATTCCCTGATGAGACCGAAGAAAAGCAGATTCTTCTTTCCTGGCTTGAGCCCGAACTTCTTCTCTGCTTCTTCTCTGCTCTTCTTTTCTCCGAAATGAGAGTAAAGAGGATGCTGGATCACGGCAAATCGTGAATCCGGCTTGATCTTCAGAAGGTCTTTGGAAACGGCTTCGCAGAGAGTCACGCTTCCGGTGCTGCCTTTCAGGAAATATCTGGTCAGAGGTGTATCGAAGAAATGCGGCTCATGAGGCACCACATTGTCAAGAATGGAAATGACCGTGCAGTGCTTCTTCATCCTTCGTGTCACATAGCCCAGAGATGGGGCGAAATATGACATCCAGTATCTCACTATCAGCACGTCCGGCTTCCAGTCGCGGATGGCCTTGTATGTGCTGACATAAGAAAAAGGATTGGCCGTATCCAGCAGAGATTCGCTCTCGACCGGTACGGCCTCATCGTCTGCTGTCACCAGCTGTGTCTTTCCCGGGAAAAGGAATTCAGGATATTGTCTCTTGAAATTGAAAGCCTTGACAATGTGATTCTTGCTCAGTTCTTCGTAAAGGCATGCGTTAAACTGAGAGATTCCTCCTCTGTAGGGATAGAAACAGGACAGTACAGCTATCTTCAATTATCTTACTTATTTTGAATTCTTTGTCTTGATGTACTCCTCGTTGAGACCTGCAAGCACGGCGTCAGTGATGTTAAGTGCCTGATCAGCAACGATTACAGGAGCTCCGCCTGAGTTAGTGAGGATCATTGCATACTGCTTCTCCTCATTGTACTTGTTGAGGAATGTCTGGATAGCGTCACCGAGCTGGTTCATCATGACCATCTGCTCCTCATTGATCTCCTGCTCCTTCTGAGCTGCGTAGTTGTTGAAATCGAGTTCCTGCTGCTGGAGCTTCTGGCTCTGAACCTCTGCTACAGAACGTGTCATGAGACCCTTGTCAAGCTTCTCCTGGAAAGAAGTCACTTCGTTCTGGAGCTTCTGACCTCTTCTGTTGATCTCAGCCTGGATGTTCTCGATCTTAGTCTGAACCACTGATCTGAGGTCATTTGCCATATCATACTCCATGAGGATTCTGTCAAGGTCGATGTAAACGATGTCGCCCTTAGCTGCAACTTCTGTTGACTCTCCTGCTACAGATGCCTCTGCTTTTGATGAACCGTCCTTTGTGAGAAGAAGGATTCCGAAAACTACAACAGCAACGAGTGATACGATGCTGAGGATTAATGATGTGTTTTTCATTTCTTATACTATTGATTTATTTATATTTTCGTGATGTGGTCTGCGATGTGCGACACAAACTGCAAAGGTAGTTAAAAAATCTTAACTTTGGACAGATATGCCTGTATAGTTTTCTCAAGTCCCATATATAGAGCGTCGCATATCACAGCATGTCCGATCGATACCTCGTCAGTCCATGGAATTGTCCTGATGAAATATTCCAGATTGTCCAGATTCAGGTCATGTCCTGCATTCAGTCCGAGTCCGCATTCTCTTACGGCTTCTGCTGTCTTGAGGAATGGAGCGATGGCTGCTTCCCTGCCTGCATGGTACATGCTGGCATATGATTCTGTGTAAAGTTCCACCCTGTCGCATCCGCAGAGGGCTGCGGCTTCGGCCATTTCCGGCTTAGGGTCGATGAATATGGAAGTGCGTATTCCTTTTGACTTGAATTCCGCGCACACTTCCATGAGGAAATCGCGGTTCTTCACTGTGTCCCATCCTGCGTTCGATGTTATCGCATCATGTGCGTCAGGAACGAGGGTCACCTGATCCGGAACCACTTCAAGTACGAGGTCGATGAAAGATGGAATAGGGTTGCCCTCGATATTGAACTCTGTGGTTACAAGAGGTTTAAGCTCTCTCGCGTCAGAGTATCTGATGTGTCTCTCATCCGGCCTTGGGTGCACGGTGATGCCCTCTGCTCCGAACCTTTCGCAATCTACGGCAGCCTTGAGCACATCCGGCATGTTGCCGCCTCTGGCATTCCTTATTGTAGCTATCTTATTGATGTTGATGCTGAGTTTTGTCATTTTCTTATATTCGCTTGAATTTCCCGGCAAAATTATATAATTAACTTCAATTATTGTAAAGAAAGTACTAATTTTGGGCCGTTTTATAAAACGCATTTATGAAGGTTGCTATATATATAGGTAAGAAAGGGGTAGAGTCTGAAAGCAGGATGGAAGGCATGTTTTCCGACCTCAGGGACGGTGGCTGCGAACTCCATTTCCTGAAAGAAGGGGAAAAGCCGGGTGGTGACACCGATGTGCTTCTGAGTATAGGCGGTGACGGAACATACCTTTCGGCATCATCTCTTGTTGCAGGAACGGAGATTCCTGTGCTTGGAGTGAATGCAGGAAGAGTGGGATTCCTTTCAGAAAATCGTCCGAAGGATATTGCAAAGGCGCTTCTGTCAGAGGATTTCACTATAGAGAGCAGAACCATGCTCAAGGCTGATGTGGTTTCGGGGAATCCTGAAATAGATGCATGGCCGTATGCATTGAACGAGATCACCGTTCACAGAAGCGGGGCCGCAATGCTTGGCGTGGATGTGCTGATAGACGGAATACAGCTTCCGACCTATTGGGCTGACGGCCTGGTCATTTCTACAAGTTCAGGCTCGACTGCGTATTCCCTCAGTGTCGGTGGCCCTATCGTTCTTCCTGATTCAAGGGTGCTCATCATATCCCCTATAGCGCCTCATAATCTTAATATCCGCCCTCTTGTGGTTCCGGACACTTCGGAAATCGTGCTGAAGATGCACTCCCGTGACGGCAGATTTGTTCTAACTGCTGACAACAGAACAGCAGAGGTGTCTGAGGATACTATGGTAAAGGTGGCTGTGGCACAGTTTTCGCTAAAGCGTGTCCGTCTTAATCGTTCAAACTTTATAAACGCCCTGACAGAGAAACTTTTCTGGGGCGAGGATATCAGAAACATCAGATGATCATGGCAAAGGAAGCAATGACTAATGTGCCCGTTCATGTCTCGTTCATTATGGACGGCAACGGGCGTTGGGCGAAGGAAAGAGGAAAGGAAAGAGTCTATGGACACTTCGAAGGCGTGGAAAGCGTCAGGGCCTGCGTTGAGGCTTCAGTTGAGTTCGGAGTGAAATACATGTCTATATATGCATTCTCGGAAGAGAACTGGAACCGTCCTCAGGAAGAGGTTCTGGCTCTGATGGGGCTGATGGTCAAGGCTATGGCTGCGGAAATGGATTCTCTTGACAGAAACGGTGTGCGTTTCATGGTTCTCGGCAACCGTGAACGTCTCGACAAGGAACTCAATGATGTGATAGATTCATGCATGGCCAGAACTGCCCATAATGACACTCTCACTCTCATTGTCTTCCTCAGTTACAGTGGAAAATGGGATATTCTTCAGGCTGCCAGGAAGATGGCTATAGAGATGATGGAAAGCCCTGAGAAGCGTGAAGAACTTATGACAGCAGGTGTTGAATGCTTCGACAAGTATCTTGTGACAGCGGGTATTCCTGACCCGGACCTCATCGTTCGTACATCAGGAGAAAACAGAATCAGTAATTATCTTCTCTGGCAGGGAGCTTATTCAGAGTTCCTTTTCGTGGATACATTATGGCCTGATTTCAGAAAGGAAGAGTATCGTGCCGCGTTGGAATCATATGCAAAACGCGACCGTCGCTATGGTAAAGTCAAATAAAAGCATTATATTTGCGGTTTTGAATTTAAGAACATAATGATGAGAATCAGTCGTATAGTCTATATCGCATTTCTGTTGATGATGGCTGCGCCGATGTGGGCACAACAGTCTGGAAAGAATGTGGTGGTCGACTACAACAGTCCAAAGAAATATATAGTCGGTGGGGTGAGCGTAGAGGGCAGAGAGCATGTCTCTGAGCAGCAGATCCTTCAGATTGCTGGTCTTCAGGAAGGAATGGAAGTGACCGTTCCGAGTGATGACCTGTCTTCTATCGTGAAGAGACTCTGGCTTCAGAGGATGTTCGAAGATGTGACCCTTGCAATCGATTCGATCGCTCCTTCCCGCGACACTGCGTTCTTCAAGATCAGCGTGATCGAGAGACCGCGCGTTTCGCGCTGGACATTCAGCGGAGTGAAGAGCGGTGAGGAAAAGGAACTTAGAGAGAGACTGAATTTCCGAAGAGGAAGCGAGTTCTCGGAATATGTTGCAAAGACTGCGACTGACATCATCAAGAGATATTATAAGGAAAAAGGCTTCCTCAATGTAGCTGTCGATGTCAATACCAAGCGTGACACAATGGTGCGCAGTGCCATCAGAGTGCAGTTTGCTGTCGACAGGGGAGAGAAGGTGAAGATCAAGACCATTACATTCAAGGGTGCAGACCATGTGAAGGAGTCGAAGATGGTCCGTTCGATGAAGAAGACCCGAGATGGCCGACTGATGAATTTCTTCAGTTCCAAGAAATTCAATGAAACAGAATATATCAACGACAAGAAGGCACTCATAAGCGTGTTCAACGAGGCCGGTTACAGGGATGCCAGGATCGTTAAGGATACGATGTATTATGTCGAGCCGGGTCGTCTCCAGATCGATTTTGAGATCGATGAGGGAAAGCAGTATTATTTCCGTGACATCACCTGGACAGGTAACTCTGTATTCACATCTCAGGGCTTGAACGAGATCCTCATGATCAACAAGGGTGATGTGTATGATGTAGTTACAATGGAGAAGCGTCTTTATGGCGGCGGCAAGGAGACTGAAGGAAACGTTTCCACTCTTTATCGTGACAACGGATACCTGTTCTTCAATGTCCAGCCTGTAGAGCTCAATATCGAGGGTGACTCTGTGGATGTGGAGATCCGCGTCGTGGAAGGAAAGCCGGCGACATTGAACAACATCATCATCAACGGTAACGACCTCACAAACGAAAGGGTTATCCGTCGTCAGCTCTTCACAAGACCTGGTGATCTTTTCACTCAGACCGCCTTTGAGCGTTCTATCCGTGAGATTGCATCTATGGGTCAGTTCGATCCGGAAGCGATCACCGATCCTAACACCGGATATTCTATCATACAGGATCCGATGAACAGCACCGTTGACCTTGTCTATAATGTGACAGAAAAACCATCCAGCCAGCTCGAACTCTCAGGAGGATGGGGCGGAAACACATTCGTGGCTACTGTCGGTGTAAGTTTCAACAACTTCTCGACAAGAAGGTTCTTTGACAAGACTGCATGGCGTCCTGTACCTCTTGGAGATGCACAGAATCTTTCCATCAGGTTCCAGACCAACGGTACATATTATACCAGCCTTTCTGCAAGTTTCTCTGAGCCATGGCTCTTCGGAAAGAAGCCGACATCCCTCAGCATGTCGCTCTACTACACCCGTCAGACCATGTCTAACCTCTACTTCAACATCCTGAACAACGAGCAGTATATGGAGGTTTATGGTTTTGCAGCGGGACTTGGTAACAGACTCAAGTGGCCGGACAACTATTTCGTGCTCTACAACCAGCTCAGCTGGCAGACATACAAGCTTCAGGACTGGCCTTACAACTTCCTGTTCGATACAGGTCTGTCACACAACCTGAGCTACACTCTGAGCTTGTCAAGAAACTCTACAGACCAGCAGATCTATCCGCGTATGGGTTCTGATTTCAGTTTCGCCCTCCAGTTCACTCCTCCTTACTCTCTTCTCAGAAAGAAGGACTACGGAAGACTTGATGCGGATGGAAATCCGACAAGGGTGTCTGACCCTAGGGAGATCGACTACAACTTCCAGACTTCGCAGGACCGATACAGATGGATCGAGTACCACAAGTGGACATTCAAGGGTGCTCTTTATACCAAGCTTGTCGGAGACCTCGTCCTGATGGCACGTGCTCAGTTCGGATACCTCGGATACTATAACAGAAAATGGGGATACTCACCGTTTGAAGGCTTCCGCGTCGGTGGTGACGGTATGTCCGGCTACGATACATACGGATCGGAGATTGTTTCTCTCCGTGGTTATGAGAACTACTCTCTTACACCACTTGCAGACTCTGATTATTCGACCGGAAACTATTATTCAGGTAACGTTTACGACAAGTTCACTGTCGAGCTCCGTTATCCTCTGATCCTCCAGCCGCAGTCTACAATCTATGCCCTCCTCTTCCTTGAAGGTGGTAATGCGTGGGCGGACATCAGGAAGTTCAATCCGTTCCAGATCAGAAGGTCGGCCGGTGTCGGTGTGAGAGTATTCCTTCCTATGATCGGACTTCTCGGAGTTGACTGGGGATACGGTTTCGACAACCATGACGGCAATGGCGGCAGCCAGTTCCACTTCGTGATCGGACAGCAGTTCTAGAATATTAAATTTTAAAGTACTTATATGAAAAAGATTATCATCATCGCAGCAATGGCTCTTGTGTCACTCGCTGCAACAGCACAGGAATCAAAGATCGCATACGTTGACTTCAACGAGGTAATCATGCTCATGCCGGAGATGGATGAGGCAAGAGCTACCCTCGAGGAGAATGAGAAGACTCAGAACGAGATTCTTCAGTCTATGTATGAGGAACTCCAGACTAAATATCAGCAGTATCAGCAGAAGGCTGAGACATGGACTCCTGCTATCCGTCAGAGCAAGGAAGCTGAAATTACAGAGATTCAGGCAAGATTCGAGCAGACTCAGCAGAGCTTCGCCACTGAGATCAATCAGCTTCAGCAGACTCTTCAGGCACCTATCGTAGAGAAGGCACAGAAGACCATCAATGACCTTGCTAAGGCAAAGGGAGTTGCTGTAGTTCTCGAGAAGAGCTCGGTGATCTACATCGATCCGGCACAGTGCCTCGACCTTACATCAGAGGCTCGCACTGCTCTCAACATTCCTGAGGGAAGAACTCTCGAGGCTCTTCAGGCAGAGATCATGGCTAAGCAGCAGGCTGCTCAGGCTCAGTAAAATCATTGAAACATAATAGGATGGCAGACCACTGTGTGGCCTGCCATCTTTTTGTTTATAAAAAACTATAAATTAGTATGCCACATTCGGGAAAATTGCATACATTTGTATCAAAATCTTAACTTTTAGTTTAAAACTATTAATAACACGGTATGCAACATAAGGTTATTGATACTAAAGATGTTGTAATCAGATTCGCAGGAGATTCGGGAGACGGTATGCAGCTCACCGGGTCTCTTTTTGCTGACATGTCTGCAATCTTTGGTAACGAACTTTCAACATTCCCGGACTATCCTGCAGAAATCCGCGCACCACACGGAACCGTTTCAGGAGTATCCGGATTTCAGGTACACATCGGAAGCGAACATATCACCACCCCGGGTGACTTCTGTGACCTTCTTGTGGCGATGAACCCTGCAGCGCTCAAGGCTAATGCAAAGTGGCTCAAGAGAACTGCGATGGTTCTCATCGATTCTGACACTTTTGACGAAGAAGGTCTGAAGAGAGCCGGTCTCAAGAGCGATCCTATCGCGGAGCTCTATATCGAGGACAGGACAATCATCATCGCCCCTATCACGACCCTCACACATGAGAGTCTGAAGGACAGCGGTCTCGACAGAAAGAGCATCGAGAAGTGCAAGAACATGTTCACCCTCGGTATGGCATGCTACATCTACAACCGTCCGATGGAATATATCTTCCAGTATCTTGAGCGTAAATTCGGAAAGAAGAAGCCGGAGATGATAGCCCCTAACAAGAAGGTGCTTCAGGACGGATATAACTATGCAGCCAATATCCAGGCGATTCCAAATACATACAATATCGAGCCGGCTCACCAGCCTAAGGGCCTCTACAGAAACATCACAGGTAACCAGGCAACAGCATGGGGACTTCTCGCAGCAGCAGAGAAGGCGAATCTTCCGCTCTTCTGCGGTTCGTACCCTATCACCCCTGCAACCGGTATTCTTGAAGAGCTTGCAGTCCACAAGAGCCTCGGTGCCAAGACACTTCAGGCGGAGGATGAGATTGCAGGTGTATGTACAGCAATCGGTGCGGCGTTTGCCGGTAATCTTGCCGTGACTACAACTTCAGGTCCAGGCCTTTCACTCAAGTCTGAGGCTCTCGGTCTTGCGGTGATGACAGAACTTCCGCTCGTAGTCGTTGATGTACAGCGTGCCGGTCCTTCTACAGGTATCCCTACAAAGACAGAGCAGACCGACCTTAACCAGGCGCTTTACGGACGTAACGGAGAGTGCCCTATGGTAGTGATGGCGGCACATTCACCTGCAGGCTGCTTCGATGCGGCATTCAATGCGGCAAAGATCGCCCTCGAGCATATGACTCCTGTACTTCTTCTCACAGAAGGATTCCTCGGAAACGGTTCGGAGCCATGGCTCATCCCTTCAATGAAGGATTATCCGAAGATCGTACCTCCGTTTGCTCAGCCGAACACAGAATACAAGCCTTTCCAGAGAGACCCTGAGACACTTGCACGCAAGTGGGCGGTTCCGGGAATGGCAGGATGCGAGCACCGTGTCGGTGGTCTTGAGAAGACTCACGAAGGCGTTCTCTCATCAGATCCTCAGAACCACGCGTTGATGGTTCGCGAGCGTGCAGAGAAGGTGGAGCGTGTAGCGAACTATATTCCTGAACTTGAAGTCAACGGCGCTGAAAGCGGCAAGCTTCTCGTTGTAGGCTGGGGCGGAACCTTCGGTCATCTTCTTTCTGCTGTTCAGGAAGTCCGTGCAGAGGGTATTGATGTAAGCTTCGCTCACTTCGACTATATCCTCCCTCTTCCAAAGAACACAGAGGAAGTATTCTCGAAATTCGACAAGATTCTCGTATGCGAGCTCAACAGCGGACAGTTCGTGAACTATCTCAGAGGCAGACTCCCGCAGTTCAAGTATGAGCAGTATAACAAGGTACAGGGTCAGCCGTTCCTTGTTCAGGAAATTTCAGCAGCCATCAAGGAAAATCTCTAACCGTCATCCCCGGCTTGACCGGGGATCAGAAAAGAAACAGTTATGCCAAGATATACATTCAAGGAATTCAAAAGTGACCAGGAAGTAAGATGGTGTCCCGGATGTGGTGACCACGGTGTGCTTGCAGCTCTTCAGAGAGCCCTTCCTGATGTGACAGAAGCTTTGGGCTACAGCAAGGAAAGATATGTGGTGGTTTCCGGTATCGGTTGCTCTTCACGTCTTCCTTATTATATGAACACATACGGTTTCCACAGCATCCACGGCCGTGCTACCGCCATCTCGACAGGTATCAAGGTCGCAAATCCTGACCTTACAGTATGGCAGGCTTGTGGTGACGGTGACGCTCTTGCCATCGGTGGTAACCACTTTATACATGCGATCAGAAGGAATGTTGACATCAACATCATCCTTTTCAATAACCAGATCTATGGTCTCACCAAGGGACAGTATTCTCCTACATCTCGTTTCGGTGCAGTGACAAAGACTTCACCTTACGGAACTGTAGAACATCCTTTCAATCCTGGCAGTCTCGTTCTCGGCGCGAAGGGAACATTCTTCGCCCGAAGCCTCGATTCTGAGCTCAAGCTCAACTCGGAGATCATGCTTGCTGCAGCGGAGCATGACGGATGCTCAGTAATGGAGATGCTTACAAACTGCGTTATCTTCAACGACGGTGCGCATAAGCTCATCGCTGACAGGGAGCATCGTGCAGACAGGACCATCATTCTCCGTCACGGAGAGAAGATGATCTTCGGAAAGAACCGCGACAAGGGTATTATGCTTGACGGCATGGGTCTCAGAGTGGTGACAATCGGAGAGAATGGCATCACAGAGGACGATATCCTCGTACATGACGCTCATTCTGAGAATGTCGGCATCCACATGATGCTTGCAGACATGAAATATCCTGATTTTCCTGTTGCTCTCGGTGTGATCCGCGATGTCAAGGAGACAACCTATGATGACGGAGTGCGTGATCAGGTGGCAGAAGTGAAGGCGAAATCAAAGATCCAGTGTGTTGACGACCTGCTCCGCAGCGGTTCGACATGGGAAGTGAAATAACCAATTTATAACACATAACAATGAACACTAATGAATTGATGGCCAAACTCCAGGCCAAGTACCCTTACGAGAAGGAATATCTCCAGGCTGTACACGAAGTATTGGAGTCTATCGAGGAAGTTTACAACCAGCACCCTGAGTTCGAGGCAGCCAAGATCGTCGAGCGTATCGTAGAACCTGAGCGTATCCTTACATTCAAGGTTACATGGGTAGATGACAATGGTGAGGTTCAGACCAACACAGGTTACAGAGTGCAGTTCAACTCTGCTATCGGTCCATACAAGGGAGGTCTCCGTTTCCACCCTTCAGTGAACCCTTCAATCCTTAAGTTCCTCGGTTTCGAGCAGACTTTCAAGAATGCCCTCACAACTCTTCCTATGGGTGGCGGCAAAGGTGGTTCAGACTTCAACCCTAAGGGTAAGTCAGACGCTGAGATCATGCGCTTCTGCCAGGCTTTCATGCTTGAGCTCTGGAAGGTGATCGGTCCTGATCAGGATGTTCCTGCAGGTGACATCGGAGTAGGCGGACGTGAGATCGGATACCTCGACGGTATGTACCGCAAGCTCGCTCAGCAGTACAACACAGGAGTCCTCACAGGTAAGGGCCTTACCTGGGGCGGTTCAATCCTCCGTCCTGAGGCTACTGGTTTCGGTGCAGTTTATTTCGTACAGCATATGCTTCAGATGGCAGGCAAGGAGATCGCAGGCAAGACTATTGCTCTCTCAGGCTTCGGTAACGTAGCATGGGGTGCTGCAACAAAGGCTACAGAGCTTGGTGCAAAGGTCATCGCAATCTCAGGTCCTGACGGAGCAATCTACGATCCAGAGGGAATGAACGCAGAGAAGATCGCATACATGCTCGAGCTCCGCGCTTCAAACAACGACGTTGTCGCTCCTTTTGCTGAGAAGTTCCCTTCAGCAACATTCTACCCAGGCAAGAAGGCTTGGAGCATCAAGTGTGACATCGCTATGCCTTGTGCATTCCAGAACGAGCTTACTGGTGCTGACGCAGAGGAACTCCTCGCAAACGGTACATGGCTTGCAGCCGAGGTTTCAAACATGGGATGTACTCCAGAGGCTATCGCAGCATTCCAGAAGGCAGGCATCATGTTCGCTCCAGGTAAGGCTGTGAACGCAGGTGGTGTAGCTACTTCAGGTCTCGAGATGACTCAGAACGCAATGCACATCAGCTGGAGCCCTGCAGAGGTTGACGAGAAACTCCACGCAATCATGTCAAACATTCACGAGGCTTGCGTGAAGTATGGTACTCAGCCTGACGGTTACATCAATTATGTGAAGGGTGCGAACATCGCAGGCTTCATGAAGGTTGCACAGGCAATGCTCGAGCAGGGTATAATTTAAGCGATTTTTTGATTGCTTTATTATAAATAAAGACTAAATTTGCGCCCGTTTTCAAAAACGAGCGCAAATTTTTATTTTAAAATAACAAGATATGTTTAAGATTTTCCCTGGTTATGACCTCGTTGAGGCATATCACAATTGGAAGAAGGCGCACAGAAACAATGATGACAAGACCGTATCAAGAGCGATCCGTCTTATCATTGCTATCGTTGCGGCTATCGTCGTATGGTGCCTTCCTGTAGAAAACTGGATTGTCGGTATGACCATCATCCAGAAGCGTACACTAGCTATCTTCCTTTTCGCCATCCTCATGTGGCTCTTTGAAGCTGTCCCAGCTTGGACTACTTCAGTTATGGTGGTTGTGCTTCTGCTTTTCGCAACATCCAACAGTAGTCTGGTGTTCTTTGAGAATGCCCCTGCAGATGTCCTCGGAGTTCAGACAAGCTATAAGTCTCTCCTCCACTGCTTTGCGGACCCTATCATCATGCTCTTCATCGGAGGTTTCGTGCTCGCTATCGCAGCATCCAAGACAGGTCTCGACCTCTTCCTTGCACGTGTGATGCTCAAGCCTTTCGGCAAGAACCCTAAGTGGGTGCTTCTCGGCTTCCTCATGGTGACCGGTGTATTCTCTATGTTCCTCAGCAACACAGCTACAGCTGCGATGATGCTCACATTCCTCGGACCTGTCCTCAAGGCACTTCCTGCGGACGGAAAGGGTAAGACCGCTCTCGCGCTCGCTATTCCTATCGCTGCCAATGTCGGTGGTATGGGTACCCCTATCGGTACACCTCCGAACGCCATTGCACTCAAGTATATGGAAGAAATCGGCATCAATATCGGATTCGGTCAGTGGATGTTGTTCATGATTCCGTTCACCCTTCTCCTTCTCTTCCTTGCATGGATCATGCTCCTCAAGCTCTTCCCATTCAAGGCTAAGGAAATCAATCTCAATATCGAGGGTGAGCTCAAGAAAGACTGGAGATCGGTCGTCGTTTACATCACATTCATCTGCACAGTCCTTCTTTGGGTTCTTGACAAGGCTACAGGTGTAAATGCAAACGTAGTTGCAATGCTTCCTGTCGGAGTCTGCGCGATCATCGGTGTGCTCACAAAACGTGATCTCGAGGAGATCAGCTGGTCTGTTCTCTGGATGGTAGCCGGAGGTTTCGCTCTCGGTGTGGCTCTTCAGGAGACAGGTCTTGCACAGACTCTCATCGATGCAATTCCATTCGGTTCATGGCCTGCACTTGTCATGGTTATCGGTTCCGGTCTCATCTGCTACGCAATGGCGAACTTCATTTCGCACACTGCAACAGCGTCACTCCTCGTGCCTATCCTTGCAGCAGTCGGCGCAAGTGCAGCAGTTTCGGCTAACCTCGTACCGCTCGGAGGAGTTTCAACTCTTCTCGTCGGTGTGGCTATCGGTTCGTCACTCGGTATGGTACTTCCGATCTCTACACCTCCGAATGCAATTGCTGCATCAACAGGTATGATCGAGCAGAAGGAGATGGTCAAGACCGGTCTCATCATGGGTGTCCTCGGTCTCGTACTCGGTTACATTATGCTTATCGTACTCGGATCAACAGGATTCTTCGGTTAATAAAACCCAAAATATATTTTTCAAGAGGGCAATCGACAGATTGTCCTCTTGTTTTTTATAAATAAAATCTCGAACTTTACACTTTAATGCCGATTAATAAACTAAAACTATAATCAATCATGTCCTATTTTCCATTTTTAGGTCATCCGATGAATCTGAAGAGATGCCTTTGTTTTCTAGGTGTCTGCATCGTGACCTTCTTCCTGGCCTTGGTGCCGACTTCTTTCTTTGGAGTTGATCCGGTGACTGCGGAGCCGCTTTTCACCTTGACTCAGCAGAGAGTAATTGCAATTTTCGTATTTACAGCATTGATGTGGATTCTGGAAGTGATCCCTACATGGACCACTTCGGTAGTGGCCATCGTAGCCATTCTTCTTACCACATCCAATAAAGGTCTCGGTTTCCTTATCGCTAAGGAAAACGTAGGCGCACTTACAAATTACAAGGATGTGATGGCTGCATTTGCAGATCCTGTCATCATGCTCTTCCTCGGAGGATTCGTCCTTGCATTTGCTGCCACTAAGGTCGGACTTGATGTCCAGCTGGCGAAAGTCATGCTCAAGCCATTCGGCAAGAATCCTAAGACAGTTCTTCTCGGAGTCCTTCTTGTAATCGGATTATTCTCGATGTTCATGAGTAATACTGCGACAGCAGCAATGATGCTCACCTTCCTCACACCTGTGCTCGCAACATTGCCTAAGGACGGCGGCGGAAGAATCTCTCTCGCACTTGCAATCCCTATCGCTGCGAACCTCGGTGGTATGGGTACACCTATCGGTACTCCTCCTAATGCCATTGCTCTCGGAGCTCTTCAGGAGGCAGGCTACAACATCACATTTGCAGGATGGATGCTCAGGATGGTTCCGCTTGTTATCGTAATGCTTCTTATTGCATGGGTTCTTCTGACCAAGCTCTATCCGTTCAAGGCAAAGACCATCGAACTTAAGATCGAAGGTGCACCGGTAAAGGTGACTCCATTCCAGAAATATGTTGTCTGGGTTACATTTGCATTGACCATCATTCTTTGGGTAGGAGAAAGTGTCTTCGGGGTCAACTCCAACATCGTTGCAATGATTCCTTTTGCAGTATTCTCTGCTACTGGTATCCTTAAGGCACGTCACCTCGAACACATCAACTGGGCTGTCCTCTGGATGGTTGCAGGAGGTTTTGCTCTCGGTACCGCTCTCAACCAGACAGGCCTTGCAACAAGACTCATCGAGATCATTCCTTTCGCAAGCTGGAATGCTATTATCGTGATGCTCGTAGGAGGATTCATCTGCTACTTCCTCTCGAACTTTATTTCAAACTCAGCAGCTGCCAATCTTGTGGTTCCGATCCTTATCGTTGTCGGTAAGGCAATGGCAGGAAACCCTTCTTTCGAGAATATGGGTGGAGTACCTGCAATGATCGTAGGTATCGCAATCTCAGCATCTATTGCAATGTGTCTTCCTGTATCTACACCACCGAATGCTCTTGCGCATTCGACCGGTATGATCACGACAAAGCAGATGGCGACAGTCGGAATCATTCTCGGAGTAGTAGGTTTCGTTCTCGGATACGGAATGCTTATCTTTATCGGATTCTAATTCTGAAACATTTATTATATTTGCGGGTCGCTTTCGGGCGACCCGCATTTTTATAGTCATCCCGAGTTTGGCGGGGGATATAATAACGAAATTTTAAATATAAGGTACTATGAAACATTTTTATCTGATTCTTGCAGCGGGCCTTCTTTCGCTTTTCGCAATCTCTGCACAGGCCGCTGACAAGTCAGCAGAACAGACTTCAGAAGTGAAGCAGCATCTCGAGAACCATTTCAAGTTCTACGGATTCATAAGGAATTATTTTACATACGACTCTCGTGAGAATGTATCCGGTACAGGCGACCTCTTCAACTATATTCCTAAGGATGTGAAGCTTAACGAGAATGGTGAAGACCTCAATGCTCAGTCGTCATTCCGTTTCCTTGCTCTCACTTCACGTGTGGGTGTTGATGTGAGCGGATATTATATAGGTAACGTTCATCTCGGTGCAAAGGTTGAGGCGGATTTCTATAGCGGTCTTTCAAAGGCATCCAACAATGTCGGTCTTCCTTCTGCAACATCCGTGACCGGAACTGCTGCGATGAGACTTCGTCAGGCTTATGCAACAATCACCTGGAAAGACCTTCCTATGTCAGGTGACCAGAAGGCCTCAGTAGGTCTTAAGATCGGTCAGGCATGGCATCCTATGGGTGCAGATCATCCGCAGGTTTTCAGTCTTGAGGTTGCCGCTCCTTTCGCTCCGTTCTCAAGAACCCCTCTCGTGCAGATGGATGCTAACCTCGGAAGCAACTGGGTGATTACAGGTGCGGCTCTCTGGCAGCAGCAGTACACATCAAACGGTCCAAGCGGTAGCGTTGCCGATTATATGAAATACTCGGGAATTCCTGAATTCTATGCAGGCGTGACATATAAGAATGGCGGTTTCCTCGGAAGAGTCGGAGTTGATGTTCTCAGCATCAAGCCGCGTGTTCAGGGACAGAACGCGGCTGGCGTTACTGTGAAGGTTTCAGACAGAATAACAACAGCATCTCCTTTCATGTATCTCCAGTATACAAAGAATCTTTTCACATTGAAGGCTAAGACAATCTATGCTACTGCCGGTGAGCATATCGGAATCATGAGCGGTTATGCAAAGATCAGTGAGAATGAGGACGGAAGCTGGAACTATGCGCCGCTTCGTAACTCTTCTTCATGGCTCTGCATGTCATATGGCAAGAAATGGCAGGGAGTACTTCTTCTTGGATATGCTAAGAACTTCGGACTTGCAGACGGTGCTTCAGGTCATCCTGTTACTGCAGGCAACATCTATTTCAACAAGAACGGATTTGCGAACCTCAATCAGATATACAGAATCAATCCTGAGGTGGTCTATAACTTCGGCAAGCTTACTGTCGGCCTCGAGTACCAGTATACAGCTGTTCAGTATGGTGAGACATTCAATAATAAAGGTCTCGCAACAGAGAATCTTCATTGGGTGGCAAACAACCGTATCCAGTCTATCGTAAGATTCAATTTCTAATATTGTAACTGCCGCTCCGTTCAGGAGAAGTGTTACATATATAATATAAGTAGGATGCTGATATTTATTCAGTATCCTACTTGTTTTTTGAGTTGGCGCAGTTCTGTAAGAAGCTGTTTAAATTTTTCTACGAAAAAAAATTGCTGAAGCTGAGGATTTCTCATTTGACTTTTATGCGTCTTTTCGGCATATTTTTCCTCTTTTCCTCGTCAGATAGCACCGCTATCCTCCTCAGAAAACAGAAAAAATCTACTCGAAAATCCATCATAAAATTTAAAATGATAAAAATTTAAACAACTTCTAAAATTTATTGAAAAATCATTACAATGCTAATCTGTTGATAATCAATATTTGTGCTGTTTTGCGTTGAAAAATCTGCGAAAAAAGTCAAAAAATGTTACGAAAAAATTTGGAGGTTAGAGAAAAAGTCGTACCTTTGCACTCCCTTTGAAAAACGGGACGGCTGAAAGGCTGGAAGTTCTTTAGAAGACTGACGCAGAAAACTGACGGACGAAAAGTTTTTTTTAAAATTTTTCACAAAAAGTTTGGAAGTTTAAAAATAATGCGTACCTTTGCAGCCCCGTTCGAAAAACGGGTCCTCGAAAGAGGGTTTAGGAAGTTCATTGAAAAGACTGAAAACTGTACAAGAAGCAAGTACCGAGAAATACAATTTATCGAGAAGCGTTAATTCTTTTGTAAGAATTAGAAGTGTCAGTGACAAGCTAAGAATTATATAGAAATTATACAATGAAGAGTTTGATCCTGGCTCAGGATGAACGCTA
>JBGVNK010000045.1:0-4586 GCA_045125535.1 Candidatus Cryptobacteroides sp.
TACCCCTGAAGCCGTCAAGAAACTCCTCAGCCACAATTGGAGCGGAAACATCAGAGAGCTTCAGAACTGCATCGAAAAGGCAGTCATTCTTTCCGACAACGAACTACTCGGCGCAGATGACATCGACATTCAGATGCCGCAGCAGTCAGGCTCTATGGAAATGTCAGGAAACGACACGCTTGAAGAGACAGAGGAGAAGGCTATCCGCGCGGCCATGGCCAAATGCGGCGGAAACCTTTCGATGGTGGCCAAGTCGCTGGAGATTTCCCGTCCTACTTTATATGCAAAACTGAAGAAGTATAACATTTAGACAACCTGCAAGTTCATTCCCTACTTGATGAGGAATCGCACAGATGCCCGATCTTCACATCATATCTATCATAATCGCGACAGTGGCAGTCACTGCTGTGATAACGTCTTTGCTCACATCCCGAAAGATGAGGCGCAAAGTAGCGTATATGCTTGATGCGCTTGAAGATAAGGAACTGAACTTCAGATTCGACGAGAACCGGATCATAGGCCGTTGCTTCAACAGCACCCTCAACCGTCTTCGCGGAATCTTCGACAAGGAAAGACGCGAGATCAACGAGCAGGAAAAGTATTTCGGACTCATGCTTGATCATGTAAAGACCGGTATTGTCGTCATAGAAGAAAAAGGACAGGTAAGTTATTGCAACAATACCGCTCTCGCCCTTCTCGGCATCGCTACACTCGGTCACATCCGTCAACTCCGCACAATCAGCGAATCCCTCTATGAGATCTTCCAACACATAACTGACGGAGTAGAGGAAAAGACAAGCTACTACAACGAGAGCGGAAAAATGACGATATCCATGACGGCATCATCAGCCAGGATAGGCAAGAATCAGGTCAGAATCATCGCATTCAACGACATAAGCAGAGAAATTGCGGAAAACGAACAGGAGTCATGGTCAAAACTCATTCGAGTGCTCACGCATGAGATCATGAACACCGTCACCCCTATCGCATCGCTGAGCGAAACCCTGCTCAAGTTCGACAACGTGGATGGAGAGGTCAAGAACGGCCTGAACACCATTTCCCAGTCCTCACGCGGACTGATAAAGTTCGTGGACACCTACCGCAACCTCACACGCGTCGCCATGCCTTCTAAAAAGGCGTTCTATTTCAAGGAACTGGCCGACAGAGTCATCAACCTCACTCGCGAACAGGCACTGGCATCAGGCGCGGCATGCACCTTTACCGAAAAATCCGACGACGTGCTTCTATATGCAGACGAAGGACAGATCACGCAGATTCTTATAAACCTTGTAAAGAACGCTATCCAGGCTGAAGCGAAGAAGATAGAGATCACAGCCGAAATCAACAACCACGAACACATCATCATCAACGTAATCAACGACGGCCGCCCGATCAGCAAGGAAAGCCAAGATGAAATCTTCGTTCCATTCTACACAACCAAACAGGACGGCACCGGCATCGGCCTGAGCCTCTCCCGCCAGATTATGCGCCTCTACAACGGTAACCTCAACCTCACCCGCAGCGACGACAAGGCCACGGTGTTCACGCTGGTTTTCAAGTAGTCAAGATGCGCCTCTCAAGTCAGGCATAGTTAAGGCACACCTATACGAAAAAACTTCAACAGAATTGCTTCTGCTGAAGTTTTCTGTGGTGCCACCGGAACGACATTTGAAGAAAGGTTTGCAGAACATTATAGGCTAACACTCTGATAATCAATATATGAAAAAGAGGATTATCCAATAGTTTGCGATAGTTTCCTAAATTTGTAACAAGGTTGTAGCAATGTTTTTAATATTTATTGTTACATTTGCAGCAGGTATTAAAAACATATATTATGGCAGCTACTATGCAACTTGGCGCTATCAACAAAGATGGATTAGCGCAGATTTTTATCAGTATTCAGGACAGGAAGTCCAAGACTCACATTAGACAGGCAACTGGCTTGTATATCAATGCTAGCATTTGGGAGAAGCGTAATGACGAGAAGGCTCTTGATAGATATTCGAAGAATGGGGACATTATGCGTATCCTTAATTCTGCGACTGAGATCAGGAGGACTATTGATGGTATGTTTAAGAACGGAACGGTATTAAATGCTAACGAAGTTCGTGAGTTGGTTCGAGAGATTGTCTATCGTGAAGAGATGGAGAGAGAGCGAAAGGAAAAGGAGGAGGCGGAGCGTCAGGCGGCAGAAAAGGCAAAGATCACTCTCGTTCAGTTTATTGACAAATATGTTACTGAGATTAAGTCCGGAGCAAGGCAGACTGAGAGGGGTACTAACTTCTCCCCTAACACAGTGCGTTCAGTAAAGCAGGCTCTTGTGCAGTTTCAAAGATTCTGCAAATACAAGAAGAAAGAATATAATTTCGGTGACATCGATATGCAGTTCTATCACGACTTTACTTCTTATCTCAAGGCGGAGATAAAAGATAAAAAGGGAACTGTTCTTAAGGAAGCGTACAATGTCAATACTACCGGCAAGTGTATCAGGACACTGAAGAATATTCTTTCTATTGCGGAAAGCGAGGGGCTTCATTCTAATTCTATCTGGAAGGACAAGAAGTTCAAGGGTACCAGGATAGAGACTGAAAGCATTTATCTGACTCGTGAGGATTTGGATAAGATTATGAAGGCT
Source organism: Candidatus Cryptobacteroides sp. (assembly GCA_045125535.1). GTDB lineage: Bacteria > Bacteroidota > Bacteroidia > Bacteroidales > UBA932 > Cryptobacteroides. Next base: position 2,636 of record JBGVNK010000045.1, read on the forward strand.
GACTTGAGCAAGCATGGCATTGGTCATGATCAGGCACGAGATATTTTTATGGTTGGTGTATGGACAGCTCAGCGAGTGTCTGACTATAATTATATTACTAAGGAGCAGATTTATACTCATACTAAAAGATGGATTGAGGATGTTCCGGATCCGGAGAATCCAGGTCAGACTAAAGCAGAGATCCGTACCAAGGAGATTATGTATATCAGTCTTATTCAAAAGAAGACTGGAGCTCAGGTAAGTATTCCGGTCAGTTCGGAGTTAAAGGGTATTCTTGAGAAATATGATTATTGCCTCCCCCATCTTGAGGATCAGGTCATCAATCGTTATTTGAAGGATATCTGCAAAGAGGCTGGCTTGACTGAAAGTGTGGAGATTCTGGAGACCAAGGGCGGCACCCCTGTCAGGAACCGTTATCCGAAATGGGATTTGGTTCACACTCACACAGCTCGTAGAACAGGAGCCACGTTGATGTATTTGAGCGGAATGGATCTGTACGATATCATGAAGATCACCGGCCATACAACTCCTGTGATGCTCAAGAAATATATCAAGGCTGATAAGTTGGATATCATTGAGAAGATCACTGACAAGTACAACTATTTCGATTAGTACTCTCTATGGATATCTTAAGACAGACATTAGCGACAACCCAGACCGTGGCGAGCGCCATGGCTGGGGTTGTTGGTTTTTGGAGTAACGGAGTTGCTGAAAGCAGGGGCCATTTTGGGTTTGCTAACCAGGTTAATGATATTGAGTCCGAATTTTCGAACGTAGGGACGTTGATGATGAGGTCAAGGACATATATTTATGAACATTGGCTTGACATCGAGCAGAATAATATGCTGCAGGCTGAGGTTGCTGAATATCTGGAACGCGTCAAGGTATTTTTACATCAATTGAGAATATTTGAGGAGATGTTCTGCAAGAACGCTGAAAAGGCATTCGATATGTTTCGTGATGTATGGATTGCGAGGAAGTATTTTGTTTTGATGTTAGAGCTTGAGCAGATCCATAAAGATTTGATGGTATGCTTTGAGGAATACTGCAATAAGCGTCCGAGTGTTGCGAAACCATTCAGAGGCATGGCATCAGAGTTCAGGGATTTCTTTGTTGGAGTTTCCGATACTGAGTTGGAAAGCTTGATCTTATACAATAAGCCTTTTAGGAAGAAGAGCCTCTGGAAAGGAGAACGAGTTGAAGCAACTATTTTCGCGAAGACGTTCGGACTTTCAGCAAAGGTCATGAACAGATGTTTCGTGATCAATGGCAGCAACGGATTCCATCGGGATCTTAATCTTTCAGGCGATAAGCCGTCGTATATGTTTTCCAATTATGGGATATATGCTCACCTTGAAAAGTTCCGGCATTGCTGGGTATAGAATCCAGTTCTAATGAAAGACAAATAGAGAACTTTCTGCAGTTCATCTGCAAAATAGAAATACTTAAATGGGCTCTTGCACATGCGTAGAGCCTTTTTTCGCGCTTTCACATTTGCAATCTGCATTTGTGAGGATATTGTTTTCAATACTTTACAATATACATTTGCAGTGTCAAACGTTGGTTTGATGCGGGTAGTGGCCACTCCTGGTTTTAGTAATAAAATTAGGAACTATCATGGACAATTTGAAACCTATCAAGTCATTCTTAACAGACTTGATTACTCCTATCGTAAAAAGTGCAGTCGCCGAGGCTATGCCAGAGCAAATCTTGTCTAAAGGTAAGAATCTGGTTCCAGTACAGAGAATTACCGAAATTTATGGAATGTCTCAGAGTAAGATTTATTCCATGTTCAAGAATGGCGAGCTTAACAAGATCAAGCAAGGAGGCTTGACTTTCGTGGATACTGTTGAGTTGGAGAATCTTATGAAAGAGGAAAAACTCTGGGCCAAGAAACCGTTAAAACCAAAGAAATGAAAAACTATCTATTGCCTGAGGACGGTAGATTCCG
>JBGVNK010000046.1:0-40366 GCA_045125535.1 Candidatus Cryptobacteroides sp.
GTTCGCGGAGATAGAAGATACGTGCGCGACGAACTTTACCTACCTTGTTGAGCTCGATTGACTCGATGAATGGTGACTCCATTGGGAAGATTCTCTCAACACCAACACCGCTGGCCATCTTGCGGACTGTGAATGTTCTGGTGTTTGCTGATGCTCCACGAAGCTGGATAACTGTACCTCTGAACTTCTGAAGTCTCTCCTTGTCACCCTCCTTGATTCTGTATGTTACGGTGATTGTGTCACCGGCTTTGAATTTTGGGTAGCTGGCTACTTTCTCGTTTGCGAATGCCTGCTCTACTACTTTAATAAGATCCATTTCTGTATTAAATTTAAAATTTTGGCAACATTGTGTTTTTTCTCACCCAGCACAAGAGGTTGCTTTGATTATGGGATTGCAAAGGTAGACATTATTTTTAATCCTGCAAACTTTTTTGAAGAAATTTCTTTAAAAATCTCTCTTTTCTTATAAAAAAAGCCTTTCTACAGGGGCATTTCAGCCTTTTCAGTCAAACAATCCCTTCAATTTATCGAAGAAATTCTTATCTTCCTTGCTCGGATTAGGGGTGAAAGATTCCTTTCCGCGAAGTGATTCGATCACCGCCTTGTCATCCTTGTCAAGCTTCTTAGGGATCCACACGGCGATCTTTACATACATATCACCTGTACCACCGTAGCCGTTCACTGTAGGGAGTCCCTTGTTTCTGAGACGGACCACAGTTCCTGACTGCGTACCCGGTTCCACCTTTATCTTATATGCTCCATCAAGGCATGGAACCTCAACCTCGGCTCCGAGGATTGCGTCCGGAAGAGAAACCACCTTAGTATAATAGAGGTTGTTTCCTTCGCGCTTGAGGTTCGGATGCTCCTGCTCCTCGATCACGACGAGAAGGTCTCCGTTGATTCCGTTGTTCTTGGCTGCATGTCCTCCGCCCTGGACGGTAAGCTGCATTCCGGCCTCGACTCCTGCAGGAATCTTGACCTTGACGGTCTCACGCTTGCGTACGAGTCCTGTTCCGCCGCATGTACGGCATGGGTTGGTGATGATCTTGCCCTCTCCTCCGCACTGCTGACATGTAGAATATGTCACTGTCTGGCCGAGGAATGAATTCACGACTCTCTGCACCTGACCGGTTCCGTTACATGCAGGACATGTCTTGATGTCCGAGCTGTTCTTTGCGCCCTTTCCACCACAGTCTTGGCATGGAACGCTCTTCTCGATGGTGATATCCTTCTCGACTCCGTGAGCAATCTCCTCGAGAGTGAGTTTCACGCGTACTCTGATGTCGCGTCCGCGGTAAACCCTCTGCTGCTGGCGCTGTCCGCCACCGCCGAAACCTCCGAAACCACCGAAGCCTCCGAAACCGCCGCCGAACGCTCCTCCGAAGAGGTCGTTCAGGATGTCGTTCAGGTTGCCGAAGCCACCGCTGAAGTCAGGGCCTGCTCCCTCGACTCCTGCATGTCCGAACTGATCGTAACGAGCCTTCTTGTCGGCGTCACTAAGAACGGAATAAGCCTCAGCAGCTTCCTTAAACTTCTCTTCTGCTGCCTTGTCTCCCGGGTTCTTGTCCGGATGGTATTTTACGGCCATTTTCCTGTAGGCCTTCTTTATGTCGTCTGCCGATGCGTTCTTATCGACGCCTAGCACTTCGTAATAATCTCTCTTGTTTGCCATAATTAAATACCAACTACAACCTTAGCGAAACGGATCACCTTGCCGTTAAGCGTATAACCGGTCTGTACGACATCGAACACCTTACCCTTCTTATCTTCCTCAGGCACAGGGAACTGAGCCACTGCCTCATGGAGATCGGTATCGAAATCCTGACCGAGTGCATCGATCACTGCAAGTCCCTTGCTCTGAAGATATGCGAGAAGCTTATGATAGATGAGTTCTGTTCCTTCCTTGGCAGCATCAGCATCCTTAGACTCCCTGAGGACTGCAAGAGCCCTCTCACAGTCGTCAAGAACAGGAAGAAGTCCCTTGATGGTGTCCATCGAAGCCACGCTTACAAGCTCGAGTCTCTCCTGAGATGTGCGTCTGCGGAAATTGTCGAATTCGGCCATGAGACGGATATAGTCGTCCTTGTCCTTGGCTACCTTGTTCTCAAGTTCTGCAACCTTGGCCTCAAGTTCCTCGATCTTCGCCTTCTCCTTCTTCGACTCCTTCTTAGAACTATTCTTCTTTTCCTTCGCTGCAGTCTCCTCCTGAACCGGAGTCTCCTCTTTCATTTCCTTTTCTGCTATGTTTTCCTTTGACATATTTCTTTATCTTTTTTCTTTCAAACAACAACGCTAAAAGCGTAACTAATATAATGGTCAACAACATGACATATCGGCTTCGACAATCTTATCTGCAAAGCCGCGGCAAAGATAACAAATAATCTGCCACCTGAAAATGACTGACATATTGTCAGTAAAGCATCAGATTCCGTCTGACAGTTCGAGCCATCTGAGTTCCTTTTCGTCAGTCTCCTCCATGATGGCACCGATCCTCTGCGATGCTTCCTGAAGCTTGTCAAAAGGCAGGTCTCCGCCACTCAAGGCAGCCTCAAGTTCCGCCTTTTCCGCAGCAAGAGTCTCAAGATCGCGTTCGATCTGCTCAAGTTCCTTCTGCTCCTTATAAGTCAGTTTCTTCTTTTTAGCCGGCATGTCTGCAGGTTTTGGAGCAGCTGCAGCGGCCTTTTCCTTTGCCGCTTTCTCCTCCGCACGTGTCTGCGAACGCTGCTGAGCCTCATATTCCTTTATATATTCGCGATATTCGCTGTAACTTCCCACAAAATCCTTCACGACTCCGTCACCGCAGAAGATGAAGAGATGATCCACCAGTTTGTCAAGGAAATGTCTGTCATGCGAGACTATAATCAGGGAACCTCCGAACTCTTTTAGATATTCTTCAAGGATATTGAGGGTCACGATGTCGAGGTCGTTGGTGGGCTCGTCAAGAATCAGGAGATTAGGCTGCTGCATGAGGATGGTAAGCAGATACAGCCTGCGCTTTTCTCCTCCGCTGAGTTTCTCGATCTTGTTGTTGAGCATTTCATGCGGGAAGAGGAAACGGTTCAGCAGCCATGTGTCATTAACTATGTCAAGCACGGTGTCATCCGGATTGAAGGCCATGCCGCTCTGATGATAATATCCCACCTTCAGCGACTCTCCCCTTTCGATAACTCCGGTCATCAGGCCCTGGCCCTCCTTTACCGAAGACGGATCGACAGAAACCATATCCGATGTGAAATTGCCTGTCAGGATATTCAGGAAGGTGGATTTACCTGCACCGTTACGTCCCACGATTCCCACTTTCTCGTATCTCTGGAAATTGTATGTGAAGCCGTCGAGATAGCATTTGTCTCCGTAAAAGAAACTGAGATCCTTGCAGTTGATGATCTTGGTTCCAAGACGCGTCGCGCCCTTCATCGCCTCCATGCTCACCTGCTTCTGCGTATATACCTGCGAAGCTCTGTCCTTGAGGTCATAGAAGGCGTTGATACGGTAGCGTGCCTTTCCCGTACGGGCGCACGGCGTGCTTCTGATCCATTCGAGTTCACGACGAAGAATGTTGCGAACCTTGTCAGTCTCGGCGTTGTAATTCGCGATTCTTTCTTCGCGCTTCTCGAGATAGTTCTGGTAATTACCTTTATATGTATATACCGCGCCGTGGTCCATCTCCATGACGATATTGCAGACTCTGTCGAGGAAATACCGGTCGTGGGTGACCATCAGCAAGGTGCAGCGGGAACGTCCGAGGTAGCCTTCAAGGAACTCGATCGCGTCGATGTCGAGGTGGTTGGTAGGCTCGTCCATGATGAAGAATTCAGCCTCGGAAGCCAGCATCTGCGTAAGCGCCACTCTCTTGACCTCTCCTCCGGACAGTTCCTTCATCAGCTGGTCGGGATTCGGCAGATTGAAATTGGTCAGGAATTTCACGACTCTGCGCTCATACTCCCAGAGATGCTCCTGGTCCAGCCCCTTGGTGAATTCTCCGCTCGAACTCATGATCTGGTCGAAGATGGTCTTTTCCGGATCGAAAGGATACTCCTGTTCCAGAAAGGCTATCTTGATGTCCTTCAAGAACATGATCTTTCCGCCGGAATCGGACTTGTCCTTTCCCGCCAGAATCCTCATCAATGAAGTCTTGCCAGTGCCGTTAGGAGCAATAAGAGCGATCTTGTCACCCTCGTTTATATTGAATCCTATCTTCTCGAACAGGATTTTCGGACCGTAACTCTTGGAAATGTTTTCAATCTGCAGATAACTCGCCATACCGTAACAAAATAGAAGGTGCAAACTTACGCAAAATGTTTAATATAATTATAATTGGAAATGAGTCGCATTTCATATAAATTGCGCAAAATTTGCCGGAGCATGGAAAAGAAAAGCAGATACATCGACAGAGAAAGGTATTTCAATGAACTTGCACAGACCTCGAAAGAGTTCTACATCGACTACATAAGATCCTGCAAATCAATTGAGAACCATAGCAGAATCCTTGAGATCGGATGCGGAGAAGGCGGTAACCTCCTGCCGTTCGCCGAACTCGGCTGCCACGTCACCGGCCTCGACCTGGCCCCCAACAAGATCGAGAATGCCAAGGCATTCTTCGAAAAGAGAGGCGCGAAAGGCGATTTCCGCTGCTCGAATTTCCTTACAGACACCCCACCTGCCGAAGATGAACGCTACGATGTAATTCTCATCCACGACGTAATCGAACATATCGAACCGGAAGGAAAGGAGGAATTCTTCTCCCGCGCTAAACTGTATCTCAAGCCTGACGGAATCATATTCTTCGGCTTTCCGGCATGGCAGATGCCTTTCGGAGGCCACCAGCAGATCTGCCGCAGCCGCTTATGCAAACTCCCGTTCATCCATCTGCTCCCGGCACCTCTCTACAAGGCATGGCTCAAGGCGTTCAAGGAGAATCCGGCACAGATCGAAGAACTTCTGAGCATAAAGCGTTCGAAGATGATCCCTGAAAGATTCGAAAACCTTTGCCTCGGAGCCGGCTACAAAATAAAAGAGAGGACTTTCTGGCTGATAAGTCCTCACTATAAAGCAAAATTCGGTCTGACGCCTCGCAGGCTGTGCCGTGGGCTTCGCTCAATTCCTTATATAAGAAATTTCTTCACCACCTCCTGTTTCTACATCATAGCAAAGTAAGTTTTGCGAGGTAGTCGTAATGCTCGCCTTCAGCGACAAGTTCAGCATTGAAGCCGCATTCCTCGGCATAATAGGCAAGAGAATCGAAATCAAGGTAAAGCCAGTCGAACGGTTCACCCTTGATTCCCTCAAGGTCTTTGTCGACCGCACCCACATACTCCATCTGATAATCCAACTGGCCGTAATAGTCGTCAGCGAGGTCTATCATAAGGCTACCGTCCTCTTCTTCAAACAGATAACGAAGGTCACTCGAGTCGATCAGCACACATCCTCCAGGATTCAGCAGAGCCTTAAGTCTTTCGAAGAATGCAGGAATGTTATCAAGATTGCCGATTATGCCAGTGCCGTTCATAAGCATCAGGACAGTGTCAAAAGGACCGGCATATGACTCGTCATAGAAATTGACCTGAGCGGCATCCACTCCCCTTTCCTTCATGACACTTACTGACAAGGGAGATATGTCTATGGCCTTCACCGTCTTGTCCATAGCCATAAGCGCAAGACTATGGCATCCGCTGCCGGCACCCACATCAAGTATCTCACCTTCAGCCATTTCCAGAGCGAGTTTCTCAAGTTCAGGCATCTGCTCGAAACTACGGAAAAGGTCACACACAGGAATCTCGTCATCATCGAATTCCGACGAATACACTTTCAGGACACCTGCCCTGCCGTTCTTATGAAAATCATAGATGGCGGCCCCCATCGGGTCGCCGCCATCATGCAATATATCTTTCTTCATATCCATTATTCTTCGTCACCCGTATCGCGGAACCTTCTTCTGATGTGAGAAGGAAGTTCTCCGAACTCACGCTTGCAATATGCACAGAAGTTACCCGGACCCGAGAATCCGTATTTCTCAGAAAGGTCGTAGAGACGGATGTCAGTATATTTGATGTCGTTCAGAATCTCCACTCTTCTCGAATCCTGGATCCACTCGCGAGGAGTCTTGTCCGGAACATGACGGCGGAAGATCTCGTTGAACTGGTTGATTGTGTAACCGCACATCTCGGCAAGCTGCTTGAGGTTCTTAGCCTTCGAACGGTTGTTCTCGATAAGAGCGATGAACGACACTGTGTGTCCGAAAAGGTTATAGAAGAAATTGAGCTGTTCGTCCTGGCTGTAGAAGAAGCGGAAGTTGATGAATACAAGTTCCATCATCGAATGATGCATATGAGCACATCTGATGTCGCTGTCAAGGTATTTATTGAGGAGCGAAAGATGCTCTTCGAAGGACTCGTAGAAAGGAAGAGCCTTGAACTCGTACTGGAAATCTGTCTTCTTCCTCAACTGTTTTGAAAGCGCACCCATGTTGCAGGCTGCACCCGGATTAGCAAAATAACATACCACAAGTTCAAGATCGGTTTCCGCCTTGAACTCATAATTATAATCCTGATAGCACAAAAGCACATGATTCTCACCTACATGATAATCTGTCCTTTCATTGGAATCTATCACACAACTTCCCTTTGTTACAAACACGATGGAGCTTGTATGGCTCCTCTCCATTATGATGACTTCTCCTGCTTTGCAGGTCTTTCTGTAGAATCCTGCTTCAGGATGCTGAAGTGACGGGCAGGACTTGGGGCATGACTGTCTCATTCTTGCTCAGTTTATGTTGATTAGTTTATTTTTTATTTTTCCGCTCGTAAAAATAATGAAAACTTTTCAAATCATAAAATATTTAAACACATTCAGGGAATATTTTTATAATTTTTTATTACTTTTGTGAGTATAACACTAAAATTAAGACTTAAGTATGAAAAGAATCATCATGACAGCCGTAAGCCTCCTCGTGGGCCTTTCGGCATTCGCACAGCAGGCACTCGGCCCCGGTACAGGCATAGTTTCTCCTGAAATCAATCCTGACCACAGCGTTACATTCAGGTACTATAACCCTAAGGCTGTGACAGTGCAGATCACCGGAGACTTCCTCCCTGCACAGAAGGTCACCTACATGAGAGACGGCGTGGAAATGACAGCAGAAATACCTGCAAGAGTGGACCTCAGAGAGCAGAACGGAATGTGGACATACACATCTGCACCGCTCGAAGGCGAACTCTACTCATACACACTCTATGTGGACGGCCAGAAGGCAATGGACCCTTCCAACATCTATCAGAACCGCGACATCGCTACATGGACAAATATCTTCACTCTCAGCGCAGAGCAGGGTGACAAGGGATGGTACTATGAGGTTCAGGACGTTCCTCACGGAAACGTATCAAAGGTGTGGTATGACAGTCCTACACTCGGTATGCAGCGCAGAATGACAGTCTACACTCCTGCAGGCTACGAGAAGAACACCAAGACAAAGTATCCTGTACTTTATCTTCTCCACGGTTCAGGCGGTGATGAGGATGCATGGGGAGACCTCGGAAGAGCGACTCAGATTCTCGACAACCTCATCGCAGAAGGCAAGGCAGAGCCTATGATCCTCGTAATGCCTAACGGTGTTTACTTCAATCAGGCATCTCCAGGCGCAGCAGTGAACATGTTCCAGCCTACAATGACAAACAGCCGTTCACAGTCAACCGTAGAGGTGGAGGAGAGTTTCCCTGACATCGTGAAGTACATCGAGGCAAACTACAGAGTGAAGAAGGACAAGAACAGCCGCGCAGTCGCAGGTCTTTCAATGGGAGGACGCCAGTCGGCAGCTCTCTCAAGAAAGTATCCTACAATGTTCGGTTATGTGGGAATGTTCTCAGGCGTAGTTCCACCAGAGGAGAACGACAAGGCTCTTGAGGCTGTTTTCGCTGCTCAGCCTAAACTCTACTGGATCGCATGCGGAAAGACCGACGGTGTGATGGTGAACTCAAAACTTCTCAAGGACTATTGCGACGCGAAGGGTTATCCTGCAGAACTCTACGAATCAGAAGGCGGTCACATCTGGCGCAACTGGAGAGTTTATCTCACTCTCTTCGCTCAGAGACTCTTCAAATAATCCGACACCACGGCATAAATCAAAAAAGAGAAAGCCCGATCGCTTTCTCTTTTTTGATTCTCTTTCATCGCAGATTGATGCGGACCTCCTGTCCGTCGTATTTAACTTCCACTGGACGACTCTTGCCTTTCTTCCATACTGGAATCACTTTGAACACTCGCTCCTGAAGCATTCCTGGGAATTCACCTTCACGTGCGCCAATTGTAAGAGTTCGGGTAATGTCATCGTAGGTAAATTCGATGGTTGAATACAGGCCTCTCTCATAGTTGTAGTTGACATTTTCGTCCTCGTAGAGGGTGAATGATCCGTTGGCACCTTCATATACATAAAGATCGATGACATCTGCCTGCTTCTGGTCTGTCCATTGGATCTCCGGACCTGCAGGAATGATCGAGCCGGCACGTACGAAAAGAGGCATACGGCCGTATGGAGCATCTACTGTGCGCGCTGTGCCGCCTTCATAATATTTATTGGTGTAGTAGTCAAACCAGCCTCCCCTCGGGAAGTAGATGTTGCGTGTGCGCGCCTCGTATTCATATACCGGAGCCACGAGGAATGACGGTCCGAACATATAGGTATCTCCGATATTCAGGACGTTAGGGTCTTTCATGAAGTCCATCACGAGCGGACGCATTATGGTGTAGTCCTCGAACCATGTCTTGCCGGCAAGAGAGTAGATGTACGGCATCAGACGGTAGCGTAGTTTGGTGTAATAAACGATGGACTCGTATGCAGGATGTCCTTCAGGAGCGATTTCCCATGGTTCGCGGAACGGGAACTGGCCATGCGAACGGAAGAGCGGGCAGAATGCTCCGAACTGGAACCAGCGGGTGTTGAGTTCGCGCCATTCTTTATGGTCGGCGTTTTCCTCCCCTGTCCTATCATAATGGTTCTGTCCTGCGACGAATCTGTTCTCGACGCAGAAGCCTCCGATATCCATTGTCCAGTAAGGAATTCCGCTGACAGCGAAGTTCAGTCCGGCCGAGATCTGAGCCTTCATGTCCTCCCAACGTGTGGCGATGTCACCGCTCCATGTGGCAGTAGAATATCTCTGGAGGCCTGCGAAACCGCTTCTGGTCAGCAGGAAGACGCGCTTGTCGGGATCCACCTGACGCTGACCGTTATAGATCGCATCAGCATTTACTATCGAATAAGTATTGAAATACTCGGTCGATGATCCGAGGGCAGTAGGGCCGCAGAGAGACTTGCGGTAGTCCATGTCAGTGCAGTCGCGGATATTAGGCTCTGATGCATCCATCCACCATGCATCGATTCCGAGAGGATAATAATGATCGTACATCTGATTCCAGAAAAGTTTGCGGGCGCCTTCGGCATAGGCATCATAGAAGCCGTAGAGATAGCCCTGGCCGATCCAGTCGCGGATGCCGTCTTCATTGGCCTTGTTGTACATCCAGCCCTTCTCGTTGAATTCCTTGTAGTGTTCAGTGTCTATATAGAACTTCGGCCATACGGATATCATCATTCTTGCACACATGTCATGGATCGAATCCACCATAGCCTTAGGATCAGGGAATCTCGCAAGGTCGAATTCATGGCTTCCCCATGCATCTTCTTCCCAGTGGCTCCAGTCCATGACTATATTATCAATAGGTATCTCCCTCTGTCTGAATCCCTTGAGAGCATCAATCATCTCTGTGGATGTCTTGTAGCGTTCACGGCTCTGCCAGTATCCCATAGCCCATTTCGGCATGATCTGTGCCTTTCCTGTCAGGGTTCTGTAACCGCTGATCACATCGTCCATGTCATCACCCGCGATGAAATACCAGTCCATCTGCTTGGACATCTCGCTCCACCATTGGTGCTTCGCCTGCTGCACAGGATTGACGACATCGTATGCCCTGAGTCCGAGGTATGACACCGATCCGTCAGGATTCCATTCGATCTTGAGAGGAGTCCTCACGCCTTTTTCAAGGTGTACGGTGAATTTGTAGGCATTCGGATTCCATGCGGTGCGCCAGCGTTCAGGGACGACCGTTTCATCCCCTACAGTGACTGTGGTATAACCGGCATAATAGAGAATGAACTGATAGACACCTGTCTGAGGAGCCTCAATGGATCCTTCGTATGTCACCTCCGAGCCATAGAACTGGAAGTTTTCAGGCAGGTTGACCACTTTGGCCATCTCCGGCGCCACAAGATGCTCGAAATATATCTTTTCTTCGCTGCGGACGAGAGGTTCTCCGCGCATAGGCTTGTATGTTCCAGTAAGAGCACCTGCCTTGCCGTCCTTGTCATAAAGCGTGAACACTTCACCAAGTTGCTTATACTCATCAGGATTTCCGAAACGCATCATCGAATAACTGTCCATCAGGACACCATATCCTTTGTTGGAAACGACGAAAGGCACAGAAACCTTGGTGTTGTACTGGAAGAGTTCCTCGTTCTTTCCCTTGTAGTTGAATTCGTCCGACTGATGCTGACCGAGGCCGTAAAACGCTTCATCCTCAGGAGACTCGAAAACCTGACGGAATGAATATCCCTTTGTTCCTTCAACCTCGATCGGCTCAAAATACTTTCCACCGCCGGCCTGCTCCTTCAAAAGGACATTGCCTTGAATATCTTCAAAAACGACCTCGCCGGTCCTGACGATCAGGTGGGCTCTCAAAGCCTCAGTCTCCACTGTCAGTCTGTCGCTTTCTTCATGGATAAGGAATTCCACCTTCTCTCTCTGAGGAAGGACCACAAGGCTCTCGGGATCTCTAAACCGGTTCTCCGGGGTTGCAGAGACATGGATTATCTTATCGCCGAGGACTTCAAGTCTGACAAGGGTCGGACCGTTTTCCACAGGATAGTTGATCTTTACCGTAACGCCGCTGTCATCCTTCTGATAGGCCAAAGGTTCGCATGAAAACAAAGTGAAAACAAATGCAAGAGACAAGATGGAAATCAGTCTTTTCATATAGGTCTGTTTTAAATAGTCTGTCATATGGCCGGCTTTTCAAGCCTGACATGTAAAGTTAGGAATTTAATCCGGATAAAGGTTCGATAAAAACATTATCTTTGCATCTCATAATTAAATAACGCATCAATCATGAAAAGATTCCTGATACCATTCCTGAGCATTGTATTGCTCTTCGACTTCACATCTGCATCTGCATGGGGTCCTATCGGTCACGACGTTGTCGCATCGATTGCCGAGCAGAACCTCACCCCTAAGGCAAAGCGCAAGATCAGCAAGATTCTTGACGGCAAGTCGATCGTCTATTATTCTTCATGGATGGACAACATCCAGAATTCGCCTGCATGGGAGGGCGGTTATGACAAGACCAAGACATGGCATTATGCCAATGTCGACAAGGGTCACACTTATCAGACTATGGAGAAGAACGCTGCGGGTGACGTAGTCGTTGCTCTCGAGCAGCTTACAAAGGAACTTACAGAGAATTATGATGCATTGTCGGACAGCGTAAGAGCCGACTATGTAAAGATGATAGTGCATATGGTGGGTGACCTCCACTGTCCGATGCATGCAGGCCGTCTTTCAGACAGAGGTGGCAACAATGTGAAAGTAAAGTGGTTCGGCCAGAACACAAGCCTTCACTCGGTTTGGGACAGCAAGATCGTGGAGTCTGCAAGGAAGTGGCACTACACAGAGTGGACAGAGCAGCTTGACAGAAAGAGCAGGAAGTTCAAGAAGGAAGTGATGAAGGGCAGTTACGAGGAGTGGTTCAACTGGACCGTAAAGAACGCTGCATCCATCTACGAATATGTAGAGAACCTCAATCAGGAGAATCCTAACCTGTCATATCAGTTCGTATATGACTTCTCCCCTCTCCTTGACGAAAGCCTTCTTCTCGGCGGCTACCGACTCGCATACGTCTTGAATACTATTTTCGGATAGCAGTATCAATAAATATTAAAAGGCTCTGGCCTTATGAAGATCCTCCCCACTTCGTGGGTCCCCTCTTTAAGATTCTTTGAATCTTTTCCTCCTTCGCACCTCGGCAATTCAAACAAGTTTGATTGCACTCGGTTTGTCGTCGGTTTCGGGAGCCAATGTCTTCATAAGGCCAGAGCCTTTTAATTTTATCGAGGATATTCATTTTCCATATATTTGTGAACATCCTTCAGTTTCATCGCAATCGAGCAGAGCATGACACCGAACATCAGGAGTCCTATGCCTGCGATAACGATGACCATTCCGATGCCTACACTCAGAGGATTGAGCAGGATAAGGATGGAAAGAAGAAGCATAAGGATTCCTCCTACCGTCATCCACGCACCTCCGGATATTTTGAACGTGTCAAGGTCTCCGCCGAATGATATCACAAGGAAACTGTTGTACAGCAGGCTGATACCCATGATGATAGGCAGAGCTACGAGGGTGATGCCAGGATTGATGCAGAGGAAGATACCGATAAGAAGGTCTATGATGCCTCCGACAATAAGATATCCCCTCATCATCAGGTAATTGCCGCTGGTAGCCGAAATGATCAGCTGTGCGGCACCGATCACAAGCATCAGCACTCCGAAGAGGATGCTGAGGGTCACATAACTTTCCAATGGGAAAACGAATACCGCTATTCCAAGTGCAATGCAGAGTATGCCTGCAAGCAGCAAGAGCCACCAATGCTTGATTGCACGGGTGGCCCTGTCAACTAGATTTTCAAAATGACGTTTCATAACACTAAAAATTAATCAGTGTCATGAAAATCAATATCTATGCTAAAACATAGCTTTTACCTGATTATATACGTTCTCCGCATTGAATCCAAGTTTCTCATCAAGCACCTTGTAAGGAGCAGAGAAACCGAAGCTTTCGAGTCCGAACACCTTTCCGTTGCATCCCACGAGTCCCTGGAGGTTTACCGGAAGACCTGCAGTGAGACCGAAGATCTTGGCTCCATTCGGAAGGATGCTCTCCTGATATTCCTTAGGCTGTGTGCGGAAAAGTCCTTCTGAAGGGCAGCTTACCACGCGTACCTTGAGACCGTCCTTACGAAGAAGTTCAGCACCTGCAACAAGGGTTGAAACTTCCGAACCTGAAGCCACGAGAATAACGTCAGGGTTCTCGTCTGACTCAGCGACGATATACGCTCCTTTGACTGCCTGAGAATAATCAGTACCCTGTGGGAGATTATCTACATTCTGTCGTGAGCAGATCATTGCTGTCGGAGTATCCATATTCTCCATAGCCATCTTCCAACATATAGTGGTTTCCTCAACGTCTGCAGGTCTGAACACGCGTACAGAATCTTTTCCAAGATGGTTCTTCATCTTCTCCATGAGTCGGATCTGTGCCTCCTGCTCAACAGGCTCATGTGTAGGACCGTCCTCGCCGACACGGAATGCATCATGCGACCAGATGAACTTTATAGGAATTCTCATGAGCGCAGCCATACGGATTGCCGGCTTCATATAGTCTGAGAACACGAAGAATGTACCACATGAAGAAATCACACCGCCGTGAAGCATCATACCGATGCATACGCATGCCATAGTGAGCTCCGCAACACCTGCCTGGAAGAATGCACCACCGAAGTCGCCTCTTACGAATGCACGTGTCTTATTAAGGAAGCCGTCTGTCTTGTCTGAATTTGAAAGGTCAGCTGAAGAGCACACCATGTTAGGAACCTGCTCTGCAAGCATTCCGAGAACAACTGCGGAAGCATTTCTTGTAGGCTGTCCTGCTTTCTGCTGGATGCCGCTCCAGTCGAGTTTCGGAGCATTTCCACTAAACCAATCTGCCTGCTTTGCAGCAATCTCAGGGTTAGCGGCAGCCCATGCAGTCTCTTCTGCATGACGCTCAGCTGCAATTGCCTTAAGCTCTTCATTACGCTTCGCGTACATAGCCTTCACCTCGTCATAGATTATGAACGGATCATCCGGATTGCCGCCGAGGTTGATGATTGTATTTCTATAGGCGTCGCCGCCGAGCGGAGCGCCGTGAGTCTTGCAGTTTCTTTCGTAAGATGAGTTGTCTGCCTGTCTTGCACCCTTGCCCATCACGCACTTTCCGATGATGAGGGTAGGACGCTCCTTCTCAGCCTTTGCCAGGTCGAGAGCCTTACGGATCTGATCCACATCGTTTCCATCGATCTCAAGAACATACCATCCCCATGCACGATACTTCGCAGCTGTGTCTTCGTTGATCACATCTGAAGTCTCGGTAGAGAGCTGGATGTCGTTAGAGTCATAGAACATGATGAGGTTGTCGAGACCGAGGGTACCTGCCACACGGCCTGCTCCCTGCGAGATCTCCTCCTGGATACCTCCGTCTGAAATATAGGCATAGATTGTTTCCTTTGAGAAAGTAGGATTTCCTGTGCGTGCAGCAAGGAACTTGGCAGCCATTGCTGCTCCTACAGCATAGACATGACCCTGTCCGAGAGGACCTGATGTATTCTCGATGCCGCGCTCGAAATTCACCTCAGGATGACCAGGAGTAGGTGAACCCCACTGACGGAACTGCTTGAGATCCTCAATGGTGAACTTGCCTGTGAAAGCAAGCTGTGCATAAAGCATCGGAGACATGTGACCTGGATCGAGGAAGAAGCGGTCACGACCTTCCCATACCGGCTTTTCAGGGTCATTGATGAGATACTCGGAGTAAAGCACATTAATGAAATCTGCTCCACCCATTGCTCCGCCCGGATGTCCTGATTTAGCCTTTTCCACCATTGAAGCCGCAAGAATACGGATATTGTCAGCTGCGAGGTTCATTACTTTGTTGTCGTTCATATCTATGTATTTTTGTCATTCAGGTTTAAAATCCAACAAATGTAAGAAAAATGCGCCATATTTACTATAATATGACGCATAAATATATTGAATTAGCTGATTTCACTCACCGACGGGATAAGACAACCCTTACTATACACCTTTCCATGACGAAGGGACAGGAGCTTCAACAGTCATCTCTTCCTTCTTTACAGGATGAACAAAGGTTATGCGGCGCGCATGAAGGGATATGCCTCCGTCCGGATTGGAACGCGGCGCTCCATATTTGAGGTCGCCTTTGATAGGGCATCCAAGGTTTGAAAGCTGGCAGCGTATCTGATGATGACGGCCTGTAAGGAGTTCAACCTCAACGAGATGATATCTGTCCGTACGGCCGATCTGCTTATAATTGAGTTTTGCCAGTTTTGCTTCTTTACGGGCCGATCCAGGACGGCATATGTATGACTTGTTCTGTTTCTCGTTGCGCCACATCATGTCTTCCAGATGTCCTTCCGAAGGGTTCGGTTCGGCACATACCAGAGCCCAGTAAAACTTATGGACATCAGAATCACGGAACATGGCATTGAGCCTTTCAAGTGCTTTGGATGTCTTGGCGAGGACAACTATTCCGCTTACAGGACGGTCGAG
The DNA here is from genome assembly GCA_045125535.1 of Candidatus Cryptobacteroides sp. GTDB lineage: Bacteria > Bacteroidota > Bacteroidia > Bacteroidales > UBA932 > Cryptobacteroides. The sequence goes on from JBGVNK010000046.1 coordinate 15,425, forward strand.
ACGGTGAGGAAGGCCCATGAAGACCTGGCCCGGCTTGGCATCACGCTGAGCGATGAAAGCCTTGTAGGTTTCGGTCAGAGGCTCGTCCGAGGTCTTGTCCCCTTGCACGATCTCCCCTACCTTCTTGTTCACAACGAGAAGGTGATTGTCTTCGTATAGGATTCTTGATGCGAGGTCGTTGAATTCCTCTGGTGAAAGTACTCTGTATATCATATTCATTCTATATACCCCTCGACAAGTCCGGGATGTCCGTGGCGGTATGGTCCTCGACAAGTCCGGATGTCAGATGCGGTTGCAAAAATAGCAAATATGTCATTATCCGGACGCGATTGTCAGCAAAAAACTGACATTTTGACATATATTTCTTCAATCCTGGCATTGGCACAGGTTTCGTTATTATCCCGGCGTCGTGCGGACGACATGTCCGGCACGCTTGAATTTGAATGATCATTAAAATATAAATAAAGTTATGGGAAAAATCATTGGTATTGACCTTGGAACCACAAACTCATGTGTGGCAGTGATGGAAGGTAACGAGCCTTCAGTAATCATCAACAACGAGGGACAGCGCACTACCCCTTCAGTAGTGGCATTCACAGACGGCGGCGAGAGAAAGATCGGCAACCCTGCAAAGCGTCAGGCGATCACCAACCCTCACAAGACCATCTTCTCTATCAAGAGATTCATGGGTGAGAAGTACAGCCAGGTGTCAGGAGACATCGCACGCGTACCTTATAAGGTTGTAAAGGGTGACAACGACACACCACGTGTGGACATCGACGGACGTCTCTATTCACCACAGGAGATCTCTGCAATGATTCTCCAGAAGATGAAGAAGACTGCAGAGGAATATCTCGGACAGGAGGTGACAGAGGCTGTCATCACAGTTCCTGCATACTTCTCAGACTCACAGCGTCAGGCTACAAAGGAGGCTGGTCAGATCGCAGGTCTCGAGGTGAAGCGTATCATCAACGAGCCTACTGCAGCTGCTCTCGCTTATGGTCTTGACAAGCAGAACAAGGATATGAAGATCGCCGTTTATGACCTTGGTGGCGGTACATTCGATATTTCTATCATGGACCTCGGCGACGGCGTGTTCGAGGTGCTTTCTACAAACGGTGACACTCACCTCGGCGGTGACGACTTCGACCAGGTGATCATCGACTGGCTCGCAGCAGAGTTCGCTGCAGAGAACGGCGGCATCGACCTCAAGAAGGACCCTATGGCTCTTCAGAGACTCAAGGAGGCTGCGGAGAAGGCTAAGATCGAGCTCTCAAGCCAGACTTCTACCGAGATCAACCTTCCTTACATCATGCCTGTTGACGGTATGCCGAAGCACCTTGTGAAGACTCTTACAAGAGCAAAATTCGAGATGCTTGCTGACAGCCTCATCCAGAGAACAGTGGAGCCATGCCGCAAGGCGCTCCAGGACGCAGGTCTCACTGCATCTGACATCAACGAGGTTCTCCTCGTGGGAGGTTCTACACGAATCCCTGCTATCCAGGCAGTTGTAGAAAAGTTCTTCGGCAAGGCTCCTAACAAGAGCGTGAACCCTGACGAGGTCGTTGCAATGGGTGCAGCTATCCAGGGTGGTGTGCTTGCAGGTGACGTGAAGGACGTGCTTCTCCTCGACGTGACTCCGCTTTCACTCGGTATCGAGACTCTCGGCGGCGTTATGACAAAGCTCATCGAGGCTAACACTACAATCCCTACAAAGAAGTCACAGGTATTCTCTACCGCTGCTGACAACCAGCCTGCTGTAGACGTACACGTACTTCAGGGTGAGCGTCCGATGGCTAAGGACAACAAGCTTATCGGCAACTTCATCCTTGACGGCATCGCACCTGCACCAAGAGGTGTACCTCAGATTGAGGTGACATTCGATATCGATTCTAACGGTATCCTCAACGTATCTGCAAAGGATAAGGCTACAGGCAAGGAGCAGAACATCCGCATAGAGGCTTCATCAGGTCTTTCTGACGCTGAGATCCAGAGAATGAGAGACGAGGCTAAGGCTAACGAGGCTGCAGACAAGGCTGAGAAGGAGCGTATCGACAAGATCAACAACGCTGACGGCATGTGCTTCCAGACTGAGAAGAATCTCAAGGAGTACGGTGACAAGATCCCAGCTGAGAAGAAGAGCGCTATCGAGAACGCCATGAACTCTCTCAAGGAGGCTGTGAAGTCACAGAACATTGCAGATATCGAGAAGTACAATGCAGAGCTCGAGGCAGCATGGCATGCAGCTTCTGAGGATATGGCAAAGGCAGCTCAGGCTGGTCCTCAGCCAGGTGCTCAGGGTCCTTTCAACGGACAGGCTGGTCCTCAGGACGGCGCTGACGATCAGGGAGTGGACGAGCAGTAGCCCTCGCTGATATAAAGCAAAAAATTAACCCCCTTACATTTCCTATCGCTTCGCGACCCTATCCGGGTGAATGGAAATGTAAGGGGGTTAATTTTTCAGTTACTTTATTCAGCTACAGGAATTGCATCTACACGATGCCAGATCTGTACAAAAGTAGGATCGTCTTTAGCTATCCAAACCATATGACTACGAGTCAAATCTGTAATGATGTAGCGATGTGTCCAGTCACCTGAATCATGGTCATAGTTTCCACGGATCACAGCACCTATAGCAGGATCGACTTCAAGATAATATGAGCCTGTGATCTTGTGAGGAACATCCTTGAAGCTGTCGATATTCTGATACATGGTATATGTCCTGTCATTGCGGACAATGTCAATATACACATATGTATCATTGTTGAGCGAATTGCCATTCCACTCCAAAAGTTCCCACTGGCCTGAAATGTTATTTGCATTTACTTCAAGAGGAGGCTCTTGAACACCTCCATCCTCAACTTCGCAAGAAGCTACTGCAAAAACGAGAGCCAAAGCTGAAAACAAATATGCTAATCTTTTCATATCTAATACTTTATTATTCCAATATAACTTTAATTGATGAATTGCTCGGGGTTCCACCGAGTCCCTGAAGGAGAACCACCATCTCATCCCTTTCCATTCCCTTTGACGGATCGTAGGTAATCTTTATGACTCCATCCTTCAACGGACGTACCGGTTCAGCATAGAACTTCAGACATGCAGGAAGCAGCGCTCTGTCGCAATCGAACTTCAGCGATCTGCCGCTTACGTTCATGAAGCTCAATGAGGCAGTTGCAGCCTCCCCTTTTCTGAACTTAACAACATTGCTCTTGAGCCTTATATCTCCCATACTGATAGAGTACTGATCCGGAAGATCCATTCTGTTCTCTACATTCACAGAGAGAATCAATGTTGCAGCAGGATCATTTCCTTCATCAGTGTAGACGAAAATCTTTCTGTCGAACTTTCCCGGATGATCCTTAGGATTGAATCGCACCGAAATCTGAGCTTCCTCGCCTGGCTTCACGACATTCTTATCACAGTAAGCAAAAGCACATGAGCAAGATGTCATGATTCTGTCAATCTTCACCTTACGGATACCGATATTCTTGAATCCGTATGTAAATATTGCAGGAGAATCACTCTCAGACATGATTTCAGCCTCGACATGTTTAGTCTTGAAACTAAGAAGGGTAGAATCAGGGGCAAACACCTTAAGTTGTGCCTGTGCCGACACTGAAAGTGTCAGCACAAGAGCGGTCACCAATATGTTTCTGAAAATCTTCATTTTAGAGCCATCCGTTTCCTGCAGCACCGGAACGCACTGTAATGACGAAATCATAAGATTTACCGTTATCAGCTCTTACATTTTCCGCTGTCTGACCAGCCTTAAGACCTTTGACGATCATCTTGCTGCCAGTGATTTCTGCAGTGGCAACCGAAGAATCAGATACCGTAACAGTATATGTAAGACCATCACCATCAACAAAATACATCGCAGGAGCAATAGTAGTCTGAGCACCTTCTGCCACGTACAGATTAGGGAAGGTCATATCGACTCCAGAACCCTCAACGGCCTTCAGAAGGGCGTAGGCATTGACTTGACCATGTCCCATCTTTCCTCTGAAATCGTTCATATTGATCTGCATCATCGGAGATGAATCCACGAGATCAGCCACATATCTCTTGTACTTCTTCTGCCCTGAGAAATATGAATCAATCGGAGTAGCTGTCTGATAGAGAAGCTCCTTGAACTCTTCGGCTGTAAAATGCTTTCTGAGCTTTGCTGCATATGAAAGTCCGAGAGCAGCAACGCCAGAAACATGAGGACAAGCCATAGAAGTTCCTTCCATATATGCATATCCGCTTTCACTCACATGGAATGGCACTGTAGAAAGAATGCAACCGACTTCTCCTACCCAATGGTCGTCATCAGCATATTCATAATAATAATCCTGATCTCCACCAGGAGCGCTGATAGTAGTTCCCGGGCCATAGTTGCTGTATACTGCAGGTGTGAAGTCAGCTGCTGTCGCTGCTACAGCAATGTAATCGGGATATGCACCCGGGTAGCTGGCAGCAGGAGCTGCCTCATTGCCACCGGCAAATATTGCAAGACCACCATCGATAACGCCATCCGGTGAGCCGGCATTGTGAATAAAATAGTCAAGAGCCTTTCTTTCAAGGACATTATATGCTTCCCACTCCTCATCATTTGAGTACTGAGGAGTCCACTCATATGGATTGGCTGCACCTGAAATGTATCCCCAGCTGCACTGAAGGATGACTGCACCATTGTCTGCCGCATACTTGATCGCACGTACTTCCTCGAGAACAGTACCCGCATATGCCCCCGAAAAGATCTGACATGACATGATCTTCACGCCAGGGGCATCTGGCGTACCACCTGCTATCGAGCTGATACCCTGTCCATTATTATTTACTGCTGCAATTACTCCAGCCACATGGCTTCCATGTCCAGTGTCAAACTTACTGTTCACTGCAATCTGACCGGTTGACATCACGAAGTTATATCCATGAAGGTCACCGGCATAACCATTGCCGTCATTATCCTCTCTAGAACCAAATATCTCACCCTCGTTAACCCACATACTTGCTTGAAGGTCAGGATGAGTAACATCAACACCCTCATCAAGGACTGCAACTATAATAGAGGGATCTCCATAAGCCAAACCTTCTTCCCATACCTTAGCGACCTGCACATCTGCATCTTTCACAAATTTGGTTTCACGAAGATCGCCATGATTGACAAGATGCCACTGCTCTGTAAGAAGCGGGTCATTGAATGCCGCATCCGCTCTTGGCGCAAGTTCATTGAGCTTTTCAAGAGTAAGAGGAGTAGGCTTTTCTTCATGTGATCTCTTGAGAATCCTGTTATATTCAACACGGCTCACTTCACCGAGCTTCGACAGATTCTCAGCAACTTCTGCGACAGAGTACTTGTCACTGAAACGTACTACATACCAAAGGTGAAGTCCCTCCTTACGTGCAGTCTCCTCGGTTCGCATATCTACCGGAAAGACTCTTTCGATTTCGTATCCATCGACAAGGTCCAGAATCTCGTCTACACTGAGGACTCCGGAACGATTCATAGATGCAGCAGGACCGCTTTTAGTGAGTCCAGCCTTATCGAGAATTTCACTTACACGTGGATCAAAACGCACAAGAAGCTGTCCCTCAACGACATCAGCAGACATCTGAGGCATCTTCTGTTCGTCGATCTCTGTATTTTTGCCATACTCAACTGAGCATGACATCATGCCGGCAGCAAGAGCCAGCATAAAAACATATTTAATCTTCTTCATCATGCTTTAGTTGTTTGGATTATATTTCTTATTCTTATATATGTCATAATAGTAATCAAGGCTGACCGGTTCGTTATCGAATCCGGCATTCTTTCCATCCTTGCTCTTTCCTTCCTGCGAGAATATCAGAGAGTATGGCACCCACTGATCGAGTCTAGGATGATAAAGGAGCCAATCAGGAAGCAGGCCTGTAAAACGATTGAAGTTAATAGCGAAGAATGATGTGTTCGGCAAGACTTTAGGCAGACCGACAAGCTTTTCAGGCAACTCTGTCACTCCTGTTGCAAGAGAGTCCTTCAATTCTTCATATGTCCACACCGGAAGTCCTTCATACTTCATATCAGGAAGCTCTCCCTGAAGATAATTCACTGAAAGTCTGATAGTATCGAGCTGATTCCATTTAAGGATACGCTTGAATGTGTTCATTCCCTTAGTAGTCCTGAGATCATCCTGGATGAAACCTCCGATATTTTCTCTTGTATCATTGCTGAGGTCATAAATCGTATGACGCTGATTCGCACTAAGGACAAGGGCGTGAAGATTAGGGAAGTTTTCCGGAGTAAGAATATCAGGAAGCTCCTCAAAGCAGTTGGATCCCAGATCAAGATATTCCAGATTCTTAAGATTGACAAAGTCAGGATGAAGAGAAGTAAGACCATAAGCACCTATTGTCAGTCTCTTGAGCTGAGTAAGCTTGGTGATATACTCGCCAGTATCAAGACTGCGAAGGAAGTGGTTTGCATTCGAGTAGAACACAATTTCCTCTGCTGCAGTAAGATACTGCACCTCGAACGGAATAGACTCCTGAGTCTTGAACATGAAGAACTGTACATATCTGATACGTCCCTTATTTGGTCCATCCTTCCATAACTTGACATTGGTCCAATGATCCATCTTCTCTGATGTCTCCCACTCAGTGAACATTCCAAGAGCACGGCTGACAGCAATGACTGCCAGGGAATCACCGGCAGGTGTACCTACAGGTATAGGAAGAGCTGCTTTCTGTACGACCTTAAGCGCGTCGTGCTTACCCATCACAACTTCTTCCTTAGGTGTGAAGGTGACTTCCGCTATCCTCTGCTGGTCACGTGAATTAACCTTCCAATCAAAATGAATCTTTGAAGAACGCGGCCTTGCACCTCTATCTAAGGTAACAGGCGATGCCTTATAAGAAAGCCACCCCTTTGCCTCCTCAGGGATATTCACGTCAAAGTCCACATTGGACTTCACCACGATATCAAAACTTCTCGAACCAAAATCTGCAAAATCTTCAACCTCCACATTCTGCTTATCAACACTGATCAGATGAGCAAATCCATCCTGAGAGATGGTGAAATCCTGCTTATCATCAGCATCTGAAAGGCTTTGGATTCGTACAGAACCCTCACGTAGGCCGAATGCAAGAGTTGAATCTACATTCACTACACATTCAGCAGAACCTCTGCCGTTTGCTGGTGAAACTGTGATCCATGGACTTTCTGTCATTACAACCCATTCCCCTGAAGAGGTAACATTGATCTTCTTGCTTCCTCCCTCTGGACCAACTGAAATTACGCCGTCTTCAACGCCAAGATCGACTCCAAACTTAAGATCGGACTCAGGATTGACGCATGAAACCGCAGCAAAAGCTGCTGCCATAAAAAGTAAATATATTTTCTTCATAACTGTCATCCTCCTTAATTGATCATGATAGGACAATTTCTGATATCCTGCGTCTTGTCATAGATCAGGACATATGCGCCTGCCTGATAAGCATAGCATATGTCTGAAGCATCAAAGATGATTTCTGGATTGTCGCTGATATCCAAATAATAGATAAGGGTAGAAATAGTATCCTCGATCTTGCCCAGATTGTTTGACCCGATGTAGAAGCCCCTGAGTCCTCTATGATTATAAAGTCCTGTAGGCCACTCTGAAAGACAACGCTCTCCAGCATCATTTCTCTGTGATCTGATTGAAAAGACAGTAAGATACTGACTATCCAGCGGTTCCCAAGGGAACTCCGAGAACTTATTGTATGACAGCTCTACACCATAGAGATATGGAAGATTGCCGGCATGCATTTCCCACGGCAGATCACTGAGATCATTGTATGAAAGGTCAAGAGATGTGAGATAGATTGAATTCTCATATTCAAATGATCCTTCCGGAATCTCATCGATGTTACAGCCTCTTACATTGACATATGCCACAGTCGAGTTAGACTTTGCAAGCTCCACAGGATACTTGGTAAGTGTAGAGTTGTTTGCGAGGGTCAGGGTATTGACCTTGACACCCTTGAAGTCTGCAGGGAATCCCTTGATTGCATTGTACGAGAAGTCAATCGAATTAATCGAATAAAGTGAGTTTGCATCAAAGATATCCGGGAATTCTGTGAGCTTGTTGTTTCTTGCAGAGAAAGTCTCGGCATCATCAAGATAACAGAAGACACCATTCTCATTCACAGGGAACTCGGAAATCTGGTTATTGTCCAGATAGAGCTGAACAGGCTTGATTTCATTACCCCATGCCTCTTCGATAGTATGAATCTTGTTTGAAGCAAAGTCAAGAAGTCCAAGCTTCTTCATGTTCTTGATTTCCTTAGGGATTACCTCGAGATTGTTCTCAAGAAGATAGAGGAGCTGGATCTTTTCTGCAGATGGGCCTGTTGCAAGAGCCTTAAGTCCCTTGAGTACTTCGTCAGAACTCCACTGACGGTTGTTTGCGAGATTGGCGGTGATAAGCTCCGGCATCTGAGCGAGAGCCATCGGGAACTCCTTCATCTTAGGACAATTGTAAAGCTCGAGGTCCGTGCATGAAATGAGGTTGGCCATTTCTGCAGGAAGAGTCTCAATCTCACTATTAGCAATAAAGAGCTGCTCAAGCTTTGTAAGGTTACCGATCTCTGACGGAAGGCTGAGAAGACCATTGGTTGTAGTACCATGGTTCATATCCATAGGCTTGATTCTGGCACGACCTGTAGTTCTGTCTATAACATCTTCCTCCTTCATTGTAGAATAGAATGCAGTCTCAGGAATGACGATATCATGCTCCGAAAGTGCTCTGGCGATAGGTTCTGCCATTGGTGTAGCAGGATGAAGGGCACTCAGATATGCTTTATGTCTTTCCATTCTGCTTGCAGTTCCCTCACCGATAGCCTTGTAAGTGATGAGGTTGCTGTCATTATGAGTACCGAGATAAAGCTCAACTAGTTCAGTAAGCTGGCCAATCGCTGCCGGCATATGTCCGTGGAAACCGAAACCGCTTATATTTATAAGTGCCACTCGTCCGTTTCTGTGAAGTGATACGCCAGGCTGATCTCCCCAAAGGTCCGGATCTTTATTGAAGTCCCAGTTCGATCCTGCAGTATAGTCTTCGCCCACATAATACCAGCCACCGACACCATTTTCGTCAGGTTCACCGCCAAGGGCTCTCCAAATTTCTCTCAATGCGTAGTAATCCTTGATATATTCATCTGATTCATTGAGTTTTACCGGAACCTTTGCCTCGGTAGTGACGTTATCCTTGACTGTAAATGGAGCATTTACCTTAGATGCAGCCTCAAGAAGGGTCTTGTCCTCGTTATAAAGCTCATATGACTCGATCTTATACTCTCCTGCAATGAGTGAAAGAAGAGTATCACATACGAATGACGAAGTCTGCCATCCCTTGATTTCTTCTCCATTCTCGTCCAGATGCTTCTCTTCATCGAAATGAATAGAGAAATCTGCAGGAAGATCTTCAAATACTGTAAGTACATCAGATGCAGATCTCACAGAAATAGTGACCGTGTTGATTTCATCAAAAGTATACTCTTTGCCGGTAGCCTTCGTGAAACCTGTCAGGTCCTTGACAAGAGAAAACTTCACCTTTCCTCTTTCCACAACATCTGCAAGCAGGTCATGAACACAAAGACCTCCTGAAACCACTTCAAATGAAGCATGTTCGGAAGACGGAGTTAATTCATACAGGACCTCATCGAGTCTGTCATATAGTGAGAATGTAAGAATCTGGTAAGTACCCGAAAGCAACTTGAGCTTATCACTTCTGAGTCCGAATTCAGCATTCTCTGCATCATACGAGTTCATGACAAGAGTCTGCGAGATAAGGTTCTCCTCATATCTGAGAGTCACCTTGATCTTTGTAACATCATTCAGGTAGTCAAGCTTGGAAACTACAGCTTTAGTAGCATCATATGATGCAGACTTGTATAGCTTGAACTGAACATGTCCATAGTCAGTCTCGCGATAGTCCGGCTCCTGGATGGCGGTACAGCTGCCGAATGCCAGAAGGGACAACGCGAAAAGTATTGCTGATTTAAATAGCTTCATATACGTTCAATTGTTATTACTCAAGTGTCAATCTACAGAATATTACAATAGTAGGATCCTGAGTTGTCATATTTTTATGAAAAGCAAGTTTAAAACCTGGAAGATTTCCAGCATTTATTTCATCTCTCTTTTCATACAATCCTTCTTTCATTCTGATTGTTATCTTATTTGTTGAGCTCATCATACCACTAGTATTGGCATATGTCTTTTTATTAACTGTTACATATTCACTATATGTACTCAGATATGCAAACCATTGAGATACCTTTGATGACAAAACAATCTGTGGGGATGCATCTACAGAAGTATACTCCAAAAGCAAGATAGGACATTGATACTCACTATACTGATCATAGTATGGTCCTGATTCCAGTCTATAGATTTTTGCTCCAGACTCCGCTGCTGCTTCCGGATCAGAGAAATATGAAGGTGCCTCTACATAAACATTACCATACTCATCCCTAATCTTGCCATCATCTATACCACCTTCTTCATCACCTGGAGGGGTTACTATTTCCTCTTCTTTCCATGGAGAAACACATTCTACAATCGCCAAGACCGCATCATTAGAATCATAGAAGACAACATATCCAGTTGATGGTACTGATGGTAGGGTAGGAAGAGCAGCTGGATCATAATTAAAGTACATCTCCACAACTCCTGAATTTTTTGCCTCCTTATCGTAATTGAATGCAAGCCAGAAATCTTCTACGGCAGACTGATCGACCTTCGTGTTATCATATACCTTGACATCAGCAAATTCTCTTGACATCATCATTCTGGCAGCATCCAATGCATAGATATTATCATAAGTAAGTACGTATACATTATCTGTTTCTCCAAATGCGGCAGCAAGCTCAGATTTCTTTTCTGCTGATGCTTCAACAAATGATGCTCCGGCATCAGCCATCTCCTCATCTGTCGAGGATATAGTAATGACAAACTTGTTCGAAAGCTGACTTACAGGTACAGCATATGACTGATATTCTTCCTTTACTGCTGACTTATCCTCTGTGAGGAATGTATCAGCCTTGCCATTCAATGAATGAGGTACAAAGAGAATGATAGCCGATCTCTCATCAGAATTGTTCTCAGACACAGATATCATGACCTCTCTCTCCTGAAGAACAGATGCACCATCAGCAGTATTGAAATTCGAGAGAGTGATTGTCATCCACTCAGGAGCCTTATCTGTCACATACTTGCCACCTTCCATTTCAAAAGCTGCTACAGACACCTCTGATGTACCGAAAAGAGTAGCGGTAACATCTACATCCTCATAACCAGTAGAAGTCATCACATCTCCAGCAGCATTGAAGTCAAGTGATGTAAGTGCCATACCGAGTGAATATGACATGATATCCTTGCATCCTGGAATAGTCACCTCAACTTCATGAATCACCGTATCTTCATACTTGAATACGATCTTGTCTGTCGCATCTTCAAGAGGATACTCTGACGGTACACCAAGAAGAGTGAATGACACTTCACCAGCTGTATTCTCAGGAAGTTCTGCAGAAAGCCACTTCGGAAGAGAAATAGTCCATTCACATCTTGAAGAAATGCTTACAGGCATTCTGAAGTCACTGCCAAGCCATATAAGACTGAATTCTTCAACCGCATCTTCAGTCCAAAGGTAACCGCCTTCGTCTGCAAACTTGAACTCTTCATCTTCATATACTGCAGTGCGTACATCGAGGCCCCTGCATGAAGGCAAGGTGACATCGATCTCCTTCATCACCCTATCTCCCGCCTTGAATGCGATCTTGCCGCTAACCTCCTCTAATGAAGAGCCTGTAAGGATAATTTCTGTAACACCTGTTGTCTTCTCCGGAACATTTACAGTCAGCCACTCTGGATATGTCACTGTCCATTCGCCGTTAGACTCTACTCTGAGAGGAGCCCTGAAATCAGCATCCGATGCTGACCATGCAAGAGTGACAGATGCCGCCTCTGCAGTACTATATACATATGAGACTCCATCCTCATCAAGTTTAAACTCTCCCGCATCATCAAGTTCTGCCATATACAGAGCAAGGGTCCTTTCCTTGGCAGGTCGCATATATTTTGCGATGACCTTTGACTCTTCTCCGATAGTGAGAGTCACATCACATGACCTGTTCATATCGAATTCCTCGGTTTCCGATACACCGATATTTACGGTAACAGGTTCTGTCGAAGCCTTTCCGCTGCGCTGGTCCAACTTGAATGTGCCATCAGCAATCCAGAACCACTGAAGATTATCGGATGGCACTGCAATAGTCCAATCCTTTGACGGAGTGAAAGTAAGTGCAAGTTTCTCACCCGGGCTTACCTCATAGTCCTCCACAAGAGCAGGGAATGTCACTGTAATCTCCGGAGTATCAGGTCCATCCGGCTGCGGTTTTTCGCATGATGCGAAAAAGGCCAATGCTGCAAGTGCAGCTAAAATTATATTAATCTTTTTCATAATCAATCAGTTATCAATATGGCATTCCTTCTCTTTTAAGACGTTCTGCTTCCTCGTCACTCACCCATTCCATAATATTGTAGAAATGTCCTACTGTACCGACAGGAGTTCCCAGATTCTCTACATACATCTCAGTCCAGATGTAGAGATAATTTCCACATGGGTAGAAGATTGAGTCATAAAGAGCACTATTTCTTACAAGAATCCTGTTGTCTCCGTGAGCGATTCCGAAGAATGAACCTTCATCACTTGCCACCTGACCCTCATCCATTGTGACAAACGGCTTCATCGGATCTTCCGGATGGAAGGTCATTGTCACGTCATAACCATCGTTGATCCAACTACGGCAAATGATCATATTTTCTTCCGTTGGGTGCTTCTCTGTGTAAACAAGCCTCTGGTATGATCCTGTGATGCTGTAGTCATAAAGGAACATTGAAGTAAGTACACAATAACCAGTAAAACCGTTAATATCGAACGGACAGCTCTTCATCAGCACAGCCTTAGCCTGCTTACCATAAAGCGGCATTTCAAGATTGTCGTTCATCACGAGCTGGAGAGTGAAACCAAGAGAATCAGTAGCCTCAATATTGTCATAATATCCATGTACACGGACATCAGCACGAGTCTCCCCTGCTTTAATGGTTATCGTATTGGACTCAAGTCTATAGTGGTGATTTTCAATAGCATTGCTATTCTTATCAATAATCTCCACTCCAAAGGTGCGGTCATAATCACGAGTAACCGTAGAGACCACAGGTATGCTGATCCACTCCACATCCGGCTGAACAGGATATGTACCCAAAGTGTCAGCAAACATCACATACTCGGCATCTGAATATGTGACATATCTCTCATGACAAGCTGTCATTGACACACATGCCGCCATAAGAAATACAATGTATCTTAATATATGCTTCATATTCATTATCTGTTGCTTTCGTTAGGCTGGATTGATGAACCAGGAGATTCAATCTCATGATTAGGGATAGGCCATACGAACAATGGGTCACCTGCTTCGACCTTGATTGAACTTCCCTCTGACTGAGTCTGTGCCTGAGGAGTACGTTCAAAGCCCATTCCCCAACGCTTGAGGTCATTGAGACGGAATCCTTCCATATAAAGTTCTCGTACTCTTTCTTCAGAGATAGTTTCAAGCCAGTTGTTCGCATTAACGCTGATTCCACCTCCTGCTGTATGGCGTGCCTCACGAAGGGTTGTCAGGTCTGCTGAAGCCTCTGAATAATTTCCCTTGCGGCAGTATGCCTCAGCACGGATAAGATACTGCTCGGCAAGACGAAGCGGCTTAGGCATGTTCACATGATAGATCATATTCTGCATAAGTGCCTCATTTCCATAATATTTGACAAGAAGGGGCCAAACCAGACCATGCGCATAACCTGTCTGAAGATTTGCAAAATACGCATCATAACGGGCATCACCTGATCCATAAAGATTAAGCACCCACTGAGCAGGAACATAATCGGGATAATAATAGGTATAGTCTGTTGTGATGTTAAGGAAGATCGATCCTGTTGCTGCACCATATGAAGTAGATGTGTAACCGATTCTCCATATATTCTCATATGACGCATCGTTTGTCCACATGTACTGCAGGAATGTCTGGTCAGATGTAGCATATCCCCTTGCCGAAGCAAGCGCAAAAGCGTCTGAATCAATCAGTTCCGTAGAGTGTTCGATAGCAGAGTCCCAATCCTGCATATAAAGGGAAACTCTGGCATGTATTGCATGCGCAGCTGCTTTTGTGAAATAAGCAGCATCATAGTAATCATTATCTTCATCAAGAAGTTCCTCTGCCTTCTCAAGGTCAGTCAAGATAAAATCATAGGTCTCCTCAAGGGAAGCACGTGTGACAGGTTCCTCTTTGAAATAGCTTGACTTAAGGACCACACCGAGCTCATTTGCTGCAGTTAAAGGATCGTATGCCTTGCAGAAACATTTTACAAGCTCCGAATATGCAAGTGCACGTGCACAGTAAACCTCTCCTGTAAAGAAATCAAGTGTCATGATATCCACATCGTCTGTAAGACCTGCTCTGAGTTCCTCCACCTGGTCAAGATAGAAGTTGCATCGTCCGATGACCTTGTAAAGGGCTGCGTAAACTGACTCGATTTCTGAGTTGGTAGAGCGGATATCCCACTGCCAGATATTTCCGTAGGTATTTGTATTACCATTGACTGCATACACAAGATCCGCCTGAATATCAGGACAGAGTGTGAGGTAACCGCTGAAAAGGGATCCGCTCATGTATGCGCTATATATACCTGTCAGAATCTGCTCTGCATCTGCGACATTATTCATGGTATCCTCCTCGAGGATATAGTCACCCGGAATCTTCTCAAGACACGAACTAAGTCCGAGAGCAACGGCCAAGAGAGCAGCCGCTTTCTTTAATATATTATATGTATTCTTCATCATAGCAATCCTCCATTAGAACATTAGGTCGAGACCGAAAGTGAACTGGCGTGACATAGGATACTGGGCTGCATATACATTCGCGGTACCCTCCGGATCAAGTCCTGAGAAGTTTGTGAAAGTCAGCAGGTTCTGTCCTTGAGCATACACTCTGAGACCACGGATGAATCCTGTTTTTGAAAGAAGATTCGATGGAAGCGAGTATGACACCATCACATTCTTGAGACGGAGGAATGAAGCATCCTCGAGAAGTCTGCTGTCAAACTCAGTATACTCTCCATGTCGAGGGATATCTGTTATATCACCCGGCTGCTTCCATCTGTTGAGAAGTCTGTTCGACTGATTATAAGTCATAAAACGTCCGTTCGACTCATCGAAATAACGGTCATTATTGATCATCCATCTGTTTGCCACCCAGCTGAACTGAGCACTGAGACTTAGACCTTTCCATGAAAGGCTTGTGCCGAAACCTCCCTGCCAAGGAGCATGATATCCCTTTCCGATAAGTACCTTGTCCTCATCTCTGAGTTCATTTGTGATGTTGCCGTCCTTGTCATACCAGAGAGCATCTCCGTTTGCAGGATTCACGCCTGCGTAACGGTTGATATAGAACTCTCCTAGAGGATGTCCGACTACGAGTTTTGTGCTTGTGCCTGAGTTCTCATATTCTGTCACTCCATTGTAAAGCTCAACTATCCTGTTATGATTGTAACCGGCATTTGTGTTCACTGACCACACGAAATCCTTATAAGCAATAAGCGTAGCGTTTACATTGAGCTCGGCACCAAGATTCACCATGGTTCCCACATTGTCCCATTTGTAACCGTAACCATTTGACTGGGCATATGAGAGAGGAACTGCCATAAGCATGTCAGAAGTCCTCTTATAGTAAAGTTCGGCATCCACATTGAGTCTGTTCCAGAATCCGAAGTGGAAACCGAGATTTGATATCCATGTACTTTCCCAGGTAAGTTCCTCATTACCTGGCTGAATAGGAGCAACTCCGGCATCTCCGACATAGTCAAGTCCTCCGCCTACGAGGGCAAGATGCTCATAATTAGGAATATCTGAGTTACCTGATGTACCTGAACTCAAGGAAATCTGAGCAGTATTGAGCCAATCTCTGGCTCCGAACATGAAATCTTCGTTTCTCAAATTCCACATGAGACCGGCCGAACCGAACCAACCCCACCTGTTGTCTCTACCGAACTTTGAAGAGCCGTCAGTACGTGCCGATGCCTCGATATAGTATCTGTCAGCGAGATTGTACTCAGCTCTTCCGAAGAAAGAAGTGCGTGAGTAGTCTGATGTCGATGTGCTGTTCCATGAAGTCACTCTGGTAGCAGAATTAATATCGGTGAGCAAGTCATTGGTCTGTCCTGCTGTAGAAAGCCCGAATGCCTCGGCATGATAGTCCTGCCACTCGTGTCCGAGGAGGAAGTTGAAATCATGGATATTATCTATATCAAATCTGTATGTTAACGTATTGGAAAGCTGGAGGTTGAGTCCATCGCTTGAGTTTCTTGATGCAGAACCTTCGCTCTGGTTTGGAAGATAGCTTGGGAAAGACTGACCAAAACCTGTTGTATGCGAGAAGTCTACACCGAATCTGCTGCTGAACACAAGATTCTTATATAAAGTAAGATCTGCGAATACAGTCGAGAACACCTTATACTTTTTGTAAGACACAGGATTATTAGCAAGCCATTCCAGAGGGTTCTGCCCCTGACCGAGCCAAGAACCGTCATTGAGCGATGCCATAGAACCGTCGGCCTTATAAGGGTTCCAGTAAGGGAGCATGAAACGGGCCGCTGAAATAGGTGTCACAAGAGTATACTGTCCCTCGTCTGCCTGCTCTATATCCTGATAATTGAACATTGTGTTCGTTCCCATCTTGAGCCAATCTGACATATTCTGCTCAAAATTGAAACGCATCGAATAACGAGTGAACTGAGAGCCTGGAGCAATACCTTCCTGATCATAGTAACCTCCTGAGAAGTAATAGTTTGTCTTGTCAGTAGCACCTGACACGGCTACCTCATGACTCTGAAGCATAGCGCTATCATTGAACACAACGTCCATCCAATTGACATCTGTCTTCGAAAGGAAGTCATAATTCTGACCAGCAGTCATACCTACCTCTTTCTCATACTGGATACGCTCCTCAGTGTTCATAAGGTCCCAGTTACCATGAGCGATGGATGAGATACCCATCTGCATTCGATAGTTGATGGTCGGGCGATCCATGTTGCGTCCACGCTTTGTGGTAATCACAATCACACCATTTGCAGCACGAGCTCCATAGATAGATGTCGAAGAAGCATCCTTGAGAACTGACATACTTTCAATATCAGCAGGATTGATAGTGTTGAAGTCTGCAGCAGAAATAGCTACACCGTCAAGGATGTAGAGAGGTGCTGTACCCGAGTTGATGGAGTTGGTACCGCGGATGGTCATGGTAGCGGATGCACTTGGCTCACCGGAACTTGAAAGCACGGTAAGTCCCGCCACTTGACCCTGAAGCGCCTGGTCGAAAGCTGCAGCAGGAGTATCCTCAAGCTTGTCCGACTTGACTGTCGAAACGGATCCCGCTACCGTACCCTTCTTCCTGACACCATACGCAATGACCACAACGTCATCGAGAGTCATTGCCTCTGGCTGCATTACCACATTGTGGTTGAAGACCTCTGTCTGAGGCACAATCACCTTTTCTTCATTGTAACCGATGCTTGAGAAAGTGAGCTCCGTTCCGGGCGCCACCGCAATCTCATACTCGCCGTCCAACGAAGTGATGACTCCATTGCCTGGACCAGCCATAACTCCGACTCCGATCATCGGCAGGCCATCCTCGGCTGAAGTCACGACTCCTGTGACCTTTACTATGTTCTGAGCATGGGCAGAACCTATGGTCAGAACGGCCGCAAGAACCGTCAGAAACAGTTTCAGATTATTTTTCATCAGTATGTTTTAAGTATTAATTTTCTAAATCCCGCAAATATACTGATTATTTCTGACTTTCATAGGATTAAAGAGTTCCAGCGGCCGACTTTTTCGACTATTCGGCTATAACATTCTGAAATCCGTCACATTCTTCAGTCCGATTATCCCGAAATAAGACTCCACAATATCTCCCTTGAAACATACTTTCTGCCCCAGAAGTAAAGGATTATCTACCAGATTGGCATCATCTCTCACCTTTCCCGAAGGCAACTGGACAGCAATACATGCTTCCTTGTCGGAGGTAGATGTCCTTGAACCTAACAACAGATTGGTCCTGGAAGAAAACGGTGCCTCAAAAGACGCAGAGGCAGATGTCAGATCACCACCAACGATGTAGCCGGATACCCACACATCCTCAGCCCCCACAGACGCCCTCGCCTGAGATACCGTATAAGACATATCTTCGTTGTCTCCCTTACCATTGCTGCCGCCGATCACATAAGATTCGTCAACCCAATACCTGGTCGTATCGACCGATACGGCCAGTCCTGACGCATGCTGTTCCGATCCGCTTCCAGACACAGTGCCCACAGTGAGATTCAGCATCTCCTGCGCTTCCATCCTCCTTGTCATAAGCACCTCGTCCTCAGCACCTTCAGTCAAGACTAAGGAGATATTTCCAGGACGGAAATAAGCAAACCTCTTCTCATTATAGGAATAGGTCAGACTACCATCATCAGACCTGAGCAGCAACGCTGACGACGGGTATTCTTTGAGAAAACTTTCTGAAATCTTGAGGCGGATACCGGCATTCATCTGACGACACAGAAGCCTCACATTGATTACACCCCCTTCAGGAACAAGAACACATTGCTCATCCCCGAACTGAGGGGATGAAAACGCAGGTTTACGGAACTCGCAGGACAGGACTTTAACCACATAGCTTCCCGCCTCAACCATCATGGACTCAGGCGAATCCCCGTAAGTCCCTTCATAAATGACATCACCTTCCGAATCGGTGACTGACAAGATAAAATCACTGGTATCAGGTATCTCTGCCTCGGTTCTGGTAAGACTGCAGACCGATGTGTCTGCAAACGAAATCCTGAGTTCACCTTCATCTTTGCCGCCCAGTTTGCCACATGCTGCCAGAAGCGGCAGAATCATCATAAAGACAATTTTCATTTTCATATACATTCTCCTCAAATCTTATCCGATCGCGACATTGCGACCGTGAGCAAATGTATATCATCCGCAACGAAACTTGTTTAAAAAAAAGAAAAAGAAAAAATTTCTCTTTTTTCAGTCTGATTTTTCTGTTTTTTAAACGCAGTTACGAGAAAAATATTATAAACCACAAAGCCATTAAAGCTATCAAAAAGAGGGATTTAGTGACAATATGGCGCATAAAAATTCACGGGACCCTCGCAATCACTGCGACTGTCCCGCTACTTAACCTAAACTTAAACTATGAAAAACTTCACTGCAAATATAATGATAATTAATTATTTCACAACATCAACAGCTCTAATTTTTGCATATTTCAAGATAAGAATCTTTTCTCCGTGATCGTCAAATCTGATCTTTGCCTTGAGATCAGCCGGATTTCCATAAATCTCAACGATATTTCCATAGCCGAAACGATTGTGTTCAATGCGCCACCCTGCCTTCAACTGCAGAATCGGTGTCGGCACGAAGTCGGCATCAGGTACTCTGCCCGCAACCGGCTGAGGATGACGGACCGGTATCGGTTCCGAGCGTCTGACCGGTTCCGGTCTTGACTGCTGCACGGGACGTGATGTCCTTTCCGTCCTGACTGCACCAGACCTTCCGTATGTATTGCTTCCGAAACGAGACGGTCTTTCCGAAGATCTCCTTCCCCATCCGAAAGAAACATCTTCCATGTCGTCAGAACCGCTTTCAGCAGTCAGAGGATTCGATATATATTGAGAATCAACCTCGCGGATGAATCGTGAAGGCGAGTTGGACTCATGCTTGCCGTTACGCATTCTGGTTGAGGCAAAAGAGAATCTCAATGCCTTCTTGGCCCTTGTCATGGCTACATAGAACAGACGCCTCTCCTCTTCAATTTCGCTTTCCGAGGCAAGAAAACCTCCGGACGGAAAGATATTCTCCTCCATTCCCGCCACAAAGACATAAGGGAATTCAAGTCCCTTGGACGAATGCACAGTCATAAGGGTTATCTTGTTGGAGCCGTTTTCATCATCCTCGACATCCACAGCACTGAGAAGCGAGACATTTTCAAGGTAATCATTAAGCGTGACTACCGGAAGATCCGCTGCTGTAAGTTCGACACCATCTCCGACCAGCCCCTCTGCCTGCATCTCTTCAAAGATCTCATTCTGCTTCTCTTCAATATAGTTCTTGACACTGTTGAGAAGTTCCTCGACATTGGCCGTACGAGACTGTCCTTCGATGCTCGTATCACTCTTGTAGAACATCAGAAGACCGGATTCCATTGCCAGAGCAGTTGCTACCGTATATGCGTCTTCCTTATGCGTCCTGACGCACATCCTGTCCATCATCTCACAGAATGCTCTGATCTTCTGCACCGCAGCATTCTTCAAGCCGAAAGATTCAAGATCATCTGCAAACGCGGCCTTGAAAAGCGGCACTTTATGCTCCTGAGCTGCAGCGGCAAGCGCGGCAAGAGACGTATCTCCAATACCCCTTGCAGGCTTGTTCACCACCCTTTTGAAGGATTCGTCATCATTAAGATTGACAGCCAGCTTGAAATAGGCCATCATATCCTTGACCTCGGCACGCTCAAAGAAGGAGTTGCCCGAATAGATCTGATAAGGCAGATTGCGTTTGCGCAAGGCCTCCTCTAGGGCACGGGACTGCGCGTTGGTTCGATAGAGGATCGCAAAGTCCTGATATTCCGCATGTTCAGAATGAATCCTGGAAACTATATCCGACGCGATGAGCACGGCCTCCTCCTGTTCGGTATATGCCTGGATAAGACGAATCTTTTCACCCTGCTCGCCCATCGAATAGCACTCCTTCGGAATACGCGCCGTATTCCTGGCTATCAGCGAGTTGGCTGCCTCCACGATGACCTTGGTCGAACGATAGTTCTGCTCTAGACGGAAGATATTGTGCTCCGGATAGTCCTTCTTGAAGTTAAGTATATTCTCGATCTTCGCACCACGGAACGCATAGATAGACTGCGAGTCATCACCTACCACACAGAGATTCTTATGGAACTGACTGAGCTTCTTGAGAATAAGATACTGAGCTAAGTTGGTGTCCTGATACTCGTCGACCATGATGTACCTGAAACGTCCTGCTATGGACTCAAGCGCAGCAGGATTATCACGAAGGAGAATGTTCATATTCAGCAGGATATCATCAAAATCCATCACCCCCGCCTGCTTGCACTTATACGCATAAAGCTGATAAATGTCGCATATCCTCGGCTTTTTGGCAGCCGCATCGTTCTGCATAGCGTTTGTATTGCGGCGATATGCCTCTGCTGTTACCAGATTGTTCTTTGCCATCGAAATACGCGAAAGCACATCCTTCGGCTTGTATACTTTTTCGTCAAGCTGAAGCTCCTTCAGACATGTCTTTATGGCGCTTACCGAATCGCTCGTATCGTAAATCGTAAATGTAGAAGGATAACCGAGAGATTCCGAAAACTCTCTCAGAAAGCGGATGAACACAGAGTGGAATGTACCCATGTACAGCCTTCTGGCTTTCTTTTCACCCACCATCACGGCAATTCTCTCCTTCATTTCGGATGCCGCTTTCTTTGTAAATGTAAGAGCCAGGACCTGCGACGGTTCACAGTCCTGTTCCAGTATATACGCTATCCTGCTTGTAAGCACCCTGGTCTTACCTGATCCCGCACCTGCCACAATAAGCACCGGTCCGTCCACACAGCTGACAGCTCGCCTCTGCTCGCTGTTCAGTCCCTCCAATATTGTACTTTCTCTGTTTTCCATAACGGATGCAAAATTAACCAAAACATTCTAATTCCGCAGAACTTTCTGCAAAATCAGCAAAGCTTGAAAAAATAGGCTTAAGACACATTAAAAAAGGTCGTTTTTACTTCGTAAATAGGGAAATAAATCGTAACTTCGCGGGCGCATTTTGAAATTTATACTCAAAACGGTTTATATAATGTCAAACAACATCTATTTGAAAAAGGGTCTCGACCTTCCGATAAGCGGAGCGGCGGCCCAGAACACCAAGAAGGTGATCGTTCCTGACGTTGTGGCCGTGAAGCCTACCGATTTCAGAGGTCTCGTACCGAAGCTTCTGGTAAGGGAAGGCGACAAGGTCCTCGCAGGTACTCCTGTCTTGGCTAACAAGATGTCTCAGAACATCCTCTTCGCGTCTCCGGTAAGCGGAACAGTCGCTGAGGTTGTAAGAGGCGAAAAGAGAAAGTTGCTTGAGGTCCGCATCAAGGCGGACGCAACCCAGGAGTATGTTGATTTCGGAGTGAAGAAGGTAGCTGACATGTCTGCAGAGCAGATCAAGGAAGCGCTTCTTGCTGCAGGTCTTTGGCCTGCTCTCGTTCAGAGACCATACGGAATCACTGCAAATCCTGAGGTGAAGCCAAAGGCGATTTTCGTTTCAGCATTCTCTACAGCACCTCTCGCTGCAGACACAGAGTACGTCCTCAGGGACGAGTTCGAGCACATCCAGACAGCAGTAAATGCCCTTGGCAAGCTCACTGACGGCGGTGTTCACTTCTCACTTAACTCATCAAACTATTCAGGCACTCCTTTCCACAAGATCGAGAACGTGATCCAGCACACATTCTCAGGAAAGCATCCTGCAGGAAACGTGGGTGTACAGATCCACCACCTCAGCCCAGTACGCAAGGGTGAGACCGTATGGACTGTATCTCTCCTCATGCTTGCTGCAATTGGTAAGCTCTTCAACACAGGAAAGTATGATATAAGAAGAAAGATCGCGGTTACAGGTCCTAAGGCTATCGCCCCTGCATATGTAGAGGGATACCCTGGCATCGCAATCAAGGATGTAGCTGACTTCTACGACGCATCTGAGAACCTCCGCTTCGTGAGCGGCGACGTACTCACCGGCGCAAACGTAGGAAAGGACGGCTACCTCGGCTTCTTCGACAACCAGATCACCATCCTCGAGGAGGGTGACAAGTACGAGCTCTTCGGATGGGCTAAGCCTGTAAGATGCAGCCAGTTCAGCGCATCGAGAACTTATTTCTCATGGCTGACACCTAACAAGAAGTACGACATGGACACCAACCTTCACGGCGGTCCACGTGCATTCGTTATGAACAAGACTTACAGCGATGTCCTTCCTATGGACCTCTACCCTGTACATCTCGCCAAGGCATGTCTTGCAAACGACATCGACGGAATGGAGAAGTTCGGTATCTATGAGGTTCTCGAAGAGGATCTCGCACTTTGTGAATATGTATGTCCTTCAAAGATCAACATCCAGCAGATCATCTCTGACGGTATCGCGCTCATGTTGAAGGAAATGTGCTAAAAGCTGAGAATTATGAACGGATTAAGAAATTTAGTTGACAAGATCAAGCCGACCTTTGAGAAAGGCGGCAAGCTCGGATTCCTTCATTCGACATTCGACGCTTTCGAGACATTCCTCTTCGTCCCTAACACCGTGACAAAGAAAGGTGCACACGTAAGGGACTGCGTCGATCTGAAGAGAATCATGATCATGGTAGTGCTCGCCCTCGTTCCTGCAATGCTCTTCGGTATCTGGAACACAGGTTATCAGCACAAGCTCGCTTTCGGTCTTACTGACTGGGGCTTCTGGAATATGGTATGGTATGGTGTACTCAAGGTCATTCCTCTCTACATCGTGGCATATGTTGTAGGACTCGCGATCGAGTTCGTTTCCGCACAGATCAACGGACACGAAGTGAACGAAGGATACCTCGTTTCAGGTATGCTCATTCCGCTTATCGTACCTGTTGACGTTCCACTCTGGATGCTCGCAATCGCTGTTGCATTCGCAGTGATCATCGGTAAGGAAGTATTCGGCGGTACAGGTATGAACATCTGGAACCCTGCACTCCTCACCCGTGCATTCCTTTTCTTCTCATACCCAAGCAAGATGTCAGGTGAGACAGTATGGACAGGCGGCGTATCACGTTACCTTGCTGACGGCACTGCATTCCAGTGCGGCAACGGCCTCGTAGACGGATTCTCCGGCGCGACTCCACTCGCAAACCCTACACTCGCCAACCTCGAGCCGCAGTTCATGGACATGGTACTCGGTACCATCCCAGGTTCTGTAGGTGAGACTTCTGTGATCGCTATCCTCCTCGGTGCAATCCTTCTCCTCTGGACTGGTGTTGCAAGCTGGAAGATCATGGCATCATCAGTTATCGGTGGTCTTGCTATCGGATACCTCGGTTATGCAGTCGGAGCGACAGACCTCCCTGGCTACTATCAGCTTGTGATGGGTGGTTTCCTCTTCGGTACAGTATTCATGGCAACAGACCCTGTGACTTCAGCTCAGACTGAAGGAGGTAAGTGGATCTACGGATTCCTCGTTGGTGCTCTTGCAGTGACAGTACGTATCTGGAACCCAGGTTACCCTGAAGGAATGATGCTTGCCATCCTCCTCATGAACACATTCGCACCGCTCATCGACCACTATGTGATCGGTTTCTCTATCAAGAGAAGAGCAAAAAAGGTAACAATCGCTTAATATATATAAGGTATGAATACAAACAGTAATACATATACAGTAATATATTCGATTATCCTCGTTGTGATAGTCGCTGCGGTTCTTGCCTTTGCGGCAATGTTCCTCAAGCCTACTCAGGATGCTAATGTAAAGAAGGACACCATCGGTCAGATCCTTACTGCAGCTACTGTTCAGGGCGAGGACATCCTTGCGACATATCAGAGTGAAATCGAATCAGCTATCCTCGTTGACATCGAAGGAAACCAGGTGGGAGAGCTCAATATCGCTGATTGCGAAGTTTATGACAATTCAGCTCTCAAGAGACAGATCGCTGCTGAAGACAAGGCCCTTCCTGTCTACATCTTCAAGAACGGTGTGACAGTAGTTCCTTGCTACGGCGCAGGTCTCTGGGGTCCGATCTGGGGTTATG
>JBGVNK010000047.1:0-3772 GCA_045125535.1 Candidatus Cryptobacteroides sp.
ATGTCACCTACATTTGATGTGAAAGCCGGATTTAACCTTGGTATGGCATGGGGACTTATGGGAGAAGCCGGAGCCGGTTGCAGATTTGATCTTGGCAAGACAGCATTAGCCACAACTGTATTCATAAAGGGAGTATACGAGCCTGACAATCTGGTAACAGACGATGCTAAGTATGTTGAAGGCTGGTTTACATCCCTTGGACTCAAAGTCGCTTGGGAGTTCTAAACTTAAATAAAATTCCAATTTATATGACAGATATGTAAACAATAAATAACTAATTATGATACTTACAACAACCCCATCTGTAGAAGGCAGAACAATCGCAGAATACAAGGGTATTGTATTCGGTGAGGTGATTACTGGAATCAATTTCATCAAGGATTTCGGTGCAGGACTCAGAAATATCTTCGGCGGCCGTTCCGGATCGTATGAGAAGGAATTGCTGGATGCACGCAATTCAGCACTCAGAGAACTTGAGGAGAGAGCTCGTGAAAAGGGAGCCGATGCTGTCATTGGGATTGATATCGACTATGAGGTACTTGGCCCTAACGGAGGAATGCTCATGGTTACAGCGTCCGGAACAGCTGTAAAACTTAACTACTAAAGAATTGACAATCTTTCAACCTTAGTAAGTAGTCTTTCAAAATCACCCCTAACAAACTGATAATCAGTAGGGTTTATTTTGGGTAATCTTACAAAATAATAATCCGTCTTTCAAATTGCATTTCAGCATAAAGAAAGGCGGATTATTGTATATATTTGCATATCCGATAGGTGCCGAAAGGCATCATTCTCTTATCTCGACAGCAGGCACCCTACGGGGTGCTTGTCTTTTATGCCATGGAACAATCCTGAATAGAACTCTTCATGACCTATCTGTTTAATCTTCTGTATATGCCCTTGAGGTCGATTCCCATCTCGCTGAG
The DNA here is from genome assembly GCA_045125535.1 of Candidatus Cryptobacteroides sp. Lineage (GTDB taxonomy): Bacteria > Bacteroidota > Bacteroidia > Bacteroidales > UBA932 > Cryptobacteroides. The sequence goes on from JBGVNK010000047.1 coordinate 927, forward strand.
CTTGTCCAGCTTCACCTTCACTGCGTAATCATAGATCCTCTGGGCTATCGCCTCATCGTCTGCCGGGAGGCTGCCGTTATGCTCGATGACAAGGAAACGCCAGTATCCGGGCCTCTCAAGGACACTTCTCTCCACGTCCCACAGATGATATCTGAGATACTGTATCGCGCGTTCCTCGTCAATCAGCGCGTTCACATCATGAGGATTGTCCTCCTCGCCTCTGTAGACCTTGCACAGGTCCTTGAGATGATCCTCAATGCCCTTCGGCTGTGTCGGTTTCATGTGCTTCATAATGATTATTCTCCCCAATTGCTTCCTGCGCCTACCATCTGCAAGACGACATTATGCAGTAAAACAAGTATGACAATTACACCCATTACAGTTCATTCTTTACAAGATGCAAAGTTAAGTCATACTTGAGCCAGACTGCGGCACAAGCAAACCCTGAGTGCAAATCTTCAATAAAATTCTGGAAACTGGTATCTGCAGACTCTATTCTCACTATTATCCCTTGGATTCCCGGAATTCTTAATATCTTTGCACTCGTCAGGTTTGCCGTCCTCGCTCAAACGGCCGTATACCGGTTCCGGTCTTTTCTCAGGTTTTCCGTCCTAGCTCAAACGGTCGGCATATTCTGCCTTTGCCGTCTCTGAAGGCAGCCATGTTAATGACCTGATATCATGACGATCACATTAAACGTACTTATCACTTTGACCGGCGGAGAGAAGGTGTTCTCTGTCTGGTCTGAACCTATTCCAGCCATTACCGGGCTGGATCTGGCCGTCGGTGCCGGATTTACCATCACAGATGCCGTGGACGACTGGTATGACAAGCTCCCGCCGTATTTCTTCATCGACGACGAGAACACCCTCTACAAGGAACGCCTCAAGTACAAGGTGAAGAGGCCCTTCATGGTAGAGAAGGGGGAGTATCCGCGAATATTCAAGCTCAGCTGATATGAATATCGAAGTATGTGTGGAAGAGGTCATCATAGATGACTCTCCCGTGTATTTGGTATATCCTGAAGATGAGATGTACGCGGAAGTGGTAGGGGTCGCAGAGTCACGCGAAGGGGCCTTCAGCGACTTTGCGGAGTCCTTCAACAGTATGATGTACAGCGATAATGGCATCCCCATCCTGATTGAGGTGTAGAAAGCGGAGATGACTAATAAGGTCATCTCCTTTTTCGTTATATGAAGACAGTGGCGATAGGGTAAGTTTGGCTAGGTTCCGTCGGAACTAAGTTCCGACTCCATCCCTCCCACGACTTCGTCGCGGGCCCCTCCCTCTAACATGGCCGAGGGTGGCCATGCCATCCAAACTTACCCTACCGCCACTTCAGAGCACACACAATAACCTTTTGATATCATTTTTCGGATATTATGAGCGACAGCTATTGTAGCGAACTCAGCATTTACAAGTCGCTTTCCTCTATAGCTGAACCTCTTGAAGTGGTTGTCATATTTGATCTGTCCGAACACGGCTTCAGGCTCAATCGGTCTCCTGCTACGATGCATCAGGCCCTCATCACTAGTCAGCAGTTCTCTGGCCATAGCTCGCAGCTCATTATTACGGTGGTTGACCTCTATAGTTCTGGTTCTGCACTTGCCTTTGTAGCACATGCCCCTGAGTGGGCAGTTGGAGCAGTCCTTAGCTTGATAAAGGCTTTTGGTGGATGTATATCCAAGATCGCTGGTCTCTTTTTTAGTTCCAACAAACTCGAGACGTTGTCCCATAGGGCACACATAGAAGTCTAACTCCTTGTTATAGAACATGTTCTCTATGAGAAAGGGATTGTTCTTCCTCTTGCGCTTCATCTCTGCGTGGAACATGTTGTACTTGACAAAAGGAGTTATCTGCTCGGATACCATATACTCGTAGTTCATCTCGCTGCCGTATCCGGAGTCTGCGCATACAGTCGCACTCTGCGTTCCATAGCGCTCACTGAAGGACTTCAAGAACGGGATCATCGTACCTTGGTCATTGGCTTGATGATACAGGCCATAGTTTGTGATGAACTGGTTCTCTGTAGCGATCTGGACATTGTATCCCGGCTTGGTCTGGCCGTTGTTCATGGCATCCTCCTTCATCCTCATGAACGTCGCGTCCTTGTCTGTCTTGCTGTAGCTGCCACGTTCTCCGACGATCTCCAGCTTTTCCTCATATTCCTTCATCTTCGGAACCGACTCCTCCTTTACCTTGGTCACTTCCTTGCGTAACTTCTTGTCACTGATGCCTTTCTCGTCCATCAGAGCAAGGATATCATCAGTGCGTTTCTGCATTTCCTCTGCTGTCATCACATTGTCAGACTCATCTCTGAGCTCCATATTGAGTGCTCTTTCTGCTTCACGGAGGATAGACTTCACCTTTAGATCCAGCTTGTCCTGATTCGTCTTGGTCGCCTTCTTCCATACAAAGGTGTACTTGTTTGCATTGGCCTCGATCTTGGTGCCGTCTATATACTGAACCTCAAGGCTGACAAACTTGGCATCAACAAGCATTTGAACTACCTGAGTGAAGATGTCATCCATGACATCAGCCAGACGGTTCTTTCTGAACAGGTTGATTGTATTGAAGTCGGGGCGCTGCATGCCGCTCAGCCACATGAAGTTCACATCGCGCTTGAGCAACGCTTCCATCTTGCGTCCGGAGTGGATGTTCTGGAGATATGCGTAAAGAATGACCTTCAACAGCATGCGTGGTGCAAAGCTGCTTGCTCCGCCACCTTTATATGTGGCCTCGATAGCACTGATATCCAGATGCTCAACTATAGCATCTAGAACGCGTACTGGATCATTTTCAGGAATAAAGTCACCGATACAGTGAGGAAAAAGAAGAGAATCGTT
>JBGVNK010000048.1:0-2400 GCA_045125535.1 Candidatus Cryptobacteroides sp.
TACTGGTATTCGAAAAGAATGAGAACAATGAGACGGGAATAGTAAGATATAGTGAGGATGACTTTGCTGACCGAGCAGGTGATCTGCTCCCAGGACAGTTGTGGCTTAATGGGGAGATAGGAGGCAAAAGATGGTAATTCAAGTCTACGTTGAAGGTGGGGTCATCAATGGCAATGTTGATGCTACCACTGCGTCTAATTCGGAAGCATTGAGAGAAGAACTGAACAGGTTTATGCAGAAAGCCTTGGGGAGAGAGGATGTTACTATTGTTGTCAAGAAATGCGCAGGGTATAAAAATGCGGTCAAGGAGTTCATTAATTCTGATGATATCCAATCGACATATCTCTACGTAGATCTGGATAGGGTTCCTGAGTTGCGTGAAGACTGGTTTAATAGCCTGGTAGAAGATGATATTTCTATTCCCGAAGATCGCAAGTCACGGATATGCTTCTGGATTCAGGAAATGGAAGCATGGTTTCTTAAACAACCTCAGGCGATAGAGGATTGGGCCAGTGATGAGGGATATCTGCGGGTTGCCGGCCAGGAGGCAGAAATTGCTGATCATCATTCAATAGCAGGCAAGGATATAGAGCACCTGCAGCATAAAGCTTCAGATGTGTTGGCAACGATACTCCGTCAGAAGTTTATGCTAGAACCTAGGAATGGTAAAAAGCAGAAACTGAGATATGGAAAGCTTCGTCATGCACCGGGTATCATAGCACATCTTTCACCTGCCGCTTTGATTAAGAGAGACAGCGAACTGGAACGCTTTTGTGAAAAAGTAAAGGACCAAGCAGATGATATGTGAGTTATGCCTTGAGACGGATTTAATGACAAACCGAATCAAGGCTTTTTGTTTGCCGAAATTTATAAATTATCTCGGCTTCACTCATTTGTATCCGCAAATGTAGATTCCTCTTCCGGACACATTCAAGAACCTCATTCTGCTAATCCGTCAAAATCTCCACGCACGCTGTGGTAGTATTTTGGCGGATTTTCTTGTCTGTTGCCGTCATCGGCCCTCTCGGGTGCTTCACAAATGAAGTTGAACCCGATAACGGATAACATTATGAATAGAATTCATCAGAAGATGTCCTTGGAGCAGAAGATACAGATGCTCAAGGAAGATTTCCTGGACAGAGACCAGACGACCTTCGTCAAGATCAGAAGAACCGGAAGACTGGGATGGGAGAGCTCGATCCCTGAAGGAACACCGTATTCCGACTATATGCTTTCACCGGCCTCGGACGAGGAGCTGATCAAGAACTCCTACCGCCTTGCAGAGGACATGATCAAGGTCATGGACACTCCTTTCAAGGTGCGTGTGAGAATATCACCAGACGGATCCAGGACTGACGGCAAGACAGTGTGGGTAGCCACTGAGGTGTTCGATGATACCGACCTTCCGATTGGTAACCGCATCGATACATTTCTGGGACTTACCATCCATGAAGGATGCCACCTGCTCTATACTGACTTCTCGGCATATCAGGGACTGACCAACAGGATAGTCAAGTTCCTTGAGAACCTCCTCGAGGACGAGAGGATAGAGCGAGTCCTTGGCGAGCAGAAGCCCGGCCTTGCGAACTTCCTGAAGGCATCCAAGTACTATTACTTCGACAGGTACGTGCAGAAGATGTCACAGAAGGAAGACCAACAGCAGCTGGACACGTTCCCAAGACTTCTTAACTGTATCATCTCGCTGGTGAGATACCCAAAGACCATCAACGAGACAGACCTTGCGGAGTTTGCAGATACGCTCATGCAGGTGCGTCCTCTCCTCACTCCTTATCCCGAGTCTACCGCTCAGTGCATAGAGGTAGCTGATAAGATCTACGAGATCATCAAGGAGTACCTCAAGGACGAGGAAAAGCAGAAGCAGAAGGAGTCTGCATCCGGACAGGGTGACCCTCAGGGAGACCAGCAGGATTCATCAGACGAGAGCAGTTCAAATTCTACAGGCTCAGGTTCAGGCAGCGGAAGTGCGGGACAGTCATCAGGAAAGAAGATGACTTCAAGGCAGATCGCCAAGAAGGTAGAGCAGGACATGAACGACGTCTTCGACTCGATCAAGGAAGCTCTCGAAAGCCTGACAGGAGATCCGGACAAGTCCAACATCTCATCTGATTCCCAGTCGGAGACCGTCAAGGCTGAAAGGAACCTGGTAGGCAAGATCTGCGAGGGCAGAGCCGAGCGCGGCACGCAGAAGGGATGTGTCGTCATCAAGGAGAAGCCTTACAAAGACAGGTATATGGATTCACTCTCACGAGTACGCAAGTACATACCAGCAATCTCGAAGTCTCTCAAGTGCTCGTCTATGGAATACAAGCTCATCCATAGAGGCATGCGCAGCGGAATGCTCGACACCGGCAAGATAGCCGAGGCGTTCCAGGGAGTCCC
>JBGVNK010000049.1:0-3277 GCA_045125535.1 Candidatus Cryptobacteroides sp.
AATCTCCACGTCTGCCGTAGAAATCAAACAGATTGATCATTGGTTCAGTTTCAATATCATAACTATCAGTAATCATAGCATATTGAATCAGATGTGAGTTTTATATTGCTCCGGTATCTCAAGATTGAAAGTTCTGCATAACAACAGAACGTCATGGACATCATTTTCATCGTATTCATATCCAAGATGGAACTGTACCTGTGCCTCCGGGTTTATGCAGGACACCTCAATATTCCCGATTTTTCCTTTACCTGAGAAAGTTTCGCTTGGAAAAATGTATCCGTCATATAGGATTCCATCTTCAACATATTCGAAACTATGTAGATCGATTATTCTTCCGTTGTCATCTTTCCAGACAGTATGGCTGTCGGTCGTATAGTCCATTACAACTTCTCTGTATCCCTTCCAGGTAATCACGGATATGGCCTTACTGAAGTCTTTCTTCTCTACGAACAGATCGATGTCGTTATGTGTTCTTGTTTCCCTGCCTATAAGTGCATCGACACCCCAGCCGCCGTCCAGAAACACCTTTACAGATGCTTCAGACAGCATTTCAAGAATCTCACATGCATCAAAATAAGTGACCATAAAATTTCGATTTATATGTGTAAATAATTTAGTCTTAATCTGCGTTAAGGAACGCGTGTCTTCCGGTTTGGATATAAGCCCTATTCGTAAATCGTCGCAACTATCTTTCTGGATCCGCCGTGATTGCGGAACTCGCATAGGTAGATTCCCTGCCAGGTTCCCATATTGAGTCTGCCGTCAGTGATAGGAATGGTAAGACTAACTCCGAATAATGAAGACTTGGCGTGTGCCGGCATATCATCAGGCCCTTCCATGGTGTGTTCATAGTATGGCTCCCTCTCCTTTACCATGTGGTTCAGTATGGCTTCCATGTCAGTGCGCACATCAGGATCATAGTTCTCGTTGATGGACAATGCACATGATGTGTGCTGGACAAAGAGGTTGAGCATACCTACCTTAGGCAGTGGTTTCGGAAGATGCTCAAGAATCTCCTGAGTCACCAGGTGGCAGCCTCTGCGCTTTGCCGAAAGAGGGAAGGTGGTCTGTCTGATCATATTTATATGGACGAAATGTCTTTCGTCTGCAAATTTAAAATTATAATACTAATTTTAATGCATCTGGAATGCATATTCTGCAGATGTCCGGTAGTCCTCAGAAGGGTATTTCAAAAATTATACTACTGATTTCCGAGTAATGATACTACCGATTTCTCGATGCGTGGAAGTACAGGGGAGTTGTGGCCGCCTTCCGTCACCTCGAAGGCGACCTCGGCTCCTTTGAGCATCAGGGTTTCCACCACCTTCATGGTATCCTCTTCGATGTTGGCGAACCTCTTTACCTTGGTTTCCTTCTCTTTATCTCCCATGCTTACGTGGAAGCGTACACAGTTAAGGTCTTCCTGCTTGAGGATCCATTCCGCAAATCCATCATACCAGAACGATCCGGATATGGATGCGACGCCCTCAAACAGAGGCTTCATGATGCCTGCCCAGACTGAAAACAGTCCGGCAAGAGACAATCCGATAAGGTATCTCTTAGGGTTTCTGATCTGCAGTGAGCTCTCTAGGTTGAAGAAGATGTCTCCTTTGAGACGGTCCAAGAACTGGCTTGCACGACCACCGAACTCTCCCTCCTTGACTGCCGGAGCCTTCCAGGGAGTCATCTCATTGTTCCAATCCATCTCAGAGATTGCGACAATGTTGGTCTCGAATCTAGTGGACAGTTCCTCTATAGCAGTAAGTTCCTCTGCCGGAAGTCTATGAGGCAGAAGGATATAAATTATACTACTTGAATCGAAACTCACGATATCAAGATGCAGGGAATGGTATGTTCTGGAGGTCATCATATCAATACAAAGATACACATTTTTGCCTAAATCCGAAATAGTGACCTTGTGTGAATATGTCGTTCTATATCGGTCTTAATCTTTGGTTATCTTCTTGATATTCAATACGTTGATATTGTTAAAAATACTTGAATATTCGGTTAAGAGTTTCTAATTTTGTTCGGAGCAAGGGATAGAAATTGCCTGGATTTTCACAATAAGCAAGATGGGCAATTGTAATACAAACACAAAATGAGTTCAAAGGAAAGCAACCCGAAAATGCTTACAAAGTCTTTTCGGTTGACGGCCAGTGAAGCCAGCAGACTGGAGGAACAGATGAGGGCGGATGATTATACCAATCTCTCCAAGTACATCCGCGCAAAGGTCTTCGGGGATCGTCTAGCCGTAAGGAAGCCTAAGGATCTGTCGACTGACGAAGTGAGGGCGATGCTCAACTCCGTCAGGGAGCGCATAGCAGGCTTCGGAGCTGACTATAACCGGATCGTATCCCATCTGCTCGCAAATATTGACGAACCGGGGCAGAGGAACATGGCGGAGGTTGGCAAGAGGTTCAGTCAGGCCAGCAAGCTGGCAAGGGAAATCAGGGATTCGATGAACGCATTGATTGACCTATTCAGGCGTATTGAAACCAAGGCGACAGAAGGTAATTTACCCATTAAAACAGATAAGAATATGACACAATTCATCCATGTTGTCGGCAAAATCGTAGATGATGCCGAATTGAAGCAGAGCAGGGACGGCAACAGCCAGTTCATCTCGTTCAGGGTCGCTGTAAACGAAAAGAAGGGCGACGACACAAGAACCACCTACTATGATGTCACACATCCGAGCACAGGAGTCTATCACTTCCTGAAGAAAGGCAGGAGTGTATGTGTGCTCGGTCCATTGTCGATCTGGCAGTCTAACGGCCAGGACGGCAAGACGTATCTCAATGCCCATATCTCGGCAAAGGTCATAGATCTTGTAGACTCAAGAGAGAAATGAGATATGTCCGTGGACTTCACCTTAAAGCCATTGTAGGATGGTAGTAAAGATCATGGCGTCCAGCCCGACCATGAAGAGCGCGTTGGAGTATAACGAGAAGAAGGTCTCAAATGGGGAAGCGGAGGTCATCCATACCGCTAACGTAGATCCGGATCTGGGCAACTTCCGGGAGACCATCAAGCGTTATGAGAGGCGTAATTTCAGTTCCAAGGAACTGTCCTTTCACATGTCTGTGAATCCCTCAAGTGCGGAGAATCTGAGTGATGACAGGGTCAGGGAACTGGTTGCGGATATCATGGAAGGGCTGGGCTTTGCCAATCAGCCCTATGCTGTCTACCGGCATGACGACATCGGACGCAGACATTATCATGTGGTCTCCATACGCACGGACGGCAACGGCAGGAAGATCTCCAGCAGACA
>JBGVNK010000050.1:0-12917 GCA_045125535.1 Candidatus Cryptobacteroides sp.
TATGAGTGTTCTTCTTGATGGCCTGACCGTTTGAATACTGCCATCCGCTCCTGTAACTGTAGGAATAATTGAAGTTTACAGACCAAGGAGCATTCGGATTGGTATAATACAGCCATCCGCCAGGAATATACTCACCTGTTATAGGATGATAGTATATTCTTGTGTAATTATCTGCCGGAGAGCCGCCGCCACCAGACTTGGTTCCGTCGTTACCATTGATTCTACCTTCTCCGGAAAGCGAATATGAGAGAGAAACACTCGCATTATTCATTCTGAGAAGTCCCTGACCCTGAGTTATCGCAAAACTGTTCACCCTGCGTCCTGACGGATTGCTCTGGTTGACAACGATAGCATATGGATCGAAGTTAGCGTTTGCACTGATACCGAGCTTACCAAATACGGATGTAGACATAGTGACACCTACATTGCTCATTTTCAATGAGTCAGCAAGGAAGTTGTAGCCAGTATTGAAGTTGAGCTGGTCAATGAGTTTTATCTTCTTGCTGCCTGTACCGGTTGTGTCATTGAGGTCGCGGACCTTTGCCTCGAAGTTGTTTCCGAGACTGAAGTTAAGACTGGCTGTCTTTCCTTTGCCTGGAGGCGAATTGAGCTGACCGGAATAGATGTTATAGTCCTGTGTCCTTTCTACGCCGTTCTTGTCGGTGTAGGTGAGTGTGCGCCATCCGTTGAAATGAGTACCTTTTTCAGGGCTGAAAGAAGCACTGAGCGAAGGAGACACGACGTGTCTTATCGTCTGGATCCTGCGATGCTGCCCGAAATTGAACATACCGTAGAGACGGGTACTCATGGATATGCTTCCGGAATAATTATGCGTTGCTCCGAATGCACTGAATGCCTTACCTTTTATGTCCTCCACTTTTCCTGTCTCCGGATTATACTCCTTTTCATTCTTACGGAAGAACCAGTTCATGCCATATGATATACCTGGCGTGATGTTGATATACTTGAAGGCAGTGAAGTTCGGAAGACCGATCTGGAAGTTATGAGCCATACCGTTCTGGAACTTGTCAAGAAGTCCCGGCTGCTTGAATTCAGAAGCCTTGAAGTTGATCTTGTTCTGGAATGAAGTATTATATCCGAGAGAGAACTTCTCATACCATTTCTCTTTTCCGACCCTTACCTTCTTCTTGAAAGGATAGAACTTCGTAACAGAGAAAGTAACATTAGGAAGGGTGAATGAATAGGAACTGTCTCGCGAGTTCTGGCTGTGCAATCCGTTGACAGACAGGTTGAATTTTCCGTTCCAGTTCCTTGAATATGAAATGGACGATGAAATCTGGTTCTGAAGGGCCTCCTGAACATTTGATGAGTTATACTTGCTGTTCGAAGGGCTGGAAAAGTTCACGGATGCTGAGAAACTTGTTCCCGGCCTTGCCTTGGCGTCCTGGGAATGAGTCCATCGTACGGAGAAGTTTCGTGTCTGGAAGAAGTCTGGACTGCCTTTTTCTCCGGACTGGTCATTTGAATAAGTGAGGGAGAAGTTACCGTTGAACTTATAGTTCACCTTATATCGTGAATTGAGGTCAACAGCCCATGATCCGAGGGTATAAAGGTCCCCTGTCAATGCAATGTCGAAATAATCACCGATTACGAAGTACACGCCGGCATCCCTCATGTAGAAACCGCGGGACTGCTCTTCGCCGAAAGTAGGGAAGAGGATACCTGTCGCTCTGTCAGGACGCTTAGGAATGAAACCGAAAGGAAGACCGATAGGAAGAGGAACATCCGCAATCACAGGATAAGCAGGTCCGAACACGGTCTTCTGGTCAGGTCTGGTCATGACTTTGGCTGCGGTGAGGTGCAGATAATAATGCGGTTCCTCGCAGTCACAGACTGTATATTTTCCGTTGGTGATGTTGATCGAGTGGTCCGGCATCATCTTAATGTTCTTTCCATGAAGGATACCGTCCTGCTCCTGTGTAATCATGTTGTTGATACGCGCCTTTCTAGTCTCGAAATTATAGCGTACCTCTTCCATCGTATATGACTGCTCGCCCTGCTCCATGACCGGCTGACCGGTTATGACGCCTGTAGAGTCTTTGGTTCCGCGTGCGTAAAGAGTCTGATTCTTAAGGTCATACTCCATGTAATCAGCAGTGAGTTTCATGTTGCCGTAAGTCACGCTTACGTCACCATAATAGTAGATCATTCTCTTTCCGTCGCTGAAGTCCTCTACGATGGAGTCACGGGCAGTTGTGAAAGCGGGAACTTCAAGCGAACTCTTCTTCAGCATGTTTACTGAGTCTGCTGCGGCAAGAGAGTCCACTCTGGCTATTGAATCGCGGACTGCACGAAGTGAATCGGAGATTTCAGGTATTGAAGTGGTGTCAGAAACGGATTCGGCTGCATCGCGACGTAGACGCCTGTTTCGTCTGTCGTCCTGAGATGAAACTGTGAACGAACTGAGCACGAGCAGCATGATGACTGCAAGTCCCCATTTCTCAAACCAGTTTTTCAGCTTTCCGTTTCTATATATAGACATCAAATAAACTCCTGTGTGTTTTCAGTTTTTGCAAAATCTTCGTATTTTTGCAACTCGCAAATTTATAACTAATTTCAATTATTACCAAATTGAAGTGACCCTATGAGATTCCATTTAAGAAATATATGCATCCTGCTCTTTGCTGCAGCAATTTTAATGCTTGCACAGACTGCTGGTGCTCAGCCCAAATCATCACAGTTAGGGCTTAAGACTGTGGTGATCGATCCCGGACACGGAGGCAAGGACCCTGGAGCACCTGGAAAGACATCAGCGACAGCAGAAAAACACATTGTACTGAAGATATCCAAATTATTCGGAGAGAAGATCAAGAATGCATATCCCGATGTAAAGGTCATCTACACGAGAGATTCCGATATATTCATCGGACTTCACGAAAGAGCCATGGTGGCCCGCAGGAACAGCGCAGATCTTTTCATTTCAGTGCATTGCAACAGCGTTGCATCAAAATCCGCCTATGGTACTTCTGTCCATATTCTCGGACAGCGCTCAGACAACTCAAAGAACAAGACCGATTACTTCGAGAGAAACATGTCTGTAGCCCAGCAGGAGAATGCTGTAATTGTCCTTGAGGAGGATTACAAGAGAAAATATATGAACTTCGATCCTAATTCTCCTGAATCTTACATAAGTCACCAGCTGCAGTGGATGGCATATTACGAAAGCAGCCTTCTGTTTGCAAGTGAAGTGGTGGATAATCTGGTCAAGGCACCGCTCAGACCTCGCAAGGCCGTAATCGATCAGGATATATTCCAGGTTCTTGTCGAAACGAACATGCCTTCGGTTCTTCTGGAGCTTGCCTTCATTTCCAATCCTACCGAGTATGAGTATCTGGCCTCAGCCAAAGGTCAGGAGGAAATTGCACAGCGACTTTTCAATGCCTTCAAGTCATACAAGACAAAGTATGATGCCAGCATGAGGATGGAAGAGGAACCTGTTGCAAAGTCATTGGCGTCACCGGAAGCTACCGCCGCTCTTACAGATGCTGTGAAATCAGCGCTTGCTGCTTCTGAGGAAGCATCTAAACAGAGTAAAGATGTATCTGAGGAGTATTACGGAATCCAGATAATGGGATTAGGAAGAAAGCTCAAAGATAATGATCCAGCTCTTAAAGGCCTGAAGGTAAGCGCAGTAAAAGCCTCTGACAGCAGCATTTATAAATATGTCACCGGAAAGGAGAATACTAAGGAAGCCGCTCAGTCGCAGCTCAAGGAGGTGAGAAAGAAGTTTCCTGAAGCTTTTGTCGTGAAAGTGACAGGCGATAAGGTCGAAAGAGTAAGGTAATACCTATATTATATATATAAGACATGAAATTTTCAAAGGAACTCAAGATAGGTGTATTTGTAGTAACTGTGCTGGTTGCTTCATTCTTCCTCATAAATTATCTGAGAGGGGAGGATATTTTCAACAACGAGATCGAACTTGTTTCCAGATATGACAATGTAGAAGGGCTTGTAGCGTCAGCACCTGTATATATAAAAGGATATAAGGCCGGAAAAGTATCAGAAGTTGTATACAATCCTTCCGGTGATGATTTCATGGTAACATGCTCGGTATTGAAGGAATTCCGCATACCTGCTGATTCCAAGATGACAATCTATAGTGTCGACATCATGGGTGGCAAAGGTATAAGGATCGATCTTGGAAGTTCTTCTGAGCTTGTTGCAGACGGAGATTTTCTGCAGCCGTCTTTTGCTGCAGGCCTTGTTGACGGGCTTGAGGACAGCATTGTTCCTCTTCTTGCAAAGGTAGGCAATACACTTGACAGTCTGAGTGTAACTGTTTCAAGCGTAAACAAAATGCTTTCGGAAGAGAATAAGGTAAGCATTTCAAACACTCTCGCTCACCTTGAGAAAACAATGCATGAGGTCAGGGGAGTTGCTGCCACCGTTAACGGCAAGTCTGAAGAATTGTGTCTTCTAGTTGACAATCTTGCCGGACTTTCTTCAAAATTGGGTGGTATTGCAGACAAGACAGATGGTGTAATGGATGGTGTATCATCAGTTGTGAATACAATAAACGAAAGTGATATCGAAGGTGTCATCGCATCATTCAGTCAGTTGCTCGAGAACATGAATGATCCTGACGGAACCATCGGAAAACTTTTTGTTGATAATTCGATGTATGATTCGATTGATGAGGTATTGAATGACATAGATTCTTTGATCAGAAAAATTGAAGAAAATCCGAAGAAATATATAAGAATTTCGATATTTTAAGGGCCTATATCATTGAATAATCGTTATTTGGCAATTTAAAATAATTCAAATTTGCTAAATGCTCATAAATGAGATATTTACGCATTTTTTAAGATTATATATTATTGATTATTAATTTGTTAGAATTTTATCCGTTGACGGATTCATGATGCGTTTACATGTAAAATAAAATTAATAATCAAGCGAATTTTTCATTTTTTATAATATTTTTTTCACCATCTTTGTACTCCCGTTTGAAAGACGGGAGATTTAACCGATTTCACCCTATTTAAATGACACAAGAGAAGCACATATCTGTATGGACCAACTGCCTGAATTTCATTCAGCAGAACATCGATCCTAAGCAGTTCAACCTCTGGTTCAAGCCTATCAGGCCTGTTTCATTGGTTGAGTCTACGCTTACTGTCGAGGTTCCGTCAGAGTTCTTCCGTGAATATCTCGAAGGTGCTTATCTTGATCTGCTCAAGGCAGCTCTTAAAAAGGAACTCGGTACCTCAGCGAAACTCATCTATGTCGTTACTCCTGTACAGCGACAGCAGCCGCTTGTTTATCCGGGAGCACATGGAAACGCACCGGTCAACAAGACTATTTCAGTTGAGACATATACTAAGGCCGGTAACCCGGGGCCTTTCGTCTTCCCAGGCATCCAGCGAGTGCAGGTAAACCCACAGCTCAATCCTGTTTATTGTTTCGAGAACCTTATCGTAGGAGAGTGTAACAAGATGGGATTCACTGCTGGCGAGAGCATTTCCGATGCTCCGGGAAAGACTGCGTTCAACCCGCTTTTCCTCTTCGGTGGTCCGGGACTCGGAAAGACACATCTCGCGCAGGCCATCGGTATCTCCATCAAGAAGAAATATCCTGAACTTGTGGTTCTTTATGTGCCTGCAAACAGGTTCAAGACCCAGTATATGGATGCAGTGAATGTCAAGAATAAACTGACAGATTTCCTTGCATTCTACATGAAGATGGACGTGCTTATCATGGATGACATTCAGGATCTCGTAGGTCCGAGCACCCAGAATGCATTCTTCAACATCTTCAACCATCTGCATCAGTCCGGCAAGCAGCTCATATTCACTTCGGACAGACCACCTGTAGAACTCGAGAATTTCGAGGCAAGACTTCTCTCACGACTTAAGTGGGGACTTTCTGTAGAACTTCAGAAGCCAGATTTCACCACAAGACTCGAGATGCTCAAGGCAAGGGCATTCAGAGAGGGAGTAAAGCTCAGCGATGACGTGCTTCATTTCCTTGCCACAAGGATAAAGTCTAACTTCCGCGAACTTGAGGGCGCTCTGATTTCGCTGATCGCCAATGCAACGCTCGCTCATAAGGAGATCACTGTCGAGCTTGCTGAAAGCATCACTGAGAAGATTGTAGGAGAGCAGCAGACTGACATTACAATTGATATGGTACAGAAGGTTGTGTGCGATTATTTCAACATCACACGTGATACTCTTCTTTCCAAGACACGTAAGCGTCAGATCGTTCAGGCAAGACAGATTGCAATGTACATGTCACGCAGCCTCATCAACTGTTCTCTTTCGACTATTGGAGCCGAGATTGGAGGCAAGGACCACGCTACGGTACTTCACGCATGTACGACAGTAAGTGACCTGATGTCGACTGACAAGGCATTCAAGCAGTATGTGACCGACATCGAGAAGATGCTTGTCCCTGCACGTCGATAAATTGTTGGAAACTATTTCAGATAAAGATATTGAGAATCCCTGCAAAGTTTTATCTTTGTAGGGATTTTGTCATAAATGCCGATCTCGGCAGATGTCATGAATAAACAAGAAAAGAATCTAAAAAAACTAATAATATGAATTCAGAAACAGTACTCTCATTCTTCAAGGAGATAACAAAGATTCCGAGGGAATCTGGACACGAGGAGCAGATCATCGCATACCTTCAGCAGTTTGCTGCTGAGCGTGATCTCGAATGCAAGACTGACGAAGCAGGCAATGTGCTGATTGTCAAGGAAGCGGCAGCGGGATATGAAAATGTGCCTGCAATCGTTCTCCAGAGCCATTCAGACATGGTTTGTGAGAAGAATGAAGGAGTAGAGCACGACTTTGCAAAGGATCCGATCAGATATGTGATCGAGGACGGATGGATGATTGCCCCGGACACAACTCTCGGCGCTGACTGCGGTATCGGTGTTGCAGCTCAGCTCGCAATCCTTGACAGCGATCTTCCATGCGGAAAGATCGAATGCCTCTTCACAACAGCAGAAGAAACCGGTCTTGACGGTGCAATGGCGCTTCAGCCAGGATTCTTCAGCGGAAAGGTGCTTCTCAATCTTGATTCTGAAGACGAAGGCGAGTTCTTCGTAGGATGTGCAGGTGGTCTTGATACAACTGCGGTGTTCCATTATAATGAAGAGCCTGTGCAGGAGGATTTCGTTTATGAAGAGATCTTCGTGAAGGATGCGATGGGTGGTCACAGCGGTGACGACATCAACAAAGGTCGCGCGAACTCTGTGCAGCTTCTCGGACGATTCCTTTACAGCATTCTAGATCTTGACTGGCAGCTTGTTACTATCAATGGAGGAAATAAGAGAAACGCTATCGCACGCGAGGCTAAGGCTCTCATCGCTGCTGAAGAGGACACGCTTGATATCATCAATGAAAGACTTGAGTCATACGCAGAGGCTGTTGCAGAGGAGTATGGAGCGATAGAGAAGGATCTCAAGCTCGGTTTCGAGGATGTTCAGCCTGAAGGAGCAGCCGCTATCGATGAAATGACTGCATGGAACCTTGTAACAGCATTGTGTGCAGCACCACATGGTGTGCTTGCAATGAGTCAGGAGATCGAGAATTTCGTGGAGACCTCGACCAATCTTGCATCTGTGAAGATGACTGAGCCTGGAGTGATCCGTATCGGTTCAAGCCAGAGAAGTTGTGTCACTGCAGCCCGTCGTGCAGCTGCTGCCAAGATGGAAGCATGCTTCGTACTTGCAGGCGCAGTCGTTACACACGAAAGCGAGTACCCTGGTTGGGCTCCTGCAGCGGAGTCACCTATAAGAGATGCATGCGTTGCATCATACAAGAAGCTTTTCGGTGTAGAGCCAAAGGTGAAGGCTATTCATGCAGGACTTGAATGCGGACTCTTCACTGAGAAGTTCCCTGGTCTCGACATGGTGTCTATGGGACCTACACTCCGTGGCGTACATGCTCCGGGAGAGCGTCTCGACCTCGCTTCTCTGGAGAAGTTCACAACTCTTCTTGTCGATGTAATCTGCAACTTTAAGTAATTGAAAGACCGATATGATACAGATAGCCCCATCAATGCTGGCAGCTGATTTCCTTCACCTTGAGAAGGATGTCAAGACCGTAAACAAGCATGCCGATCTCTTCCACCTCGATGTGATGGACGGAGTCTTCGTACCGAATATTTCTTTCGGTTTTCCGGTGATCGAAGCCATTGCAAAAATGGCAGAAAAGCCTATGGATGTGCATCTTATGATCATCAATCCTGAAAACTATGTGGAGCGTTTTGCCAAGGTGGGCGCAGAGATGATCTCATTCCACCTCAATGCCACAAAGGATCCTGCAGCAGTGCTAAAGCAGATCCGTTCTTACGGCGTGAAGGCCGGTCTTGTTATCAATCCTGATCTTCCGGTGGAAAGCCTGTTCCCATATCTTGCTGAGGCTGATTTCATCCTTTTGATGTCGGTATTCGCTGGTTTCGGCGGCCAGAAGTTCATAGAGGCAACATACGACAGGGTCCGCACCCTCAAGGCAGAGATCGACCGTCAGGGACTTGACCTTCCGATCCAGGTGGACGGAGGCGTATCAGCATCCAATGCCTCGGCCCTCGCAGAAGCCGGTGCAACCATTCTCGTAGCCGGAAGCGCAGTCTTCAAGGCTGAAGATCCCGCAGCCGTGATCGCTGCAATGCGATAACCAAGTAATTCCTTCATCAGATCATGGATAGTGTCTTTCTATTTTCCGGTTTCCTTATCATAATAGCGTCTTTTCTCTACTGTCTGAAATCATCAGACCAGAAACTTGCGTCAGTGACAAAGGAAAAGCTTTCCATGCAGATGGAAAAGGAAAGAGTTGAGAAGATGTATGATGAAGCGATCATAGAAAGAGATGCATTGAGCAAAATGGCCGAGGCATCCCTTCCTGATTCTGAGTTGACACAGGTCATAAGACAGCGTCTTGCCCTGCTTAACAAGGTCATTGCTTCATATATCACAGATTCATACGATGCAAACAAGGAAGTGAACGCCCAGATAGAGATGCTCGTATCCAACCGTGAGGCTTTCCTCGAATCTACAAGGAAATCCTTTGAAGCAGGACATCCGCAGTTCATGTCTTATCTCCGTTCATGCGAACTTTCAGATTGGGAAGTCAATTACTGCTGTCTCTATCTTGTAGGACTGAACGGAAAGGAAATAGGCGAGTACATCAATCTGAAGAGGCATTATACTTACGGAAGCGTCATCCGCAAGAAACTCGGACTTGGAGAACATGACAGGAATCTCTCGAATCATCTTAAGAATCTGATCGAGAATCCTCCTGCGTAAAACTCTATTTGATCGGGGATAATTCAATAAGTTTAACGGTATTTGATTTTCAATGGTTTATATTCAAATTAAAGATAAATCCATCAGTGCGCGTTAAACTCTTTCAGACTATCTTTGCACCATCAGATAACAATAGAACAAAGAATCATGAAGAAGGTTAATCTCAAGGCCGTTGCCTATTCATTGCTGATGAGTGCACTTTATTTTGTCGTGGTGCTGGCACTTGAACGAAAAGATACGAGTCTTATAGGATCACTGATCTTGTTTGTCCTGTTTTTTACGTCCTCAATGCTCATCATGTGGAACAACAATCCCATGATATTCTATTTCTGGAAAGCAAAACATGATTTCGTGACATCATCAGACAGACTGCTGATGATATTTCTTGGAACAGTGATCTATATAGCCGGAAGGTATGTGTACTATATATATGTAGAAGAAGGGACAATTAATCCGCTCAGCCTCCTGATGTGTCTTTCGGCGGCAGCTGCATTTAGAAAAGTATACCTTAACCATGCGCCGGATGATGTGCAGCATTACGAAAGTCAGCGCAGGCAGAAAGAGGAAAACGAAACCTTTGTAACTGTTGCAGTATGCAAGGATGCAGAGTCTGCACATATCATTAATGACCTTCTTGAAACTAACGGCATCGAGTCTATGATATACGGTGAGAGTGCACCGTCATACCTTGGAAATATCCCTATCCGCGTTCTGGTCAAAAAAAAGGACAAGGAAACGGCGGAAGGTATAATCAACGAATAGCTATAAAATATATCCGATTTCCTTGAAGGCGAATTCCTTGACGGAGTTCGCCTTTATATCTTCCACCAGGAGGTTGCCGATGGGGGAGAGTCCGCGGATCATGCCGGTGAACTCGCGTCCTTCGGGGATGTCGCGACCGGTCACGATAGGGGAAACGGAATGTCCGCCAGAAAGCACTGTCAGATCTCGGAATAAGGACGGAGTGTCCAGACGCCACAATCGCGACAGGTAACTGTCGCGTAATTTTGAATGGTCCGCCTCTGATACCAGGAATTCATTGCATTTTTCGGTGAAAATGTCTACAAATTCATCCAAAAGACATTTACTATCAAAAATCTCTGATTTGCAATTAGTAAAACATAGTTGTTTATCGGTTTCTAGTAACATGGATGTTGGATTCGGAAGAGAAACATCAAAGTTTCTTTGATTGACATTCAACCCAATACCGAGAATACTATAAAATAAGCCTGAACCGCGTAAAACATTCTCTATAAGTATGCCGCATACCTTCTTTTCTTTGATATAAATATCGTTAGGCCACTTGATGGATGCAGATATATCATGTCTATCCAGGAGCTCTACAACAGACAGTGCGGCTATTTCGCATATAACGAACTGATCGACTGCTTTAAGATAAGGGAAACAATCAGACGAAGAACCGGAATCACCAGAGGCGAACTTGAGCAGCACACTGAAAGTAAGGTTTTCACCTGGCGCGGAATACCATGAGTTCCCTCTCTGTCCGCGTCCTGCAGTCTGTGCAAATGCTGACACGACTGACAAATTGTCAAGGCTGTCAATCCGCCTCCTGACCTCTTCATTGGTCGAATCGAGGGTGTCGAACCACATTATGTCATGTCTGTCTGCCATGGTGCGGAATTTGTGCAATTACGGTTTTGAATAAAGGAAACTGCTTGTTATCTTTGCAAGATTATTTTTACAAAATTAACAATTATCTAATACATGGACAATAAAACACTTAAGGTCATTGCTGACGCGATGCTCGAAAAGAAAGGACAGGATGTGGTATCGCTCGACCTGAAGCCGATCGGAACAGCTATTTCAGATTATTTCATAGTATGCAACGCGGATTCCACTCCGGCAGTAGTTGCAATCGCAGACAATATCGAAGACAGGATGATCGAGAAATGCAAGAGAAAGGTCATCCGTACTCAGGGTAAGGAAAACGCTTTCTGGGTGATCATGGACTACGGTGACATCGTGGTTCACATCTTCCAGACACCTTACAGAGCGTTCTACCGCCTCGAGGATCTCTGGGCAGATGCAGAGCGCACTGTCTACGAAGACTAAAGGATTGCTGCACAGATGCAGCATCCTTAATATCAATTAAAAGACTATGGCAACAAACAACAATACACCTCGCGGGAGAAAACCCGTGAAGATAAGATTCGGCATATCGTGGCTGTACATCATCCTCATGGTAGGCATCGGATGGATGTTCTTCAACCAGGAGGGCGCCAACCCACAGAAGATCGAGTGGGATGAGGTGAAGCAGCTCTGGCTTGCCGACGATATAAAGGAAGTCACATACATCAGAAATGAATATGAAGGTCATGTGACAGTGAAGCCTGACAGACTTGAAAAGTATACGGAGAAGTTCGGTGGAAATGTCCCTAAGTCTTCTCCACACTTCGTATTTCTTGTTTCCGGCAGCTTCAACGCAGAGGAAATGTTCGGCGAACTCAATGAGCAGCTTCCTTCCGATGAGAAGGTCAAGGTGGTCATCGAGAACCACGAAAGCATCTGGGGAACTATAGAATGGCTCATATTCCCGCTTCTTCTCATTCTCATGTGGGTATTCATGTTCAGAGGAATGGGCAAGAATGTCGGAGGTGGCCCAGGTGGTCCCGGCGGAATATTCAATGTCGGAAAGGCTACTGGAAAACTTGCGGAGAAAGACAGCATCAAGGTGACTTTCAAGGATGTAGCAGGTTTATATGGAGCAAAGGATGAGGTGATGGAGATCGTGGATTTCCTTAAGAATCCAAAGAAATATACTGCACTCGGCGGTAAGATTCCTAAGGGAGCGCTTCTTGTCGGTCCTCCGGGCACAGGCAAGACCTTGCTTGCAAAGGCCGTAGCCGGTGAGGCTAATGTTCCTTTCTTCTCGATTTCAGGTTCTGATTTCGTTGAAATGTTTGTGGGAGTAGGTGCTTCACGTGTACGTGACCTCTTCCGTCAGGCAAAGGAAAAGTCACCATGCATCGTTTTTATCGACGAGATCGATGCAGTCGGACGTGCTCGAAGCAAGAACGGAGGCTTCTCTTCAAATGATGAGAGGGAAAACACTCTGAACCAGCTTCTTACTGAGATGGACGGTTTCGGTACTAACTCCGGTGTGATCATTCTTGCAGCAACCAACCGTGCCGACATTCTCGACAAAGCTCTTATGCGTGCAGGACGATTCGACCGTCAGATCCATGTGGAGCTTCCTGATCTCAAGGAGAGGGAAGAGATCTTCACCGTTCACCTCAGGGGACTCAAACTGGCTGAGGATTTCGACCTTGAATTCCTTGCAAAGCATACTCCTGGCTTCTCTGGAGCAGATATCGCCAATGTCTGCAACGAGGCTGCCCTCACAGCTGCAAGACATGACAAGAAGGCTATCGACAAGCAGGATTTCCTTGATGCCGTCGACAGGATCATCGGAGGTCTCGAACGAAAGAACAAGATAATAACTCCTGCAGAAAAGAAGTCGATCGCTCATCATGAGGCAGGTCATGCGACAGTAAGCTGGCTCCTTCCACATGCAAATCCTCTTTTCAAGGTTACCATTGTTCCTCGCGGACAGGCTCTTGGAGCAGCATGGTACCTTCCTGAGGAGCGTCAGCTCGTTACCAAGGAGCAGATG
>JBGVNK010000051.1:0-52323 GCA_045125535.1 Candidatus Cryptobacteroides sp.
AGAAATATCCACTAGTGGACGGCATCGAGACATTTGAACCAGCTCCCACAATCTTTCCCAATTGTGATGACAGATATACATATGACAGATTATTCATACCGCTGAATGAAAAGTTTATGAAACCAGCATTTTCCAGACTTAAGGTATGTATAAGATTACAAGTGCGAATACGAAATCGACTTCTGGTGGCGTATGTATGCCTTGCCGTATAGGTGGTAAGGTGCTCGGATATGTTCAGTTCTTCGCAGCACTTCTGAACCCTTACATTCACGTTATGCGTAAAGTTGTCGAGTTTCCGGCGTTCCTCTACTGTTCTGGCCGGACAGTTGTCCAGGAACGGAAAGACATGCTCTTTTCCTGTGCCCAGTACCGATATTATATTTGATAATTCCTGAGTGATTGGGATTATGACCTCTATCTGTATTTCGTCTTCTGTCTTGCGACGGGTGAATCTGATTTCACCATTGCATACGGAAGATATAACCTCAATCAGGCACTCGACTTCACAAATAAATACACCGTTCGTATGTATTGGCTTATCTGTTCGTGGAGACAACAGAGCGGGTTCGTGATAAGCATAGAGAATATGCGAAGGCTTATGTCATCAGAGGACAAGTATCTGCGGTTGAATAACTTTATGAGGGCTGTTGTTGAGAAGGAACACACAGAACTGAAAGCACAGTCAAATATATATTTCGAGTACCACCGAATGGAGAGGAATGAGCGTCAGTATCTCTGCATAAAGGTCAAGACGGTAATGTCTCAGGAAGAAAAGTAGAAGAAGACGGCCCAGGCCTATGATCTTGTCTATAGAATGATGGGATATCTGGGTGTTTCCGACACGGTTATGGTATCGCTGATGAACAAAGTCGATCTCGATGACGTTCCGGCTTTCTGCCGTAAACTGGCGGATCTGCGTGATGCTATGGCCGGAAGGACGGACATCTACGACATGGATGCCTATGTCCTTGCAACGATGAACTCCTGGCTCGAAGACTGGTCTGCCCGTTACGAAGAAATCGAGGACTGAAAAGCCCCCGATTTCTTTATAGTAGTACATTAATGATGATTATTAAGAAAAATGCAAGTGCAGCAAACATAATAATTGCTTTGGCATAAAAAAAGCCATATGAAATTTTATTTATACGTTTTCTCTCAATCTTTTCATCATCTAGAACCTGTGTAATATTATTCCTTGCAATATTGAATAAATATTCGAAGTTATCGCCATGCTTAATATATTTACTAAGCACAATGAAATATTGTAGAATGTCTATAATAAAATAGGCAATCATCAAGAGAAAAAATATAATAGTATTAGCATTAAGAGTTAGTAATGGTTCTTCCTTAATTAATAATCCCCATACAAAAGCAAGTAAAGCGAAACAAACATTTCTAAAGACCTTCGATAGAGTAAGAGAATTTGTAGAAATACCCTTATTTATCGCATCGATGGCACTATTTAAGGCTAATTGATTTTTCTTTTTCATAGGAAGTAAGATTGCTAAATTGTTTACGATAGTATTTGCTCTTATTTGCATGCTTCAGCAATGCAACAGCTGGCATACGAAGAGTAGCAAGATGGATATGAGGCTTTTCTAGGGGACTCTGTGCAAAACCCCAAGGTATTACACGATATTTTCCTCTATTACCACGAGCCTTAGAACCAGCAGAAACAGAAGAAAATGTAAAAGAATGCTGCAAACCGCACTTTGACTTGGAACATTGCTTACAAACGCAATAAAAGGAATTACCGAATCTCTTTAAAACAAGTTCCGAGCCACATTTAGGGCAGACTTTGATGTGACGTTTTTTATTTTTCATATTGTATAGTATTAGTTGTTAATATTAAAAAATCAGGACAAGAAATATGCCTAAATCATATTATAGGTACTAAATATGTAGGAAGTCCGTTTTCAAGGTACTAAAAAAGTAGGAACTGAATATCAGGTAGTTATAACCCATTCCTGTAGAAATTTCTTTGTATTTGCTCGTATGGCAGTGCACAAAACCATTGAAGGTACTAAAAGTTTAGAGCGTTATACAGAAAGGTACTAATTCTTTAGGAAGGAGGTACTAAAAATGTAGGAAAAAGGTACTAAAAGTTTAGGTGGCTGCGTGTGAAAGGTACTATAAATGTAGGGGAAACCCCATCTCTTCCGTTTTCAATCTCCTATCGTTCAGTGATTTGCGGAGGCAGAAACTCTTAGTACAATATAGATATCTATAGAGTAACTATATGTATTGCTATCGCGCACGCGCGAGGCCTCCCACAAGCGGAACTCCCAGAACTCTTAGAACTATAAGCTGGCAGCGAAAAGAAAAAGTTCAAAAGATACAAGTATCTTAATGTACTATTTGGGGCAAATCGGTTATTTTTGTATTAACAAAATACAAATAACCATATGAACAATCGACTTACATCCTATCTAAATGAGTATTTGGCAATGCCAACTCCACAATTTGCTGTAATGATAACCGGTAAGTGGGGTTGTGGCAAAACTTTTTATATCAAGAATTTGATAGGTGAATGGTGCAATCCAAATACCAATGTTAGTGAAGAGTCTATTGATCTGAAACCTATCTATGTAAGTCTTAATGGATTAAGTTCTATTAGCTCTGTCATACGTAAAGTCAAGACTGTTCTTTATCCACTCTTATATTCAAAAGGAGCAAAAGTTGCTAAAAAAGTAATACTGGCAGCTTTAAAAATTGCCTCCAAATCATATCTAGATCTTGACAAAGATGGGGTAGGTGAAGATATGGACAATCTATTGGATGCTGAAGGTATCATAGAAATATTTAAAAGCAACTCCGATACATTGAAAGGTAATAGAGTTATGATATTCGATGATATCGAAAGGTGCAAGATACCACTTGACGAACTATTTGGATTCATCAATAGTATAGTCGAACACTCCAATTCTAAGATTATACTTATATGTGATGAGGAGAAATTGGATGAAGTCGCTAATAAAGAAGGTTTAGCAACAGAATATAAGGATTTCAAGGAAAAACTGGTTGGTCAGACTTTTGCATTAGAGGTAAGTTATGCGGATGTCGCAGGTCAATTTATTGACAAACTGTCCAATCCAATCATAAATAGCAACCGCGATCTTATAATCGACTTGTTTATTGCATCGAAAAGAGAAAATCTAAGATTAATGCGTCATTGCTTGATAGATATAAAGCGTTTTTTCGAACAAATACCAGAAAATATAAAGGAAAATTCCAACTATGACCAATTCGTAAAAAATATCGTAGCATACGTTGTAATAGCATCCATAGAAACCAGATTTGGCAATGTAGGTATAGAATATTTTCAGGCATATACCTTTAATGATGAAGCGAAGAAAATGTCACAGGAGCTAGAACAGAGATACAATCCCATACTTGAAAAGTGGCATCTGTACGGCACATCATATACTATTCCATTTAAATACTTGATTGAATATGTCAGAAACGGGTTTCTTGCATCAGCCGATTATCTTGTTGCAGAATGCAGAATGCTCAAATCCAGGAATCTTACCAATTGGGAAAAGCTTTGGAATTCTTATCGTCTATCAAACGCTGAGTTTTCGGAACTTCTTTTAAATGAGAAAAAGCGTTTCTACAACAAGGAACTTCAATATGTATTTGAAGTTATTCATTTGTCTGGTATTCTTCTATCTTTAGAAAAGAGACAGCTTACAAAATTGAATAGGAAACACATTGTCAGGGTCGCAAAGAAAACTATTGAAAATATTATTAATAGATATAACAATGATTTCTCGCGAATATACCCTGATTCACGCGGATATGAGTTTCAAGAATCTAATGCCGAAGAAATGCAAGAAATAGTAGACTTTGCTCGTGATAAGTACATAGCTCAATTAAAAATGGTAGAAAGAGATTATGTTATAAGCGTATGGAATGAATTGGGAACTGACATCACACAGAAGGAACTTTTAAATAAATTTAAAGAAGTAACTCCTTCGCGTGAATGTTCATACGATAGGAAAGGAATTTTTCATCAGGTAAAACCCGAACTTATTGTGAAGAAGATTATTGCTATGTCTAATGACTCAAGATTAGAGTTTAGGTGGTTCATTATGAATAGGTATTACCTTGAAGGCTGCGGTATTATCTGTAATATAAGTGGCGAAATGAAAGAAGACAAGGATTCGCTTGAGAGAATATCTTCTATGTTGAAGTCACGAGCCAAAAGAAAACGCCTAATCGAAAAGGAAACGATAATGATGATATCTGCAAAAATAGATGAAGCTGTTAGCAGGATGTAAGCAATCACTATAATCCTTCAAAATCGGGGCGGTAGTCATATTTGATTACCGCCCCGATTAAATTTCTTCACATAAGGCAAAGGAGGTGCAGCAAATTCGATTGAAGAAGGAATTGGGATAACCCATTTCTTATCATACTTGTTTTTATCGTTATTCTGTTTTAAATTGCACTAAAATACGATTTTATACCTCCTTTCAAAACGTTCTATACATAAATGACACACTTTAAAATCATAGGTATTCGACCATTATCTCCAAGTTTTGCTAACGAACATCCACTATACGCATATAAAGCTCAAGCAATCCAAAAGGCCTTATGGGAAAAGAACGAATGGCATTATTTTTATCACGGATACACTATCGGTGAAAATAATGAATATATCGAGTTGACGCGAGAAGCATTATATGACTTCTCGTTATATGATACCGATTCTCTTAAAGTATCGGTTTGCGCTATTGTCGGTAAAAATGGGAGTGGTAAAAGTACGATTGTTGATCTTCTCATTCGAATGATAAACAATTTATCCGCTGTATTACTTGGAGAGAAGTTCAACTTTGCAGCAGCAGAACATTTACATTTCATTGATCATGTATATGCAGAACTTGCTATTCGCATTAAAAATAGCATCTATGTATTAGAGGAGCGAGGCAGGGTAATAAAACTCCATAAATACCTCAAGACTAGAACTTCGGGAAAACGATTTTTGAAAGTTCCCGAAGCTTGCGAAGTGTTATTGAATGAACAGACAACACCCGAAACAACAACTATTTTGCTTAAAAAACATCCAAAGGGACGTAACATCTTGAAATCTCTCTTCTACACTTTGGTATGTAACTATTCTTTATATGGTTTCAATTATCGTGACTACGCAAGCGAAGCCACGCCAACTGAACGATTAACAAAATTATATCGTAGAAAAGGGCAAATATCGACTGACCATCTTACGGAAGATCACCTATGGCTAAAGGGTATCTTTCATAAAAATGATGGTTACCAAACCCCTATCGTTCTTCACCCAATGCGAGAAGATGGATTTCTCAATATTGATAAAGAAAACTACTTAGCAAAGGAACGAATGGGAAACCTATTGTTTTACAAGGATGCTCACGGCAATTATCCTCAAAGAATAATTAATGGTAATTTACACATTATTGCCTTTGAACTCACTCCAACTGATAATAAGAAGTTTTCAAGATCTAATATGCTAGAGCATATTGGTATCGGCAAACAACAGAATATATCTTTAAGCTTCAATAAGATATATGAATGGATTCTAAGTTTTTGGGATAGTAAGTATCATTTTAAAGATATAGACAAAACAACAAAATTATGGGAAGATGCGTCTGACTATATTGTTTACAAAACTCTAAAAATCGTATCTAACTACAAGAAGTATCATCCAATATACACCTATTTAAGTAAAAAGGCAGCATCTTATGAGGAGTTATGCAAGAAATTAACTCCTTTGTATGATGACTTTACCCATATTACTAAGAAGTTACTTCGAACAATAATGTACTTGAAATTTAACCTTTATGATAAAGAGAGAAATATATATAATCTTCATGATGTAGATGAATTCATTATGAATCATATTGGAGAAGATATTCATGAAAAGTATAAGCTACAGAGTATTGACCTTTTACCTCCTCCAATATTTAAACAGAAACTATATTTGCAGAAAGAAGGGCAAAATGGCGTAATTGATTTTAGTAATTTAAGTTCCGGAGAAAGGCAAATAGCCTATACTATAAGTAACTTTATGTATCATCTAGTAAATGTTGATTCGGAATGGAATGATTTTTATCGTGACTCAGCGCACTTGCAGGTGATAAAATATCGCTATGTAAATGTTGTTTTTGATGAAGTCGAACTATACTTCCATCCTGAGCTGCAAAGAAGTTTTATGGGGCTCCTTCTGCAAGCGTTAAAAAATGCTCAATTCAAAAATTTACGTGGTATTAATATTATACTTGCGACTCACTCTCCGTTCATTCTTAGTGATATTCCTCATTCTAACGTACTGTGCCTTGGAGAAAATTCGCATGTGGTTGAAAACACTTTTGGAGCTAACATTATCGAGATGTTAGGTAATAGCTTCTTTATGAACTCTGTCATCGGCAATGTGGCAACAAATGAAATACAGAACTTATTACAGCTTTATCATAACATGAAAGCAGGCAATAACATTAAGACGGAGTTTCGACTTAATAAAGCGAGATTTAAATATCTTTCAGAGTATATAGCAGAGCCCTATATCAAGAATCTAGTAATAAGGATAATCGAAGAACTAAGACAGTGTCATTCTAATCTTCACTAATTATGTATACTTTTATTAGTTCACAAGACAAAAAGAAACTTCATACCGAGTACCTTTCATTATTTAAAAAAGACTTAGATAATGTATGGAAAAATAAGGTGACCAGTTGCCAGTTGTTAAATGCAGCTATGTTACCAGGGATGACAGCCAAGAAGTTGCTTGTTGCCGAGTTCAGGGTGCTCGTGAATGTTTATCATTATTATATTAATTATGTAAATGGTCTATCTGATTACGATAAAAGAATTGTTCAAGATGCAGCAAATGATGTTTTCAAATACGAGTCCTATTCAAAAAGAATTGCCGATTTTCTTGTAAATCCATCCAATGGATACAAAATTAGCAATTGTGTCTATTGTGATACTGTAAATGTCTCCCCCTTTTCTGGGCATAAACGTCGAATAAGAAGATTCCAAACTGATCATGTATTAAATAGGGGAGCTTGTCCATTAGTAGCACTATCTCTTCATAATTTCGTTCCATCTTGCAACATATGCAATGGCGCGAATCTAAAAGGGACAAATACCATTGGAGATACAATAGAAGAAATTAAACATTTAAGTCCCACTAATCCAAGTTATAACTTTTGGCATAAAGTCCTATTTGTAGTAAATCCCAAATATTCATGGGTGTCAGATAATAAGAAATCAGAGCATCCTGAACATTATGAAATAGATTTCTATTATAAAGATAAGGTATACGCAAAATCAGTTGACTTATTCTGCTTAAAGGAGAAATACAATAATGATTATCTTAATAAAGCCTTAGAACTAATTGATAAGAAAGGTACATATACCCCTGTATGGGTGAGAGATCTAGCAAACAAAACAGGACAGCCTTATAGTAAAGTCTATGAGGACTTATTTGGAATAGATAAGGACCAATTATATCGTAAAGCAACCGAAGATATATTAGGAATTACTGATTTATACTAAATGCCAAATTTGCCCATTGAATCACTATTAAAAGATTTGTTCTGATTACTGATATGTTACAATACTATACTCTTGTCAATTGATAGCTCCTGAGGTTATCTTTTTCAATTATTAAGTATTCATTCAAATCATTATGATCGGCATACAGACCTGAAGCATCCCAGAAACGGGTGCCGGGACAAGATTCTTGCAGGCGGGAAAGACATTTCCTGCCTGTTTTGTCATTATCAAGATATGCCTCGGCATTGGAATGACAACAAGTCTGTCGTTGCTTTGATTATGTATGATTATGGCGAAGGTAGGTGGATATATTATATCAAGGCGGAGCCGGTGAAGTGAATCAGGGCAGAGAGTGGGAGTCTTCTGACCGGAGTTTGGATATGAACACCTGAAGGCTACGGGATTTGAAGAAGTCGATAGACATGTTCCCTATATGACAACACCACGCTGAAAGGCATTTCAGATTTTATACATCCCGAAACCAAGTCCTGGAGCATACGACTTCAATGCATCCTCCAACATCTGCATCCTTATAGGACCAAGCCTGGTCTTCTGGCTGATAACGGAGGCATCATGCATAGTCAGACACTCGATCTTATCAAGCCCATTCCTGACTAAGGCGTTAGTAATCTCTCTGCTGATGTTCAGCACCTGGACGGACTGAGACAGCACGTCATCTAGCTTCAGGAACTCAACAAGATCTCCTTTACTCACGTCTATAAGATACGCATACTTATGAATGACAGCCCGGATGGTATCAAGAATTTCAGTCCTGTCAAGAAGTTGCGCTATTTGGCCTTTGAAAAGATTGACCTCCACTGAATCAGTCGGTCTGCTATCCTTTATCTTCTTGATGGGTTTCTTGATTTCCTCGGCAGTCATATTCTTCCTGTCCAACAGGGTCTTCAGTTCTCGAATATCCGAGCCTATCGATTCATACTGACAGATCTTGTCAGTCATTTGTCTTATCAGACCTCGCTCCGATTTCAGTGCATCATTAGTATTTTTCAGGAACTGATGGAATTCGTCCTGGTTTTCCGTAAGGACTTTCATCCTGGAGTTCACATCGGCAAGGCATGATTCCATTGCTGAAAGCCTCTCGAAGAAATCGATGGACTTGATGGCCGAAGAAGGGATGCGAGCTGAGAGGCTGCCAACTATATCTTCCATATCAAACTGATGGAGCAATCCCAGTTTGGATTCCTTCCGTAAGTACTCATCCTCCAGACAGTAAAGGCTGTAGGTGTTTACCGACAGGAAACCTAGTAACGCTAGGATAACAAGCTCTGCTACGATGCTTACGTAAATCCATGTGTCTTCAAACCCGAACAGTTCGAAGCGAAGCTCCTCCCTGACGTACATTACGGCATTGAAGGCCATCATGGCAATAAAGAGACACGCCATGAACACGCGTGTGAATGTCAGCTGGAAGCCATACCGCTGACTCTTCCAGCTTCCGAAGAATCCTACGCGGCTCATAAGACAAAATAATTGAATGGTGAAAGGACAGCCGGACCTTGTCCTGCCGATCCCAATAAATTGAACTTCCTCATATGAATGTGTAAATGATTTCAGTGCATGTCCCTCAGTCCGTCAGAGCGAGCATCAGAACACCTCATCATATGTTACACATCATCATTACAGTGTCACGAACACTCCGCAACACCAACGCAAATATAATGAAGATATTCTGGTTTGTCAAAAAAATCTAATGTATAGTAAAAAATATCGAAAAATTGTGGCAATAATCAGAAATCGCACATCGGATCCACCATACGAGGATCCACCTCATGTTTCCCTGACGGTATGATATCCTGAGACTGTGCACATTCCCGATCAATAATACCCTTGACATCCGCCTGCACTTTCCTGAAGTTTCTCTCGATTATATCCCTGACCGCCTTGTCTTCCCTTTCCTTCGCAATCCTGTCGAGCAGTTCAGAACGTTCTTCTTCTGTCAAGGCCCCACACATTCTCTCTGCCTCTTCAGTCAAATCATCCTTGTCGTAAATGACAATACCCTTCATCAACCCGCTCATGAAGTGATCGAGCAGTGCCTTATCCGCATTGTCATATACCGATTTCCTTGCTTCCTCTTCTCCGAAGTCGGTAAATTTCGGGAGCCTTCTCCATCTCTTCCTCTTGCGCTTGAGTTCATCTAGGTCACGTACAATCTCCCCACAGAAGAACTTCTCCTTGATCTTCATGTCATTATTGTCGGCAACCTTTCCGAAGAAGACACCCTGCGAGAGGGTCTCTATGGTACTGAGCGGCAGCAGTTCCTCATGCTGGAATGAGATGTTCACAGAGTCCTGCTCTATGCCCCTAGTCTGGCTCTCCCTCTTGCGGAACTCCTTTCCGAACGACTTACTGAGTTCCTCAGCAGTCTTGCCGTTCACCTGTCCAGAGAAGATGTTGCCGACCGTATTGAAGATGACCTCGGACTCCTTCTCCCCGTAGTC
This sequence comes from Candidatus Cryptobacteroides sp., assembly GCA_045125535.1. Classification (GTDB taxonomy): domain Bacteria; phylum Bacteroidota; class Bacteroidia; order Bacteroidales; family UBA932; genus Cryptobacteroides. Next base: position 9,996 of record JBGVNK010000051.1, read on the forward strand.
ACGCTTGAGCTGGCTCTTGTCCTGGGCGCCAAGAACTATGGCCACAAGGTTGGATCTGGCGGTCGCGATAAGGTTGTCCAGTCCCTTAAGGAATATGGTCGGCAGCTCATCCAGAAGGACTCCGCACTTGCGTTTTCCCTTGTGGTTGATGAGCTTGAACATACGGGAGGTAAACAGGGCCAGCGTAGTACTGTATATGGCCTGCCTGTCCGGGTCATTACCTACACAAAGTATCTTCGGATGCTTCGGGTCATTGATGTCCAGTGTGAAGTCATCACCTGTAAGAACCCAGTACAGACTTGGGGACACGAACTTGTTAAGAGGAATCTGGGCACTGGCAATCTGGCCCTGCAGCTGATCCTGAGCACCTCCCTCCAATGCATTGGAGAAAGGCTTGATCTTGGCTTCAAGTTCCGGATACCGTGACAGAATAGAGAACACCTTCTTATAGTCCTGCGCCATAAGCTCGATGACATGCGGGAAGGTGCAGTACTTGCCGTCTTCGTAGAGTTTGAGGAACCATATCAGAGCGTCGAGATAGACCTTAGCAGAGAGGGTGAAGAAGTCCTCCTTTTCGACTGCCGCCTTGTTCACGTTCAGCATCACCAATTCCGCAATTTCAGTTGTATCGGCCGGATCAGTGATGTATCTTGGGTTGATAGGATTGCATCGGAGTGACCTTGTAGGGTCATTGAAGTTGATGACACAGAATTCAGGAATGATGTCGTACTTATGTACGTTGTCGATGAATTCGTTATAGACTATCTCCGTAAGGTCGGGAAACTTATAGTCATAGATGAACATCGAATAGCCCTTGGCTATCATCTGTTCGATGAAGGGTCCATAAACCGAGAAGGATTTTCCGGAACCAGGGGTTCCGAGGACCATCGTCGCCCTGAAAGGATTGATGACGTTTATCCAGCCTTTGAAGATGCGGTACCTGTATTGGAATCGCATCGGGATGTTCACGGAATCATCCGTCTTCATCAGTTTCCGGCACTGGGAGAAGGTCTCGTTCCTGTCATTGACGGCTTCATTGAATGCACTGAACTTCCTTCCTGCGGAGGCGACCGCCCAGCCGAAGACTACAGCACCGACGCAGGTGGTTATAAGGTAACTCACCGGATCCAGATATGGGAACAGATAGAGTATAGCTCCCAACAGAGCTGAGCAGATGACTGTTGTCCAACTGACTCCGGTTCCCTTGCCGGTCTGGGTTACAAGTCCTGCCGAGATGAGTGCCATCCCCAGCAGTTTGGTACGGTAAGGCATGACGAAGACCCCGCCTGAACGCAGCTTTCCTACGATCAGGTCGGCGATCTCCGCCGTCAGCCCCACCCGGCTCAGCAGAGGATGGACATAATAGTACAGATTGACGATCACCAGCAGGCATCCCACCAGAGTCATCGCACTGTAATATTTGTCGTACTCACTTCTGTGAGCCATTCGGATCAGTTAACAGTCCTAACCAGACGGAAGTCCCTCTCGATACGCCACCAGTTCCAGCAGCAGATGCCGAACCTTACAGAGAATATCCTGCCCTGAACATCACCCATTTTTTCTGCTGTGCCGTAATTGCCATGAAGCCAGAGTGTCGCCCTATGGGATATCTTGTTTCCTCCGTTCATCTGCATCAACTGATTGATGCGCAGAATGAACCTTCTCATGATGTGGGCTTCCTTTTCGGTCGGAAGTCTCCAGCCGCTGCCCGACGCCTCGATCCGGAGGATCTCATCAAGCTTGGCCGAGCGTGTCGGAAGAGAGGAGACGATGATGTGTACACCATCGCAGTCGATTTCAACCCCCTTGTAGATACTGTTCCAAGAGGATTTCTTTTCTTGCTTTTGCATTGTCCCTAAATTTGAAATACACTTACTACTAACTACTTAACTAACTATTTCTCTTAAAGCCGGATTCTCGTCAAAGAGGCATGACCATCAGAAACTCCTTCCTGCCCCACCAGGAACGTACAAGCGCTTATCGTTTAAGCTTTCTTTTCCGTTTCTTATCCTTCATGTCCTTCTCCTGAGACTTGGAGCTGCCTTTGGAGATCCCGGCCAGAGCTGCACCGATCAGATTCAGCTCGTGACCCTCACTCTGTTCCTGGATATTGGAAGACTTCTTCAGCCACTGTCCGCCTTCATCCGCGGTTACGATATCGTCCAGTCTGAAAGCACCCAGTTCTGAAGACTTGAATGCACATCTTGTGGAGTGATCCACGAATGTTGCACCATAGATGCGTCCCTCCCGTGTCCTGTGAAGATGAATGTCAATATCGAACCTGGCAAGCATATTCCTGAAGTGCCTCTCTGAAGTGGAGTGCTCAAGGCAGGAAGCGGAGATTCCGCATATCCTCGCCCTTTCACGCTGCTTGATGCCGCTTCGCCCCATGCATTCCATAGCTCTTCTCTCATACTCCGAATAGAGCTGTTTCCCGAGCTCATCTTCCGTAATAGGAGCCGTGCACGGAATACCATCCTGGTTCAGTCCGCGGACCACAACCTGTGAAGTGTCACCTATACGGTCAGTCACTTCAAGTCCGTGCGCCTGCATGATGAGCTTGAACTGCGCAAAGGACGTCATGTGATACTTGCAGCATTCCTCGGCTATGATCCTTATCTGTTCCATGATGTTTCCTCCCACCGGGTTGAATCTCCTCGGATCGATGCCCATTGCTGCATACCGTTCTCCGTCTCCGTTTCCTACCCGAAGGCCATACTTCGGAGCCACGGCAGATAGCAGTTGAAAGCATCTCTTGTTCTCCTGAAAGTCGTGTATCTTCCTCCCCTGGTCATTCACCCTCACGGACACCACATGGAAGTGCTCCCTGTCGATGTCCGTGTGGCGATAGACCGCATACGGCTGGTTTCCGTAGCCGAGTCCCTTCATGATATCCGAGATGAACTCCTTGACCTGCTCTTCTGTCAGACGCTCGTCAGGAGCCGGATTAACCGACATATGGAACGACAGGTTCTCTGTCCTGATGTTCCTCCTTTCATACTTCCGGAATGTCTCCGCAATCCCTTCCGATTCGTCGATACAGTTCGTGTGGAGCAGCACCGCCTCACCAGTTGCACACTTGCTCTCGTTGTATTCCAGCGAGAAGCAGGAAGAACTGGCCGGCTGCATTATCTTCAGCACCATCTCAGAGTCTCTTGAAGGAGAAGTCCACTTCGAAATCTCAGTTGCGTGGTGCAGAACATAAGATCACGTGGTTGGCAGACACGTAGGCATTCAGATAGGCCTTTCCGTCCTTACAGTTCGCACTGATAGAGAGTCTTCCGGACACGTACACCTGCTGTCCTTTCTTGAGGTAATCTATTACCCCGCTCTTGTGGCAGCTCACCTCATAATAGGTTGCGCGTTTCTCTTCTCCCGAAGACTCGCTGGCAGCCACCCTGAAGGCGATGAATTCGCTGCCGTCCTTGCCGTTCCTGATTTCAGCATCGGCGACCAGATTGCCGATAAGATCGATTTTCTGTAGCATGATGATTATTGGTTTTGTGTGTTACTAATTGACTCCGTCAGAGGAGTCTTCTCTTTCAGTTCGAGGGCTTCAACCATCTCGATGATGGTATCCATGGTCTTCTTCAGATCGACAGTCATGGCATTGAGATGCTTGAGATAGTAGTTCGCTGCCCTGGCATTGATGACCGGAGATCCGTCTGCACGTTTCTGCTTTACCAGAGAATTGAAGCGCTTGGTGGCCTGATTGTAATCCACCCCGATTCGTGCCACGATGGCACTAAGAGAATTAATCTGATTGCGGAACGCCCTGTCCGTCAATACTATATTGCGGTCTATCTTTATCCGCTTGTCAAGTACCTTATCCCTGATGAAACGCGAAATGGACAGGTAGTCATAGTTCTTCATCTGAGCAGTGAGCACCTCCCACTCCTTCTCAGTGAATCTGATGCCGACATAGCGGCTTCTTGGTTCCCTTGTCTTGCCCATATCTCTGTTCTGTTTCCGTCAGGAAGGAAGGCGACTTCGGAGCTTTCCCGCCCGCACCACCCGGTGCGCAATTCAGCTGTTTGTTTAACAAACGCCCATCTTGCTACTTGTCCAGTACTAAGGTTTCACTGCAAATATATTGTTTTTACAATACATTAGTATCTTTTTACTCTAAAATTTTGCATTTTTCTTAAAAATCGCACTTACAGGCCATTCTGAAAGGGGTAATCTAACATCACTTAATTCACCGAAAACAGCCATACTTGCAGCCTTGATTCATATAAGTAACCTTATCATATTTTTATTCAGCACATTATAAATGATTTTATCTATTTACCCTTAAAGGAGAAGAGGTTTTCATTCTAAGGAAATTTTGATAACTTTGTACTACCATGAGCATATCCAGAATATACCACTCCTACCATCTCGACATAGCCCAAAGCAGTCCCCACAGGATCTGCTACATCATACTTCCCGAACGTCTGAAGGAAACGGAAAGGGAATGGCTGGACAGGATGGCAGAGCAACACTCGGCCAGCATGGTCGTGATTTCAGGTCTGGACTGGGAAAGCGAACTGACACCGTGGAAGGCTCCGGGACTGAAATCCGGCGAATTCGCAGGGCGTGCCCAGTCGTTCCTGGACATACTCAAGGGAGACATCATAGTGAACGTGGAGAGTTCATTGAGGATGTCACGCCCGAGAAGATTCATCGCAGGTGTCTCCCTTTCCGGACTGTTCGCCCTGTGGGCATCCTGTCAGACCCACCTGTTCCACGGAGTAGCATCTGTTTCTGGTTCATTTTGGTATGACGGCTTCATCGAATGGTTTACAGAACACAGACCGGAAGCAGAGTTGTTTTACCTGTCTCTGGGAGAAAAGGAGAAGGAATCTAAGAATCCTAGGTTGGCATCTTTAGATAGTGCAACAAAGTCCATTTACGGTCTGCTGAACACCATCGGATGTCAGATAACTTTCGAATACAATGCGGGCAATCATTTCGGACCTCTCATCGAAAGAATTGAGAAGGCCATAACAGCACTATACACTTTATAACCGTATTTTATATAAAAATATATTTATATAAACCGCATATAGCTCGCTGTTAAACGACTAATAGAAGATACCATTTATTCAATATTAAGTGATTTCTCCACCCATATTTTATCAAAATAGAGTGATTATCTCGCACCTTATATGCAAAATAAGGCGATTCCATCGCGCATTTTATTCAAAATAAGATGACACTATGATCTTTTATACTATATTTGCAAACATAAAAGACAAATGACATGATAGACAAGAGGACACTCGAAATAATATTCTCTGAGCAGAAAGAAGAACTTGAGGTGGCTGCCCAGAACACTCGATGCTGGAGAAAGGAGGAGGATCTGATAAACCTTGACAGTAAACTGGCACAAGTCGTCATAGGAGTACGTCGAAGCGGTAAGTCCACATTATGCTTCAATGTCCTGCATGATGCCGGTGTCAAGTTCGCGTACGCCAATTTCGATGACGAGCGTCTTGAGGGAATGAAAGCAGCCGAACTGAACAATGTGCTGGAAGTCCTATACAAGATTAACGGTGAATTCACTCACCTGTTCCTCGACGAAATACAGAACGTAGAAGGATGGCACCTGTTTGTCAACCGCATGCTCAGGCAAGGGATGAAGATCATCCTGACAGGATCGAATGCAAAACTGCTTAGCGGTGAACTTGCTACCCACCTGACCGGAAGGCATAACACAGTGGAGCTGTACCCATTCTCGTTTAGGGACTTCTGCTCCTTCATGAATATCGATACCACCAAACTTACCACGAAAGCCGAGGCAGCAAGACGTGCCGCATTCGACCAGTATCTGAAGCAGGGTGGATTCCCAGAGCTGTTCCATGAGAAGAAAAGCAGACAATATGTCACCGACCTCGTGAATGACATCCTCACGCGTGACATACAGCAGCGCCATAAGATCCGTCATTTCGCGGCATTCGAGAAGATGGCTCATCACCTGATGAATATAGCACCGGCTATACTGGCCCCTGCAAATCTCACGAAGACATTCGGATTCGGATCATCCCAGACCACAAACAACTATATCAAGTACCTTACACAGGCATACCTGCTGGTCAAACTCAATAAGTACTCGGCAAAAAGCAAGCTGAGAATAACTGATGAAAAGGTATATACCGTAGATGTCGCCATCATGGATAAACGTCCTGATGCGATGGTCGGGGATAACCTTGGCTGGCGTCTTGAAACAATAATATATCTTGAGCTATGCCGCCGTAAGTCTGAGAACGACACAGACATCTACTACTACAAGAAACACGCAAGAGCCAAGGAAGTGGATTTCGTGGTATGTAAGGGGAACAAGATTCTCCAGATGTATCAGGTCGCATATGACATGACCAACGAGAAGACCCGAAAACGCGAAATCGACTCACTGATTCAAGCATCACAGGCTACAAAGTGCAAGGAACTATACCTGATAACCGACTCCGAAAGAGATACAATACAGAAAAACGGGTATATTATAAATATCATCCCGGCATATGAATGGCTACTTTCATAAGCAGTTCCCCATTTGATTATGCCTGAAGCGACTATCCCACCGGCAGTATTCATAGAATACCGCCGGTGGGATAGCTTTCCGTTATGGTTCCCGGGAACACATCTATTCGAGCAGCTCATATTCATCGACTCCAGGAATGAGTGCAAGCCCCGATTCCTTCAGATGAATCTGGCCTTTATCATCTATGAACTTCACTGTCACAACCCTGCCGTCCATCTTCCTAGCCTGGATGTCGGTTCCGTTATTGTCATCCATGCGGATGATCCTGAGTTTGTCTCCTTTTTTCATAATTGTAATTATTCTACATAAACATATTCTTCGTCTTCATCTCCCACATACCAGTCAGCATCGCCTCCGGCATTGACGGAGATGTCATTTAGCCTGTCTACCAAGGCGAACGCCTCGTCCCTATTTGGGAGGTCTACCGCCACTGCAATGTACTCATTTGCCCTGTCATCATGATAAGCCTTTGTCAGGGGAACGATAACCATAGCCTCCTGCATAGTGATCGTACCAAGGAAGCATGACTTAATAATCTGCACTGTACTACTCATCTCCTATATTGTCTGCAAGTACATAACTGACCGCCTCCGCAAGGTCCACCTCATCAAACTCCACCAGTCCGGACTTCTCGTCAAGTTCAAGAAGTTCATCATAATCGTCCTCATAGACTAGTGAAAGATGTCCTCCTACCACCTTGACTGAATTGATACGCTTGTCATGAGCTTCCATCCTATCATCAAAAACATAACAGAAGGCATCTTCAACAAGCTCCACTTCTCCTCCTGCCTCTTCTACCATCTCCACAATCAGGTCGTGGGCACGTTCCTTTACGGCACCCGATTGTTCTACGATATCCCTTATGCTGTCTCGCCAGCATTCCTTTATCTGTTCATCAATCCTATAATGTTTCATCGCGTTATCTGTTATGGGCGGGATGACCCGCCCGGTTCTACCTTTCCAACACCTTGAGTGAATCTGCGACCACTTCAGTGAACGTCCTTTCCGTTCCGTCCGATGCAGTATATCTGACTGTACGAAGCCTTCCTGTCAAATGCGTAAGGGACCCTCGCGTAATCCCTTCGAGACACACCTCTCCTCCTTCCACTGCCAGGACATTATGCCACGTGGTCTCGACTAACTTCTTACCTTCCACAGAGATGACCGGAGACTCCGTCATAAGACTGAAGTTCGCTGCTATTGACCCTATTGCCGGGCTGATTCTTACTGTGCCTGCCCTTCCTTGAAGTTCGACACGATTGATTGAATTGGACTTATTCATATCTCTAATTGTAAATGGTTTATATGTTTGAGTAAAACTTTTCCTTATCGGTCCCGCAGTCCACATATCCGAGGCTTGGGGCAACTATCTGCTCGAAGTCATCGTCTATCCAGAAAGGCATGTACTGCATTTCCACATTCCCTGGTATCCACTCCTCATGAATCGTACAGATGGTATCTCCGCTGAACTCGCAATCCAGTCCGCGGTTCCTGTTGACGTATCCCTTGGACTCCAGAGTCTTCCTGATCTCCGGAGTATTCATCCTTATGAATGCCTCCCTTGCCATAGTGTCATTTCTTGAACTTGCAGGTACATTCGTCTGCAAAGCTGTAATAACTTCCTGCTCCAATGATGATATGGTCGAGCATCTGCATCTCCATTGTCTTGCAGGCATTCGTGACCAGCCGTGTCTGGTTGATGTCCGAGATACTCGGTGTAGGGTTTCCTGAAGGATGATTATGGAACAGGATGATGTTCGATGCATTCTTGCTCAGCGCATGCGCAATGATATGCTTGTGACTGATATTTACAGCATCCAGACTACCCTTGAAGAGCATCTCAAAGGAGAGAACCACATTATTCCTATTCAGGTATGCCACCCAGAGTTCCTCATGATCAAGGGCACTCAGTCTGGCAGCTGCCACTTCTACTGCATCTTGAGACCGTCTGATGTTCTTTCCAGTGATATCCTCTCGGATGCTCACATATGCGGTCACCACATCTCTGAGAGCGTTCACCTTTTCTGTCTGCGCTTTTGTAAGTCCGTAAAGCTGAGGATTGAAGTTCTCGCTCAGCAGTTCATCGAGCCTTACCTGCTCCTTGAGCTTCAGGCCCAGTCTTTCCAATGCTTGCATAGTATTCTTCCTTGATGGTTTGACTTGAATTCAAAGCACCGGAAGGTGGCTGACGACTTTACGGCAAGGAGCGGCGGGGTGAATACTATCCGCAGGATGGAGATTCTCACCGGCGAACGAAGTGCCCCTTGACGAAAGGATGGCAGCTTCTACCTTCGCGACGAATTCAGTCATCCATCATGGAGAGGGCCGTCCACAGTCTTTTCATACGCCTGTAATCTTTTCATCACGTCATCCTTTCCTTTTCAATGGAGGCATATATGATTATGCTATGAGAGGATGGCTTATCTATGCTTATCTGGTTTTCGTTCTCCTTTACAATCAGTTGATGAACTGGAGAATACGAACTGGCTGTTCCTGTATGTGGGACACATTGAATACGTAAATGGGACATATTGAATACCATATCAGAGTCCACATGGGACTTCTTGAATACCAGATACGCCAAGTGGGAAAGATATATTTGAAAATTCCCATTTACCCCGTTAAAGACAATTGACCAACCACTTACGGGTAAAGTGTTAATCGGTCTTAGACCGATTAATTGTATAATATTATCCGAAAAAACACCTTCAAATGGGACATATTGAATACTGATTTTTATATCTCTTCAAGACTCTCGCTGCAAGCTAATAGTATAAAGTTTCTAATGTTTTGTAAAATTATTTCATATCTTTGCCCCAAGCATTTATCACTATGACCAAGAAGCTGATCACTCTTCCGGCCCCGGAATCGGGCAGGACTTCCAGGCAGGTCGTGCAGTCCTACATCTTCACAACGGCCATCTATGACTTCAACGTCTATGAGAAGCGTGTACTGTATAACCTCGTCAAGCTAGCCCAGAGCCAGATAGAAGGAGTGAAGCTTTCTGAAAGTCTGTATCGGATAGACCATGCATACAAGGAGTACGTGCTGATCGAGCTACCGATGTCCGACTTCCTCACGGACGGAGAGGACAAGAACCACTCCCGTATCAAGGCCGCACTGAAGTCACTTCATCAGAAGACCTTCACCTACTGCGATGACGGGGTATGGGAATGCTTCTCCATAATAGCCAACCCGCGCATACGCCTTCGTTCGTCCAGAGTATCATTCATCGTGGACGCCAGGGTATGGGATGTCCTTCTTGACTTCACGAGGGGATTCTCGCGCTACGACCTCGAGGTCGCATTTACCCTCGAGAGCAGCTACTCCATGAGGATATACGAAATGCTGGCCGGCCAGACTGACCCGATAGCATATTCTATTGATTCGCTCAGGAAGGAATTCGGCCTGGAGGAGAAGTACCGTCTCAACAAGGACTTCATAAGGAGAGTCATAGAGTCAGCAAAGAACGAGCTCGACACGAAGTCTCCTGTGACATTCACTTACCGTCCGCTCAAGGACGGAAAGAAGATAACCAGAATCCTGTTCTTTCCCGTCAGACATCCGGAGAGGGTACCTAAGGACGCTTTCTTCAAGGAGAGCATACGCAGGTACGGGTCAGGAGCCCACCTCTCTTCCGAAGAGAACAGGATGCTTCTTGAGATCGGCTTTACACGGACAGGCATCAGGAACAACCTTGAACTGTTCCTCCAGTGCAAGGAACGGCTTGACTTCATCTACGAGCTGGCGCTCATCAGCGGCAAGGCCAGAGACAAGAGGAATCCTTGCGGATGGTGCATAAAGACTCTCAAGAGCAAACTTGATGACCTCAGAGATCAGTAGTTTATAAAACTAAGTTTTATAAGAAAAATTTTCCTTAAAAATCATTTGCTTTTACATTAGTTTCTTTATACTTTTGCGGTCAGCAAGTAAAAAGTTTCTAATGAACGGTAAAAGCCATATATGTTATCGGGCCGCTTCACTGGCCATGATACTTCTATGTCTGATCTCCTCGATATGCAGTGCTCACGCACAGCGTACGATGAAGGGTCAGGGCATGCTGACGGCCGGAGCCACATCTGGCATCACGAGGATGCTTGACATGGGCGCGGAAGTCGGCTACGGGCAGTACCTGCTCAAAGGATACTGGTACACTGCAGCGAGTGTGGCGTCACACAAGATAAGGACCTCCGGAGCATATCTCATGAGGTACATCGACCTCCTCGGCGGAGGCGGATACATGCATCGTCTCGTGTCCACCCGCTCAAGGAGCATCAGCCTGTATGCAGGCGGCGGAGCCTTCCTGGGTTATGAAATCTATGACCCGGCTGGCGAACTCCCGTCCAGCATATCAACCGGTCTGGCTGCCGGTTCATTTCTTTACGGTATCTCCGCACGTGCGGAGGTGGAGTTCTTCATCACGGGGCGTCTCGCCGTTTCGGCATCAGTATGTGCCCCTGTCAACTTCTCATCGCCGGTCACGCTATTCAGACCGGCTCTCCTGATGAGTCTGCGGTATAACATTTAGCGAAAACCAAATGTAATCTTCCGACAGGCGTTCTGCCTGTCACATTCACACACATCATTCTTAACAAGCAGATTCGCCGGGAGGTGCATCTGCTTTCCAAAAGAAAGAGTTAGCAAACCAAATATTTTTCATGTTACACATCATCAACAGTCCCGTCGTGAGATGCGACTGTTTTACCTGAAGAATCAAAGTAAAAGATATGAAGGCAAGACTTATCATCACACTCATCCTAGCGGCCATGCCGCTGATGACCTTTGCCCAGAACTGGTGCGTATCCACCAATCTTGTGGACTATGCCAGCCTCGGGACACTGAACATAGAGGCCAGTGCCGGCATCGCCAGACGCATGACCGCCGTAGCATCCGTAAGGGTCAACCCGTGGACCTTCCACAAGGGAGACTATGACCGTCAGATGCAGAACCGCCACCAGACATATGCCGCAGGAATCCGCTACTGGCCGTGGCATATCTACTCGGGCTGGTGGATCTCCGGAATGGTCCAGTACCAGGAGTACAACAGAGGAGGCATCATCTCCCAAAGGACAGAAGAGGGAGATGCCTACGGGCTCAGTCTCGGCGGCGGATACTCGCTCATGCTCCATGAACATCTGAATCTGGATTTCGGACTGGGGCTCTGGGGAGGACAGAAGACATATGTCACATACGCCTGTCCGTCATGCGGCAAGATCACCGGCAAGGGGTCCAAATGGTTCCTGGCCCCGAACGAAATCAAGGTTTCCATCGCATTCATCTTCTAAAGACCATCAGCCATGAAGATCTGGATAGGAGAAAAATTCATCGACAGCGCATACTTCAGGACATGGTGCCTAAACGAGGAACTGCATCTGGTCTATTTCATCTATCAGCCAAAGAGCGGATATCAGGGAGAGTTCTCCCTCCCGCTGCTGTTCAGCAGCGCAGAGGAGGCCAAGCGTTTCTACGACGAGAGCTGGAATGCAATTGCCGACGGAGGAGACGCCATCTGGTGTCTCGACGACAAGGCGACATTCTGCTGGAAGCTCTACTTCCGCATACATGCCCAGAAGCATAAGGAACGCAAGTCAAAGAAGAACAAATCAAAGAAACATGAAGATACTGACAAGACAAGGCAGCCTGAGAACGGAACTGTTCAAGGAAGTGATGCTCCACGAAAGGCTTGGTATCATCGCCTTAAACTACTCCTACCGTTACGAGGAAGACGGGGAGCAGGCGACGGAGTACATAGTCCAGATACCCCTGACGTTCCGAAGCAGAAGGAGGGCTAGACAGGCATTCAAGGCTTACCTGAGAGCCCGCAACACAGGCAAGGAGAGCGTGAGTCTGCTCGGTTTCAGCTGCCGATGGCCTCAAAGGACATACAGGAAAATCATCAGTGACAAGAACCACACACTATCAGAACTATGACACGAATCATAAGAACAATCTATATGGCCATGGCTTCTCTATGCCTTGCAGCCACAACCTCCTGCGTACACGAGTTCGTCGTCACGGACCACTCCTTCGAGTTCACGGCAGAAGTGACCTACGACGAATCGGAGGACCTTCACCGTCTTACGCTTACCCGGGTGTCCGGATTGGAGGAGAACGAATATGACATCGCCTTCACTCTTGACGGACAGAGCGGTGTCAGCCTTACCGACATGGACGGGGATGTGCATAAAGGTTTCTTAACAGAAAGATTCAGCGACACTTCGGCCAGGACATATGGACTCTCGAAGATGGATCCTGGCGAGCATACCTTGACTCTTGAAATCAGCACAGAAGAATATAGTCAATCCTTATCTGTTGTATTCGTTGTCGAAGACTTCTCATTTGACGTCGATCCTAAGATCATTTTCGATGATAACACCAAGATACATTCACTTGAAGTGTCGCTTAAATCAGGTTCCCCCACCGACACGTATACCATCTCATTCACAATAGACAATAACGAGCCGAGAAAGACCTATCAGGAGAGATTCAGTGATGAGATTGTAAAGACATACCCCCTCAGTATTCAGGAGCCGGGAGAACATACCGTAAATCTGGAAATATCGACACCCAAACACTCTCAGAAGGTCGATCTTCCATATATTGTCAATGACTACTCGTTTGAGATGAAGGCTGACATAGAGAACAATTCAGACAATCTGTCTCATATTCTCTTTCTCACACTTCTTAGGGGCTCAAGAGATGAGACTTATACAGTTTCATACACTGTTGATGGCGGACATACTGTCAAGCTTATCAATGAATCCGGAAAGGAATTGGGAGCCTCGTTCAGCGAGAACTTCAAGGATGCGACCATCAGGTCTTATGATTTATCCCGGACCGATAAAGGCAAGCACACGATGAAGATGATCGTCAGTACTAAGGATTACTCACAGACCCTTGAGATTCCTTATACTGTTGATGCTCTCCCCTTCACTATCCACTCCGAGATGGATACAAGCGGAAGCGGTTCTGTATTGATGCTTACTCTCAAGGATGGGGACTCATCCACCGACTATAAGGCGACCATTCAGATTGATGGTAAGACAGTGGCATCACCAACTGTGAACTTCTCGAAGAGCCCCATCTACAAGTATTCGCTGCCGACAACAAGACCAGGCAAGCACGATATATCGGTACAGATCACTGACGGATACACCGTAGAAAAGGAGTCCGTGAACTATAGTGAGCCTGTAAGACATCCGTATGTAGACATCCAGCTCAAGTATAATTCCTCATCGGGAAAGCATTACGCTGAGATCGGAAACAATCCATATGATATTGAGTTGAGTTTCAAAACATCACTGACTCTGAAAGGGACCGTCAGTGTCTGCACATCCACATTTGAATACTATTATTCAGATATCACATATATAACAAAGACCAAGACGATGAGTGACAGCAATTCCATTTCCGGGATTTATGGTGGTGATAGCGTGACACTCATCGACAGGGATGCTCTGGCTACCAAACTGACCGGTTCCTATGAGATGAGCAACGTCGTGGAGTATTTTCCTGGCGAGGGAGATGGAGAGTGCGTTGGTGTTGACACGTGGGCAAAAACAGGTACTGAGCGCAAGTATTACAGCATCTCAGAAGAAACCCTCAAGATGGATATCTCCGGAGAGAAAGTGAGCGGAGTCACACTCAGAATCACCAATAATATCGGAAAGATGACTCCCAATGGAAAATCATCAACCTCCGGAACAACAAACATATCACTATAAATCGTATGAAACAGTTTATCCGATTATTTATAGGCATGGTGGTATTGTCAACCACTTCCTGCATACATGAATTCCCGGTCACGGATTACTCTTTTGACTTCTCCGGAACAGTCATCTACGATCAGGATACAGACGAGCATCGTCTGACACTCACCTGCATCAAACACTCCGGAGCAGCTGGATACAATATCGTTTTCCATATAGACGGAGAGAACGTCATCACCCTTACCGATTTTGAGGGGCGTACTTATCAGGAATGGTTCAGTGCATCCTTCTCGGATACGGATTCGCATACCTACACCCTCTCTGAAGCTGCTGTTGGCTCTCATCTTATTCAGCTGACCATCAGCACTGAAGGGTTCTGCCAGAGTCTTGAGATAGAGTATGAGGTCACAAGACAGAAATACGACATCCACGCCGAAGTAAGCACAGTCGGTGCAAAAAGTTCCACTCTGATGATGAGTCTTGCTGATGGCGACACGAAGTATATCTATGATGTTGCCGTTTCAATCGATGATGAAACTTTCATCTCTCAGGAGATAGACTTCGCCCAGACACCGATAGCATCAATAGGTCTGCCTGAGACCATCAGACCGCATGAACACACGCTGACGCTTTCTGCAAATGACGGAATGACAGAAAAAGAGTATGAGGTCACGTTCACAGAACCCGTCAGACATCCTACCATGAGTATCACCCTGGCGCATGACGAGGATTCCGGCTACCATATAGCGAAAGTGGGAGCCAACCCTTATGCGATTCAATTTAAGATATCTGCGAACCTGGAAATCAAGGGCAAATCATCTTATTATCCCTCATATGATGAAGATGCTTATTGGTGGAGAAACCCTTATTACAGTTACCTGACAGAGAAGAAAGATGTCACTATCTCAGACTCAGAAGGCGACAAGACCATAAACATCATAGACCGAGACTCACTGGTGGAGAAGATAACTTCCAGATGGGAGACAAGTTACATCTGGGCCACCCACTCCACCCCGGGCGGAGGTGAGGATTCCGGTGAGGACTATTCGTATATATCCGGTTCTCATCCGTCATTCTATCAGATATACTCAGAAGTCTTAAATATCAACATATCAGCGGAATCAATACCTGGTGTCACTCTGAACATCACAAACGACATAGGGACAATGACACTTAACGGGCATTCCTCATCCTCCGGAACAACAAGCATAACCCTCTAGTGCCGGGAGGGCACTAGTATTAATTAGTTAGTGCAAAGTGTAGTGTGCCCCGGATGCGGCACTGCCGGGGCTTAACACACTTCATAATAGTCTTATGTATATCATTATCGAACAGGAGTGCATAGACACTTCTATCTTCACGAAGATGAAGCTTTACAAGACGGCCGGGATAATATCTTTTACTCATCGCAACAAATCAGACGGGACTGAATTTGATGTTCCGATAATATTCTATGACACCTTTGAGGCATGCCTAATCTACGACTCTATCATTGACGGACTATCCGCTGGAGAGTATAGCTGTTTCGTTTCTGTCAGGGCAACTGTTCCTACGTGGCTTCTTGCAAAAATAAAACGAGAAACGTATATGAATCATAATCCAGATTCAGTAACTAATCTTGATTAACTGATGAAAGCATTAAGTAAGATATTATTCATCACCATAGCAGCGAGTCTCCTTATCAACAGCTGCGCCTCTCAGCGTAAGATGAAGACCCTCCAAAGTGGTTCTATAAGACCATCCCTGGCTCTTACTAGAGAACAGGACTTCATACCCGATATCCGCAAGGACATGAAGGCACAGAGGGACACATTCGTGGTCAAGGACGGAGACCGTGAAGTGCTCATCATGAAGGCCATCAAGGATGAGGACGGAGAGATGGTAGCCCATGACGTTATCGATGCTGCGGTGGTGACCGCCAGGTTCCGTAACGTAGCGGAGAGAAACGGACGGGTTGATATAGAGTTTCATGTCATCGTTCCCCAGTCCATGCAGGACAGCAGATGGCAGCTGCGGTTCCGTCCGCAGATGTACATCATGCAGGATACGCTGAATCTGGATCCGGTCATCATCACAGGAGCTGAGTACCGCAAGGCACAGCTGAAGGGATACCAGCAGTATGAGAAGTTCCTTGCAAGCATCGTGACCAACCCTGATGAGTTCGTGAACTGGTGGCTCCTGGAGCTGTTTATCGAAAGAAATATGCCCGATCTGTACGCCTTCAAGAGCGATTCCACATACGTCAGCGACGAGCAGTTTGCATCGGTCTATGGCGTGACCGAGAAGGAAGCCATCGAGCATTACACAGACAAGCTGGCCCGCGAGTACAACTCAAGGAAGATGTCGCGCAAGGAGAAGATGTACCGCAAGTACGTCAAGGTACCTATCGAGACTGAAGAACTCAGACTTGACACTGTCATCCAGAGCAATAACGGAGACTTTATCTATCGTTATGTTCAGCCTATCAAGACACGACCGAAGCTCAGGAAGGTAGATGTGGTACTCTCAGGAGACATCTACGAGTCTGTCCAGAATATCTACGACATTCCACTCAGCAATCCGCTCACCTTCTACATCTCGTCCTTGTCAGCATTTGTCGATAATACCGAGAGATACCTCACAAAGGTCATCGAAAGACGTGTAGAGGAGAATACGGCATGCTATATCGAGTTCGCTTCGGCAAGCTTTGAGGTGGATGAGACAATGGGCAACAACCCAGGAGAGATCGGCCGAATCAAGGACAATCTCATCTCACTGATGCAGAACGAGATGTTCGATCTGGACTCGATAGTTGTCACTTCGTCAGCTTCACCAGAAGGAACGGTCAAATACAACGACAGGCTATCCAAAAAACGTTCAGAGGGAATATCAGACTACTTCAGCAGGTGGATGAACCACTATCAGGACTCACTTGAGAGAGAGCGTGGATTCGCCGTAGATGAGGATGGAAAGATCATCATCGAGAAACGGGCTGAGATTCCGATGATGGGACGCAGCAGCGGAGAGAACTGGCAGATGCTTGACAGACTTGTAGAGAAAGACACTGTCATGACAGATGAGCAGAAAGAGTCTTATCGTAACCATTCTTCGCTCCTTGACATTGACCAGAGAGAACGAGCAATGCAGTCCGAGTCATACTACAGACATCTGAGAGAGAAGCTCTACCCTCGCCTGAGGACAGTGCGTTTCGACTTCCACCTGCATCGCAAGGGAATGGTCAAGGACACGATTCATACAACCGTTCTGGACTCCACATACATGAAGGGAGTGCAGGCAATCAGAGACAGGGACTATGAGGTGGCGCTCACTCTCTTGAGGCCTTACAACGACTACAACACGGCTATCGCCTACCTCTGCATGGACTATAACGCCAGTGCAATGCAGATCCTTGAGGGGCTCGACAGGACGGCACAGGTCAACTACATGCTTGCTGTCCTCTACAGCCGAAGAGGAGAAGAGCAGAAGGCCGTCGAGTGCTACGTACGTTCCTGCTCCCAGGATCCTTCCTACATCCACCGAGGCAACCTCGATCCGGAGATAGCCGTTCTCATACGAAGATACGGGCTCAATGCAGCTCCGGAGGACGAATTCGAATACAGCATATAGGTTATCAAACCCATTTATAAACCGTTTTAATCATCAAAACTCAATGAAAAAGACATTTTCAATCCTCGCGCTTGCAGCTGCAGTGCTCTGCTCGTGCGACAAGAACGCGGACTGCGTTCCATGCCAGAAGGCTGAGGAGAATCAGGAACCTGCAACACTCAGCGTATCGCTCGGCTTCGACGATGAGCCCCAGACCAGGGCCATCACAGCCTACACCACAGCACAGGACTACGAGAAGGCCGTGAACAGCGTACAGATCCTCGTGTTCGACGCTTCAGGCAAGATCAACATGTACAAGGATGCCGGCACAACAGTATCGGACATCCAGCTTAGTACAACTGCCGGACAGAAGACCGTATGGGCTGTCGTGAACGGTCCGGACCTCTCGGCAGTAGCCAACCTCTCAGCCCTTCAGGCAAAGGCGGTTGACCTCGCTGACAACAGCCTCACAAAGACAGAGGGTTTCGTGATGGCGGGATCGACATCATGCACAGTCAGCGCAACCGGAGGTACTGCAGCAGTGACAGTCAGCAGACTCGTGTCAAGAGTCGCTCTCCAGAAGGTGACCAACAGCCTTCCATCAGGCTACGGAGCGCTCAAAATCGACAATGTGACACTCATCAACGTGGTCGGCAACCAGAACCTCGCAGGAAACGCATCCATCGCGACATGGTACAACAAGATGGGACGCAAGGACGGCGGAGCACAGGCAGACATCATCGACGGCAGCACCAACAAGGCATCATGCCCTTCACTCACCTTCGCTGCCCCTGCAGCAACCGTGAACAATGGTGCGGCTCATGCTCCTACGACTCCACATCTGTTCTACTGCTATCCTAACGCCACATCAGCTGATGCAAACGGCTGGGTAAGTTCGTTCACAGCAAGAAAGACAAGACTTGTGGTCGCTGCAACCATCTCAGGAACCAGGTACTACTACCCTGTGACCATTAGCACTCCGGAGCGTAACAAGGCATACACCGTGGAGCTCACCATCACAGGACTCGGCTCGACAGACCCTGACCAGCCGGTATCCAAGGGAGCGATCACAGCAAGCGTGACTGTTCAGAATTGGGTTGCAGGTGCGACTTACGAGGAGACCATCTAGGCCATGCACACGTATAGCGCGACGGCAAAAGGGGCGCGGGGATAAGGGTATCCTTATGGCCGGGGCCGCGACGCACGGAGGACCGGGGCGATGTGCGGCACACGTGGGGTTCGAATCCCCACGCCCCTCCAGGAACAAAACGAAATGACTATGACAAGGAACATCTACAACAGGATAGCCATCATCCTGACAGCTGCGATGGCGGCAGCCTCTTGCTCGGTCAAGGAGGACAGGACTCCGTGTCCGTGCTGGCTGGACATTGACATAACATCATGCGCGGAGCACGCAAGGGAGATCACGCTTGCCGGATGGAACGGAAGCCGAGTCTTCTCCGAGAAGGTGGCCGTGGCCGACTACCCGGATGTATATGAGACCACAGTCACCAAGGGAATGGTCACCAGCACAGCCTTCTGCGGGCTGCATGAAAGCACTCTCGAAGGCAGCAGGATACGCATCCCCGAGGGCTCGGAATCAGACCAGATAAGGGCACATTCTGTCCTTGTGGACTGCACTGGAGAAAGCGCGAAGGACAAGGTGGAACTCTACAGGCAGTATGCTACCGTCCATCTGTCGATGAAGGGAGAGGATGCTAAGGTAAATCCATACGGCCTACGGGTTATCGGAGATGTAAGCGGTATCGACATCACTTCCCTATCCCCTGTCGCCGGGGCATTCCAGTTCGAGCCGAAGGCTGACTCTGACGGAACGTGGATCTTCCGCCTGCCTCGTCAGAACGAAGACACCAGGATAAGAGCCGAACTGCTTCTGGACGGGGTTGTAGTCGATCAGTTGTCGCTTCACGAGTGGATACGTCAGACCGGCTACAGCTGGATCGAAAGAGACCTCAAGGAGATATACATCGGAGTGGACTTCGGTCAGGGGACGGTCTCCGTAACCATCCAGGGATGGGATGAAGGAGAATCACTCGACATCAGATTATAGACAGCGTCAAGCACCGTAAATAGTTTTTTCATAAGTAAAGTTTAGTTGTTAATGATTCGGGCTGTCCGGCTGAGAAGTCCGACAGCCTTTTTACAAACAAACAGATCAAATGAAACAGATAATCTTATTTCTATCAGCTGTGATGATAATCAGCAGCTGCAACCACAAAGAGCTCATCATTCCAGGACCGGAAGTAGAGACGACGGTTCCGTTGGAACTGACTATGAGCACAGGAATAGAAACAAAGGGACTGGTTATGGGGACACGCCTGCCTGATCCGTCTTCTGTCGGCATCACCGTTAGGGATCCTTATGGAGCATATACCGGAAGTTCTTATACCAACGTCCAATATACCTCTCATGACGAGTCCGGCAAGCAGGTATGGGAGAGCGACTCTCCTATTCTGCTTTCCATGCAAAGCGGGACAGTACATTCATATTACCCGTATGCGGAAGCCTTTACGGACATCACAAATATCCCTGTCAGAGCAAATTCTACTGTCCAGACAGACTTCATGTGGGGAACACCTGTGTCGGCAAGCATGGATAACAAGAGGGCATCGGTAGTTCTCAATCATGCCCTTGCCGCCGTGAAGATAACATTTGTCAGAGGCACATATTCAGGTGAAGGAAAAGTTACCAATGTATCCTTCGGAGGAGACTGTATTGCTACAGTAGCCTATCTCAACGCAACTGACGGAACCCTTTCAAATCTCCTTGGCAAGGGCTTGACGATTACCCCTCCATTCACGGAAACCACACTCTCGTCATCGCTGCAGGAAGCGGAGATTCTTGTTATCCCTACCGGTGAGTCGCAAGGCAAGATAATTATCACCATCGATGAGACTGACTTCACCCTTGAGTTCAACGACATAGCACTCAATCAAGGTGAAGTCACTCAGTTCCATCTGACCGTCAATGATGGAGAGCTGGCGCTCTCGGATATCACAGTCAAGGAATGGACTTACACAGAATCCGAAACGGCCGAGATAAAGGTCAGCGACAAGGTCAAGATTGTGGGCAACATCGATGACGTAGCCATCTACAACAGCGTGACCGACGGAACCGTTACCATCACAGCAGTCCCAAAGACTTCGGGCACAAATAAAGAGGTCGAGCCGGTCACTTATACCGGAACGGCATCGCTCTCCCAGAGTAGCGACATCAACACCGGAGTGAGGACCATCACGATAACTGATATCGAATCGGATGTGAGCGTAACATTCAACGGGACATTTACATATGATGTCGTCACTCAGTGGGAGGTGACAGGCGGAGTTGCAACCCAGATGATCTATAATTACTACTCTAACTCTGATCTGTCGAAAGTACAGAGGATTCGTAATGGTGATAATGATTTCCCTGTTGCTTACACCAACACATTCAGTACCAGCGGTACATACACGCTGAAATACTCATTCACGGACAACACGATCCCATACGGCTATTTTGAGAACTGTCCTGCACTATGTGCAGTAAAGATCTCTGACAAAGTGACCAAAATCAGCAGCTATGCCTTTTCAAAGACCTCCCTCAAGCACTTCGAATTACCTTCTACGGTCACATCCTACGGAAGTGGAGTGCTGTATGACTGCACTCAGCTGAAGAGTGTCGTCCTGCCTGACAACCTCACTGAGTTATACGACAGCATGTTCAGAGGATGCAAATCTCTTACTGTTGTGGACGTGCCGGATGGCGTGACACGTTTCGGAGATTTTGCATTTGAAAGCTGCACCTCGCTCGCGTCGATAATCATTCCAGCAGGTGTTACCTATGTAGGCAACTACTGCTTCAGCGACTGCAGCAATCTCAGACATATCGTCTCATGGCCGGTGATCACTCCAAATCTTGGAGGCAACTACAGATACAACTTCAGCAGAGTGGCTTCAGGAGGAGTTCTGGCCGTTCCTGCAGCTGCCAAGACAGGGTCCAACTACAGCTACTGGGTCAGCTCTGGTATCAATCTCGGTTACTATGGATGGACTCTTGTGTATATGGATGAATAGATCTTTGAAAACATATAAATCGCTTCATCAATTTAGTTAGCACGGACTGTCCGGCTGAGAAGTCCGACAGCCTTTTTCTTCAAGACAAACAATCACAAAAGACAATATCATGAGAAGAACAATCACAATGGCGCTGGCCGTATTGCTCCTTTCCTCCTGTATCTATGAGGATCTGAGCGATTGCCCTAACTATAACGGGAGTCAGCGCGACTCTACTCAAACAAAGGCCGTCCCAGTGGAGTTCTGCATTGAAGCAGGTGATTCCACGAAGACCAGAAGCAGCATCTCTGCATCAGAGACCGCCGTGGAAGACCTGAACATCTACGCCTATTACAACGGGACCCTTGAGACCAGTGCATTCATTGAGTCTCCGTCATCGTTCAAGCTGGAGCTTATCAAAGGTCGCAGGTACAACCTGTATGTACTTGCCAATATGGGAGAGATCGAAGGGCCGCATCAGGAGAACGAGATGAGCGGGTACCGCTACTCCATCAGGGCCATATCAGATATCTCCGGCTCATTCCCTATGGCATGGCAATATCCTGAATATACGGTCAGCGGATCATCGCCGAAGGTAAGCATAAGCCTCGAAAGGCTCATCACACGGATACGCTTCAGCATCGACAGGTCATCCCTTGATGACTTCAGCGTCACAGCCGTGAAGCTGCGTCAGGGAGCCCTGAAGGTGCGCCCGTTCAGCACTGACAGTAAAGCTGAATCCACCTCGGATGTCGGCGACGGAGACTACGCAAGCAGCTCTGACTTGAATACGCTCAATTCAGGTGGAACGGTGACGTTCTATGCCCTTGAGAACTGTCAAGGAGTACTTCTCCCGAGCAATACAGATCCGGAGGCAAAGAATCCGGAGGCAATCTCAGACAAGTCATTGCTCTGCACCTATCTCGAGATGACCGCCTCCTACAGCGGTCAGTACGAAGGGGTGGACGTGTCATCGGACAATGTCATCTATCGCTTCTATCTGGGCAATGACAACCGTACTGACTTCAATGTAAGAAGGAACGCTGACATCAAGGTCAACCTCACGGTGACTGAAGACAGGATCTTCGATGAGAGCTGGAAGGTAAGCTATGGTGATGACCTGCCTACGGTATCATACAGTCTGGAGTTATCCAAGTCTTCGTCAAGCCTGAATGTCGGCGGGAGCACTACCCTGTCAGCGACGTATTATCGAACCGTGGATGGGACACGGGACAGCCAGACCAATGTCACTTCATACGCAGCCTGGACTTCTAGCAATACCGGCGTGGCAACCGTATCCGGCGGCATGATAACAGCCGTCGGAGCAGGAACTGCTACCATCACGGCAACCTACAACGGATACAGGGTGACACATACAGTCAGTGTCTCTAACAAGATGACTTATGACCTGGTTCTGAACCATTCTACTCTGAGCGTTCAGGAAGAGAAGACGGCGGCCATTACGGCCAGGTATGTGACCTATACCAACGGGACACAGAGCGCCAGCACGATCGTGTCATCTGCCGCCACGTGGACATCAAGCGAGAGCTCTGTCGCGACTGTATCTGGCGGAGTGGTGTCAGGAGTCAGTGCAGGTTCTGCTACAATAACAGCCAAGTACAACGGCTATATAGCCACCTGTGCCGTGACTGTAACGGCGAAGCCGGTCACTTACACCTATAAGCTCGTGGTTTCAATAGATGATTCGTCGATCGATGTAGGAGAGACAACGACGGCGACTGCCACATATATCACCTATGCCAACGGTGTGCAGTCCTCATCGGTGGATGTGACCTCGTCAGCGACATGGACCAGCACAAGCAGTTCGATAGCTTCCGTTTCCGGTGGTAGAATCACTGGTGTGAAGGCCGGTACCGCTACAATAACAGCTACATACAACGGGTATAGTGCGACTGCCACTGTGACAGTTGTGGATGGGGTGACTCACGACCTCATAATGACGCCCACTTTAGCATCAGTATCCAAGGGCAAGTCCAGGAAATTCACGACCGTTTACCGAACATTCACCAACGGAACCCAGACCAACGGACAGGAAGTATCCTCTTCTTCGTCCTGGGCATCAAGCAACACATCCGTCGCAACGGTAAACAACATCGGCCTTGTGACAGGTGTGAGTGTTGGAACAGCAACCATCACCGCTACTTACAATGACTTTACCGTTACCGGCACGGTGACTGTCACCAATGCTCTGACATACTCGCTGACGATCAGCCCGAGCAACCTTACAGTGAACAAAGGCTCAAACGGGACACTGACAGCGACTTACAACACCTATGCTGACGGAGTGCTGCAGTCTTCTACCAACGTCACTTCCAGTGCGTCATGGTCTTCAAGCAGCACCAGCATCGCTGGCGTGAGCCAGGGACATGTTTCGGGAGTGAATGGAGGAACAGTCACCATCACAGCTACCTACAACGGCTATAGTGCCACAGCCACAGTAACTATCAAGGGCACGCCGACACTGACTCTTGGATGGGCAAGCCAGAATGTAACCCGGGGCACGGTGTTGACCAATGCCGCACTGTACAACCTGAACGACGGAACTGCACCTCAGAACGTCGCAGAGTCCGCTTCCTGGACGACAAGCAACTCCGGAGTGGCGACAGTAGGCGGAGGTACTATCACGGCTCAGGGCAAGGGTACAGCAACTATCACTGTCACCTACAAGGGACTCAGCGCGAGCTGCACCGTTACTGTTAGAGACGACACCACACCTAGTCCAAATACATATGTTACGCATATAAACGTGGGCTCAGAGTTCGTCTCGGGAAGTACATACAAGCTGATGGCATCACTTGTCTACAATGACGGAACAGTTATAGAAGATGTTGCTTATACATGGAAAGTCACCTATGCGCAGAGCCCTGATATATCCTCTTCAGCAAGCGGTGAGGGGCCTATCCTGTACACCGGTCTAGGAACGACCTATGTGATGGCCGTGACCGTTACGACCAAGGAATACTATAGGGACAGTAACGGCAACAGCAGACAGTTCACGATCGGAACATCATTCTCACATAACGTCAATTGGACACCTTGATCGATAGACTCTTTATAACGGCTGCCTTATCGTAAGATTCGGCAGCCGTATCTGAATATCAACCAATAAAGCAAATTATAATGAAGACACACAGACTTTTACTTAGCCTAGCGGCGTTATGGTCGCTGCTTGCAGCCTGTCAGGAAAGGCTTCCTGAACCAGACACACCTATAGATGAGGAAAGTGTACCACTCGAGTTGGAAGTCGTTGCCCATCCGGCAGAAGTCACCCGTGGTCCAAACTACAACTCGTTCCTTCCGGAGGGATCCTGCATTGGAGTTGGAATCGTCGAAGATGGCCTTGATACCTACGGCGGAAAGAATATGATGAACACCCCGTATGAGGCAAGGACAAAAGACGGAGCACAGGTATGGGAACCAGTAAACGACCCGATTCTTCTCACTCACACTTCAGGAAATGTATATGCCTATTATCCGTACTCAGAAGATATCACATCGCTTAGGAAAATCCCCATCAAGGCATCCTCTACCCATCAGGTCGATTATCTGCACTCCAAGAAAGTCAAGGCAAAGAAAAAGAGCAGTCCTAAGGCAAGCATCTACTTCTATCACATACTTGGAGTGGTAAGGCTTAACATCACCCGAGGCACATATGCTGAGGAAGGAGTAATCACAGCCGCTTCGGTTGGAGGAGAAAGAATTGCGGGTAAGGCTATGCTCAATACAATCGATGGTATAGTCTCCAACTACGAAGACATAGGAGTCCATATCGGTCCTCCTATAGAGCCGTTTACCATTTCCTCTGAAGCGCAGTGGAGAGATATACTCGTGGTTCCCACAAAGACCGATTCAAAAGTGGAGATAGAACTGTGCATCGATGGCAAAAAGGTAAGAGTGGAGACCAGCAAAAACGTCGATATATCCGGCGGCTACATAAATATCATCAACATTACTATTGACAAGGGTTCTGCTTATGTTACAAGTACAGACATCACCGAGTGGACACACGATAATTTCAGCAACAGGATCGAACTGATGGAGCACACAGTGACTCTCGCAGGTCAAACAGAGGCACTGACCTTTGATTCCAGCGTCGACGAAGATGGTAATGTGAATATCGTAGTTGCTCCTCAATTCACCATTGATTCCGAGGTGAAACCTGTGACCATCGACGGAGAGGCGACCCTGTATCAGAGCGTGGATGAGGAGACCGGCATCATGACCATCAAGCTCAGTGACATCAACTCGGATGTCACCATCAATTTCAATAGCTTCTGGCTGTGGCTGACCCTCACGTTCGACGTCATGGACAGCCAGGTCGGAGTGGAGCAGAAGATCTTCGGAACATACGCTAGGCCAGAAAGGGTGAAGATGGACGGAGTAGAAATCGACACGGACAACAAGCACACTTTCGAGACGGCTGGTGAGCACATCATGAAGATAGCTCTCGCCAATTACAAGGAGGTCCCAAACTCTGCATTCAGCTACATCACGGGGCTAAAGTCCGCAGTCTTTCCAGAGGGAGTGGAAAGGCTTAACCCATGGACATTCATTGGTACATCGTCATTCCAGGAGGTAACTCTTCCATCAACACTGAAAGTGATTGGTTACCAATGCTTCGAAAGGACAGGATTGCTCTCCTGTGTCGTTCCGGACGGATGTGCTATGGGATACGGAGTATTCGACGAATGTTATTATATCACATACGTAAAACTTCCTTCCGATATGACCACTATCCCGACAAGCACATTCCAGAGTTGCACAATATTGGAAAACATCGACTTGCCACCAGGATATACTCATATCGGCGAGAGAGCGTTTGCAGGAACAGCCATCAAGTCATTTGAAATTCCGGATGAGATGACCTCTATAGATTATGGTGTATTCTCTTACTGCGACGAACTGGAGGAAGTGAAACTACCTGCCAACCTCACTAAGATCGATCAGAGAGCATTCATGTATTGCTCATCACTCAAGAGAGTGGTTCAAGCGGACGGAAGCTGTAATGAGGGCGAGTTCTTTATCCCTGAAGGGGTCACTGAGCTTGGGGAATATGCGATATATTTCAAATCGCCACATATACATACAGTACGCCTACCATCTACCTTGGAAACTGTAGCAGTAAAGGGATTCCTCAGTCCTAAGCTCGAGAGATTTACGATTAATAAAACAAATCCTAAATATGACATCAGGAACAACTCTGTGATCGAAACCGCCACCAACATACTTGTAGGTGGAGCCGTTCAGAGCACTCATATCCATGAAAGTATTTCGACCATTGGTCAATATGCCTTCTATGACTCTGAGATACAGTATATAGATCTTCATGAGGGCATAACAGAGATTCAGGATTATGCATTCGCTTATTCGCTTCCTCTTCAGATCATTTCTAGGGCTCTCGTTCCACCATCCATAGGAACCAGCGCATTTCAGATTGCCAAATATAACGGCATCCTGAAAGTACCGGAAGAAGCACTGAGTGCATACAGGACCGAATGGATGAAAAACGAGCTTGGATTCCTCGGATGGTCAACTGCGAGATGGGGCATTACAGCCCTGGCTGAAGGAGAATAACAAACCTGCATGATTATGAAAAGACACATAAAGACAATACTAGCCGCAGCGACTTTGTCTGCGGCGGCATGCTCCCCTATTGATGTTCAGTCTGAAGTTCACAATAATATAGAAGGGGAGCTTACTATAAGCGTATCCTTAGAAGATCCGACACGTGGCATGATCACTGACAGCATGCTTCCGGACGGATCAGAGATGGGCATCGGTCTCTTTGACAACGACGGGAACCTGTATATGGGAAAGAACTATAAACATATCTACTGCATAGCTGAGAACACTCAGTATGGGCAGATATGGAATATTCAGAACGACGTCCTTATCGGAGAGAAGGAAGCAACGTTATATGCATACTACCCCTACTCCAGATATTCGTACGACATCAGGGATGTCCGTGTTGAAGCCAATAGCAATGAACAGGGTGATTTTATGTACGGCGGGCCTTATACAGGTCTGACTGTGGGCAACAGACATGCCAGCATACATCTCAAACATGCTCTTGGAGCAGTAAGGGTCTGCACACGAAGGGGCAATTATGACGGTCCCGGAGCAGTCAGTAGTCTGGGAGTGGGAGGTGACGCGGTAAGGACTGGCGGTCAGTTCGACGTGACTCAGGGTAAATTCACAAGCTTTATTGCTGGTGGCACAATCTATCCGACCAACACTTTCCAGCTCTCTGAAGAACCGAACGTGCAGGATATCCTGCTTATCCCTACTGGTGAACCGAGTACACTGGAAATCACGATGACCATAGACGATGCCATATTGAAAACAACCATTCCGGATTTTCTCCTTGAGCCTGGAAAGATATCACAGGTCAACGTATTGGTGGAATGGGGAAAACTGACAGTCACTGACGTAACAGTTCAGAAGTGGTATACCTATAACAGAGGGACAGCAGTTGTTCCTGCAGACTATCGGGTGACACTTGACGGCAATCAGGAAGGAATTTCCATAGGTACTGTTATTGGTGATGATGGTACAGTAACAATAACCGCAGTTCCTTACACATCAAAGCGGGCATCAGTCAATCCTGTGACCTTTGAGGGCACAGCGACGTTCACTCAAGAGGTAAACGGGCTGTCCGGAGTAAGAACGATACAGATTCAGGATATGGAGTCCAACGTATCGGTAATCTTCGACGGGTACACCCTTCAAAGTCAATTCCCATGATAATTATAAATATGAAGAGACTGTCAGGAATTACTCCCGGCAGCCTCCGCTGTATGGTCGAATACCTTGGCGGTCTATTGGAGTGGAACGAACGTTGGCAGTCTCTCTCTGCAGATGGTCTCGATCTGGTCGACGATTTCCTCACATCTCTTCTTCGGAATCCTGATCTGGGTTCCGGCTTTTATCACCAGCTCACGAGATGGATTGCCTTCATAGAAGAGCGAAGTCGCATGCTGACCATTAGATCCGGCAGGAGAATAAGTGATGTCGTAAGCCGGTGCAAGGCTCCATATTCCTGACCTGCAGATGAAGCTGAAGTTCTTCGCATGATCATCCTTGTTGTCGCAGACAAGATTGAACACCATCCTTCTGTACATCTCTTCAACCTGCACAGGATCCTGCGTAAGGAATCCTGTCAATGCAAGAAGATTGGTATAATCGGCATCCTGATTACGGAAATCAGACTTCAGCAAAGCTGCAGCTGTAATCACATGCACGCCTTTCCCGTTCTCTATATCGAAGCGTTCTACGGCGAAGTACCTGTCCTTTATGAGCCTCGTCCTAGGCACATCAATACAACATTCCCTTGCGGTATTCATATACAGGTATTCCTCACGGCCAATCTCAGCAGAATCATAAGTGTGGCGGAACTTCACAAGCCAATGACGGCCTTCGGCATCCGACATGACAATCTTAGGCCTTGCACCACCGGAATTGGCACTGTTGTAATAGAGCAGAGACTCGTCTCCCTCTCCCTTCTCAGACAGAATCTCCAGTGCCTTTCTCTGCACATCATCAAGCCGATCTTCAGCAATTCTAGCTTCCGTATTCTCAAGAGTTGCATGAGGTATATATCTGAGCGCTCCCATACCCGATGATCCGACTATGGCCAACCTCTGCAGCGGGGTCAGGTTTCGCAGCTGGAATCCTTGCTTGCGGAGCAGCCTATCGATAAGATAAAGACCATATCCGTCAGGCATACTGTCTTGGAAGACAGCGAAGTTACGGTCGAACTTATCGGGTTCAGAGTATAGAAGCTCGCTCTTGAGCGGCAGCTCCAGAGGAGAAAGAGCGAATCCTTCCTGAAGCCATGCAGGAGAATACTCGAATACGCAGGAACGACCTTCGGGAGTCATCTGAAGGGTTCCGACGAAGTCTTCATTATGAAAGACGCTTATCTTTTCGATTTCCGGTATCATCTTCCTTTCAGTCTTTTCTTGTTCCTGTTGATGGTTTCAAGTTCACTGCCTGTGGTATATTTAGGCATTGAAAGAATCTGGGACATCTCCTGAAAGTAGTCGAATTCCACCACAAGCGCGCAGAACGACTCAAAGGAGATCTTTCCGGTAGTCTCGAATCTCTCGATGGTCGGAGCCGGAATACCGGTCCTTTCCGAGAGAGTCCGGCGGCTGTATCCCCTCTCAAGCCTCCTGGCCTTGCAGTTCTGAGCCATCTTCTGCATAAGCTGTTCAGGCTGCCTATAGTAAATATCCAATGTATATTCCATAATTTAATATGCCATTCTTGCTATATACAAGATATATTCCATAATATTATATGGCAAATATACAAAATCTACAGTTAACCACCAAAGCTCGCTAGAGAAATTTCATGATATAGGTCAGTCCGGACAGCTGTCGATAAGCAGCATTATGAGAAGGCCGATGACCCAGAAAATCGCCTTGAATGTAAACTTCACTACGCCAAAGCAGATGTCGAATAATGTCTTCATCCCACAACAAATTTATATGTTACACTTGATTGACAGCCTCGCGTACAATAACAGATTACAGAAAAAGACATCCGACATAGACAGTCGAATCGTTTGGCTATCATTTGACGAATGCAAAGGTATGAATAATTCCCATTAATACAAGATTTTCGAGAATTTTCTGCCCTTGCGAGAGCAGACACGGCCACGCTGACAGGGCGAGGCAAGGATCAGCGAAAGAAAACGCAGGGAAGCCTGCGTGTTTGTTTACGGCGGATTCATACGCTCCCATGAGAGTCCGAATGGGTGCGGTCCTTGCCGGATAAAGAAGAGTGGCACTTTTGCGGATTGCATGGCGGGAAATACTCGGCACACAATGTCAGGCCACTCAGATCAAGATGATTTAAGACAGGGACAGCAACACGCCGCCATCCCTGTCATCGGTTAACTATCCTGGGATTCAGACCATATCCTCAAGACCATACCCAGCCAATATAGTCCTGACTCCGGCCATACCATCCTCAGAGGATGCGATCGCGAGGTTCACCATCGCATCGATTACATCCTTTTTGGCATCCATAACATTCCCCTGGTTCGGAGCATTCGAGGCCTGAGCCATCTTCTGTTGTGATACTATGCTCTTAAGAGCAGTCGCTGTGTCATCCAGTGCCGTCTTCTGGGCATGATGCAGCCTTGCGACAAGGTCTTCCTTCTTTTCGGACTCTCTGTCGCACCTTGTTTCCGTCGATTTCAAATTCATAATTGATTTCCATGTTTCCAGCTATTGCTT
Organism: Candidatus Cryptobacteroides sp.; assembly: GCA_045125535.1. Taxonomy (GTDB): domain Bacteria; phylum Bacteroidota; class Bacteroidia; order Bacteroidales; family UBA932; genus Cryptobacteroides. The sequence continues at coordinate 41,134 of JBGVNK010000051.1, forward strand.
CATACCGGTATTCAGCCTATGGCTGACTGTTAATAAATTGTAGCAGTAGTCCGCTGACGCCTATGAGCTCACAGCTCCGGGACCCCGACTTCGCATGAACCGTTCCCTCATTCCTTGCACAATCATACGCAATGGGGCTGTATGATGAAACAAGGAATGTGAGGAGTGCGCGCACAGGTTCCTGCCATTCCGGGGCGGGCCAAGAGCTGCTTCTGCGTCAGTGGACGGTCGCAGCATCTGAACTGTCATACCTTCCGATGCCGAAGTGCAAATTTATAAATGTCTTTTGACAATCATGCGGAAGATAATACAGATTTGAAGCAATAAATATATGGGCTCCGTCTCTATAATCCATGGATAAAAGTTTGACATCAAACTTTCAGAAGACAAATCGTAAACAAAGGCTACAGAGCTGGAGAGATTACGGTCATTACATGGCAGAGCGCATTCGCAAGAAAAAACACGGAAGACGTTGATATCTCAAGTAAAACCTTTATATTTGCATAATCCGCAAGGTAAACATAGTAAATAAATACACTGATGATTTAGCGTTTTTGCTGTTGTATCCGTCTCAGAATTATCGACATTATCAAGAACCTGGAGACAACGTGCATGAGCGCCCACGTTTAGCGTGGGCGTGATTCCGTTGTAAGGTTAAGGCCTTCGATAAGCCGTGAGACTGCAGCGTGGATCCGTCCACGCTATTTTTATCAGACAATTTCAGAACGCGGCTTGTCGCACAGCCGTTTCTGTCGTCAGGCGGCTGGGGAAGGGGCTCTCCGCCGCCTGTCATTTTTTCGTCGGCCTGGATGAGCATCAGAAGAAGACGGTCCATCCATACAGATTCTCCATCATATTGTAGGCCGTCTCCTCATTATAGATAACCACGTTTACCGTCGCTGACCTCGTGATTTCCTTTAATGTTGTCATCCTCTTCGTTTTGTCTTGATTTATGCGGGCCGACCCACCGACTAACTTCGCCCCGTAATTCAGATACAGCACTAATGGACGTGAATTACGCGCAGACAGGAAACGGTGTTCGGCATTACTTTGTGAGAGGCGGAGCCGAACCGGGCGGAGCACGGGGACAGAAAGTGAGCACCGAGCAGAAGCCCACGCAGCTGGACGTTGAGTGAGGCGGGATGATAGATGAGAAAGAAGGCGACCTTATTCAGGTCACCTTCCTGGGGGATAGAGGTTCACGTCATCACGACGCTCCTCAGTGCCGATCGGCAAGCAAGGTCCGGCAGAACGCCGGTCTGGATCGTACGGCCCGGCTACCCTGCCAGGTCGCGTATCTTGTTCACGACAATCTCGCTGTCCTGATGCTCGGCACCGTCCTTGTCGGTCCATGTATTCGGATGAAGCTTTCCGGTGAGGAGGACTTCCTGACCCTTCCTGAGAAGGTCCCATGGAACCGTCTGCTGATTGTCGTCGAATTCCTTCTTGAAGATGACGCAGCGAAAGAAGCGGGATGTCTTGCTGTCCTTGCTGAAGTTCTTCGCGAGGGTAAACCGTGCGAAAGTCTGTCCTTCGTTAGGTGTCACGTCTGCTGTGAGTCTGCCTGAAAGCTGGATGTAGTTACCTGTATTCATGATAGCTTGATTTAAGGTGGTTGGACTTGATTTTACGGATGCAGGACAGTACGTCCGGACGGCCGTCGTCAAGGAACGCGCAGGAAAATACGACCCCGGAGGGCGTGGAGATTTTCCGAGCATCCCTGGGGCAAGCAAGCCACTGGCGCAGCGAAGTCCTTTACACGGCCAGGACGGAGGATAGTACATTCGCGTCCGAAAAACAAGACATCCACCCTTTTCAAGCCTGAAGAAAGGTGACTACCATCATGTCAGACTGCGACCCGGACGTCCGAACGGATTATGGCTCATACCTTCGGCAGGAACCACTTCCTGATGAGTTCATCCTCTATTCTCACAGCCCATCTGTCAGGATTCGACCTGCGGGTGTCAGACCACGGTGAGCCGTCCGAGACATGAGGAGAGGTCAGGATACAGGCCTTCGTCCAGGCAAAGCGTCGGAAGCAGTTGGACAGAAAACGGAACCTATCAGGATAGAGATTCTTTAGCGAATTGTACTCACTGCACCCGTCGGATACATCCTTCCTCAACTTTGCATAGACACGCGGAAAGACAGGTCCGTACTTCCACATCTGAGGATGCTCGTCAAATAGTCTATCGCCGTGCTTGGCAAGCCATACTCCGTAGGCGATGTAAAGGATTGCCTGTATCTGCGCCATAGTCAGCTGCATTTCCTCTTGGATGGCCATATGGCGAAGGGCTTTTGCCAGCATCAGGCTGCCAAGCCCCTTATGTGGAGCTGCCTCACCCGGCTTCTGCTCCGCCGGGAGATCCCCATGAGTCATTGCATTCTCCGCAGCCACACCGTCTGGTTCATACGCTCCTGTTATCTCGTGCATAATGGATCTGATGCTCAATGGGGCCGGTGGGAGTTCGGTTCGTCTTCTACGATGCCGCTGTTCACTCCGCTGAAGCCTCTCTGCGACAAGCTGGGCAACGATATCGATGAACCGTCCCTCGATCTCCTCATCCGGAGTGGTATCTCCGTCCCTGAGCCACGTCATAACCTCTTTGTACGTATCGGTCTGCCTCAATGATGTATTCATAACATGTTCATTTTTATAGAGAGTGCTCATACCCTCTCCTGTGAAACTTAGAATCCCTTGCGGTCTCATTCAGGAAGGTCTTCATCATCAGTAGGCTCAGATGCCGATACCGGCTCTTCCCTGCCCTCCAGAGGCTTGAGGTTTCCAAGGATAGGGCCCAGCCTTTGCAGCTCGCTGGTGTCCAGATTGAAGGCGATCCTGTTTGTCTTCCCGATATTCGCCTTGATAAAGTGCGTATTACCGAACTTCGGATGGGCTGTCGGCCTGATGACAATATCAAGGAGCCCCTTGATCGCTCCTGACCTGCATTGCATCTTGAAGATGGCAGGGTTCCTATGAAGAGGTATAACTATGCATTCTTCTGATCCGACCGTCTGCAATGACGCTCCTATAAGCGCAAGAAGATCTATCTGACCAATCATTGATGTAGTGTTCATGACATTATTGATTTAAGGATTATCTTATTTGTTCCCGGCATTGTCTCCATATAAGACATCATACACGGCTAGGTCCGTACAAACGCACCTCATCCAGACTCCCATCACTCCCATAGGACAGTGTATCTGTCATTACATGTAGACATATACATGGTCCCTATAGACGGGTAGCTGTCTTGCAGTCGATGGCATTCCGGTTAGACCTGACTGAATCTCACCGGCACAGTGATACAGTCTGCCTGGTGACAGATCTGGTATTCCCTCTTCGGGAGGGTTGTGATGTTAAGCAGAAAGAAGGTGAACGGGGTAAACGGACAAGGCAGTCAAGGGAAAATCGATGCTCCGGACGGAGTGTCTATTTTGCTGCAGACATATGCGAATGTATGAGCATGGTGCATTGGGAGATTGTCCCCGTTACATACCTTCGCGACACATCACGACTATTCGAATGAGAAGACCGATTTTCCTCATAAATTATTTGCCGATTAATTTATGTTCACTATATTTGCATTGTTTCATTATTCGTGAACAAACATAATTTATGAACGCAATTGAAATTAAAGAATACGAAACACTACTGGAAGCTCTCAGAAATCTTGAGGAGGCAGTGTCCGGGTTAGAGGTAAATCATACCATTACCAGTGAGTCTAACAATAGAGTAATCATTGATCTCTCTGGGGTAAGATTTATTGCTTGCATAAAACATCACATCACAGCATCAAACATAGAATCAACAATAACTGAAGCACAACATCTATCCAATGATTTTAATTGTGCTCCACTAATCATTGTAGGTTATACCACCCCGTCAGTGATGAGGAATATCGAGGAGCGTGGCATTTCAGTTCTTGATTATGCAGGAAACTGCCACATCAGGTGCCAAAATCTTTTTCTGAGCGTTTCCGGAAGGCAAAATACATTCATCCGAGAGAAAAAGAGAGGAGCACTGACTGAAAGTGCCGTACGCCTAATATATTATTTCCTGGAAGAACGCGATCTGGTATCTGCACCAATACGAGAAATATCTGCTGCCACAGGATTCTCAGTTGGTATGGTTAAAAATACTTTGGACGAACTATCTGCAAGAAAAATGGTTCTCAATATCGGCAAGAAGAGGACATTAACCAGATATAAGGAACTTCTCAATCTCTGGGTGGAAAGATACAACGAATCAGTGAAGCCGAAACTCGTCCTAAGGAGAATGGCCTTCAGAGATTACGAAATCCGGTCTCATTGGATGAATATGAATCTGCCCGAAGGAATGTGCTGGGGTGGAGACTGCGGCGCAAACATCCTAGATGGATTTCTTACCCCAGGTACATTTGAAATCTACACAGATAAGAGCAGTTCATACCTAATGGCTACAGGAATGGTCCGTCCTGATGTTGACGGAGAGATTATAATCTATAAGAAGTTCTGGAAGAACGATTCCACCACAGATACCGCACCGTTGCTGATTGTGTATGCAGACCTCATGGGTACAGGTGATAGCAGATGTATTGAAGCAGCTAATAGACTAATTGACAAATGGGACATAGATTAACTAAAGCAGAGTTTGGGAATGACCCACTACTTGACACACTTGTTGCACTGAAGAACTCATTTGACGCGCTAGGACTTGACTTGTATATTGTTGGCGCCGGAGCTAGGGACATCTGTATGAAGGCCCTAAAGACCCCGCCACCAATGCGAAAAACATCAGATATTGATATAGCCGTCGCACTTGATAACTGGACAATGTTCGATGGGTTATCCCAAAATCTTCAAGCAAACCATTTCCAAAAGGACCTTCATGCAAAGCAGAAATTTTTCTATAAAGGTCCTCTTGGAGTAAATGATTACGAGGTTGACATCGTTCCTTTTGGAAGACTTGCCAACAATGAAGTGATTGGCTGGCCACCGGAAGGGAATCCGGAGATGTCAGTAAGATGTTTCCAAGACGTAATGAAAGTTGCACAAACTGTAAACGTGGACAATACGGTCGAATTTTATATAGCACCATTAAGCGGTCAGTTTCTTATTAAACTGGATACATGGATAGACAGACATGCAGTAACCAACAAGGATGCAGTCGATATGTTCTATCTTGCGAACAACTTCTACTGGACAAACATAATCGACAAGTTCCCTCCACCATTAGAAGTCGTCGACTCTGACAGCCCCGAATTCGATCTATTTTTAGCTGGTATGCAGTGGATTGCTGTAGAACTCAAGACGATACTGACATATGAACACAGGGCTTACTACGCAGAGTTTATCAGCAAAGAATTAGGTCTTGCCGAAAAGAGTCAATTATTAAGAGACCTCATCGAAGCTGCTGATGGACAAGTAGAAGACTCATCAAAAATCTTAACTGCATTAGAATATTTCCGAAAGATTATATCAATATGATAATCAGAGAATTTACAAAAGCATACAACAAAGTAAATGAAGATGTCTTCTGCATCGATAAACTTGATGATGGAAGTGTAATGATTTGTGTTGCCGATGGTATGGGTGGGTTGTCGCTCGGGGATAAGTGTGCTGAATGCGCATGTAATGGCATAAGGACATATCTTCAATCACATATAGCTGATAGGGACATAAATTGGACAAATGCTTTTACATATGCAGACAGATTGATTAGAAACTTGAGCATTGAATGCAAGAGCAATATGGGGACTACATTAACCGCATTGATTTTGGACGGCAGCAACTGCTCCATCGCATGGCAAGGTAATGTAAGAATCTATCTTTTGCATGACAGCCATCTGGAACAGATAAACTCCGACCACGTGATGAATATTGGGTATGGTATGAAGAAGGTTACTCGATGCCTCAAAGGTGGAGGGCTTCGCGAGGATGTGCCATCAATATCATTCAGCACAAAACCCGGCGACATGATATACATTTGCACTGACGGATTCTATGAAAAATGTGAAGACAATATTGTTGCGGGTGAACCCATCAACGATAAATTCAAGGAGTTTTGTTATGAAGATGATGCAACCTGCATACAGATTGTAATTTGACACATACGAATAGCTATAGCTTCCTCACAGGAATCCGTCATAAGGGCATCCCACCGAACGGATCCGGACACTCTAGATATACGAGAAGACTGAATATTACGCAGATAAGTGTACGTAATAGCTTTATTTGATTATCTTTGCACCCCTTTTTAAATTTAACGATCATGACAAAAGCAGAAATAGTAAGAGAGGTGTCAAAGAGCACCGGTATCGAGGCGACTACTGTACAGGCAATAGTCGAGGGCCTCATGGAGGCAGTCAAGGGCTCACTTGCAAAGGAGAACAATGTATATCTCCGGGGATTCGGCACATTCGAGGTAAGGACCAGAGCAAAGAAGACCGCCAGAAACATCACTAAGAACACAACAATGATTATCCCCGAACATAAGGTACCGACATTCAAGCCTTGCGCTAAATTCAAGAGCCTGGTGAAGTAAATACCTAATGTGAGATGAGAGCAACTGGAGACGGTTGCTCTATCCGCCTTCGATTGACGACATATATTCAGCAGGCACTATCCTGATCTGGTAGTATATCAAGAAGTTATCTCATTCTAAATTCTGGCCTTACATGCAATTGCCCTTCATCAGAATAGACTTTACAAGGTTATTGATACACAAAGTAATAAGTCAACTACTACTTCTCAATGGTCCATTGTCTTCTGCTTGACGCTTTTCGCTATCAAAAAGGATGAGAACCTGCACTGATTAGAGCACTAGCGTGCTGGATGACAAATGTTGGCTGCTATTCCTGGTGTGCTATATGCTTATTACATTTCATACATAGATCCTACAAGTTTCACAGTTGATGAATCTATCTTTATATTGTCAATTGTCATTATAGGCGGGATGCAATATCTTAAAGGATGTCTATGTTGTAGTCTTTTTGATTTTATTGCCCGAAATACTCCGTTTTATAGGACTCCCCAATCCTATCGCAGCTAATATTAGACAGATAGTCTACGGGATAATAATGATTTGTGTTATATTTAGAGACGCACATAAATACAATGCGTAAAATGTATTACGTCAACTTCGAATGACTATATCACATTGAATGCACCTCTACAATATGTATTTTTATAGGATGCATACTTAGTTTAACCTACTGATCTATTAACATCACGTCTCTCCTGGCCTTTTCCATCGGATAATGTTCTCTTCTTCTCAAGCCCAATTCAAACAACTCTTCGAACATCTCAGCAAACGAAACATTATATATGTCTGCTAAGTGTTTAACTTGATTATCTGGATTCCGCCTTCGAATATCACGCCACTTTAATAGTTCTAATTTTGCCAGACTATGGTTGTAGCGAGGCTTCAGCTCAAACAAACTAATGAACTTCTGATACACAGCCTCACGAATAATAAAGTCAATCTCGTAATTGTCCACATAGCTGGTAGCCTTAAGATCTTCTATTCCTGGTGTTAATATTTTAACCTCAAACTTTACCTTGTTTGTAAAGTCATAGCCCTCTGCAGTCGGACTTAATCTAGCTATTTCCGTTTCTGTGTCACCAATAGTTTTAACTCCTTTAATATCTGCTCCGTTGCAAGTTCTACACGATGGTACAAAATTGTAGAGCGACATTCCCACCAAGGGGCATTCACCTTTGTCTAGCACATGTTCCGTATCAAACTTTCTGACTTTAGTTCCGTTCGTCTTGGCAAAGGTCGTCACTTCTTCTAGATCACAATAAATGCAGTTATGAATCTCAAATTGATTAGTGATATCCATCAAGAAGTTGGCTATCTTTGTCTTATGGCTCTCATAATTAAAGCCACCCCCTACAAATGCCTTTTTTATTGAAGATCTTTCAATGTTAGGCTTTCCATTCAAATAACCAGTAAAAGCACAATACACCTTTGTTAGATATTTAAAATTGCCTACAAGTAGTTTCTTTGCTGAAATATCATTGGGCAAAATCGCTTTAATTTCAGGATATGCAGCCATAAGCGTATCGAACTTCGTCTGAAGCAATTGTATATTATACAGCTTCAGATAAGCCTTTTTCAGGACAATTGGCTTAACTGATGAAACAAACCTATACATATCTAGTTCTTCTTAACCTTGCTAGCAATTGCATTTACCATCCTTGTAACCATCCTTTTCAAGAATTCGTCACCTAAATTATCGCAAAGATATCGCATCCTTATCTTCTTGACCGCATATTCATCTTTGACATTTTGATGTTCGCGCACAGCTTTATTATAGAGTGTCACAATTTCTGATATTTCTTCCTTGACGGCATCGCCTATTGAATTGTTCATAAAGAATGAACTGCTCAGCATCTCCATAATATTGCCTCCAAGTGTCTTCGTTACCACTTTATCCCCCTCTCCCAAACAAAGGACATTACTATCAGGAATGTCCGACAACACAAAAGGTGAATGGGTTACCATCATGATATTGACGCCTCGCATATTCGTAAACTTCACGCTCTTTAAGGTCTTCATCATAATATTAGTAAATTGTCTTTGCATTTCTGGATGGAAATACAATTCCACTTCGTCAAAAATTACATTCATATAGCGATATTTGATTACCTCTAAATGGTCTTTGTCTTTCCGGTAATTATCATTCCATTCCGAATCAACATTCACTAGATGGTACATCAAATTACTGATGGTGTATGCTATCTGCTTTTCACCTGAACTTATGCTGCTAAATGGTATAGCCCCATTTCCTGCCGGATTTTTTGACAATATTAAATCCACGTCAAATATTGGCGGAGGTAGTAAGTTCTGCATAATCCATGTTTTCTGGCCTTTAAAACTTACACTCATACCATTTGATCTCATATCATTTTCTAGAATGTCCAAATTATAGAAACCGTCAGCAGCATCATACATGCTGGTTGTCAAATAATTTATGGTCTGAAATAGTTTCTTAGTAATGTGGCTGTAATCCTGAGCCAATGGCTCTAATTTCGCTTTCAGATCTTCATAATGAAAGGCCTCTTTGCTTAGGTAGTTGAATATAGGCTTGTATTTCTTGTAATTCTTAATTATCTTCAGCGTCTTATAGACAATATAGTCCAAAGCATCAGTTTTATGAGATTTTCCTCTTCCCTTTTTCAAAATACCATATTTCTCATCCCAGTACGACAAGATACAATTCCTAACATAGTCATATTTCTTGCTTACATTTTGTCTGGTACTAATATCAAGTACCTCCAACATATTTGCTTCAGTGAACTTCCGGTTTTGAGTCGGACTTATATATAAAGCTGATACGCGTAAATCTCCGTTTATAGTTCTAAGAGGATAATTTCCAGCATCGTCTTTATAAAATAACAGTGCCGACAGCCTTTCTTTTGCCAATGTATTTTCTTTCACTACATTCAATCTACCATCTTCACGCATAGGATGCAGAACAATCGGCGTTTGATATCCATCATTTTTATGAAATATGCCTTTCAACCATACAGAATCTTCCGTAGGCTGTCCATCGTTTGCTTTAATATGTAATGCTTTAAGTCGTGCAGCAGGAGTAGCTTCTAAAAGGAAATCTCTGTAGTTGAAACCATACAAAGAGTAGTTGCACACCATAGTATAAAACAACGATTTCAATATTCTTCTGCCTTCTCGATGTTTCTTTAGTGGCACACACGACTTATCCATACCATTCTGATTAAGTATGTAATATGCCTGATATGCTTTATAAATAAAATAATGTTTAACTGAAGCTCTATAGAGTTTTAGAGATATATGTCGTCCGTGGGCTTCTAAAATATATACGACATTCCCGATCTGAAAACATAAGTCGGCGAACACGTAATCTATAAAATGTAGATGCTCTGCTGCCGAAAAGTTGTATCCTTCACCAAGTAATGCTGACGCAAGATTATTAATGGTACGCACAAGTAATTCTACAATACTGCTTTTCCCAGCACCATTTCTTCCAACAACTGCACAGAGGCTTATCTTTAATTCTGTGGAATCATATAGCGAGAAGTCTTTCTTGGCCTCACTTGTCATTTCCACTTGAGAGTTGTTTTCTGAGATAGTAATCCCTTTGTAGAAATAATACCACCTGTCCGTATTATACAAAACTTTTTGGATTGCTTCTACCTTTTCATAATGTCTTGGCAAATTTTCGGGCAGTTCACCAATCTTAGGATGTACAGCCTTGATACCAATTATTCTAAAACTATTATTTGCCATTTTCTAATTGTTCAAAGTGTTAACTTTACATTATATCAATTTACATTCATATGTTGCGTTATATATTATTACATATACTTATGTAACTATATAGTAATTATTTACATCCCATATAACATAATGTAACAGTGATTCAGAGAATTCCTATCCTTGTCATCTATCAGCAACTTTTCGCATACATAAAAAACTCTTTTCCGTTGATGATAACAAATATTATATCCTATCTAAAGATAGCGTTGTAGTATAAGATTTATAACACTTTCCCTCCCAAAAGTTTATAAGTATATTTCTCTAGCCAAAATCAAGTAATAGCTTCTTCCATTCTTGATACAAATATATGATTTTGCTCCACAATGCAAGACCTACCAATCGAATTATCACATACATGCTTCTTTGGAAGATCCCACAAAAAAGCGTGAACTACAATGTCATTTTGTATGCATTTTAAAATTATCCAATGTTTTCAAACACTGGACAAGCATAACATTCCTTCTTTTATATTTGTATTAAACACTCATACAAAAGTACTAAAGAATTGTAATAATAAGCCACAAATATGTATATTATGGCGATTTCGATGCACAGTTATAATATGATTATCTAATGTTAAGAATAATTCGAAACAGCCAGCTACATATTATTATGAAAAGGAAAACATTAGGAATAGAACACGGAGAAGCTAAACGTTTTTAGGAACGGGCTATATGTCATAAGGGTTTGAGGTATACATCTCAAACCCTTAGTTCTATAAGTCATATTAATTTTCCTTCTACGACAGAATATCATTTACACTGATATACTATTCCTCCCCATAAACCTTTCCATCCTGTGCTACGCTAAACTGCGAAGTTCCGCTTGTTGAAACAGAATCGGAAATATACACAGTAAGCTCTCGCTTGTATCCCTCGTTGGCATTCAGTTCCACCATCACATTC
>JBGVNK010000052.1:0-58043 GCA_045125535.1 Candidatus Cryptobacteroides sp.
GGTCGGATTTATACTTAAATTTCACTGCACTCTTGATTCCATTTTTACTGCATCGCTGATTCCGATTTTACTGTATTACTGATTCCATTTTCACTGCACTCACGTTGCCAATTTCACTGTATTAGTTGATTCCGGTTACAACTATCGATTTAGAAGAATAGTTCAATGCATATGACTATCTAAAAAAATTACTTCAATATATTTCTATTATGATTGTTTGTCAGAATTTCCATCTGACATATAGCCATTTCATTCAGTCTTGAAAGTCGATCTGATTGTGAAAGTCCCTCATTTATCATTACGGAATTCATACTTTCCATGTTTGACAAGCATATAAGTTCATTGATGGAAGCGTGATCACGAATGTTACCTGACATCTCTGGATTCGCATTACGCCATTCACTTGCAGTCATTCCAAACAATGCAACATTAAGCATATCTGCTTCTGAAGCATATACAAAACGCAACTGGTCTGCAGTAACCTTTCCCGGAATAAGATTTCTACTGATCGCACTTGTGTGAATATGGTAATTTATCTTAGCCAGTTCCCGCTTTGCGCTCCATCCTTGTTTTGATTCTTCAATAGACTTCAGACGCTGAAATTCACGTATAAGATACACCTTGAATTCAGGACTTATCCACATCGCAAATTCAAATGCGATATCTTTGTGTGCATAAGTCCCACCATACCTTCCTGCCCTCGAGACAATACCAATAGCATTGGTTCTTTCCATCCATTCCTTAGCACTCAGACGGAAATTATTAAGCCCGGCTACAGTTTTAATTATGTCGAATTCGACATAATTAAAATCCGGATTATTCAACTTTTCCCATATACCAAGAAACTCTACGGTATTTCTATTACGGAGCCAATTTGAGAAAAAGAACTCTCCTTCCTTAGCCTTCAGCATGTCTGTAAGGCTGATGTAATCTTCGTTCTGAACTTTGATTACTGACACCTCTGTGTCCTTAACTGTGATTTTTGCCATTTATGTCTGTATTATAAGTGTTTATACTTTCTGATGGCAAAGTTCAGGAGAGTTATCCGCGTAAAAAATTTTTACGCAGATAAGTGAAGAAATCGGGGCTGGAGGACGTTATGAGAGTGATTGAGGTATCTGAATTTATCTGATTTTGGCGCCAAAATCCGGTAAATTTTCATAAAATCCGGTAATGAATATGTTGGGACATACATATAAAAGAGTGGTACGACAGACATTTACATTCTTCGAAGAAGTTCATCTGCGGAAGTGTTTTCCATCAAGGTGAACCCGAACCATTTCTTTCCAAGATCCTTGATGGATGCTCCGATCAGATAGACCTCGTCGTCTATTACCAAAAAACGGTCATGTGCTTTGGAGAATACGCGCACCTCTATCGGTGAATATTGTGTATTGTGCTTCTCCACATCCAGTTGAAGCTGCTTCGAAATTTTTCCTGTATATATGACGGCTTCTACCTCTGTCGCACGTTTGTCCATAAGAGTCAGAACAGTATCATCTATATAATTGTCAATCAGAACTATCCTGCAGACTGCTTTTCTTAACAGTCCTGATACAAATGAATAGGCATCATATATCTGTCCGTCATAGAAAATTCCTTGCTTTGGCAGTTGTGAGCTATGCACGAGTATATCCATCTTCCTCTCCTGCTCGTCGAGCCTTTTGTCAAACTGCAGCATTCGCCTGTCAATTCTGTCTTCGAATTCGTTAAGTCTGTGTCTTATTGCGTAGCCATTCAACAAATAGTCTTTCAAAACCTTATTTGCCCATTGACGGAATTGTGTGCCTCTCAACGACTTGACTCTATATCCCACAGAAATTATCACATCAAGACTATATATACTGACTGGTTTGAACTTGGATAAAGTATTATGCAGAATTTGCATATTACTATCACGAATCAACTCTTTTTCATCAAATATGTTTTTGATATGTCTGGCAATTACAGATTGATTTCTTTGAAAAAGTAAAGACATCTGAGATTGAGTCAGCCATACCGTATCATCATTCACTTTTACCTCCAGTCGTGTAATCTCATCCGGCTGATAGATTACGATCTCACCTTTATCAGCCTCATCTTTAGTCAAAAATTCTTCACCCATAGCATTAAATTCTAATTATCATGCAAAGTTCCGAAGACTTATCCGCGTAAAAAATTTTTACGCAGCTATTTGGCAGAATCGTGGCTGAAGGACGCTCTGAGGGCGGTTATGGTGTTGGAATTTATCTGATTTTGGAGCCAAAATGACATATATTTTCATAATACATTCAATGAAATCACAAATGGTGACCCGGCAGATGTCATATTTTTCTAAGGAGATCGTCAGCGGAAGTGTTTTCCATCAAAGTGAAGCCGAACCATTTCTTTCCAAGATCCTTGATGGATGCTCCGATCAGATAGACCTCGTCGTCTATTATCAAAAAACGGTCATGAGCTTTGGAGAATATGCGCACCTTTATCGGTGGATATTGTGAGTTGTGCTTGTCCACATCTAGTTGAAGCTGCTTCGTAAGTTTTCCTGTATATATGACTGCTTCAACCCCTGCTGAACGCTTGTCCATAAGAGTCAGAACAGTATCGTCTATATAATTATCAATCAGAACTATCCTGTTGACTGCCTTCCTGATCAGATCTGAAACAAAAGCATAGGCATCGTATATCTGCCCGTCATAGAAAATTCCTTGCTTTGGCAGTTGCGAACTATGCACGAGAATATCCATCTTCCTTTCCTGTTCGTCGAGCCTTTTGTCAAACTGCAGCATTCGCCTGTCAATTCTGTCTTCGAATTCGTTAAGTCTACGATTAACTGCAAAACCGTTCAAGAGATATTGCTTCAAAACGCTGTTAGCCCAACGGCGAAAATGAATACCTTTCTGCGACTTTACCCTATATCCTATTGAAAGTATCATCTCCAGATTAAAGTATTCTACAATATATGTCTTACCATCTGAGGCAGTTGTCGCAAAATTTGCGACAACTGGAAAACCAGACAATTCTTCATTCGTTGCATTCTTGATATGCTTTCCAATAGTTTTCACGTCACGATCAAACAAGACTGCTAACTGATGCCTATTCAACCACACAGTTTCATCATCTATTCTTACTTCTAATTTAGTAATCTCATCCGGCTGATAGATCACGATCTCACCTTTATCAGCCTCATCTTTAGTCAAAAATTCTTCACCCATAGCATTAAATTTTATTATCATGCAAAGTTCAGTAGAGTTATCCGCGTAAAAAATTTTTACGCAGCTATTTGGCAGAATCGTGGCTGAAGGGCGCTCTGAGGGCGGTTATGGAGTTGGAATTTATCTGATTTTGGCGCCAAAATCCGGGAAAATTTCATAAAATCCGGGAATAAATTTCTTCTTGCATATAGACTCATAGGCAGCAGGCAGGCTCGGAGGCGAGCTCTTGAGGGTGTTGCTCGCCGCAGGGGCCTGATCTGCAGCAGCCGAAACGCGTATATTTCGGCTACGGTGCGATACATGCCTGCTTTGTGCCACTCATCCGTTGCTTGAGGTACTGACCATGTTACCTCAGGCAACATGCTAAATCTATAAATCTATGCATATCAAGAACATACAACCACAGCCCGTCGCCTGAGGTATAGGAAAAAGTACCTCAAGCAACAAAAAAGTGGTCCGGCAGCTTTCTTTTGCTGTCGGACCACTTGGTTTATGATATTCTTTGCACTATAAGTTCAGGCAGATAGCACTGTCACTTACGCAGTTCCTCAACACTGACACCCAGCGCCTTCGCAATCGCCACCTCGTCAAATCCCGCCGCCAAAAGTCTGGTTACAGTTTCCTCTCGTCCTTCCTCACGACCCTTTTCCAGTCCTCGCTTCTCCCCCTCTTCGGTAGCAGTTTCTATTGTATTGTAATAATCCCATATCATCTTTTCCGCGTTTTTGTAACTGTCAAATTCTTCTGCCGTAAAATTAGAAAATTTTGATATTTCAAAGAAACGGTCAAACTCTTTGCCGCTGCGGCAAGTGCCACGAATGTCTTGAATGTTCGTTTCATATGATGTGTCAGTTTAGTTTCCGAGCATAAAAATACGATTTTATATCATCACAGACAAAAATAGTGGTCATGCTGCTGATTTCAGCATGACCACTATTTTTACAACATATTGTCTATCAGCACCTTCTACAGAAAGTGCGACGCACTAAAAGTTTGTCAGGAGGACAAACTCATTCTCAGGGAGGGTAAGGCTGAGAGTCTTGCCCGAATAAGTCTCAGAAGGATTGAAATGATTCTTCCATGTGCCTTCTGAAGGCATTTCGGCAGTAAGAGTCTTCTCCTCTGTGGTGAAGTTACCCACGACTACGAAAGACCTGCTGCCCGCAGTACAAGTGATGAAACGGCCGTTGTCCCAGTCGCTTGAACTTACTTTCCAAGAGAATGTCGCTGTCTCGTCGAAGAATTCAGGGTTGTCCCTGCGGAATCCTATCAGAGCGCTGTAGGTGTCATAAAGAGCCTTTCTCTCCGGAACATCGTAATATTCCCAATGAGCCGGCTTCGCAGCAGTCCTTTCAGGGTCGTCGATGGATATGTCATAGCCAAGCTCACCGAACTGCCAGATCATCTTCGGACCCGGCACAGTGAAGAAGAATGCCGCATTGAGGGCGAGACGCTTCATGCGTGACTCGAGATTGGTCTTTGTGTCACCGTTGCCCCACTGGAGCACTTCGAATGAACATCTCTCCTCGTCATGGCTCTCCATATAGCTCACAAGCGAGCCGAAAGGCATGTCGGATGTGCCGCTGTAAAGGCCCTTGAAATCGGTTGACCTTCCTCCGTCATTCCATCCCATCGCTGTCTGGCCGTATGTTGACTGCATGTTTCTCCAAAGCTGTATTCCATACTCGCCGAGGACCTTTTCTTCACTCAGATCGGCAAGATGCTCGAATATCACGACAGCAGACGGATCATGAGCCCATATCGCATCAGCATAGTCCTTGAGGATGGCTATGCGAGACTCGTCCTTGTTGCCCCAAGCCGCTGTGTTTCCGAGAGTGTTCTTCTGCGTGAATCCCTTGGTGAGGTCGAAACGGAAGCCGTCGATATTGTACTCCTCCATGAGATATACGAGATTTCTCTTGAAATAGTCACGGATGAAAGGAGATTCGTGGTTGATGTCATGGAACACATTGTAATCGTGCTTTGCAGTGACATTGAACCAAGGGTTGTTCGCTGCTGTGGCACTGCCGTTCCAGTAGAGCTTCGCAAGTGGACAGCTTCCGCTGGCATGGTTATAAACCACATCGAAAAAGACAGCCATTCCCCTCTTGTGGCACTCATCGATGAATTTCTTGTAATCCTCTCGTGTACCGTAGGCCTTATCGAGAGCGAAGAATGAATTTGGATTATATCCCCAGCTGTTGTTGCCGTCGAATTCCTGGACAGGCATGAGCTCGATGGCATTCACTCCGAGTGTCTGAAGATAGTCCAGTTTCTCCATCGCCAGCTTGAGGTTGCCTTCGCTGCTTCCGTTCTCTGTGAACTCACGGAGAAGAAGCTCATAGATCACGAGGTCGTTCTTGTCCTCCACATCATAGTCAGCCACTTCCCACACATATTCAGGACGAGCTGTCTGGAAAGCCGACACCAGAGTGCTTGTCTTTGACGGGAAAGCAGGCATGCCGGGATAAGTGGAAGAAGGGATATATTTGTCGTTCCACTCGTCATAGACTATTTCTGTGAAAGGGTCATGGACCAGAGTCTTTGCCTTGCCCTTCTTGAGCCAGTACTGGAACATATATTCCTTGCCTTTTTCAAGCCCCTCAAGCACGATCCACCAGCTACCTTTCTCCTCGTCACGCTTCATGGCATACTCATGCTTGCGCTCCCAGCCGCTGAATTCACCGATGAGGTAGCAGTAGTCATGGCTCTCGCCATTGAGGTCCTTATCATAGAGGACAAGACCTACAGATGTGTCGCTGAGGTAGTTGATACCGTACTGAAGTCCTTCCGGCATGGTTTCCTTGACCACAGGCTCCGGTTCGAACGGATCCATGTCATACAGACCGTCAGTCACATCAAGGATGAAGTCCGGGGTGGTCTGCTTGTTGCCTTCCGCATTTCTGATGACGATGCCGAGGTACCAGACCGCTGTCTGTCCCGAACCGTACCACTCACGGATGGATGGAGTCATCTCAAGCTTCCACACATTGTCCGCCACCTTCTCCATCCTGCATTTGTCGGTGTTAGTTCCCCACTCTGCCTGGACATGACGCCAGTCGGATGAGTCATACCACACTCCTGTGTAGAAATACAGGTCGCTGGCACTGTTGTAGAGCGGAGAAGCTGCATCCGCCTTGTAATAGAAAACGGCAGGTTGATCTGCATCAAGAGAATCCGGAACAGTCGTGAGTCCGGCTTCTAGAGTGTTGATGTCAAATGGTTTATCATTCGGTGTTTCGATGCCTTCGCAAGCAGCAAGACCGAACGCAAGACAAAGGGCAAAAGCCCAAAGATTGATGATTCTTTTCATTACATATAATATTTAAAGGCGGCCGGAAGTCCGGTCAGAGACGTCCGGCCATGAAAAAGGGGCGGGCTTGACGCCTGCCCCTTGATATCTGATGAATCAGAGATTACTGGATAGAACCAGCCTCTTTGTTGAAGTCGAGAGTTACAGTCTGACCTGCAGTCACTGCAACAGCCTCCTGGTCTCCGCCACCTGCGCGGTAAACGATCTTACCGTCGTAGATGTTGAACTCCATCTGCCACCAGTTGCCAGCCTCAGCACCTGAGTAAGCAGCATACATACGGAGGTTACCTGCTGCTGGAGTAGAGATTGATGCTGTACCGTCAGCTGCAACTGCGAAGAGGTTAGCCTCCTTAAGAGTATCCCAACCGCCGAACGCGTCACCGATACCGTAAACCTTAGCAGGCTCAACTACTACCTTGCTGTTCTCAAGGTCAACATAGATAAGATAGAGACCGTCAGCCTCAACCATGCTGTTGTTAGGAGTTACGAAACCTGAGTTTGTCTCGAGCTTAGCGAAGTCACCGTTCCAAGCCTTCTCAGCACAGAACTTGAACTCAGTAGTAGTGGTCATGTAACGGATAGCCCAGAAGTGACCCTCGTGGCTGTGTACTGGATTCATGCTTACAACTGACGCAGCATTCCAATCCCAGTTACCGAAGTCGTTACCGATGATGTGCATTGTGGTTGGAGTAGTTGACTCCTGAGTCAATGTTGCAGTATAAGTGAAAGAGTCAGCAAGTGCACCAGCCTTGCAAGTGTAAGTAAGAACGATGTCATAAAGACCAGCCTTCTCAACCTTGATGTTGTTGTTAGCGTTGTTGTTGAGCTTGCCCTCATCGTCGAGACCGAGGCTCACCTCAGCCTTAACGATACCGTCAGCGTCGAGGTTGATCTTCCAACCGTGGCAAGAAGCGAACTTGAACTCACCGTTAGCAGCGAGCTTCTGATCCTTGAAAGTGTAAGTGATAACGCCGTTGTCGTTCTTAACCTCACCCTTAGTGAAGCCCCAGCCGTTCATACCGCCGCGAACGCCCCAGTCAGCCTTCTGAACGATGATCTGAGCACCTTCCTTAAGGTCGCCGTTTGCGTTGTTGTCGAGTACGATGTGATAGAGACCAGTCTCCTTAACCTGCATTGCAGGAGCATCCTGACCGATAACGAGGAGACCCTGCTGGATAAGCATGTTAGGGTTGTCAGCGTAGTTCTTGCAACTCTCGTCGTTCTCATCATAACCATAGTTGACCTCTGTAAGGTTAGCACCATAGTAAAGCTTCTCACCAGCCTTGTTCTCGATGAGTGAGAAATCCTTGTTAGCCTCGAGCCAGATGTACTTCTCGTACATACCTGAACGAACCTTCTTCTCTACCTCGTTTGAACCAGCAGCCATAGCGTTCTCAGCGAGAACCTTGTCTGAACCTGTAGCCTCACCGTAAACATAGAAACCGTCAAGAACGATATCATCGAGATTGATACCTCCATTATCGTCCTCATTGTCACAAGCTGTGAAGCCTGCCATCAGTGCCATTGCACTGAGAATGTAAAAGAATTTTTTCATGATTGAATTAATTAAGTAGTTGTTTGTAAATATGTTTTGTTAAAGATTTTCGTATCCTGGTGACTGAGTCCACACCTTGTTGCCGTTCTCGTCAGTGAGAGACTTCTCGAGTACTGAGTAAGGAATAGGGAACCACTTGCGGTAATCTTCCTTGCCTGACACATACTGAACGTCATCGAACTTGTCGTAACGGATGAGGTCACGACGGCGTATCATCTCCCAAGTGAACTCTCTTCCACGCTCGTCAAGAATCTTGTCAAGATCCCATGAAGCAACATCGCCGTAAGCAGCCTTGAATGCAGCCTCAGGATCCTTGTCGTAAGCGAAGTTTCTCTTGAGCATGGTCTGGAAGTCAGGAGTGTCGATGCCTGAAGTACCTGCAGCACCTCTTGCGATAGCCTCTTCCTTCATCCAGAGGACATCAGCATAGCGGAAGAGCGGGAAGTCATTCTCGCAGTATGTGTATGTTCCGGTCTGGTCGATCTCCCACTTGTTGAGGCGGGCACCGTCGAAGTTGTGGCCGTTGTTGATGTTTGTGATCTCAGCGTGGATGATAGTCTGCTCGTCGTTGTTTGTATCTACATAGAGATCGGTCGAGCTGCCCTTCTTGTGGACAGGTCCGAGGAACCAGCCCCACTGCTTGGTGTTGCTTGTACCCTTGAGCTCGTTACCAGGTCCGCGAACGTCTGTGTCAGCATAAAGCTTGAGGAAGTCAGGACGTGCACAGAATCCGTTCCAGGTGTCGAGAATCATTCCATAGTAGAACTGGATACCGTAGTGGTGAGTGTTGTGGATGATTCTGAGCTTGTTCTTAGTAGAACCGTTGTCACGCTCGTCATCTGTCAGACCGTTCTCAACGATGACGAAGATGTTCTCCTTGCTGTTCTCGTTGAAGATCTTGAAGTTGTTGAAGTAATTGCTCTCGATTCCATATGAACCTGACTCGATGACAGCGTTGCAGCATCTGAGACAGTTGTCATAGAAGCTACCCTTGTACTGCTCAGGAGCCTCGACGGTCTTGAACACATTGTCAGGAGTACATCCGAATCCCTCGGCATTGAGGTAGAGACGTGCGAGAAGCGCGTATGCGAATCCCTGAGTTGTTCTACCGTAGTTTGCAGCACGGTTCGCGTCGTTTACAACCGCCATGTTTGGAGCGTTGCGCTCGAGAACAGCCACGAGGTTAGACCACACTTCCTCCGGCTCGAGGAGCGGACCTGTAGCCTCTTCATACTTTTCAGTGTAAGGGATTCTTCCGAAGCAGTCGAAAAGGAGGTAGAAATAGTACGAACGCATAACTTCAACCTCACCTACGTACTGAGCATAAACCTCCTCAGTCATAGAATCCTTGTAACGGTTGAGGGTCTCGATCACCTGGTTGCAGAGAACCGCACCTGAAATGGTCACGTTCCATACGTTCTTGATCGCATCACCTCTGTGGTCCCATGTGTGGGTGTTCTGCTTGAGCCAGTAGCCACCGTCGTTCCAGTGCTGGCCGTTTGATCTCGGGATGCAGATACCCTCGTCACCGGTAATTGTTGAAAGTCCCCAGTATCCCCAATGGTCATGGGTGAACTTAAGGTCGGCATAAATCTGTCCGACGAGCAGAATCACGTTCTCCTCGCTTGTCATCATTTCCTCTACGGTAGGGTTACCGTAGTTCACTTCTTCAAGAAGATTCGAGCAAGAAGTCTGTAAAGTGGAAACTGCTATGATTGATGCTATTATATAAAATAATCTTTTCATCTTGCTTTCTCCTTATTTGAATGATATGTTGAGACCGAACATCACTGTTGAAACGGTCGGATAGAAGTCACAATAGTCGATACCTGCGTTCCATACACTTGTAGTGTTGATCTCAGGATCCATTCCGCTGTACTTGGTGATTGTCAGGAGGTTCTGTCCTGTGAGATAGATACGGAGATTGTCAACGAGGCTGTTCTCCTTCATCTTGAATGTATAACCTACAGTCACGTTGTCAAGCTTCACATAGCTGCCATCCTCGAGATAGTAGTCAGAGAAGAGAGCCTTGTTGGTGTAAACTGTATTGTTCTTTGAAACATCCTTCATGAAGATGTTGCCGTCAACATTTGCAAGCGGACCGTAAGCCCATCTTGTGAGGTTGAGGATGTCGTTTCCTACTACACCACGGAAGAAGATGCTTGCATCGAGGTTCTTCCAACGGATAGAGTTGTTCCAACCGAATGTGAACCAAGGCTGAGCGTTACCGATTACCTGACGGTATGCCTCTGCTGCTGTAGATGTGTCAACCACACCGCCCGCAGGAGTCTGGAAGTACCATGTACCGTCCTTGATCGCGATGTTCTTGTAGCCGTAGAATGCACCTACGCTCTGACCCTCGATGAGGATCTGTGTGTTGGTGTTCATGAGACCGTTTTCACCTACGCCACCTGAAGTTGTCTGCTTGTAGTTGAAGCCCTTTGAAGGATCTGAAAGCTTAGTGATGATGTTGTGGTTGTAAGAAACTGTAGGAGTTGTAACCCAAGTCCAGTTGTCTGTCTTCACAGGAACACCGCTGATCGAGAGCTCGACACCGTAGCTGTCCATCTGTCCTGCATTTGCGAGGAGAGTAGGATACTGGTATGGAGGTGTAGGCACCTCATAGTCCCAGAGGAGGTCGCGTGTCTGACGGTAGTAAACATCGAGGCTACCGTAGATGCGGTTGTCAAGGAATGCGTAGTCGAGACCGAGGTTGTACTCGAACTTCTTCTCCCAACGGAGGTCAGGATTGATGTTCTGGCTGACGCCGTAAGTGTTCACATACTTGCCGTTGTACCAGAACTGACCGCCGTTTGAAAGCATCGCTACAGATCTGAGGTCTGATCCGAGGTTGTTACCTGTCACACCGAAACCTGCACGGAGCTTGAGTTCGTCAGCCCAGCTCTGATCTGCCATGAACTCCTCGCCTGTGATTCTCCATCCGAGGCTGACAGCAGGGAACCAACCCCACTTGTTGTTTGCTCCGAAACGTGAAGAACCCTCTCTACGGATAGATGCTGAAACGAGGTACTTCTCTGCATAGTTGTAGTTGACACGGCCGAAAGCAGCGGCAAGAGTGTTTGAGTTGCGGTATGAAGAAGCCTTGAGATATGTCTTCTCAGCATCTCCGTTTCCGATCTGATAGTACTTCATGCCCTCTGTAGGGAAGCCCTTGTTCTCGATGCTCTCACCGTCATAGATGAAGTTCTGATATGAGAAACCTGCAACACCGGCAACATGATGTCTGCCGAATGAGCGTGAATAGTCAGCTGTCACCTCGAAGAGCTTGCTGAAGTTGGTGTCGCTTCCGCGTCCTGCCTTTCCTGTTGCATCAAGGTCTGTGTTGACGGTCTTGTTGCTCCAGTAGTTGTGGTTGTCACCTTCCTCTACAGCTGCGAAACCGCTGACCTTGAGACCGTTTACAGGCTTGATGTTGACAACGGCCTTTACCGAACCGCGGAAATAGTTACCATCCTGGTAAGACTCCTTCTGATTCATATCCTCTACAGGGTTGCTGAGACCTGTTCCCTGAGGCATGTAGTAGCCGTTCTTCTGGCTGCTGTCATATACAGGGTATGTAGGGTTGAGAACCGCAGCCATCTTCCAGTCAGCACAGTTGTAGTCGTTGCGATAGTGCATGTATGAAAGGTCATACGAGAGATCCAACCATCCGTCGAGAGCCTTCTGTGAAGCTGCGATCTTGGCGATGAGTTCCTCACGGTTGTTGTTCTTTGCGATACCCTCGGCATTCTTGTATGCGAGAGAAGCACGGTAGTTGAACTTGCTTGAAGATCCTACGATGGCAACATTGTGATTGTGTGTAAGGGCAGCCTTGCGAGTAAGCTCAGCAGTCCAGTCTGTAAGAGTCACATTGCCGTCAGCATCCTTATAGATGGTAGGCTTTACCTTTCCGCCTGAAAGTTCCTCGAGATTCAAGAACTCCTCAGGAGTAGCCATGCCTGTATTGCCGTTACGCGTTGAAACTGAAGCATAACCTGAATACTCCACTCTTGTTGTAGCCTCATTAGAGAAGTTGTCGCCGCGTTTTGTGGTGATGATGATCACACCGTTGGTACCGCGGGTACCGTAGATAGCGGCAGCCGAACCGTCCTTGAGGACGTCCATTGAAGCGATTTCGTCTGAAGATATGTTGTCAATGCTGCTTACAGGCACACCGTCAACAATGAAGAGCGGTGATGTACCCGCACCCTTGTCGAGAGTAGAGAAACCACGGATCTGGATGTTGTAGCCTGTGCTTGTAGGGTCACTTGTAGAACGGCTGATGTTAAGACCAGCAACCTTACCCTGAAGAAGACCTACCGGGCTTGACTTCACACCTGCGTTGAAGTCCTCAGCCTTGATTGAAGCCACCGAACCGGTAACTTCCTTCTTCTTCTGTGAACCGTAACCGATCACAACCACATCATCAAGGAACATCGCGTCCTCTGCGAGAGTGATTGTACCAGGTACCTCAGATGCGGCGAATACCTGAGCGGCATAACCGATGCAGCTGATCTCGACCATTGCATCCGGACCCGAAACTATAATAGAGAAGTCACCGTCAAGACCTGTAGCCGTTCCGTTTGTGGTGCCCTGCTCGAGGACAGTCGCACCGATGACCGGACCGAGCTGATCTACGACAACTCCTTTGACCTCGTATCCGCCCTGAGCGAATACTGACGCTCCCATGATGCAGGAAAGCACCAGAGTCGCGCAAAGAGTCATGATTCTATTCATAAGAATTTTTTTGGTTAGTAGATTATCGTTGTATTGTTAATGTAATAATAGTCTGTTACTTTCTGCCGCTCTTGATGAAGCGTACTGCAACCGCACCGAGTACGAGGAGACCGCCTGCAACGAGAAACATGGCCGCCTGTCCGCCACCTACGAGGTTGAGCACGAAACCTCCGCATGCTGCAGCAGCGATCTGCGGAAGGCAGATTGTGCCGTTGAAAAGGCCGAGGTAGGTGCCGATGTGCTCACCTGAAAGTGAATTTGTAAGGAGTGTGAAAGGTACTGCCAGCATAGCCGCCCATGCAACTCCGATGAGGAGGAATGACACGAAGAGAGCGTACTGGTCATGGATGAAGAACACGGACGCAAAGCCTGCAGCTCCGATGAGGAGGCTGACAACGTATGCAGTCTTGATGTTCTTGAACTTAGGGATCACAAGTGCCCAAAGCACTGAACCGATAGCCTGGACAGCGAAAAGGATACCGCACCAGTTTCCTGCTTCCTGATATGCACCTGAAGCGACATCAGTAGTTCCCCATACGGTGTCAGCGATTGCACCTGTAGTGTATGTCCACATATAAAGGAATGCAGCCCAGCAGAAGAACTGCACGAGACCTACTGTCCAGAATGCGCTTGGAGCGTTCTTGAGGAGGGTAAGCATGCTCGGAGCCTTATCTTCCTTCTTGTCAGTGTCAACGCCATGGAACTCCGCATATTCCTTCGGAGGCATCTCCTTCACCTTGAATGTTGTGAAGAGGACGCAGAGGATGAGGATGGCCGCACCTATATAGAATGCATATTTCACCGTGTCAGGAACCTGTCCCTCAGGGGCTGTGTTGGAAATGCCGATCCATGCGAAGAGGAACGGGAACACATAACCCACGAGGCTTCCTGCGTTGCAGAGGAAGCTCTGGATGGAATAAGCCTGTGCCTTCTGGTTCTCGCCTACCATATCACCTACGAGCATCTTGAACGGCTGCATCGCAACATTGATGGATGTGTCGAGGAGCATGAGGGAGATGAGTCCGAAGATCATTGCACCTCCTACCGCGAGACCGAAGTTGCCTGCATTAGGAAGCATGCACATCACAGCGATAGCGATGATCGAACCGAGGAAAAGGTAAGGGATACGGCGTCCCAGACGGGTCCATGTCCTGTCGCTGTATTTTCCTACGAGCGGCTGGACGAGAAGTCCCATGAGCGGCGGAAGGATCCAGAAGAAGCTCAGATCGTGGGGATCCGCTCCCAAAGTAGCGAAAATACGGCTGATATTGGCGTTCTGGAGAGAATAAGCGATCTGGACTCCGAAGAATCCGAAGCTTATGTTCCACATCTGCCAGAAGGTTAGTTTGGTTTTCTGCATTTTTTATCGAATTTGATTATCAAGTGTTACCTAATTATAAGCTTACAAAAATAAACATTAATCCCCACACGCGCGTCAGAGTTCTGACGAACTGAGAAAAGAAAAGGATGAATGGTGTATTTTTAGCGATGAACAGAAACTAAAAATTGGATAATCAAAGCAAATTCTCTAACTTCGTAAGTCCATTATGACTGACAATACATGAAACCATTGAAAATATCAGGAATCATACATCTTTTTGCCGTTCTGCACGCAGCCGTAGCCCTCGCCTGCAGACTTGCCGGCATTGATGATGAACTCTTTCTGACAATCCTGACAATGGTCATGTCCCTGCTCATCTGCCTTAAGCAGGGAGTGAAGATTGAATTCATAGCAATCATCGTCATCATCGTCAATCTCATCGGCTTCATGCTCGGAACCATGGGCGCAAACGTTCTGCAGTCCTTGATATCCTCCGAGTACGTAATCCACTCGCTTTCAACTCTTGTGACTACTGAAATACTTGGATGGTGCATAGTCGCCTTGACAAGAGTATTCGCCAGCAAGACGGACAATGCGCAGAGCATAAAATCATCTCCATATTTCAAATGGCTCATAGCCATCGTATCGGGAATCTTCATAATAAGGCTTCTGATAGTAATCCTTCTTTCATATCATGATTTTGAACAGAATGCCATAGTCGACATGCTGGGCGGAATCATGTCAAATTCATTTGCCCTCATCATCCTGGTCTGTGTCAACATCCTGTTCATCAGATCCATATCCAATAAAATACCTGATGAGTCCAGAGCAGGCAAAGTAGTGCTTCACAGCACATTCATAATTCTGGCGACCCTTTTGGAAACATTCATGGCAGGTGAAGATAATACGGATTTCTTACTGACATTCATCGTAGCTCTTTTCGTACAGATCACGATATACTGCATCGTATGGATGGTCAACTACGCGATAACAATGCGTAATGAAATGCAGAAGGAAAGGGAAAAGGCAAACATGGCTCAGTACCGCTATCTGAAGTTGAAACGCCAGGTGAATCCTCACTTTCTGTTCAACTCCCTGAACATCCTCGACTGCATGGTCTGCGAAGAAAAGACGGAACAGTCCAGCATCTATATACATAAGCTGGCAGGCATCTACCGCTATATGATCAAGAGTGAAGAAGAGGAGGTCGTAACCTTGAGAGAAGAGCTTGAATTTGTAGAGATGTATGTAGACCTTCTGAAAGTACGATTCCCTGAAGGACTCGAAGTCGTTGTCGACATTCCGGAGGAAAAAATGTCAAGATATGTGCTTCCTTGTTCGATTCAGCTTCTGATCGAGAATGCGACCAAGCACAATGCAGTAATCCCGGACAATCCCCTGATAATCAAAGTGAAGACAGACGGAGTCAATGTCAGCGTAAGCAACAATCTGATTCCAAAGATAACAAAAGCCTCATCTACCGGATTAGGTCAAAAGTATATAAGACAACTATACGCCGATCTCAGCGGCAAACAAATTGATATCGAACAGACTGATAACAGTTATTGTGTAACTCTACCTTTAATTTAATATCATGAATGTCCTTATCGTAGAAGACGAGTTGATGGCTCAGAAGAGTCTTACGAGAGCGTTGACACAGAATTTTCCCGACATGAAGATTGTCGGCACTACGACCTCTGTCACTGGTACCGTTGCCTGGCTCAATACACCTGGCAATTCTGTTGATGTAATCTTTATGGACGTCGAGCTCTCTGACGGAGTGTGCTTCGAGATTTTCCGCCAGACAGAAGTCAAAGCCAAAGTCATAATGACCACAGCATACGACAGTTATGCCATTAAGGCTTTTGAGACAGGCAGTATCGACTATCTGCTCAAACCTGTAGACGTCACAGCGTTGAACAGAGCTGTAGCAAGGTGCAGAATGAGTGGAGGCAGTGTTGATATTGAAGCACTGCTGAAGTCCTTGAACCCAGACAGCCAGCAACAGAAAAAAGAATATAAGGAAAGATATATAGTCAGATTCAACGACAGAATCATTCCTATCGAGGTGACCAACATTGCATACATATTCTCTGAGGACAAGAACAATTATCTGGTGACCCACGACAACCATCAGTACATCCTTGATTCTTCGCTTGACGTGGTTATGGACGATATGAATCCCGACCAATTCTTCCGCATCTCGAGAAGCTGCATCATATCGATGAAAGCCATCAAGAGCATCATCAAGCAGCCGGGAGGAAGACTTAAGATTGTACACATACCGGACTCCGATCAAGAGATGACAGTGAGCCGTTCAAGAGTAGACGATTTCCTCCGTTGGATAGAAAAATAAACTTTAATCAAATAAAAAAGTCACGCACTTTGACTCATAAGTGCGTGACTTTTATTTTGTTAGCAACGACCGCTGTCAGAGATCATCGCTGTGAGAGTCTCGTTGAATTCCTTCGCCTGAGCAAGCTGCTCAACGCTGAGATGCATTCTGTAACGCCAGTAGTGACGTGAGTTTGCAGGAACGTTGATGCGCTCGTCATGAGGATTCACGCGGCGGATGTTACCGTCCATAGAGAGCCAGTCCTGAAGAGGAAGGATGGTCAGCATTGCTGGTGACCAGAGGTGCTGGTCGAGAATCTGACGGCAGATCCATGGCTCGCAGTAGTATGGAGTCTCACCCTGTCCGCCGAGCATCATGTGATAGAACTGGTCTGTCACCTGACGGTCCTCTTCCCACCATGCACGGATAGGGTTCATGTCGTGGGTAGAAGTCGTGCAGACTGAAAGGTAAGGATAGTTTGCAGGATGAGCGAAAGTCTCCTCTACAGACTTAGGCATTCGCTGGATCTCGAGAGAAAGGATTCTGAGGTCAGCCATCACCTGAGGCACTGTCGCAGGGATCATTCCGAGGTCCTCACCGCAGGCAAGCATTCCTGTCGAATCGAGGAGAGCAGGGAGTTTCTGCATAGCCTTCTCTTTCCAGAACTCGTTGTTGCGACGATAGAAGAAGTCATTGTAGAGACGGTCGAATGCACCCTTGCGGTAAGCGTCAAGCCAGTGATATGACTGGGTGTCGCGTGCACCGATCTTGAGGTGGTAGTGACCCGGCTGGCGTGGATCCTCCATGAAGAGACCGCCGTCATTCACATCAAATCCCTGAGACTGAAGCTCGTATGAAGGGATAGGAAGCGACGGG
Source organism: Candidatus Cryptobacteroides sp. (assembly GCA_045125535.1). Taxonomy (GTDB): domain Bacteria; phylum Bacteroidota; class Bacteroidia; order Bacteroidales; family UBA932; genus Cryptobacteroides. The sequence continues at coordinate 17,329 of JBGVNK010000052.1, forward strand.
CTGAAATAGCCGTCAAGACCGCTCTTTGACCAGAGAGGAATCTCCCAGATGCGGAAGAAGCCGAGGATGTGGTCGATACGGAATACGTCGAAGTACTCGGCCATCTTTGCGAAGCGAGCCTTCCACCATGAGTATCCGTCCTCTGCCATCTTCTCCCAGTTGTATGTAGGGAAGCCCCAGTTCTGACCGTCAGCCGAGAATGCATCAGGTGGTGCTCCTGCCTGTGAATCCATATGGAAGAGTTCAGGATAGAGCCATGCATCCACGCTGGTGCGGCTGATACCGATAGGAAGGTCACCCTTGAATACCACTCCCTTGGCGTGAGCGTACTCGCACACCTCTGAGAGCTGAGCGTCGAGGTGATACTGGACGAAGCACCAGAAATCGATCTCTGCCTTGTGCTCCTCGCAAAATGCCGCAACCTTCTTCTTGTTGTATTTAGCATAGCCTTTCCACTGCTGGAAGTCAGGTGTTCCGTTCATGTCGCGGAGCACGCAGAATGCAGCGTAAGGAAGGAGCCAGCTGTTGTTCTTCTCTACGAAAGCCTGATACTCGGCCTTTGCAGACAGTTTCTTGAATGTCTTGTCGAACGCCTTGTGGAGGTAGTCGAGCTTGGCATTGTTGACTCTTTCGTAATCGATCTGCTCGAGAGCATTGAGTTCGGCCTGGAGAGCCTTGTACTCCTCGTCTTCCTTCACGCCCACTGCAGGGAGATGGAGGAACTGAGGATGGAGAGCGAATGTAGAGTTAGGGTTGTACGGATATGAATCCTCCCATGTATGGAGCATGGTGGTGTCGTTGATTGGGAGAAGCTGGAGAACACTCTGTCCTGTTGCTGCAGCCCAGTCTACCATCTTCTTGAGGTCATAGAATTCACCTACTCCGAAGTCGTCCTCAGTACGGAGAGAGAACACCGGAATCGCAGTACCTGCACCCTTCCAGTTTCTCCCCCAGAAACGAGTCTGAGGCACAGCGTCAACGATCACCTCGTCCTTTGCAGGAACAGCAGTGAACCAACGGTTCTCACCGCCTTCCCAAGCGATAGGCTCGAGAGTCTCCTTGTCAGCAACGAGAAGCTTGTACTCGAATGCTTCCTTTACGTTGAGAGCGAGATTCCACACAGGGAAACCGCAGCCGCAGAAAGGATGAACCTTCTTCCAGTCTCCGAGTGCCTTTCCGCTTCCTGCAAGTGCAAGCACCTCGTTAGGACGGATTGCCGGAGCAGCCACCTTGATGATGACATTGGCACCTTTAGGGGCCTTGCCCTTCACCTTGCAGTCCTTGCGGCCGAAGATAGCGTTTGTGAATGCAGAAGAATAGAACGGAGCGTCTGCAGGACGGTCGTTCCATCTGTCATATATTGTAAGGACCTTAGGCTCAACTCCTTCCGGAAGCACAAGTGTGTGCTTCTTCCACTCCGAACGCACTGTGTAGCCGTCGCGCACCACTTCGTAGCAGTACTCGGCAGCCTTCTCAGGATTGAAGCGTGAGATTTCGCCGGTCCACACACCCTCTGCTGTGTATGCGAGAGGATAGCGCTTTCCACCAAGACAGAGGACGAGTTCCTCGCCCCAGTTTGTCTTGTAATCAATGCTTATTAACAGTTTCATATTTTTGTGTATATAACTTTGTTTGTTGTTTTCCTCAGTTTTCAAGGGCGTGCATAAACGCTACCGCCTCATCTTTTTCCAGTTAAGGACAGGGAGGAGGAACGAGATCAGAGCCGCAGCAAGCCAGAACCAGGACACAGGTCCGAAATCATACACATCCACTCCTTCAACCACTGTCGTATTGTACTGAATCAGCAGACCGCTTGTGATATCCTGCAGACCTGCCGCCACATAACTAGAAATTCCAACCACACCAAGAGCGGCCCCGGTAGCCTTCCTCGGCACTATGTCCACAGCCATAAGTCCTGCGACTATGCAATAAAGTACTCCTACAGCAAGACTGAAAAGCGACACATAAAATATGTTGATCATATAACCGCCTCCGGCGAAAAGGAAGAGAGCAAGGGCGATGAAACTGACCACACCCGAAAGCACAGCCGGCTTTACACGGTCACTTCTGAACACCTTGTCCGAAAGCCATCCGGCCAGAACTGTTCCGAGCACACCGAACGCCGCCGAGAATGCAATGATCTGAGTCGCATCCTCAAGCGAGAATCCGTGAGCCTTCTGAAGGAAGAGAACTCCCCAGCCGCTTATCGCATATTTGGTTATATAGATAAATGCACTTGAAATCGCGATGACCCAGATTCCCGGATGCTTCAGAACCATCTTCTGAAGTTCTTTCGTAGGCATTGTATCTTCTTTTGTGACCGCCTCGCCCGAAAGAGCCTGAACTGACGGAAGTCCCTTGCTTTCAGGAGTATCCGACACGAAGAACAGGATCACCACCGATCCGATCACGCCGGCAATGGCTGCAATGAGGAAGCCGTACTGCCAGCCGAGTGCGCCTACGACTACTCCTGTTATGATGAAGGAAAGGAACTCTCCCAGATAAGGAGTCGCGCTGAAGATGCTGTAGAAAGTACCTCTCTTCGAGCGCGGGAACCAGCGCGAAAGACTGATGACTCCCGGAGGCGAGCCCATCGACTGCATCCATCCGTTTATGCCCCACAGCACTGCAAATGCAAGGAAAATCAGGAATGCCGGAAGCTTTATGAAGCCGAGGACGCCGAGAATGAGATTGACTACTGCGGAAATGAAGAGGCCTGTGGCCATGAAACGACGGATGTTGCAGTAATCAGCAATGAACCCGTTAAGGAATTTTCCTACAGCATAGACAAAGAGAAGAGCCGAACCGATAAGACCTAATTGACCTGCGCTGAGCACACCTTCATCGATCAGAGGCTGCTTCACGACACTGAGGCTCATGCGGCAGACATAATAAAGGCTATATGCAACTGTAACGCCCCAGAATGTCCTGTTGCGCAACATCTTATATGTCTCTGCCTCTCTTTCAGGCGCCACCTTCTCCGCAGCCGGCTTGCTTATTCTATAGAATGAGTAAAGACCCATGTCGATTCAGTTTCTCTTAGACAACTGACAAATATAACAAATTACTTTGATTTAGAATGAGAAAAAGCCTCTATTTCAGACGAGATACCCGTTTTTCGGGATGAGTAGCAAGAAGTCACGGACGGACTCCGAAAGGTTTTTCCAGAACAGAAATTCTGTACCGTATGCTCAAATAGAGTGTTCGCGCCAGAAGATGTGCGAAATATGCTGCCATGAGGGCGTGCATGGCAAGGACATCATATCTTGCATCCCTTTCACCTGCACCGGTAAGATTCAGCAATGCAAGTCCTGCAGCCCACACCAGACCGAAGGCGGCGACAGCCCAGATCATGGAGTTGCGGATGGCCTTTGATGCTGTAGCACCGATATAGATTCCGTCCCAGGTGAATGCCGCGCAGCCTACGACAGGCATGAGCAGAAGCCATGGAAGATATTCCTTCGACTGCTCCACCACAGCGACATCCGACGTCATCAGTTTGACAAGAGGAACACCTCCGAAATGATATATTCCCATGAATATCACAGCAATGGACATGCTCCAGATAAATGTCCACTTGACGGTCTGACGAACCATAGGCTTGTCTTTGGCACCAATGTAACGACCTGTCAGAGCCTCACCTGCATAAGCGAATCCGTCTGTGAAATATGAGAATATCATCAGGATCTTCATCATGATCGAACTGACTGCGAGAAGCACGTCTCCGTAGCGGGCAGAGATCACGGTGAAGCCGATATAGATCGCTATGAAACACAGAGAACGGACGAAGAGATCGGCGTTCATCACGAAGAAACGGCGGGTCTCTCCTCCCTTGAAAACATCCTTCAGGTCTCTTGACTCAAGAGTAGACATCGTGTTTCGACGGTATTTAAGCAGCATCAGAAAGGCTGCTGTCAGAAGACCGGTATATTGCGCTGCAACTGTTCCTGCTGCGATTCCGGAGAATCCCATACCCTCATAATGCCATCCGCCTATATTCAGACCAAGAGCGAGGGCTATGCTCATCAGCACATTCGTTCCGTTGACCACCAGGTCGGTGATCATGGGGCTCACACTGTCCTGCATTCCTATGAACCAGCCTTTGAAAGCCATGAGGCTGAGTGTGGCGGGCGCCGCCCAAATCCTTATATAGAAATACTTTGCAGCCAGTTCGCGAACTTCCGAAGTGGAGTCGACCACTGCCAATGCAGCATTGACGAACATCCACTGGATGGCTATCAGGACAAGGGCGCTGGCAAGTGCGATGCCCAGGGCACGGGCGAATATCTTTGCACACTCCTTTCTGTCTCCCCTTCCGTACGCCTGTGCAGTCAGTCCGCCGGTTCCTACCCTGAGAAAACCGAAGTTCCAGTAAAGCAGGTCGAAAAGCATCGAGCCGATGGCTATGCCGCCTATCATTGTAGCTGCATTGACATCAAGATGTCCTGCCACGGCAATATCCACCATACCCACCAGAGGCACGGTTATGTTGGCCAGAATGCTTGGCACCGCCAGCTTCAGTATGTCTTTATTGATTGCTCTCATGAAATTCTCTCTCCGCTTAGAATGACAGATTACCTATATTTACCTTCTTCATCGAGCATTCCGAGGTAGGAACTGTAGCGTTCGTAGGAGATTTCGCCGTTCTCGACGGCTTCCTTAACGGCACAGCCCGGCTCGTGGGTGTGGGTGCATGGAGTGAAGCGGCATTCTTCCGATGCCTTGAGCATTTCAGGGAAATATAAGGCTATCTCTTCCTTCTTAAGATCGACGAGTCCGAAGCCGCGGAGACCAGGGGTGTCGACAATGAAGCCGCCTGTCGCGAGAGAATACATTTCATAGAAAGTGGTCGTATGGCGTCCCTGCTCATGCACATCGGAAATCTCGCCCACTCGTGGCTCCAGAGCCGAATCTAGGGCCTTGATCAACGAGGATTTGCCCACACCTGAGACACCTGAGAACAGTGATATTGCAGGCTTGTCAGGATCATATGATTCATTTGGAGTTCCGTCCGGGAGCAGTCTTCCCGATACCACTTCCCTCAGGAGGTCTACACCTTCTCCTGTCTGCGCGGAAACTTCAAGCACGGGATAGCCGGCTCCTTCATAGATTTCATGGAATGCTGCCTTCATGTCTTCATGCTCAGGGCCATAGAGGTCACATTTGTTCAGCACGATGACAGCCGGTACGTTATAGACTTCACATGTCACCAGAAGGCGGTCAAGGAAAGGTAGTTTCACCTGAGGAAAATCCAGGGTCACCACAAGGAAGGCGCGGTCAAGGTTGGAGGCGATGATGTGAGACTGACGGGACAGGTTGGTGGATTTGCGGATGATGTAATTCTTGCGAGGCACTACCGCCGTTATAGCAGCAGGGTTCTCCAGCGTAAGATGTGCGATATCGGCACGTGAACCGTCTTCGAACACGATCTGACCGTTCCCGTTGCATTCCGGAACATCGACTTCGAATGTCACGACATCGCCCACAGCCACAGGATTGGTAGCCGACGAACCCTTCAGACGGATCTTTCCTCTGAGGACTGCCGGAAACAGATTCCAGTCCGGGAGCTGAGCCAGCATGTAATGGCTTCCCGTATGTTTCACTACCGTTGCTTCACCTTTCATCGTCATAAATTTTCTAATATATCAACAGGCTGCAAAGATAATGAAATTCGGTTTTAATGGTTATATTTGCAAGATGTTAATTTACTGAACCATGGTACAGGAAGCTCACCTTGAAAACACACTGAAGGAAATATTCAGCAATCTTAAGTTCACAGCCGAACCGGCAGGACTCTATGACCCTTTGAGATATATGATGAAGATCGGAGGAAAGAGGATCCGTCCTCGTCTCTGTCTTCTTGCATATTCACTTTTCAAGGATGATTTCACAGAAGAAATTCTTTCTCCTGCAGCAGCCCTCGAGGTTTTCCACAGTTTCACCCTCATCCACGACGACATCATGGATAAGGCAGACGTCCGCAGAGGCGTACCTACAGTCTACAAGAAATGGGACGAGAACACAGCCATCCTGTCAGGTGACGTGATGTCGATCGAGAGCTACAAGATGATTGCGAAAGCTCCGGCAGCGGTTCTTCCTGAAGTACTGAAACTTTTCTCAAACACAGCGGCAGAGGTCTGCGAGGGCCAGCAATACGATATGGACTTTGAGAACATGACCCATGTACCTATGGATGAGTATCTCAAGATGATCGGACTCAAGACGGCTGTCCTTATCGCATGTGCAGCGAAGATGGGTGCACTGATCGGTGGTGCATCTGCTGAAGAGGCTGAGCTGCTTTACAAGTTCGGTTACGACATCGGACTGGCTTTCCAGATCACAGACGACTGGCTTGACACATATGGCGACCCTAAAGTATTCGGAAAGGCAATCGGAGGCGACATCCTCAACAACAAGAAGACATGGCTCATGATCAAGGCTCAGAACAATGCTTCTCCTGCCGAACTCAATGCTCTTGCCGCAGCCATGGATATGCCGATAAGCACTGATGCCGAAAAGGCAGCGAAGATTGCTGCAGTCAAGAACCTCTATGCACAGCTCGGCGTGGAGCAGCAGGCAAAGGAGGAAATCGTGAGACTCCACAATCAGGCCATGGAATATGTGGACAGTCTCAGCATGACTGCCGAAAAGCAGGATGCCCTCAGACACTACGCCGAAACCCTTCTCGGCCGCAACAAATAACTTCAGCTATGCAGCCCTGCCTGTCATACTGAACAAAAATCAAATGATAAAATGGAAAACAATATAAATGGAATCCCGGCGCAGAAGCGCCTCGAGATCATGGCGCCGGCCGGCAACTTCGAGTGCCTGCACGCGGCTATCCAGGGTGGAGCGGACTCGGTATATTTCGGAGTCGAGAAACTCAACATGCGCTCCCACTCTGCAAACAACTTCAAGATGACAGACCTCGCGGAGATCGTGCGCATCTGTTCGGAGTACGGAGTCAAGACCTACCTTACTCTCAACATCGCCCTCTTCGGAGAAGACCTTGAGGACATGAAACGTACGCTCAATGCAGCCAAGGAAGCAGGAATCACAGCAGTGATCGCATCCGACATGGCAGCCATCATATATGCCCGCCAGATCGGTGTGGAAGTACATATCTCCACCCAGCTGAGCATCTCCAATGCGGAGGCCCTGCGCTTCTACGCTCAGTTCGCCGACGTAATCGTCCTTGCCCGCGAACTCAACCTCGGTCAGGTAAAGGAGATCAAGAAGATCATCGACCGCGACCAGATCTGCGGGCCATCAGGAAAGCTCGTCGAGATCGAGATGTTCGCGCACGGAGCGCTCTGCATGGCCATTTCCGGCAAATGCTACCTCAGCCTCCACGAGTATGGCGCATCTGCAAACCGCGGTTCATGCTACCAGCTCTGCCGCCGCGCATACAAGGTGGAAGACCGAGAGACAGGTATGCAGCTCGAGATAGACAACAAATACATCATGTCACCTAAAGACCTCTGTACCATCGAGTTCATGGACAAGATCATCGACGCCGGTGTGACAGTGTTCAAGATCGAGGGACGTGCTCGTTCAGCAGAATATGTAAAGCGTGTTGCATCATGCTACCGTCGTGCTGCAGATGCTGTCTGCGATGGCACTTATACTGCAGAGCTCGGAGCATCATTCAAGAAGGAGCTAGAAGAAGTGTTCAACAGAGGATTCTGGGACGGATATTATCAAGGTGCCAAGATGGGAGAGTGGTGCGATGTCTATGGCAGCACCTCGACTCGCAAGAAAGTCTACAGCGGAAAAATCACCAACTGGTTCGGAAAGCTCGGGGTGGCTGAAATCCTTGTCGAGTCTTATTCTTTGAAGGTAGGAGACAAGATCCTCATCATCGGTCCTACGTCTGGATGTGTAGAATACACTGTCCCTGAGATCCGCGTCGATCTGAAACCTGTTCAGGAAGCTACCAAAGGCACATATTGCTCTATTCCGCTCGACTGGTCAAAGGTTGTTCCAGGAGCACGCGAAGAGGCACTCAGCCTTTGTGGAGACGGTTGCAACGAAGAAGCTTGCAAGGCCATCGAAGAGCATCGTCTACGCCGCAGCGACAAAGTCTACATCTGGGCCGAAGCATAAAACCATCGAGCGCAGTTTATATATAAAAGTGCTCGCGATACCCCCTTTTTTCTGGGTATCGCGAGCATTTTTCCTATGAAAATGCACTCGATAGAAATGCAATCTGTTGATCCTATTGTATATCCACAATAGTGAGCCCCTTAAAATCAGAGATGACCATATCCGAAAGCGGGGCCACGCGCTCCGCTGGGAAGGTCGTAGCTAAGCCTACTACCTTGGCGCCGGATGCACGAGCTGCTGTAAGTCCGTGAATAGAGTCTTCGAAGATTACCGTATCTGAAGGAGTGCCGCCAAGAAGCTCCATACCCTTTAGGAAACACTCTGGATCTGGTTTCGACTTTGTAAAATGCTCACTGGTCAAGATCATATCAACCATTGACTTGAGCTCAGGAAGAGCACGGTAGACATTTGCCATCTTCTTATCATTTGAGCTAGTCACGATAGCTGTCGGAATACCTGCTTCCTTCAAAGCTTTCAAGAACTCAGGTACACCCGGAATGAACTCATAGACCATCTGCCTTTCATACTCATCCAGACGTTCTGTCACAGCTTCCTGCAACTGAGGATCAGGAATATGCGAAGCATATATATCCTTCAAAGTCTGACCTTTGATCTTCCATCCGAAGCCTTCCTGACCAAGAAAATCAGCGCCTATTGCATCCCACATATGGGTATATTGGGTTTCGGTGTCAACAAGCACACCATCAAAATCGAACAATACTATCATAACCGAAGGTTTACATATTCTAAATCAGGGACTTTCCATCGACCTGAATGGTCTCTGACTCCCGACATCAATTACACTACCAAAGGCTTGGTAAGCGCCTCCTTGAGCTGCGAGTCATATCTCAGACGCACTTCGATTCCAGCCTCCTGGAACCAGTAACGCACTGCTAGTTCCTCCTCGATGAACGGAATGATCTCGTCCTTCTTCAGACGGATGAACTTCTCCTTGTCCATCTCCAGGGCCTTTTCAAGAGCTGCAAGTTCATCAGCCATGGTCTCTGCAAGTCCGTCAGCCTCAAGCTCCTTCTTCATCTGGTCGTAGAGGGTCTTGGCGCTGCTTCTGTAATCGAATTCCTGTGTCTTGGCAAAACGGATGAAATCCTCGAACTCTTCATCGCTGAAATGGAAGTCAGCGACAGGAGCGATCTCTGCATGCCTGCGTGCATAATCGATAGCATATTGGTCGATCACTCCGCCGAGCACAAGCGAATAGACAAGACGGCTGTACTGAGGCACATCCACATCCACGTCTGGCATGATTCCGCCGCCGTCGCGTACGATACGGCCTGAAACGGTCTTGAACTCACGTGTGAGCGAATCAGGAATATGACCTACGCTTCCGTCCTCGTTGCGCTGAGAATAATCGATAGCCTGGACGCAACGGCCGCTTGGAGTATAGTATTTCGCTGTAGTGACCTTCATCTGTCCGTTGTATGCAAGAGGAACGATGGACTGCACAAGTCCTTTTCCGTAACTTCTCTTTCCCATGATGGTGGCTCTGTCAAGGTCCTGAAGAGCACCGGAAACGATTTCTGAAGATGACGCAGATCCCGAATCAATCATGACGATAATAGGAATATCTGTATCTATCGGATCAAGTGTTGTCTTGTATTCACGTACAGAATTATCGGTATTACCCCTTGAAGTCACGACAAGAGATCCCTTCGGAACGAAAAGAGAAACGATATTTACAGCCTCGCTCATAAGTCCGCCTCCGTTACCGCGAAGATCCAGCACAAAACGCTTCATTCCTTTTTTCTTGAGGTCGAGGAATTTAGCCTTAAGTTCAGCGGACACATTCTCGGTGAATCCTGTCTGAAGGATGTAACCAGTGGTGTCGTCAAGCATTCCCGCATATTCCACATCAGGAAGATGAATCCTCTCTCGGACGATAGGAATGTCCACGATCTCCCCTGTACGTACCTTCTTCACCTTGAACACCACAGTGGTGCCAGGCTTTCCCTTCATCCTGTCGCTGCTCTCCTTGCTCTCGAGGCCCTTTGTAGGCACACCGTCGATCTCTATGATCTCGTCACCGCAGACAAGGCCGTATTTATGGGCAGGTGAATTAGCATAAGGCTCATTGATTATGACATTATTCTCTTTCTTCTTATGGATGATGGCGCCGATTCCCCCATACACATTCTTCAACATGAAGTCTAAGTCCTCATTCTCTTCTTCAGGAATATACATTGTATATGGATCCAGTTCTTCCAGCATGGCATCCACTCCCGCACGCATGATGCGGTCTACAGGAAGAGAATCCACATAGGAACGGTTGAGTTCCATAAGGATGGAGTTATGGATTTCGGTCCACTGTCCAAGCTTGAAATTCTTGGTCTGGGCGCCTGCATCAAAGGCAAAGGCTGCTGTCAGGATAATCAGATATATGTACTTTCTCATAGTCATGCATAAATTTTGCAAGCCTTGTCGCTGCAAATACAATTCCACAAAAATACGAAAAAATTTATACCTTTGCAGTGGTTAATTAATAGAAAAAGAATATGAAAATCGTTTTTGCAACGGGCAACAGCGGAAAATTAAGAGAAGCATCAGAAATCTTAGGCGAGGGCTTTGAGCTCGTTACCCCCGCAGATCTTGGAATCACAGAAGACATTCCTGAAACAGGTACGACATTGAGAGCCAATTCATTGCAGAAGGCTCAGTATTTATATGAAAAATGCGGATGCGACTGCTTCGCAGACGACACAGGACTTGAAGTCGACGCACTCGGTGGTGCTCCGGGAGTCTACACCGCAAGATACGCCGGAGACGAGAAGGACTTCAACAAGAACATGGACAAGGTCCTCTACGAACTCAGCGTGATCGAGGCAGAAGGCCACACAGCAAGAGAATACGGACTCAAGACAAAGCCAGTATCAAGAAGAGCGCGATTCAAGAGTGTCGTTACACTTATGATCGACGGAAAGCCGCATACGTTCGAGGGAACTCTTGAAGGAAGCATCGCACGCGAAAAGTCAGGAAACGGAGGATTCGGCTACGATCCTATATTCATCGCAGACGAATATCCCGGAATGACTCTCGCCGACATCACAGAGGAGCAGAAGAACGAGATCTCGCACAGAGGCAAGGCTCTTCGTGCAATGGCCAGATGGATGAAGGATAACCTTTTGTAGATGTCTCGACAGGCTAGACATGACAGTGTCGGATACACAGAACAATCATAGGACATGACAACGAATACCGGACTTATAGTTCTGCATACCACCAAGTTCGGTGAGAATTCGATAGTGCTCCATACTCTCAGCAAGGAGTACGGAAGACGAGGTTTTTTAGTGCGGGGTGTCGGCAAAAGGTCGATGACCTCGCTTTTTCTTCCCCTTACCGTTCTGGAAGCCGACATCACCGAATCATCTAAATCCAAACTTTTCACCGCCCGCAACCTGAACGCGAAATATCCTCTGAACGGAATCAGAGGCAATATGTTCAAGAATTCCATGACCCTTTTCATGAGCGAAGTACTCTACAGGGTCGTCAAGGAGGGTGGCAACGAACAAGGGCTTTTCGAGTGGTGCGAGAAAAGCATACAGCTGCTGGACTCGATAGAAAGCGATTTCAGCAATTTCCATATCAGATTCCTGCTCGAGCTGGCCATAGCCCTCGGATTCAGTCCAGAGGCACAGGGTCTCAAGCCGTTCACAGGCGAGCACTTCCCCATCGTTGAAAGATTCATCCAGAGTTCTTTCGCCGAATCCATGCTCATTCCTCTGTCCGGACAGGTGAGAAATGAAATAGCGGAGGAAATCCTCCGCTATATCGAATTCCACAGCGAATCCGCCGTGAATGTAAATTCTCTTAAAGTCCTGCGCGAACTCTTCGCTTAGCATCGAGTGCAAAAATAAAACTGCACCCTATCAGATTACAATTTGTTCAGTTCGGTCGTGAGCCACTGAAGGCGGTCTGTATAGAACTCCTTCAGATAGTCGAGTTCGGCTTCATATGAACCGAGTGACGGGAAATAAACCCAGAACACTGATTCATTGATATCCCACACCTTGAAGTTACGTTCTCTTGCAGGTTCGATGATGAAAGCCTGCTCATCGATGAACTCCGGAATCTTCTCAAGTTCAGGAAGAAGCTCATTCCATCTTGCCTGGACAGTTTCAACAAAAACCGGATCCTGGAACAGACGATAGAACCATCCGCCTTTATACCTGTCGCCCTGACCGTAATCCTTTACCCAGAAGCCATCCGGACCATTACCGACAGCACCAGGAAAATATCCGCAGTTGCCGAGAGTCAGGTCAAAGTCCCACACATGGTACATCTCCATCTTCTTTCCGCGCTCCTTGGTGATGAATGAACTCTTTCGGAGATTTCCATCAGGATTCTTGGTGAGCTCCTGAACGATGAAATAATTGATGAAGGAATCCACATCAATATATGCCGCATATCCTATAGCAGGATCAGCAAAATTATCGCTCTGAAGCGCTTCCTCAAACTCAGCAAAAAGACTTGTGACATACTCGTACTGCTCATCTGTCGGCTCCTCGGGATCGCTGAACATCATCGGCACATTCATTCCTGTCCACCAGCATGTTGTCTCATCCTGCTGCTCCTCGATCTCGAGATAGTATCCTCCGGTGACAGCATCACCCGAATTATCTCCCTCTCCTACAACCTCGATATTGACTCTATCCTTTGAAACCTTCTTATGCTCGCATAAGGTATACACTCCCTGATACTTGTCATTGAGATACACCTCTACGCTGCGCATTCGCGGTGTCCATGAAAATCCGCAGATTTCTGACAATTTCATAGCCACGATATTACGCAGAAGGGTTCTGTCCGCATAGTTCGCCAGAAGAGCCCATTCCTTGTCGGCAGGCATTCCAAGAAGAGAAGCCTTCTCGTCCAGCTTCACCTTCCAAGGCTTCTTAGGGAAGCCCCATGTGGAATTTCCTCGGCCTCGGATACCCATATCGGCTGTAAACTCAGTCACATCGCTGTACATCTTCTCCGGGTCAGTGATGGTTATGGTTCCGTCGACATAGTTCTTTTTGTCGTGGATACCCGCACCATTTTTAGTCTTGATGCGTACCACAGGGATATTCTGCTTCTTTGCGTTCTCCTCCTGCTCTTTCTGGTCTTCTTCATCCTTCTGTTTCTGCTCCTCGAGAGCTACACTCCAGAATTCCAGAAACTTGCCGTTGCTCACATGGACATAAAGAGTCATCTTGTCGTAATAGACATAGACAGGAAAAGCCTGATCGGAAGGGAGAGACGCATCGACCTTGATGCCTAGAGTCACGCCTCCTACAGACCACCATTCTCCGTTCTTGGTCACCTGTTTAGGCTCGACAACGGTGCAGTCATAAATAGAGAATTCTGTTATGGAAAGAGAATATCCATCCTCGAATCTGAGCACACATGCTCCGCCTTCACGGGTCGCAGACAAGAACACCTTGCCGTCTTCATGGGCCTTTACAAGCTCCATGAAGCCGGCAGGCTGTTCCATTTCCTTTACCGAAGGCTCTTCTTCGCATCCGAACAGAAATGCTAAAGCACTTATGATCAGTATGTAAAGAAACGGTCTTCTGTTCATGACAATTATCTTACTTCAAATGAAACCTCTGAACGGATATCCTGTGAAGATGATCCGACATATGCAGTGAACTTACCCTTCTCGAGTACCCACTCATGCTTTGCGTCATCAAAGAACTTGAGCATATCAGGCTCGATGACAAACTCTACAGTCTTGGTTTCGCCTGGCTCGAGATGAACCTTCCTGAAGCCCTTGAGCTCCTTTACAGGTCTGTCGAGATAAGCCTCTTCATCACCGATATAGAGCTGCACGACTTCCTTACCGGCAACCTTGCCTGTGTTGGTCACATCGATGGAAACCTTCACATCAGCACCGGACTTTACAGAAGTCTTTGCACACTTTGCATCACCATATGCGAAATCAGTGTAGCTGAGACCGTGACCGAACGCGAAGAGAGGCTCCACATCATACTTGTCAGCCCAGCGGTAACCGACATAAAGTCCTTCCTTATACTCTACTGAAAGATCCTTAGGATCATATGCACCTGCAGCATGAGCACCAAGGTCGTCAAGCTTTACAGGGAATGTGAAAGGAAGCTTTCCTGAAGGGTTCACCTTACCGAAGACAACGTCAGCGATTGCATGACCTGCCTGTGAACCAGAGTACCATGCCTCAAGGATTGCATTCACGTTGTCAACCCATGGCATAGCCACAGCATTGCCGGAGATGATGATCACAGCGACATTGTCATTCACCTCAGAGATAGCCTCGATCACCTTGTCCTGAGCGTACGGAAGTTCGAGACCATATCTGTCAGAGTCCTCGCAGTCCTGGTGAGAAGCCTTGTTGAGACCTCCGAAGAAGAGAACCACGTCAGCCTCCTTTGCAAGCTTCACAGCGTCAGCGATGAGCTGAGCCTCTGTTCTGTTCTCTGAAAGGTCCTGACCTGTAGCCACACCGTTGTAGTTACCTGTGACGTCACCTACATAACCTCTTTCATATACAACCTCAGCCTTGTCGCCTACAGCCGCAAGAATGCCTTCCATAGGAATGCACTCGTGCTGTGCCTTGAGCGATGAAGAACCGCCGCCGACAGTCATCATCTTGATGGCGTTTTCACCGATGACAGCAATCTTCTTAACTGATTCGAGATCTACAGGAAGAACGTCATTATCGTTCTTGAGGAGTACGATACCCTCGCCTGCTATCCTGCGTGCGGCATCATAATGCTCTGGAGAACAGATAGATCCGAAAGGCTTGTCCGGATTCATGGCTGTTCTGAAGTTGAGCCTGAGGACTCTGCGTACCTTCTCGTTGAGAACATCCTCTGATGCTCTTCCGTCACGAAGACGCTCGAGGTATGAGTTTGCAAGATGATATGCATCATAACCATCGGTAGCTCCCATTGTAAGACCGTCTGTCCATGTACCGAACTCAAGATCAAGACCGTTGGTGATAGCCTGGTCTGTGTCATGTGTTCCGCCCCAGTCAGAAATCACAACGCCGTCAAAATCCCATTCTCCTTTGAGGATATCGTTGAGCAGATACTCGTTATGACATGCATGCTGGCCCTTATAAAGGTTGTACGCACCCATGATAGACCATGCGCCACCTTCCTGAACCGCTGCCTTGAAAGCAGGGAGATAGATTTCATAGAGGGTTCTGTCATCAACGACAGCGTCATACTGATGACGGAAAGTCTCCTGATTGTTGAGAGCATAATGCTTCACGCACACTGCAACGCCGTTCTTCTGGACTTCCTGTACGTAAGGAACAACCATCTTGGATGCGAGGAAAGGATCCTCTCCCATATACTCGAAGTTACGACCATTGAGAGGAGTACGATAAATGTTCACTCCAGGTCCGAGAAGTACGTCCTTTTCACGGAAGCGTGCCTCTTCTCCTATAACTTTTCCGTAAAGAGCCGACATATCCTCATTCCATGTAGCTGCAAGAGCTGTCAATGCAGGGAATGCGACGATCGAGTCGTTTGTCCATCCAGCCTGCTCCCACTCGTCCCAAAGAACCTCTGTACGGATTCCGTGAGGACCGTCTGTCGTCCAGAGTTCAGGGATACCGAGGCGAGGAACACCTGCAGACGAGAATTTCGACTGAGCATGGAGGATCTTGACCTTCTCCTCGAGAGTCATGCGCGAAAGAGCATCCTCAACGCGCTCTTCAATTGGTTTTTCCAGATCAAGATAGACCGGGAGATCGGATTGTGTGCTCTTGCAGGCAGTCAAGGCCATTGCAGACAACACGCATAATGCAATAAGTGATCTTTTCATAATATGTTTGGTTTATTCTTTCCAGATCAATGAAACGAGAGACTTTGCAGGCACAATGTATTTTACAGCAAACTCATCGTTCACGAAAGCGACCTGCTGCGATTCACCTCGATTGTTCTCGATCAGCACTCCGACGGTACCGTCAGGATTGAGGAACATAAGGCACTCGAATCCTGAAGGATATGAGAAACCAGATGTCTCCATCATCCTTGCACCAGGCTTCACTACCGATGAAGCATGAGCCACATTGAACCAGTGACTGTTCTTTACAACCTGTTCATAACCAGGGGTCTTGATGGTAACTCCGCCGAAACATGTCTTGCACGAGCCGTCCTGCGGGCTGTAGGGACCGTTCTTGTCGTCAAGCATGAGATTCCATAAAGTCACGCCTGAGCCTCCTCTCTTCAATGTGCCGAGGAAAAGGTCCGAGTAATCCTGAAGAAGACATTTGGCAAAATCATAATTCCATTCCCCTATTGATGCCTCAGTAAAATAAATGTCTTTTTCAGGGTATGCTGCCTGAATCTGGTCGAGTTCCCTTACATTGCCTCCGTACGAATGCCATGCTGAACCGTCTGACCATTTGTAAGCTTCCGCATCTGCATATACATTAAGAGGATAACCTGTCTGGCCGTCCTTGTCATCATAATTGAAGTTGTGGTCGAAAAGAAGAAGCTTCACATCGCCGAGTCCTGCCTTTTCCATAGCCGGACCGAGAACCTTCACGAATTCCTTCTGATCCTGCCAAGGCATCACGAGCGACATCGAGTTGCCTGGATTGAGCGGCTCGTTCTGCATAGTAAGAGCAAATATGTCAAAACCTTCCTTCTCCATCACCTGGACCCACTTCACGAAATATTCCGCATATTCGTCATAGCATGAAGGCTTGAGACGTCCTCCTGTCCAGGAGTTGTTGTCTATTTCTTCAGTAACCGGTTTGTTGAAGTTCTTTGCATCCCAGTCATTGCCTCCCGGCATCTGACACTTCATCCACCTCGGACAAGACCAAGGCGAAGCAATTATCTTCACATCAGGATTGATTGCATATACCTCCTTGAGAATCGGGAAAAGGACATCACGGTCTTCAGGATGGACTGCAAAATTCTCCAGTCCCGGCTTGTCGCACCATGTATATTCTTCACTGAGACAGAAATCAGATGCTCCGATGGACACACGGATAAGGCCGGATCCTACACCTTCTGTCGGAGAGAACATCTCCTTGAGGAAGGCTGTACGATCTGCAGCGCTCATCTGCATGAGGTTGTAGCAGCTTGCTGTGGTCAATGCAAGACCGAAGCCGTCCACTTCCTTGCCAAGGACAGTCTTGTCATATCTGATGGTCTGGGAAGCCAGGGCTTCCGGAGTGGAAAAGTCGAATTCAGACTTCTTGAAAAGAGTCTTGAGATCGTTGGTTGTGACGTATGCAGTCACGTCTTTGGCGTCAACAAGCCCTCCGGGGTCTTCCCCGGAAGGCTTTTCATTGCATGCACAAGCTGACAGACATAAGATCAGCGACAGTACATATAATCTTGACATAATAATTCTATTTTACAGGATGCTCATGACCACAAGCATCCTTTTATGGTTACAAAACCACAAAGTTAACAGGATTTCCCGAATCTGAATCACCTGCAACCCACAATCTGAAGTCACCCGGTTCTACGACATATTCCATGTCGATGTTCCAGAATGCGAGTTCAGACACAGGGAGTTCGAAAGTAACGGTCTTTGTCTGGCCAGGAGCAAGTTCCACGCGCTGGAATCTCTTGAGTTCCTTTACCGGACGCACTACAGAACCAACGCAGTCCTGAACATAGAGCTGAGCCACTTCTGTCGCAGTTCTCTTGCCTGTATTCTTGAGGTCCACGCTAACCTTGATGACATCAGACGCGCCAAGTTCATTCTTCTCCAGAACAGGATTGCCATACTCGAAAGTAGTGTATGTGAGTCCGTATCCGAATGGGAAGAGAGGACCATATCCAGTGTCGAGGTAGAATGAGGTACAGCCGAGCGATGTCTGTCCTGCTTCGACAGGAATATCATCAAGGAGTGTCTCTGTACCATTGTTAGGACGGCCTGAGTTGTTGTGGTTGTAATAGAACGGAGCCTGTCCTGCATCGCGAAGGAAGGTCATAGGAGACTTTCCTGAAGGAGCCGCCTTACCCTTGATGAGGTCCGCGATAGCAGGACCGCCCATTGTACCCGGATGGTACGAGTAGAGCATTGCATCGCAGTTTGCAAGGTCGCGTTCTATGGTGAGAGGACGGCCTGCCATGACGACAACCACTACAGGCTTTCCAGCCTTCTTTACCTCGGCGATGAGCTCGCTCTGAGCACCCTGGAGGTTGAGGTTCGAGAGTGAGTGAGCCTCTCCTGAAAGGATGGCCTCTTCACCTACGACGACAACAGCTGCATCAGCCTTGGCAGCAGCTGCACGTACCTTTGAGAACTGAGCCTTCGACTTGTCGCGGCTGTAGTCGAGACCTGGCACCCAGATCACGTTGTACTCTTCACGAAGAGCTGCGAGAGGAGTCACTGTGTGCTCCTTCTGACCGTCGAATGTCCATGTACCCATCTGCTCGTATGGAGCGTCTGCCATAGGACCTGTCACGAGGATTGTCTTTGCCTTGTCGAGAGGAAGGACATTCCTGTCGTTCTTCAAGAGGATAGCCGACTGAAGGGCAGCCTCTTTTGCAGAGGCAAGATGCTCAGGAGCATAATCCACCTTTGCTGAAAGAGTCTCGTCCACATATGGGTTCTCGAAGAGTCCGAGTTCGAACTTGAGCTTGAGGATGTTGCGCACAGCCCTGTCGATCTCTTTCTCGGAAACCTTGCCTTCCTTGACAAGTTCCTCTGCATACTGGATGAATCCGTAAGACATCATATCCATATCGACGCCGGCGTTGATTGCCTGCTCGGCAGTATGCTTGAGGTCAGTAGAGAAACCGTGAGCGATCATCTCACCTGCAGAGTTCCAGTCAGTCACGACCATTCCGTCCCATCCCCACTCATCGCGGAGGATGTCCTTGAGAAGCCATTTATTACCTGTAGAAGGTATTCCGTCGATCTCGTTGAAGGATGTCATGAGAGTCGCAGCACCTGCTTCTGCAGTCGCCTTGAATGCAGGGAAATAAGTGTTGCGGAGCATACGCTCTGTAATCACTGTGGTATTATAGTCACGTCCGCCTTCAGCCGCACCATAGCCTACGAAATGCTTGATGCAGGCAGCGAGAGATGTAGGATCGCTGAGGTCATCACCCTGATAACCGCGAACCATTGCAAGTCCCATCTGCACGTCAAGATACGGATCTTCACCCGAACCTTCCGCCACGCGACCCCAACGAGGGTCACGAGCAACGTCAAGCATAGGAGAGAATGTCCATCTCACACCGCTTGCGGTAGCCTCGACCGCTGCCACGCGAGCGCCTCTCTCTACGACATCAGGATTGAATGTCGCTGCAAGTCCGAGAGGAATCGGGAACATGGTGTGGAATCCGTGGATGACGTCACGAGCCACCAGCACAGGGATTCCAAGGCGGCTCTGCTCCACTGCTGCCTTCTGCACGGCATTAATCTCGGCAGGGTCGACACAGTTGAGGATAGAGCCCACTTCACCCTTTGCCGCCTGGTCAGCCACCCATGCACCGCCAGAAAGCTGGTTCATCTGGCCGATCTTCTCGCGAAGGGTCATCTGCTTGAGAAGGTCATCGACCTTCTTGTCTGTTTCGCTCTTCGGAGCGCATGATGCGGCAAGCATCACGGCAGCAAGGGCGAAAGCCTTTATGATTTTCTTCATCTGTTATTCAGGTTTTTGGAATACACGCACATAATCGATCTCGAAGGTCGTTGGAAGACAGCTTTCATCCACGCCGTACATTCCGCCCCAGTCACCGCCCCAAGCAAGGTTCAGCTTGATGTAGAACGGTTCGTCGAACGGCCATGTGTCGGCATTGCGTCCCTTTGGATAGTCGTCCGGATTGTAATAGAAAAGTTCCTCTCCGTCGACATATGTCTTTATGTATTCAGGAGTCCACTCGAGGGCATATACATGAAACTCATCCATCACTGTAGCGATCTTGCGCGCAGCGGTCTTCTGAGTGTTAATCGCATGATAGTAAGACTGGCAATGGATTGAAGATGAGACCTCTGTAGGCACGCATCCCACATGTTCCATGATATCGATCTCACCATCCTTTGGCCAGCTCTTGAAATTCTTCGGAAGCATCCAGAATGCAGGCCATGTACCTTTGCCCTTAGGGAGCTTGAGACGCGCCTCGAAGTATCCGTATTTCCAGCTCTCCATCGTATTGATGCGGGCTGAGTATACACGTGAACCCTTCTTTATCGCATGGATCTTGAGCGTGCCGTCACTGACCTCAGCGGTCTGCACTCCGTCCTTACGGCCAGGGATATAGGTCTGAAGTTCATTGTTCACCCATCCCGGTTCCGCATTCTCGTACCACCACTCGTCTTCAAGAGGAAGGCCGTTGTCATCTTTGTCGAACTCATCCTGCCATACGAGAGCATAACCCTCAGGAACCACAAAAGGAGGTTCGACATACTCAACTCCGTCCTGCTTTACGGGAACAGAAGTCTTTCCGCTTTTTGTGGTGAATACGATTTCTGTCTCACGAACATCGTATGACTTGTTCTCACCGACCTTGACCTTCACATCAGCAGTGCCGGCAACGCCACCGCTCGGAGTCACATTAACCCACTCCTTGTCAGCGGAATACACACCCCAGTCACCGTCAGCGGTAACCGACAACTTCACTTCAGCAGCAGCTGTCGTGAGTGCTATTTCCTGCGGATCGACAGAAAGCTTGACTTCGGTCACCGGTGCCGGATCAGGAGTCTTGCATCCTGCCATAGCCATGATGGCCAAAAGTATTCCTAGTTTCATTTTCATCAGTTTAAGAATATAAAACAGGCAGGGGCAAGGCCCGATACGGGCTGTTGTCCCTGCCTAATCATATCAAATATTACTCAGCGCGATGCTCCTGAATAATGATGTCATAGTACTCAAGAGATGAGCCGCCGACACCACCGCCGAAGTCAAACACGAGCTGAACATCGTCCATATCGATACCAGGAACATTGTCGAGACGATAGACAAATTCCTCACCTGCTTTCACAGCATGCTTGTCTGCACAGTAGTAAGTGTTGTCATCTCCCTCTTTTGTAAGCTTGATGGTAATGCTTGGATGATCCTCTTCTGATTTGATCTTCACCTGGAAGTCATAGTTCTTAGCTGCGCTTGTAGCGAAACCGAGAGTCTTGTACTTCACCTGAGCCTGCCACTGAAGGGCACCGAGGTCTGCAGGGAATGTGAGGTAATAGTGGTTACCCTCAGCTGAGTATTCAGCAGGATCGATAGGTGTCCACGCGTCGCTAGTTGCGAAGTAGAACTCCATGTTGCTCTGGTTTGCAGTAAGCCAGAGGTTTGAATCCGCTGTTGCATCCCAAACTGTAGCAGCCATCTTTGTCACAGTCATGTCAAGGATTCCGTCATTGTCAACTACTGTGAATACGTAGTAACCTGGTTCAGAATCTGTATGATAGATATTACCATCATCATTCTTGTCACCACCTGTACCATCACCAAGCTTAAAGAGGCCATCAGCATTGAATGAAGCATAACCGTCATGTTTCCACTCGATACCCCAGTCTGACTGACCGAAAATCTTCACAGATTCAGTACCACCTACGGTTGCAAGAGTAATCTGGTATTTATTTTCAGCGATTCTAGCCATTGGAAGAGGAGCTTCACCTGTATTCCATCCGACTGCATTTGCTGCAGTAGGCTTTCCGCCACCTGTACCGATGATCCAGAGAGCCTTACCGTTTTCGTAAGTAGCCCTTGCGTCACCTGACATAGGAACAACCTTGATCCACTTTGCAGACTTGTCGTACTGGAACTGGTAGTCACCTGCAACTGCCTTGAACTTGAGGTCTGCACCTGCTACCTCGAAGAAGTCAGGGTCAACCCAGATGTCAGCAAGGTTGAGGTTACCTACTGTAAGGACTTCGCCCTGAGACACAGAAAGTGTTGCAGGAAGTTCCTGTCCGTTGAGTGTAGGACCGGCAGGTGCCTTAATGTCACGAGCCTTGAAGATCATCTGCCAGTAGCAGCCAGGGTTCTCAGCAACAACCACGAGTGTTGTCTCTGTGAGCTCAGTAACATGGAATACAGGAGTACCCCAAACAAGGTCAGAAGGTACATATACCATAGGTGTGTTAGCAGCAAGAGTAATTGTCTCACCATCGAATGTGAAAGTTGACTCTACATCAGCCTGCTCGATATCGATATCAGGCTCAGCACCTGGGTTAGGGCCGATTACTGTTACACCCCAGTTGATATACATCTTTCCATCCTCACCTGAGTCATAGATATACTTTCCGTCAGGAGTGAAAGTGATTGCGTCATCGTACATACCGAAGTCAGCCTTCTCGTTTGCACCTGCAGCCCACCACTCAGTTGGAGTTGCAATGCTTGATCCACAACCAAGGTGACCCTTAGCCTCTGAATCCATAACCCATACCTTACCCTTTCCGTCAGCACCTGCAAGGAGTTCCATTGGAGTAGCACCGGCTGTAACGAAGTTGTAGTACCATGAAATGGTTCCGTCACCGTTAGGAGCATTCTGAGCTGCAAGCTTCACTTCCTTGGCAGTAAGATCCATCACGAGGAAACGAGGGTCGTCATAGATGGTCTGGTTAGGGATGTAAGAGAGGTTCTTGTGCTCAGGAAGCACGAGCCAGATCTCTTCGATACCTGCGTCATTCCAGTTGTTCTCGATCTTGTATGTAGTCTCATATGCAGGGATCTCTACATTGAAGTCTGCACCGTCAGGTGAAGTTCCGAGAGCTGTGAAACCTGCGTTTACGTAAACGAGATTATCCTTACCCGGGTCGAAGCTGTACTTTCCGTCAGTTGTGAAAGTCATCACGTCGTCGTAGATACCCCAGTCAGCCTTCTCGTTAGGTCCTGCCGCCCACCATTCGGTAGGGACACTTGTGGTGGATCCGCAACCGAAGTGACCTGCAACTTCATAGTTCCACTGCCATCTGTTGGCGAGCTTCTTCATATAAGGAGCAGGATCGAACGGATCACGATAAGTGTTCTCGAGAGAGTAAGTGACGATCTTCGAGCCTACGGACATACCGTTTGCATTGTATGCCTTGACCTCTACCTGATGCTCACCGGCATCGCGTACGCGGAGCTTGAGACCGTTTACGGTATAAGAATATCTCTTTGAAACCTTTCCGTCCTCAACCTTGTCCTCACCGAAAATCCACATAGGAACAACGCCCTCGTTCTTGACGGTGAAGGTCACATAGTTAGTAGCCTGATCCACATCGATCACCACATCGAGAGCAGAAGCTTCAGGAAGCTTGCTCTGATCCGGCGTGAGGATCTCAGGATAACAGCCGACAGCCAGCAGTGAAGTTGCGAGGGCAACGGCTATATATTTGAAAATTCTTTTCATAATCGATTCATTGATATAGCATTACTGCTGTTAGTAATTATTCTGCTGGAGATTAGGATCCTTATCGATCTCAGACTGTGGGATAGGCCAGTACTTCTTGTTAGGAGTCCAGTCATTCTCACGATACTGATGATTGGCAGCCTTGAGAACCTCAGCAGCCTTTCCTGAACGAACGAGATCCCAGTAGCGCTTACCCTCACCGAGGAACTCTCTGCGGCGCTCCTCAAGGATTGAGTCACGGTCGTTTCCGTCATAGCTTGCACCTGCACGGTCACGTACCTGCTTCAGATAAGCAGATCCGTCCCCACCTGTAAGGACTGCAAGTTCAGCAGCATTGAGGAGAGTCTCAGCATAACGGTATACACGGTAGTTTGTACCATAGTTGAGGTTGTTGTCAGCAAGCTGTCCGTGGTCACCACCCTTTCTTGCGATGATCTTGTTGTTGAAGTAACCGGTTGACTGCCAACGGCCGCCGTTGATTCCTTCTCCATATTCACCTGCTACTGCAAGATGGTTGTAGATACCGCCGTCGCGACGCTGGTCACCTTCTGCATACATCTCATAAGCATGAGGTGCAACAGGACCGAAGCCCCATCCGTCAACGAACTTGTCGGTTCCGCCAGGGATACCGCAGAGTACAGGAAGAACCGAACCACCAGATGCGATAGAGTTGCCCCATGAGCGCACACCGCCTTCTGAAGTATAGTTGATCTCCCAGATAGACTCTGTACCCCACTCACCTGTCTCTTCCCACATTCCTGCGAAATCAGCAACGAGCGAATAACGTCCTGACTCGATGATCTCCTTCATGTAGTTGAGAGCTGTAGCATAACGGCTTTCATCGTTCTGATACATCACGACCTCAGCATAAAGCATGTAAGCCATATCCTTGGTGATGCGTCCCTTTGCAACCGGTGTTGTAGGGAGTACATTCATCTGGATAGCCTCCTCGATCTTTGTCACGATGTTGTTGTAAACCTCGTCAGCAGTGAGCTGAGGTGCTGTATAAGGAGCGGTAAGGTTCACGTCATAATAAGGGATGTTTCCCCAGAATTTCCAGAGAACGGTGTAGTACCATGCCTTGAGGATTGTAGCCTCAGCCTTGTAGAGCTGCTTTGTAGCCTCTGACATTCCTGGTGTTGCATCTACATATTCAAGAACCACGCAGCTTCTGTTCACACCTGAATAAGCTGTTGTCCAGATACCGCCGCAATGATCGATTGCTGTAGCCTTATAATAATGTGTATACACGAGAGTTGGCTGGTCACCTTCATTTGAACCGCCGCAATAGATATCGTCTGCCATGATGTCAGAAACAAGTCTGAGGTCATTATAGGCACCGAATGCATAGTCGAACCACTGAAGAGGGTGGTAGGCAGCCACAAGAGACTCATACATTCTCGACTCGTCGATGAAGTATGCATCCATTGGCTCGGCAGAGTTGTGCTGTACCGTAACGAAGTCCTTTGTACAAGAAGACATCAGAAGGACAGCCAATGCGCTTATTGCAATAATTATCTTTTTCATAATATCATCCTGTTAAATTAGAAAGTAAGGTTTACACCGACAGTGAAGGTACGGTTCTGTGGATATACACCACGGTCGATACCTGCCTCTGTTCCGTATGATCCGCCACCTGAAACCTCAGGATCACAACCTGTGTACTTTGTGAGTGTGAAGAGGTTCTCAGCCTGTGCATAGATTCTGAAACGCTGAACGAATACCTTCTTTGTAAGGTTCTGAGGAAGTGTGTATCCGATCTGTACGTTACGTGCGCGGAGGAATGATGCGTCCTCTACCCAAAGGTCAGACACGCGGTAGTTCTCGTTTGCTGAAGAGAACTCGAACTTAGGATACTTGTCAGAAGTACCTGCACCTGTCCAACGCTGGAGGATGGTCTTAGGAAGGTTGATATAATAAAGGTCTGTACGACGGGTCACGTTGAATGCCTGAGCACCTGCCTGTCCCTGAAGGAGCATATTGAAGTCGAGACCCTTCCACTCGAAACCGAGGTTGAGACCGAATGTCCAGTCAGGCATACCCTTTCCGATCATTGTACGGTCATCGTCACCGATTACGCCGTCACCGTTGAGGTCAACGAAACGGATGTCGCCTGGAGTTGCAAGAGGCTGGATGAGTTCACCCTTCTCATTTACATATGCTGCTACCTCCTCTGGAGTCTGGAAGATACCGTCAGTCTTGTATCCGTAGTAGTATGGGAAAGGAAGTCCCACCTTACCCTGGCTCAATGTACCGAGCTTGTGTGTAGACACTGTAAGGTATGAAGACTCGTCACCGAGATAAGTAAGGACATTCTTATTATAAGTAGCATTTGCTGAAACATGCCAGCTGAAGTCTCCGTGTGTGTTACGGTATCCGAGATCGAGCTCGACACCGCTGTTCACCATGTCACCGAGGTTACCTGTAGGTGATGACTCACCGGTGTAGCCAGGTACAGGAAGCGAGAGAAGCATACCTGTTGTCTTCTTTCTATACCAGTCAGCTACGAATGTGAGGCGGTTTCCGAAGAATGCAGCATCAACTCCGATGTCGGTCTGAGCTGTCTGTTCCCACTTCACGTCAGGGTTTGCAAGACCTGAAGGCTTTGAACCGAGAGTGATGGTCTCAGTGCCGTTTGCACCTGAACCGAACACATAGTTGTTGCCTGAATTCATGTAGACAGCATAAGTGAAGTTACCGATGTTGTCATTACCGTTGATACCCCATGATGCACGGAGCTTCAAGCCTGAAAGCCAGCTTACATCCTTAAGGAAAGACTCGTTCTTGATGTTCCAACCGATTGATGCTGATGGGAAGGTACCCCACTTGTTATTGTCACCGAAGCGACTTGATGCATCACGACGTACAGTAACTTCAGCCATGTAACGCTCGCCGTAGTTGTAAGAAACTCGTCCGAAGTATGAAGCAAGTCTGTAAGGGATAGAGTTCCATGAACCCCAGCCGTTGCGGTGTCCGTCCTCACGCTTTCCGTAAGTGTTGTTTACAGAAATCATGTACTCGTCATAGAGATACTTCACACCGTCAGCAGATGCACCTACGTTCATTCCTGACTGAGAGAGTGCAGACTGACCGAGGATTACTGAGATAGAGTTCTCACCGAAGGTCTTGTCATAAGAGAGGATGTTCTCCACCTGCCATGAAAGCGAGCGGTTCACTTCCTGAGATGCACTTGAACCATAGTCTGTCTTAGAAACTACAGTAGGGTTACCGTCCTTGTCGTAAGTGGTGGTCTCGGTGATCTTGTCGTAGCTGTAGTTCTTTGAAGAAAGGAAATAAGGAGCCGAGTATCCGTGATTTCCCCAGTAAGCCATGTCGATACCCACCTGAGTGCGGAACTTGAGACCGTCCCAGATCTGAAGCTCGATGTTGCCGTTAGCAACGAACTTGTCAGTGAAATACTTTGTACCAGGCTGCTCGAGCATTGCAAGAGGGTTGTTCTGCTCGTTGTAGATGGTACCGTCAACTACAGTGTAATAGAGTCCCTCTGAATTTCTGATAAGATAAGGGAATCCTTCAGCGAACTGAGTCTTGTATCCTTCTACAGTTGCTTCATCAGCGAAGATAGGCTCGATAGGAGACATTCCGAGAGCAGAGCCGAGAGGTGAACCGAACTCAGAGTTGTTCGAGATACCTGTAGAATTGATGTGCGCATAAGAAGCACTTGTCTGGATAGTGGCCTTGTTGAGCCAGTTGCGGTCGTCCGAATTATCGAAGAGAGTCGCATTCAAAGCCTGACGGAGAGTGAAACGGTCATAGTTTGAACGGCCGTAGTTACCGCCGATGGTACCCTCGCGTGAGAGGAAACCTGCTGAAGTAGAATACTGTACGCGGTCGTTTCCACCGTTGATGTTGATGTCATGCTTCATCACTGGAGCATTGTCGTTGAAGATGGCTTCAACCCAGTCTGTTCCCTTTCCGAATGCATAAGGATCAGCATATCTTGGAGCATCACCGGCATTCACGGCACCTTCATTCATCATGATTGCATACTCTGTTGCATCAAGAACCTGTGGCTTGCGCCAAGGATTCTGCCAGCCGTATGAGAAATCATATGTCACAGATGTCTTGCCTGCCTTACCCTGACGGGTTGTCACGAGGATGACACCGTTTGCAGCACGTGCACCGTAAACCGCACCTGAAGCCGCATCCTTGAGTACCTCGATACGCTCGATATCCGCAGGGTTGAGGTAGTCTATACCGCCTACAGGCATACCGTCGACGATATAGAGAGGGTCTGAGTTATGGATCGTACCGACACCGCGGATACGAACCTGTGAACCGGCATCAGGAGCACCTGATGAAGTTGTAACAGTAACTCCGGATGTCATACCCTGGAGGAGGTTGTCGACACGTGTGTTCGACTGAGACTTGAGGTCGTCTGATGTGATTGAAGAGATGGCAGCAGTCACAACGCTCTTTTTCTGAACGCCGTAACCGATGACGACTGTCTCTTCGATCATTTCTGTGTCTTCCTCAAGAACGATGTTAAGGTTGCCCCCCCCTACTGGAACGCGGGCAGTCTTGTAACCGATTGAAGAAACAACGAGGATGGCATCTGAAGGCACTGCCTGATTGAAGGCAAATGCACCATCCATGTCAACTGTCGTACCTATGGAAGTTCCCTCAACGATGACGGCAGCACCGATCACCGGATATCCGGAACCATCCACAACTGTACCTTTCACTTGCTGAGCGAACGCACTTGCGCAGCCCAATACCATAGTCACAAAGACCATGATGAGTTTACGAGTAAGGTGTTTCATGTGGTTAGTATTTGGTTATTAGATTGTGTTAGGCGATTCCATTTATCGCATACCAAAATTAACAAGTTTTTCAGTCAGTTGTATTCCTTCCTCAGGCCTCCGCCTCAATAAAGTGGATGCAGTTATATTATCACATTGTCCATCAACACGTTAAGCATCTTCAAAGGAGCTAAAAAGTGGACATTTTCACAAATCCCTGAACATTCTGCAGAAACCCTGAAATAAAAGTGGATTACCCCAAAAATCAACTCATTGATTTTCAAAGCAATCCACCAATATCATCTTATCTTAAATGTGGAAATCAGACTCTTTTGGAGCCTATTTTTCGCACCGATTCCTCAAAATTCTCTCTATCAGACAAGGCTGAATTCTTCACCTGTGCCCTATAGTTATATATGGTATTGACAGAGTATCTCAGCAGCGACGCAATGTGCGAAGACTGGGTGATTCCGAGCTTGATCAGAGCGAAGATTCTGAGCTCTGTGTTCAGAGTCTCGCCGTCCTTCAGGGTAATGCGGGCATCTTCCTGCAGCAGGGCGTTGAACTCTTCGACGAAGGTAGGATAGAGCTGAAGGAAGGACGTGTCGAATGTCCTGTAGAATTTCTTCAGTTCTTCCTCGTACTGCTCACGGCCTTGAGCTTTCTTGAGCTTATCAAGGTAGCCTGAACACATCGAGAGGAAGAGTCCGAGATATTCCTCCTTTGCTGCATTCGCCTCAACCAATTCCATATTTATCATCTTGAGATGGTTTTCAGCAGATTCAATTGACTTATAGTACTCTTCAAGCTGAGCGTTCTTTCTTTCCACCTCTTGTGCGGTCATTCGTCCTTTATAGTAGAAACGGATTGCTACCAGACAGAAAAGAAGCAGCAGAACTGCTGTAGTCGTAATCCAGTTGAGGTATCTTTTCTTTTCCTTGTCCTGAAGAGCCTTGTTGTCGCTGTAGGCCTTCTCGATCATTGGCAAAGCAGTGGCTATCTGCACCTTGCGAAGCTTGGCATTATAGAAGATGGCATCATCCAGAGACTGACGGATATAACGGAACGCCCTGTCCGTATCCTGCGAAGCGATAAGTTTCGGAGCCAATGTAGACAGAGAAGCGTTATCCTTGATCGCGCACTTGATGTCAGAAATTGCCGACAATGCCCACCAATGGATTGCTTCGTATGAATTGCCTTGCTGATCTGAGATGAATCCCTGCCAATATGCTCGGATTGCATAATCTCTTGATCCCGTGTCCATCCCTGTCAGTATAGAGGTATTGAGTTTTGAAGCCTTGTCGTAATCCTTCTGGCTTATAAGTCTGAGCACTCTGATATGCTGATTTACCGCATCCGATTCAGGAGTGCTGTTCAGAATCTGGTCCTGATAATATGCAACCTTTTCAATATCCGGCACCTTTACACTGGAGCTGCTTACATACTCATCATAATCGGAAAGAAACTTCTGACGTGCATTATACCATCCGACCATCTGTTTCTCATCGAACGAATTGGTATCCAGCTGTCCGAAGACCTCATGCGTTTCAAGATAAAGTCCGGCATTGATGAAAAGCATAGCCTTGTCAAGCAGCGCATCGTTCCTCAACGAAAGATTGCCGAGACCTTCTGCTATCGCCTCCTGATTTTCAAGCATTTCCTTGGCCTTGTCAAACTGATATGCCTCATATTCTTCGAAGAGCTGACCATATATATGGTACTTCTGAAGATCATTGACGCCTCTCGAATTGAGCATATTCTCTATCGTACTGATCTTCTGGTCTTTAGCATGAACATATTCATCAGCCATAGCCAAAGCCGCATCAATCTTTTCAAGGTCCCCCTCAAACGGACTCTGATGAATGCTCCTGCACGATGCAAGAAAAGATATGGCAACTATCAGAAGTGTACGGCAAACAAGTCTTTCTGCGATATGCATAATACTGATTTTTAAGTATCCTCTACAAATTTAAATCATTTTTTCATATTATCTCTTTTTTTGGCGAACTACAGCATCCTTATTTATCGATTATATTTATATTTGTCTGTTTTGAAAACCGAATATTAATATAGACACATAATGAAAAGACTTCTATTCATGGCGGCCGTCGTTCTCTGCGCCGGCATTTCATGTACAAAGGAAATTGAAGAAACTCCTCTGACCCTTGAGGAACAGACGCTGATGACCAAGATGGTCGGCGACGTCCAGGGCGAGTTCGAGCAGGGTTCGCTGCTTGTAAAGGTCGATGAGGCTCTTGCCTCAGACCTTGCATCAGGCTCAGTCGTGCTCACATTGGCTGACGCACAGGTGACTTTCTCGCCTGCATTGCCTATCCGTCCTAAAAACATGGATGTGGCAAGGAAATACGGGCTCGACAGATGGTTCGTGATGAGTTTTGACGAGGCTCAGCCTGTCGAGAAGATGGCAAAGGCCGTCGCACAGAATCCGTCTGTGGTATCCGTTCAGTACAACTCTTTCCTCGAGCCGGTGGTTTCGGACAAGGTTGTGAGTTTTGATGCATCGCAGATGGTGAGAAGAAGCACAATGGAAAGTCATGTCTCACCTTATCCTTTTGATGATGAATACAACGGACTTCAGTGGAACCTCATCAACACCGGCAACAAGACTGTTGCCGCGAACGCAGTTGAAGGCGCTGACGTGGGAGTGAAGGATGCATGGAGACTTACCGGAGGTGACCCTAGCGTGGTGGTGGCAGTTTTCGACTGCGCAGTGAACAGCATGCATGAAGATCTCAAGGATGCACTCTGGATCAATCAGGCCGAGGTTGACGGAGAGGCCGGAAAGGACGATGACGGAAACGGTTACGTGGACGACAGATACGGCTTCAACTTCGTCAACTGCAGGATTGCAGAAGGAAAGCCGACAACAGGCAACGCATTGAACTGGACAAAGGGAAGCGGTCACGGAACTCATGTGGCAGGCATCATCGGCGCAACAAACAACAACGGCAAGGGTGTAAGCTCGATTGCCGGAGGTACCGGCAATGGTGATGGAGTGAGACTCATGACATGCCAGATATTCAACGGAACAGCTTCTGCGTCTGACGCACAGAACGCAGCTGCCTTCATCTACGCCGCCGACAACGGAGCCTGCATCGCACAGTGTTCGTACGGTACCAGCAATGTCATAACTTCTGATAACATCTACATAAACGGTGACAAGGATGCCAAGATCGACGGTTCTCCTCTTGAGAATGCCGCTCTCCTATACTTCCTTGATCCGGCAAACAGCAACCACGAATCTCTTGAAGGCAACATCGCAGTATTTGCTGCCGGAAACCATTCAAATCCTTATTCAAGCTATCCTGGAGCTCTTCCGTATGTGATTTCAGTCACTGCATTCGGTGCTGATTATCTTCCTGGAGGATACACCAACTACGGTCCTGGCTGCTCAATCGCCGCTCCCGGCGGAGAGTATCAGGGTCCGAACACAAGCAACGGAACAATGATTCTTTCTACAGGTGTATCGAATGCCGCCCAGACATCTCCAGGTGCCCCTACAGCAGACGGCAGGACTGACGGAGATTATGTATATATGCAGGGAACATCTATGGCTTGCCCGCATGTTTCCGGAGTCATCGCACTCGGCATTTCATATGCAAAGAAACTCGGAAAGAAGTTCACACGCGAGGACTTCACATCAATGCTTCTGACTTCAGTGAACGACATCGATCAGTATCTCAAGTCCGGCACAAAGCAGTATTACAGCCTGTCAAGCTATAAGATGGAAGAGATAGCGCTGCCTATATGGCAGAACCAGATGGGAACAGGTGCCGTGGATGCATGGAAATTCCTGATGGCCATCGAAGGAACGCCTTCAGTGATGGTAAAGGCAGGAGAGAAGGCTGTCATCAATCTTGACGACTATCTCGGAGCAGGCGTCGCTGCACGACTTGGATGCACAGTCACTGTCGACGATGCGACTTCAAAAGCACTCGGACTTGACGGAGCACCTGTAGTGAAGAACGGCAAGCTTGAACTTACATGCACAACCATCGGTTCAGGCAAGATCACTGTTTCGTCTGAGACAAACAATCAGGCAGCCGTTGACGGCGGATCACACTCGATAGGAAACATGAGTTTCTCACGCGAGATCTCCATCGTCTCACGACCTTATGCTTCTGCCAACGGAGGCTGGTTCTAAAATCGAGCGAAGTCGAGACATCTAACATCAAAATGAATATGAAGAAAATAATATACATCATAGCAGCAGCCCTCTGCCTGCTGACATCCTGCAAGAAGGAGATGACCCTCGAAGAGAAGATGGTCGGAGACTGGCATTGTACTGCCGTATCTACAGACGCTGAAATATATGTTACATTCGCAACCGACAAGACATTCTCGCTCTACCAGCAGATCGGAGAAGGCGCTTACCGACTCTACAACGGCAAATGGTCGCTTGACGGGACTACACTCACCGGCAGCTACAACGACGGCACATCATGGGCAACATCATACGATATAGCCTCAACAGATGACGACACTCTGACTCTCACCGCAGAAAGTGTGACTGAAACCTATAAAAGAATCAGCGGCGGCATCCCAGAAGAAGTCCTCGCCAGCTGCGTGACAGTCGTGAAATCGGAAGGTACAGACGCCATACCATTCCTGTAGATACGGACATCTCCTGCAGGAGACGTCTATTCTGAAGACTCGGGGCCGGTTTCATTGCCGGCCTCTTTTCGTATGCTGAACTCGCATCCGCAGTAGAGCTGGTTGTAGAAATCATATTCTTTGAGAATCTGATTGCGGCGTTCCTGCAGGCCGCCTTTTCGCCAGTTTTGTGACCACCATATGACCGGAGTATCCGACGAGACCTGATTTCCAACATTGTCGTCCGGATTTCCCTGCGTTTTTCCGGACGGGAGGCTCAAAATGACGTCCTCATCCGGAAAAATATCCGTTTTTCCGGACGGGCACACCTCACGGCAGGCCCAAAGGCCGGCTTCGTTGATCTGATCGAGAGATTTCCATCGGGATGAAGCAAGAGTGGTGGTGATGACCTTGAAACCATGGTCGCGGGCATACTTTGCCGTCCGCAGAAGCCTGAGCTTGAAGCATTTCAGGCAGCGCCCTCCCCTTTCCGGTTCATTCTCGAGACCTTTCATGGCAGTAAGCCAGTTCTCATGATCATAATCGGCATCTATGATCTCCAGACCGAGTGCCTGAGCATAACGGATACATTCGTCCTTTCTTATGATATATTCCTCATACGGATAAATGTTCGGATTGCAGTAATATATGACAGGGGTTATCCCGCTGCTCATCATAGCCTCGATGATGGCGCTCGAGCATGGGGCACAGCATGTATGGAGAAGGACTCTCGTCTCCCCCATCGGTGCCTCGATTCTGTCTTTTAGCTTTTTCATTACCGCAAATATAGCCGAAAATATGTAACTTTGCATTCTGTTAAAACGAACAATAATGGGAATTATACCAGACAGATACATATCCGACCTTTTCGAAAGCGTCCGCAGAAAGCATTCAGAACATGAAGCCAAGCCTATCGGCGGCTGGCTAGCTCTAAGTCCCCTATTCGTATTCCTCTGTGTCTACCTTGTATCATCACTGATAGCCAAGGACTTCTATAAGATTCCCATATCAGCGGCATTCCTTCTTGCATCCATATACGGCATCATCATCAGCCGCGGCAGGACACTTGAACAGCGCATAGCCACCTTCTCCGAAGGAGCCGGAAACAAGAACGTGCTCCTGATGATATGGATATTCGTCCTTGCCGGAGCATTCGCATCCACAGCAAAATCAATAGGAGCCATCGATGCAACAGTAAACATTGCACTCAGGATACTTCCCGGCAACCTTATCTATGCCGGACTATTCCTAGCCTCATGCTTCATATCGATGTCCATCGGAACAAGCGTCGGCACAATTGTAGCCCTCGTTCCGGTAGCAGCTGGAATAGCAGAAGAACTTGCTTTGGGAGGCATGACAGGCATACATGCCAACCCTTCATTCATAACAGCAATAATCGTAGGCGGAGCCTTCTTCGGCGACAACCTGTCATTCATTTCCGACACCACAATCGCCGCAACCAGAACCCAGGGTTGCTCGATGAGAGACAAATTCAAAGCAAACATCAGGATTGTAGGTCCCGCAGCGATTTTAGTAGCAGCGCTTTACGTATTCTTAGGCTGGTCCGTTTCCGTTACTCCGGATACAGGACACATGCAATGGACCCTGCTTATTCCTTACATTGTCGTTATTGCGCTTGCATTGTCGGGAATGAACGTGGCAGCTGTCCTAACCATAGGCCTTCTCATAAATGCAGTCCTGGGATTTTCAATGGGAAGTCTTTCATGGAGCGGCTGGCTTGAAAGCATCGGAGAAGGAATCAGCGGAATGGGAGACCTCATCATCGTGACTATCCTTGCAGGAGGAATGCTTGAACTGATCAAGGAAAACGGAGGTCTGGATTTCATCGTAAACGGAATGACCCGCAGGATCAACGGAAAGCGCGGAGCCGAATTCAGCATCGCCGGCCTTGTATCTCTCGCAAACCTCTGCACTGCAAACAACACCATCGCCATCATAACCAGCGGAACCATCGCACGCGATATCACCGAAAAGTTCGGTCTCGATCCCCGCAAGACAGCCAGCATCCTTGACACATTCTCATGCCTCATCCAGGGATTCATCCCTTACGGAGCACAGCTTCTCATGGCTGCCGGTCTTGCAGGCGTTTCATCCATATCCATAATCGGCTATCTCTACTATCCGTTTGTGATGGGCATCTTCGCTATCGGAGCAATCATCTTCCGTCTGCCACGAAAAATATAGTGCGCCGCACTTTCTATCTGACACACTGGCCCGACGCCACTTACAAAAACAGTGGCATTCCTACATGAACAGTGATGCGATGCGGAAGGTGATGAATGCAGCCACCCACGCCAGCACTATCGTATAGATTGCCGTGATGATGGCCCATTTCCAGCCGCCGCTCTCGTTCTTTATGGCCACGAATGTGGCTATGCAAGGGAAATAAAGCAGGATAAACACCATATAGGCCAATGCGGCTGCAGGGGTCACAGATTTCACCAGGGCACGCTGCAGACGGGTTTCAGCCACAGAATCACCTGCATCATCAGCATACATCACTCCGAGAGTGCTGACCACAAGTTCCTTCGCACCGACACCTGCCACGATACCGACACCCATTCTCCAGTCAAATCCCAGAGGCTCCAGCACCGGCTCCATCGCCTTGCCGACATAACCTATGAATGAATGCTCCTGCTGCTCCTTGACGCTGTCGTAAGCATTGTGGTTAGGGAAATAACCGAGGAACCAGATGACAATAGAACATATCAGAATCACACCGCTCATCTTCTGCAGATACTGGCGTCCCTTCTCCCAAGTATGCCTGAAAACCGACTTGGCGGTAGGTACGCGGTATGGAGGAAGTTCCATTACGAACGGAAGGTCGTCATCCTTGAAGAATCTGCTCATCACTCTTGCAGCAATCATCGCCAGCAGAATGCCGAGGGCATAAAGTCCAAGCAGAACTCCACCGGCCCGTCGTCCGAAGAATGCTCCTGCGATAAGCACAAACACAGGAAGACGGCCTGCACATGACATCATAGGGATGATGAGCATGGTAATAAGACGGCTCTTACGGCTCTCGATGGTCCTTGTAGCCATGATCGCAGGCACGTTGCAGCCGAATCCCATGATCATAGGAATGAAAGACTTGCCGTGAAGACCGATCTTATGCATGAGCTTGTCCATGATGAAGGCACCTCGAGCCATATATCCCGAATCTTCGAGGAGAGATATGAAGAGATACAGGATAAGTATGTTAGGAAGGAAGACCAACACGCTGCCGACTCCTCCTATTATGCCGTCCACCATAAGATCCTTGAGCCATCCGTCAGACATAACCGAACCGACAAATGCACCGAAAGAACTTACGATCCACTCGATCCACTGCATAGGATATTCTCCGATGACGAATGTGGCATTGAATACAATATAAAGAAGAAGGAAGAATATCGGGAATGCCGCCCACCTGTTGGTCACTATGGCGTCTATCTTGTCAGTCAGCGTATTGCCTTTCTTCTTTCCCTTGTATGGCTCGTAAGTCTCTGCCAATGCACCCTGAACGAACGCATATTTGGCATCCACGATGGATGACTCGATTCCAGAGCCGAGCAGGGCCCTTATCCTCTTGTTCTCTTCAAATCGCGCGGATATGATCTCGTCTCGATTCGGAAGCGCTTCGACCACAGATTCTATCTCCTTGTCGTTCTCAAGATATTTGATGGCAAGATAACGGGTAGAATATTTTGTACGGATATCGGTATTCTGCTGAATAAGCAGCTTTATCCTGTCGATGCTATGCTCGAGCTCCGCTCCATGATTGATATGGATGTGGCGGGCCAGATGCGGATCACTCTTTTCGCAGATCTGGATGATGGTGTCGAAAAGTTTGTCGATGCCTTCTCCGGTACGGCTGACGGTAGGAACGACCGGCATACCAAGAAGATACCCCAACTGCGTGAGATCAAGACGGTCACCTTTCGCTTGAAGTTCATCATACATGTTCAGGGCCATGACAACCCTGAGATTCATATCGATGAGCTGAGTCGTAAGATAGAGATTGCGCTGAAGATTGGAAGAATCTATCACGTTCACGACCACGTCAGGGACTTCCTCGACGAGATTCTGACGGACATAAAGTTCCTCAGGGCTGTATGCAGAAAGAGAATAAGTACCAGGAAGATCGACTATGACGAATGTATATCCGCCATATTCGAAAGTACCTTCCTTAGCATCTACTGTCACACCGCTATAGTTACCCACATGCTCATGACTGCCTGAAGCCATATTGAAGAGCGAGGTTTTTCCGCAGTTCGGATTTCCGACGAGAGCCACGCGTATATGCTTTCTGCGTTCTTCCACGAGATTATCCATCCTCCTCTCGATCCAGTCGCCGTCAGCTTCAAGAGCGGACAGGTTTTCTGACGCAGGGACATCTCCGGCAAGTGCCTTTGCCTCGGCCTCACTGATGACCTCTATCTTTTCCGCCTCCTCGCGGCGAAGAGAAATCTTATATCCTATTATCTCGTACTCAATGGGATCCCTGAGAGGGGCATTAAGGATGACCTTCACCTTGTTGCCCTTCACGAATCCCATCTCGATGATTCTCTTACGGAAACTTCCGTGACCGGAAACCTTCACGATCACGCCACGCTCCCCTGTCTTCAATTCCGATAGTTTCATACTAGCTCAAGTTTCGCAAGTTCTGAATTGTTGATAAAATAAAGGCTTGTGCGACTTGCGTAACTTACAAATATACAAATTTATGTGATGCCATGAACAAGTAGAGGCAATTTTCATTCATCGAAAACCACTGCATTCATAGTCTGGTCCACCCAAATGAGCTTCGAAGTGTCATATCCTCTGCTCTCCGCCTCCTCGACCACCAGATTCAGAACCGAATCCGGCTGCACCGGGGTACGCGAAAGAATCCACAGATAATCAGGACTCTTGCTGCCTACCAGCGCCACCTGATAATTATCGTCAAGCATCAAGACATTATAGTCACTGTAAAAGAAAAGGAAGAAAGAGACTCTCAGATGAGCGGGATCCGTCTTTGGATCAGGCTGCTTGGCCTTACCGTTGGCTGTCTTGAACACACCATTCTTCCATCCTGAATTGAAAACATCCACCTTACCGTCATCCCTAAGATAATACTCAGCAGTAACATTGTCCATACCTCTTTCGAAACTATGGTCGAAACGTGCAAGTTCGTACCATGTGCCGAGATACTTCGAAAGGTCAAATTTAGCGATTGTGGAATTGTCGTAAGGCTCCTGAGCGAAAGCCAGCACCGGGAAAAGGCCCATCAGTGCCAATTGAATAAGACGTTTCATAATACACCTGTGTTTTAATTGTAACTAACCGAAACGCAGGCGACTCAAAAATTATGCTCAAAAAAAGCCCGACATTTCTGCCGGGCATAATTATAAGCCTATATTCTCTAATGAATTTCAATAGTATACACGCTGGAGAACTTCTCACCTGAAGCAAGACGGTTGACCCAGTCCTTCTCACGATAATCACCCTCGTATCCCGCCCTGTCGCAGCGTCCGTACCACGGCTCGATGCAGATGAACGGAGCATTCTTGGTCGGAGGTGACCAAAGTCCGACAACCGGTGCAGTGAAATCCAGACTCAGCCAAGGGCTTCCGTCCACACGATGAAGGGTGACTTTTTTGAGCTGGCTGTCCTGAAGCATAAGCGTATCGATCACATCGAATGTGTCGCTTGCAAGCGGATAACGGCCCTGTTCGTCAAGTTCGAGAGGATGTTTTGTCACAGCATCCACGCAACCTTTGCCGACGATCCTGATGCACTCAAGACCTTCTGTCCTGTCGAAAGAGAAATAACCGCGCTCCTTCTTCTCGAGGTCATAGTCAGGATAATAGAATGCAGGATGCGCACCGATCTGGAAATACATATCCTCAGTACCGGAATTGCTGACCTCCCAGATCACATCCACCTTGTTG
Source organism: Candidatus Cryptobacteroides sp. (assembly GCA_045125535.1). GTDB lineage: Bacteria > Bacteroidota > Bacteroidia > Bacteroidales > UBA932 > Cryptobacteroides. The sequence continues at coordinate 56,035 of JBGVNK010000052.1, forward strand.
TCATGCAGCCTGTAGCCTATCTCAAGGCAGAACGGCCAAGGATATTTTGCAAGAGTCTCTTCTGTGGATTCGAGACGATAGCGGATCTCGGTATCTGTCTGGCTGACCAATGTGAACTCCATGTCACGAGCAAATCCATGCTGTCCGAGCGCGAATTCCTTCTCACCTACCCTGTAACGTCCTTCCCAGACGCTTCCCACAATCGGGAAAAGCACAGGCGAATGGCGGGCCCAGAACTTAGGATCAGCCTGCCAGAGATATTCGGTTTCACCCTTGCGGATGCTCGAAAGTTCCGCACCATGTCCGCTGACCTCGATCGTCAGCACATCATTTTTCAGTGTCTGCATTGCCATATTAAATTAATCCCGCAGGAATCTGCATGACGATCTCCTGATATTCAGGATCCAAAGATAGAATGAAGTCTTCATGGAGCGGAAGCATCACATCCCCGTTCACTGTTTCGACTTCAAGGCATGGATTGTTAGGAATGTCGATGAAGTCAGCGATCTCACCTACTTCAATCAGTCCCTCACCGTCTTCTGTCGGTGTGAGCACCATCCAGCCCACAAGTGCGGCATAACCGTCCTCTTCGAGTGTCATTTCAGGGATGCTGTCGGAGCTGATATAGACCGCCTTGCCGGCAATCTCCTCGACATCCTCCATGCAGCAGATATCTGTGAGGTGCACGAGGGCCTTTGTATTGCCCCTCTTTGAGAATGATTCGATAAAAAAAGGAACCGGCAGTCCATCGAAAACGATGAACACCGGTTCTTCTAAGTTGATATCTTCAGGAGCGATGTCGCGGAAACCCAATACGAGTTCCCCGTCGGTACCGTTGGATTTCAACACCTGTGCTACCTGCTGCAGGTCGTCAAGAGTAACGGCATTGCTGCCAGTTGTCTTTCTTCCTGCCATGCCGGAATTACTCAGCTGGTGTTTCCTCAGCCTCTGCAGCCTGTGCAGCAGCCTCAGCAGCAGCAGCCTCAGCAGCAGCGCGTGCAGCCTCCTCAGCCTCAGCCTTTCTCTTAGCGATAGCCTCAGCTCTCTCCTGATTTACCTTAGCCTCAGCAGCTACTGCAGCCTTGTAAGCCTCAGCAGCATCCTTGCTAAGTCCAGCCTTCTTTGCCTCTACCTTAGCAGCCTTCTCTGCCTTCCAAGCAGCAAGCTTAGCGTCAGCCTGCTCCTGAGTGAGAGCGCCCTTCTTAACGCCACCCTGGAGATGCTTTGCAAGGAGTACACCCTCGTAAGAGAGAATCTTGTTAGCAGTAAGGGTAGGCTGTGCACCTACGTTAAGCCATGCAAGTGCGCGCTCGTGGTTGAGAACGATAGTTGCAGGGTTTGTGTTAGGGTTGTAAGAGCCGATCTGCTCGATGAAACGACCATCGCGAGGTGCGCGTGAATCTGCCACTACAATGTGGAAGAATGCGAAATTCTTCTTACCGTGGCGCTGGAGACGAATTTTAACAGCCATTGTGAATCTGTTTTAAATGTTAATAAAATATACCAATATTTTCCTTCTCGAGGAAAAGCTCGCAAAATTATGAAAATTTTCCGAGACTTCCAATGAAGTGGCGAAAAAACTGAAAATCAATGCAAAAAGGGCCATATCGAGAGTACCTACCGAAAGAAAATTAAAAATTTTTCAAAAAATATTGCAGAAAAATTTGGAGTATTAAAATTTTGTCGTACCTTTGCAATCCCAAAACAAAGCGGTGGTGGTGAAATGGTAGACACGCTACTTTGAGGGGGTAGTGGGAGTAATCCTGTGCGAGTTCGAGTCTCGCCCACCGCACCCCAAGAATCCGATCTTTTCTGATCGGATTCTTTTTTTTGTATATATGCTAGTACCGAAAATGAGGCTCAACGGAAAATCCCGGATCACCGGGAAAAGTATGTGTCTAGGCATAGATGTTAGTAAGTCTGAACAGGAAGTATTTGACATCAGTCACTCCTCTGAGTTGTGCTCTGAATGACTTTATCTTGGCATTGAAAGATTCAGCTGAAGCGTT
>JBGVNK010000053.1:0-2712 GCA_045125535.1 Candidatus Cryptobacteroides sp.
AAAAGATTATCTTTGCTAGAGATGATAACACTGAAATTATGATGAAAAGATTTTTGACAGCAGTATTGCTGCTATTCCCCTTGCTGATTTCGGCTCAGGTGCGTACTGAGAGACTTCTGGAAACCGGTTGGAAGTTTACCAGAGAGGATTCACAGCAGTTTTCACAGTCAGACTATGACGATTCAGGTTGGCAGACCGTGAGGATACCTCATGACTGGGCGATTTATGGACCGTTCAGCATCAATAATGACAAGCAGAACGTAGCCATTACACAGGATGGACAAAAGGAAGCAATGGAACATGCAGGTAGAACCGGAGGCCTGCCATTTGTTGGTCCAGGCTGGTATAGACTTGAGTTCGAGGCTCCTGAATTTACCGAAGGAAAATCCTGCAGATTTATCTTTGATGGTGCGATGAGCAATGCTGATGTCTATATCAATGGACAACATGCCGCTTTCTGGCCATATGGTTATAACTCCTTTATTGTGGATGCGACTCCATATGTGAAGGCTGGTGAGGCTAATCAGCTCGCAGTAAGACTCGAAAATTACAATGAGTCTTCGCGCTGGTATCCTGGCGCCGGGCTCTATAGAAATGTCCACCTTATCATTACTGGAGACGCATATGTTCCTGAATGGGGTATATATGTGTATACCAAGAAGTTAGCTGATGGTTATGCGTGGATTGAGACTAACGTGGAGTTTGCTTTTCCAGAGAATAAAGAGTTTGCAGACTATCGTATTGTCAATGAAATCCATGATCCTGATGGCGCTGTCGTGCTTAAGGATTCCAAATCAGGAACTCCCTATGACGGTTTCCGCATGGAATCGCTTGTCGAGAATCCTCAGTTATGGACACCCGATACGCCATATCTTTACACATTGGTAAGCAAGGTTTATGCGGGTGAGACTCTCATAGATGAGGTAGAGACCGTATTCGGTATCCGCACGATAGAGCTCAGACCTGATGAGGGCTTCTTCCTTAATGGTAAAAAGACTATATTCAAAGGCGTCTGCAACCATCATGATCTCGGTCCTCTTGGAGCAATTGCGAATGAGGCGGGAATTCGCAGACAGGTACGCATGCTTAAGGATATGGGTTGCAATGCCATCAGGACCTCCCATAACATGCCGGCACCGGAACTTGTGCAGATATGCGACGAGATGGGAATGATGCTTATGGCAGAGACATTTGACTGCTGGGTGACCCCTAAGGTGCAGAACGGCTATAATCTATATTTCAAGGAATGGGCAGAGAAGGACCTTGTCAACCTGATCAGGCATTACAGGAACAGCCCTGCTGTCGTGATGTGGTGTGTCGGCAACGAGGTTCCTGACCAGTGGCCAGGCGACAAGGGCGCAAAAATAGCCCTCTGGCTTCAGCAGATCTGCCATAGGGAAGACCCTACAAGACCGGTGACAATGGGTATGGACCAGCCTGGATCAGTGATCAATAATAATGTCGCTGCAGTGTTCGATGTTCCTGGCTTCAACTACCGTCCGCACTGGTACATGGAGAATTATCGAAAGCTTCCTCAGCGCCTGATCCTCGGTAGCGAGACTGCCTCGACAGTCAGTTCGCGTGGTGTCTACAAGTTCCCGGTAGAGCGCAGGTCCATGGCGAAATATCCTGACCATCAGGCATCTTCATACGATGTGGAGCATTGCGACTGGTCAAATCTTCCGGAGGATGACTTCATCCAGCATGAGGATCTTCCATACTGTATCGGAGAGTTCGTATGGACCGGATTCGATTATCTAGGTGAGCCTACACCATACTATACAGACTGGCCTAGCCACTCGTCTCTGTTCGGTATAATCGATCTGGCAGGTCTTCCAAAGGACAGATATTACCTCTATAGAAGCCACTGGAACAGGAACGAGGAGACCTTGCATATCCTCCCTCATTGGACTTGGAACGGCCGTGAAGGAGAAGTGACTCCGGTATTCGTGTACACTAACTATCCGTCGGCCGAGCTGTTCATAAACGGCAAGAGTCAGGGCGTGAGGACCAAGGATATGTCGGTCACTGTCCATAACAGCGGCGATTCGCTTTCGGTGGCAACTTTCAAGCGTCAGCAGCGCTACCGCCTCATGTGGATGGATGCCGTATATGAACCGGGAACAGTTAAGGTGGTGGCGTATGATGCTGAAGGTAATGCTGTGGCACAGAAGGAGATACATACGGCAGGCAGGCCGCATCATATTGAGCTGGAAGCAGACAGGACAAATATAAAGGCGGACGGAAAGGATCTCTCTTTCGTTACTGTAAAGGTTGTGGACAAGGACGGAAACCTCTGCCCGATGGCTGATAATGAAATCATTTTCAAGGTGAAGGGAGCAGGTTCATATTGCGCCGGTGCCAATGGTGACCCCGTGTCTCTGGAGTCCTTCCAGGAACCGCATATGCATGTGTTCAGCGGCATGATGACCGCCATCGTTTCTTCATCCGAGGAGCCTGGCGATATTATCCTTGAAGCGACATCAAAAGGATTGAAGAAGGCCACAATAACCATCAGATCAGCCCGATAGGTATTTGGACTACATTTTGAATAGCAGTTCGTTGAACAAAAACGAACTGCTATGTTTTATAATTTCCTATTCCCCCAGTACTGCAGAGACAGGATCATCTCTCTGCTCATCCTTGCGTTGCGTGTATTCTTTGGAATACTCTTCTTCTCGCATGGACTTGATAAGATGATTAATTTCAACG
>JBGVNK010000054.1:0-2525 GCA_045125535.1 Candidatus Cryptobacteroides sp.
GATTTCTTCCTCAATCTTGTCTTCGGGCAGATTGAGGATTTTTGGTATATCCTCATTATGCTGTGCCGGAGGTGGAAGTATGACTTCTCCGCAGAATATCTTCGGGTTTACTTTCTGCTTGAATGTGTCTGCAACATATCCACAGAACGTTCCCTGCGAAAGAGATTCTATCTTATGTGCCGGAAGTACATCACGGAGCTGATATGAGTATGTCACATGGTCGCTTGTGTCGCTTTCCTGGTATGACCGTGCCTCCCTTTCTTCCTTTCCGAATGATTTTGATAAGGTCTCAGCTGTACTACCTTTAACAGCTCCGGCAAAGAGGTTTCCTACTGTGTTGAATATTACATCAGACTCCTTCTTGTCGTAATCTTTCACAAGTTGTGTCTTATCCTGTGCTCCAAGAACAGTGGCTACATTGTTTGACCTGGATGTATTTATGAGTTGGTCAAGGCCTTTGAGAAGAATTGTCGGCAGCTCATCTATCAGTACCGCACTATGAAGTCTTCCTGGTCTGTTGATCATTTTGAAAAGTCGAGATGTCAATAGTGCCAGAGTTGTACCATATATGGACTGTCGCAAAGGATTATTGCCAACACATATTATCTTAGGTTCTTCAGGATTATTTATGTCAAGGCTGAAATCATCCCCTGACAATGTCCAATACAAAGTCTTTGACGCAAAGCGGTTGAGTGGAACTCTTGCAGATGCTATCTGTCCTTGCAACTGCTCGAATGCCTTGTCCTTGATTGCATCAGCAAATGTATTTCGCTTGACTTCAAGTTCATCAAACTTCTTCAGAATTTCAAAGACATCTCGATAATCCTGCCCCATCAACTCAATCAGATGAGGGAATGTACAGTATTTACCGTCATCATAAATCTTGAGGAACCATATCAGAAGATCGATATAACATACTGCAGAAGTAGAAAAGAAGTCTTCTTTCTTCTCTTTGCCTCTGCTGACATTGCTCATGATGATTTCAGCCACTTCCGTACTGTCTATCGGATCGGTCAGATATCTGGGATGTATAGGATTGAAACGGTGAGAGTATAGCGGATCATCAAAATTCACTGCATAGAATTTCGGCTTTACCTTGAAACTGGAATAGTTGTCAAGCAACTCGTTCATTACAATTCTTGTCAAGTCCGGATACTTATAGTCATAAACGAACATAGCGTATCCTTTACTTAGCATCTGACGTATATAATGACGATATATGGCAGCTGTCTTTCCACTTCCAGGAATACCAAGGATAAGGGTCGCTCGCTGCGGAGATACAACATTGGCGTAGCCATTGCGTATCTTGCCCTTATACTGATAACGGAAAGGAATATTCACGCTGAGACCATTCTCTATAAGATCCTCACATTGCTCAAACGTATCCCAATAATCCGGCAGATTAGCATTGAAACTGCGGAACTTCCTACCGAGAAGTACTGCCCCTGCCAGGAACATAACATATCCCGTAAAGGTAGCCACTAGATACATAACTCCATTGCCAAGAAACGGCGATGCCATAAACACTGCGAGTCCGGACAGCAGAGGCAAAAGTATCTCTGCCCAGCTGGAGTCCTTCGAGTTTCCGGATCGTACTATGAACGAAAACAGGCAGAAGAAGAGACAGAGACCTCTCACTGCCATTTGTGAACTCATAACTCCTGACCTGTAAATCTGTATCATCAGAGTATTAGTCATAACTGATGATACTCCCACCCTTACCCAGAATGGATAAGCATAATAATAAAGAATAACTGTCAAGATGACTCCTGACAACATCAGGAACATCGAAAACATAGGTTTTGTTCTTGCATCCATCTCCTCAATCCTTTTCTCAAGCACACCTTACAACATTTTGGACGCATTCTACTTTACAACTTCGGGCCTTGATTATTGCGTCCTTGCTTCATATACACCTCATCATCCCTCCTGCGGTTCCTTTCCGCACCTATCGCAGCTATGGTAATGGCTGCCAGATTATCGGCAGCGGAAGCTGCATTTCCCTTTTCACCATCCTGTTCCTGCCACAACTTGTCCGCTCTATCGAGGTCTTCCGCGCAGATGCCCTTTAGTTCGCTCGCCTTGAAGCAGCACTGTTGTTCGTGATCGATGAATGTTGCACCGAAGATACGCCCCTCCGAACTACGGGAAAACTCTACGGATATTCCGAACTTTGCCAACAGGCTTCGGAAATGCCTCTCCGATGTTGCGCTGTCGAAGCAGAACTGCACGACCTTGCCGGTGCGTTGCCGTTCGTCATTGCACCGGTCTTTTCCGCAATCGAAGGAGCGCAGAAGAATTTGCTCATAGACAGGAGTGTCGAGATTTCTCTCCTTTATGCGTCCGGTACAACGTTTCCCCGTGGTTGGATCAAGACCATAGAAGCTGATTTCCGTACGACCGCAACGGCTTTTCAGAACCATATCCACGCCAAGGCTTCTCATAGCAGTTTCAAACTGGTTGACAGTCGTGAAATGGTATTTCATCACATTTTTCATCAGTGACTCAATTTGTCCGGAGTAGTT
>JBGVNK010000055.1:0-22192 GCA_045125535.1 Candidatus Cryptobacteroides sp.
ACCTCAAGAAACAGATTGCAGCAGAGGACAAGGCTCTGCCTGTATACATCTTCAAGAACGGTATCACAGTAGTTCCATGCTACGGAGCAGGTCTCTGGGGCCCTATCTGGGGTTATGTAGGTCTTGAAAAGGATCTCAAGACCATCAAGGCAGTACGTTTCGGCCATAAGGGCGAGACTCCTGGTCTTGGAGCAAAGATCGCTGACGAGCCTTCTTTCGCTGAGGGATTCAAAGGCAAGATGGTAGGTGCCGGCGAGATTCTCTTCGAGGTTGCAAAGCCAGCAAACCGTCAGACAGAGATCAACGGTGTTGACGCCATCTCAGGTGCAACAATCACTTGCCAGGCTCTCGGAAAGACACTCAACCAGTGGTTCGGCTTCTACCAGAACTATTTTGCAAAGAACGGTATCTCTGCTGATGACGTAAAAGATATCGTAGTTGAAACACTTAACACAGTGGAGGAATAAGATATGGGAAACATTAAGGAAACATTTTTGAATCCGATATTCAAGGGCAACCCTATTTCTGTCCTTGTCCTCGGTATCTGCTCTTCACTTGCCGTTACAGTACAGCTCAAGGGAGCATTCGTCATGGGTCTCTCGGTTATGATCGTAACAGGACTTTCAAGCCTTGTATGCTCACTTTTGAGAAACACCATTCCTAACCGAATCCGCATCATCGTTCAGCTCGTAGTGGTTGCCCTCATGGTAATCCTCGTTGACCAGGTGCTCAAGGCATATGCATACAGCGTCAGCAAGACTCTCTCTGTATACATAGGTCTCATCATCACCAACTGTATCGTAATGGGACGTATCGAGGCATTCGCACTCGGAAACAAGCCATTCGCATCACTCATGGACGGTCTTGGAAACGGTCTCGGATATGCAATGATCCTCGTGATCGTGGCATTCTTCCGTGAACTCCTCGGCAGCGGTACACTCTTCGGCTTCCAGGTGATCCCACAGGCAGTTTACGATTTCGGATACATGAACAACGGTCTTATGATCCTCCCTCCGATGGCACTCATCCTCCTCGGATGCATCATCTGGGTACAGAGAGCGATTCAGAAAGACCTTCAGGAGAAATAACACATAACTGAAGAAAACTATGGCAGATTATATTAGCTTATTTGTAAAGTCGATCTTCATCGACAATATGATATTCGCCTACTTCCTTGGTATGTGTTCATACCTGGCGGTATCTAAGAATGTGAAGACAGCTAACGGCCTCGGTATTGCCGTTATCGCAGTACTTCTCATCACACTTCCTGTCAACTATCTCCTCAACGAGTATGTCCTCAAGCCAGGCGCACTCGCTTGGATGGGAGAGAAATATGCGAGCATTGACCTCAGCTTCCTCAGCTTCATCATCTTCATCGCAGTCATTGCAGCGATCGTCCAGATCGTAGAGATGGTAGTAGAGAAGTTCCTTCCGAACCTCTACTCACAGCTCGGAATCTTCCTTCCACTCATCGCCGTTAACTGTGCGATCCTCGGTGGTTCACTCTTCATGCAGGAGAGAGATTTCGTAAGCTTCGGTGAGCCTGTAGTCTATGCGCTCGGTTCAGGTATCGGTTGGTGGCTTGCCATCGTAGCACTTGCGGCTATCCGCGAGAAGATGGCGTACTCACACGTTCCTGCAGCGCTCAAGGGTCTCGGTATCACATTCATCACCGTAGGTCTCATGGGTATCGCATTCATGACATTCATGGGTATTCAGCTTTAATATAGGAGGGCAAGATTATGACGCAAACAATACTTTTCGCTGTGATCGTCTTCGTGATCGTCACAATCATACTGGTGGCGCTTCTCCTCTTCATCAAGACGAAGCTGACACCTTCAGGAACAGTAAAGATCAACATCAATGAGGGAAGCAAAATCGTAGAGGTAACTCCTGGCGGCAACCTTCTCTCAACTCTCGCAGAGCAGAAGATCTTCCTTCCTTCTGCATGTGGTGGTAAGGGTGCCTGCGGACAGTGCAAGTGCCGCGTGACCGAGGGTGGCGGAGAGATCCTCCCTACTGAGGTCGGTTTCTTCAACCGCAAGCAGATCGCTGCAAACTGGCGTCTCGGATGTCAGGTGAAGATCAAGGAAGACATGTCTATCGAAGTACCTGCTTCAGCACTCAGCGTGAAGAAGTGGGAGTGCGAGGTCATTTCAAACCACAACGTTGCAACATTCATCAAGGAGTTCGTAGTGAAGCTTCCTGAGGGTGAGCACCTTAACTTCCAGTCCGGCGGTTACATCCAGATCGACGTACCTGCAGTCACTGTTGACTACAAGGACATCGATGTTGATGAGCAGTATCAGGCAGATTGGGAGAAGATGGGTCTCAGAACTCTCAAGATGGTGAACCCTACTCCAACCGTACGTGCTTACTCGATGGCTTGCTACCCTGCAGAGGGCGACATCATCAAGCTCAACGTACGTATTGCAACTCCACCATTCGACAGAGCTGCAGGCAAGTGGGTTGATGTTAACCCAGGTATCTGCTCTTCTTATATCTACTCGCTCAAGCCAGGTGACAAGATCACCATGTCAGGTCCATACGGTGAGTTCTTCCTTCCAAAGCATCTCCCTGCAGACCAGGAGCTTATCTTCGTAGGTGGTGGTGCAGGTATGGCTCCTATGAGAAGCCACATCATGCATCTCTTCAAGACAGAGAAGACTTCAAGAAAGGTTAACTTCTTCTACGGTGCACGCGCACTCAAGGAGGCATTCTATCTTGACGACTATCACGCAATCGAGAAGGAATTCCCTAACTTCAAGTTCAACCTCGCTCTCGACAGACCGGATCCGGAAGCAGATGCAGCAGGTGTACCTTATGTAGCAGGATTCGTTCACAACGTGATGTTCGAGACATACCTCAAGAACCACGAGGCACCAGAGGATGCACTTTACCTCATGTGCGGACCTCCTATGATGGTCGGTGCAGTTGTAAACCTCCTCGACTCACTCGGAGTACCACCAGAGAACATTCTCTACGACAACTTCGGAGCATAATCTCCGATACCATACGAAAGCCCGACCATCCGGCCGGGCTTTTCTTATTTTTCAAATCTTGATTTATCAGGAAATTTAGTCTCGAAGGCCTCAAGTATGACTTCACGCAGTTCTGCGTATTTCTTGTCGTTCAACTTCACATCGTTGATGCATACCATCTTGCGGTCCGGATTCATCAGAAAGTTCTTTAGTCTTCCGGCAGAAGCAAGACCTACGGAAAAATGCTTGTTGGAAATCTTCTCCGGAATTATCAGTCCCTTGTGATACATATAGTCGATATAGACATACTGGCAAAGATTGTCCTCCACTCTTGTCCTGCAAAGTGACGTCTGTCTTATCTCAGAGACATCACTGTCATAAATCTCAGTGCACACACTCTTCAGCATAGGTGAACAGATATGCTGAGGACGCATGAAAGTCATCGCGCTACCCTTCCCTGCCAGACGTCTGGCCACCTGATCACACAGGCGGCAGATTTTCTTGTACATATTAGTCGACAGAAGATGTCTGTACATTCCTATGACACCCTTGCCTTCACGGAAGAATTCAGTCGGCTCACATTTACCGACAGGAAACATATCATCATTGAAATAAAGATATTTTTCACTTAGACCTGGAATTCTATGCAGGTGCATCTCTATCGGATTGCAATTGAATGTGGGAAGATATTCCTCCGGTATTATATCCTTATGGAGAATAATCTTAAGATTATCCGTATCAGCCCATTCCGGCACCTGAGAAGGATGTGAGACCACAAGATATACATTATGGACAAACGGCATCATTGTCTGAATGCCCCTGAGCAGATACTTCAAGGTGCCCCAATCACGGAAACGCTTCTCCATGACAGGAACATTGGTATATTTCTCATAATCCCGCTTCCATACAGGATCGTTTCCGTTTACATAGGTGATAACCGCATCCATCTGATAACTGCCTGATTCTTTAAAATTCCCGTTCACACAAATATACGAATAATATTCCATATACCTCGGAATCGTCTGTATGACTGAGATTTTTCTTTACAAAACGTTAAAAATAAATTTTAATGACACTAAAAAAAATCTTAATGCATTCAAAAAAAATATAAAAAGGCTAAAAAAAAGAAATATCAACTGAATCTTTTTTTAAATCGGTCGACACATCCGTACAGACGCCATAGTTTTGCGAAAAAAAGATGAGGCGGTTGAAACTGGGACTAGCGATGCTGTTCATGACCATTGCTGCATATGGAAAGAGCAGTCTTGAATACGGGAGCACCATCGGCATAAGCATGTCGGCAGGTGCAGTAAGAAAACAGACAGAACTATCAATCGGACATGCATTCTCACCACATTGGTCAGTCGGCGGGAGAGCTTCAATCGCCTTGTCTCATTTTTTCAAAGAATATGATAAGGAAGAGAAAGAACATTATGGAGAATTCAAGGAAATATGTGAGGATGAAAGTATCGAAATGTTCTGCGGATCGGCATCAGTCATATATTGGCCTGCTGCACCATACGATAAGATATATTTCAGAGCCGGCTGCTGCATCGGAGATCGAAGCGGAGCCGGAATCGAATCCGCAATCGGTTATTTCTTCAGAATATGGAAGAGTCTTTATGCAGACATTTCATATGAAGCCTCATTGTTTGGCGGCAAGTTAAGCGGAAACGGAGTCAGCATACGGATTCACATCAAATTCTGAAAAAAATGAAAAGAACTGCATACATAGGCCGGTGTTCTCTGGCACACATCAATTCTGGTCTATCATATTACATAAATAATTCCGGGGTAATTCGACCCCTCTTGCGTTTTGTGCTCCCGGCCTTGTTGTGCAGTTGTCATCAGGTCGTCATAGAAGAAGAACCTACCATGATGAGATCGATGCAGACCTTGCAGGTGAACCTCCCAGTCGAGAGTCTTGAGATCTTCATGTTTGAGACCGGTGCAATGAGGACGCTTGATTCATATCAGAGGTACGAAGGAAATATTGAATGGGAAGTGCAGGCAGTATCACGAAAAGGAAACAGGACAGCGTTTGTCCTTGCTAACGGACAGTGGCAGAAAGAGGACTGGATGTACATGAACTCATACGAAACGTTGCGGGAAGTCATGACAGATCTGGAAAAAGAAAGCCGAGGCTATCCTGTCATGACCGGTGAAGTCGAAGTCTGTGCAGACGGCAAGCAGACTGTCTGGGTGGACCTCAAGAGCCTGTGCTCTGAAATCGAACTCAGATCTGTCTGCTGCGATTTCAATGGGAAAAGTTATGAAGACAAGGGGATTTCTGACATGCAGGCATACCTGATAAACGTCAGCGCACAATGCCGGCTGATGCATGAAGATGTTGTGATGCCGGAAAGAATCATCAATATGGGAGGGATGAATGAGGATGATATGTCCAGGATGAGAGAACCAGAACTGCTTTTCCGCGAAACGGATCATCATCTGTCATCCGGTGACTGTCTGAAGACAGGATTCCGTTTCAGGTGCTATCCGAACAACAGTCCTGAAGAAAGTCCGGGATCTCCGTTCACCAGACTGGTCATAGAGGGTAAGATCGATGGCAGGACTTATTACTGGCCGATTAATGTGGGAAGAGAAAAAGGAGGAACAGGTATAGAAAGTAACACAAGATATGGCTATGACGTGACTATCACCGGTAAAGGCAGCGACAGCCCAGACAGTCCTGTGAACAGTGATGTAATCGGTTTAAAGTTGGAGGTCTTGGAATGGAAAGAAAAGGACGATTACGCCATATACTATTGATAGTCATATGGTTTTGCACACTTGAAAGCTGCCATACAGGTTCTATGGATGTCATTGATGATGACATGGTCTGTGTATCACTTCGGCTTTCATGTAACAGAATGGAAAGCCGTACACAAATGCCGGACGATGATATGATTGCAGATGCGGGAATACTTGTGTATGATGATTCGGGAACTCTGGAAGCAGTACTTGAAGGAGAAGAAGCCGGGATCAGACTTCTGTCAGGCAAGGACTACACTATGCTTGCGTATGCCAACATGGGACAGATACCTGCCTCTGAGAGGCTTGAGGAGATGATGACCTATAGGCATGTCCTGGAATCACCGTACGATTATGATGACGGTCTGCCCATGGGCTGCACGATCAGGAACTTACATATAGACAACGACACCACGCTGGACATCAGACTTGAGCGGCTGATGTCAAAAATCAGCATAAGAGTCGACAGAAGCAGACTGAAGGAAGGAATTGATCTGAATGTCAAACGTGTAATTGTGGGAAACTGTCCTTCCGGGGCGCTGGTTTTTCAGCAAAGCAAGATCACGGACAGCAGAGAGTGCTTTGAGGTGGGATTTAAAACAAAAGACACGGCACCGCTCAACATTTACGGTCCGGAAGGATTGAGCGAAGAACTCAGTCTGTTCCTTATGGAAAACATGCAGGGACAGTTTTCCACAGAAGGACCGGCATCAGAAACTGAAAAGATATTCGCCGAAAACGATGAGCGGCGAAACTTATGTTCATATGTAGAAATGGAAGTGGAATATCATTCTGACAGCCTGTTCTGTACTGAAATGCCGCTCATATACCGTTTCTATATAGGCGACGGGCTGAACAGCCTTGATGTCGAGAGAAACTGTCATTATCATATCACCGTCTGTCCTGATGGAGATGGGCTGTGTGAAGACATCTGGAGGATAGAAAAAGACGGCCTGCATTCTTATGTGCAGGAAATCCTGCTGTCAGAAGAAGTTGTCCTGATGGACTATAGGGGAAAGTCTGCAGGACTTGAGGCCGCCATTCGCCCTCCTCATGCCTATATTAAGGAACTTATGTGGGCGAGTTCCGATCCTGATGTCGTTTCTGTAGACCAGACAGGCCGCTTACATGCCTTGAAGGAAGGTGAGAGCATCATAACATGCTCAAGCACAGATGGTAGCGAGGTAAAAAACACATGTCTTGTGCGGAATGAATTTGCTCCTCCGCGCTTTGCATCCTATCCTGAAAACAAGTATATCAACGGAAATATCGGCGACACCGTCAGACTATGGTGCGATATTTTTCCGCCCAATACTCCTTTCGACATCGGAGTAGAATATCTTGAAGATGACAAAGCCACGGGTATATATGACTATATCATCGACGAGGACGGACATGGAGTGACATTGACTCTTACAGGTCCGGGCAGCGGACTCATATATATGGAGGCTGGTGAGCCGGTCAATGACGCAGCGCTTTACTTCATAGAAGTGAACATGCCGGATGACGGGTGATCATCCGGGAACCGTTTTGAAATCGTGCTGAAACTAAGGCTATTTCAGATAATGAGCAGTATGAGAGTCCTTGCATGCCGCAAGTTTCTCAGGAGTGCCGGCAAACACAAGATTGCCGCCGCCATCACCGGCCTCAGGGCCAAGGTCGATGATCCAGTCTGCTGCCTTGATCACATCAAGATTGTGCTCTACGACTACGATGGTGTGGCCCTTTGCAAGCAGGGCATCGAAAGACTTGAGAAGTTTCTCGACATCATAGAAATGCAGACCGGTAGTCGGTTCGTCAAAGATGAAAAGGATCTTCTGCTGCCTTGATTTAGGCCCTGACTCATTGAGCGACAGGAAGTAAGCGAGTTTGATACGCTGGCTTTCACCGCCGGACAAGGTGCTGCTGCTCTGTCCCAACTTGATATATGAAAGTCCTACATCCACCAGTGGCTGGAGACGCTCGGCAATCCTCTTGGCAGTCGCATCTTCCTGTGCAGCGAAGAAGGTAATGGCTTCCTCGACACTCATGTTAAGGATGTCGTCGATATTCAGACCTTTATATCTCACTTCAAGGATTTCAGGCTTGAAACGCTTTCCGCCGCAGGACTCGCAGACCATGCTGACGTCTGCCATGAACTGCATGCCTATCTTCACGAAACCTTCTCCCTGACATTCCGGGCATCTACCTCCCTCGATGTTGAACGAGAAATGAGAAGGAGTGAAGCCGTTCATCTTGGCATACTGCTGATCGGAAAGAAGCTTACGGATATCGTCATAGACCTTAAGGTATGTCACAGCATTGGATCTGCTGCTCTTTCCTATAGGATTCTGGTCCACATATTCCACTTGTGTGATACGGTCAATGTTGCCGGAAAGCCCACGGAAGGTGCCTGGAGGCGCTCCCGCCTGGTTCAGATGGCGATATACAGCCGGATAGAGGATATCTCCCACAAGGGAGGACTTTCCGCTTCCGCTGACTCCGGTCACGACTGTAAGCACCCCGAGAGGGAACTTCACATTGATATCCTTGAGGTTGTGCTCCATCGCACCCTCGACCGTAATATGGTAATCAGACTTGCGCTTCTTGCGCGCATATCTGCTTCGCTCCCCATTAAGATACTGGAGGGTAAGGGACCTTGCATTGGTTTCAGGAGTCACTGGATCACCTATCTGACCGCTGAATACGATCTCTCCGCCGAATACTCCCGCCTTCGGTCCTATGTCTATAAGCAGATCCGCAGCCCTCATTATCTCTTCGTCATGCTCTACGACGATTACGGTGTTTCCTATGTCGCGAAGACGCTTGAGCACAGAGATAAGACGCTCTGTATCACGAGGATGCAGACCTATGCTCGGCTCGTCAAGTATATAGAGGGAACCGACAAGAGAACTGCCCAAAGCGGTCACTAGATTGATACGCTGGCTTTCTCCTCCGGAAAGAGTATTTGAAGTACGGTTGAGAGTCAGGTACGCCAGACCCACATCGCTGATATATCTCAGACGTGAGACGATCTCGGCTATCGCCTTGTCAGCGATCTTATGTTCAGATTCTGTGAGATCGACTGTTTCAAAGAAATCGAGAAGCTGTGCCACATTCATGCAAAGCAGTTCATGGATGGTCTTGCCACCCACCTTCACATAAAGTGCTTCCTTGCGCAGACGACTGCCGCCACATGAATGGCAGACAGTCTTTCCGGAATAGCGGCTGAGCATATACTTATACTGAACCTTGTATCTGTTGGACTCTACCCATTTGAAGAACTCGTTCAAACCGATGATGGAATCCTCTTCTGTCTCGCCCGGACAGCCGTTCCAGAGTTTCTCACGAACCTCAGCACTCAGATTGCAATAAGGTTCGAAGATAGGAATGCCGTAACGTGTGGAGTTCCTCACGATCTGGTCCTTGAACCATCCCATCTTGTCACCTCTCCAGCATGCGATCGCACCATCATAGATGGTCTTGCTCTTGTCTGGAACCACAAGGTCCTCGCTGATACCGATAATCTGTCCCAGACCGCCGCAGACAGGGCATGCGCCCAGAGGGCTGTTGAAACTGAAAAGATATTCGTCCGGCTTCTCGAAAGTGATTCCGTCAGCCTCGAAACGGTTGATGAACACCTTTGTGACCACCCCGTTCTCACCTTCCTTACGGACCATCATTGCACCGTTTCCCTTAGCAAAAGCGGTCTCGATGGAAGAATTGAGTCTGGTCTGAAGGTCGTCCCAGTCAGCCTGCGGATATGGCGAACCATCAGCCATGACAGGAAGCCCCGCCTCCATGCGAGGCAGCTTCAGACGGTCCACAAGCAGATGAAGTTCAGCAGGATACTCCCCTGTCTGAGCCATCTTCATCACATCCTCGATCCTGACAGCCCTGTCAGTGAAGAAACGCGAATAACCCTCCTCCTTAAGCTGGAGCATCAGTTCCACCTTGTCCGGGCGTGCCTCCCAATCGAGATCCGCGAGAATGTACGCAGCCGATGCTTCACCTTCGAATATATATGCCAGAACATCATTAACGGTGTGGCATTTCACCTCTTCGCCGGTCACCGGCGAATATGTACGCCCGATACGGGCAAATATCATTCTGAGATAGTCGTAGATTTCAGTGCTGGTAGCGATGGTAGAGCGCGGATTGCGCGTGTTTACCTTCTGCTCGATGGCGATCGCAGGCGGTATGCCCTCGATCAGCTCCACATCAGGCTTGGACATACGTCCGAGGAACTGTCTGGCATAAGAAGAAAGGCTCTCTGCAAAACGCCTCTGTCCCTCAGCAAAAAGGGTATCAAAGGCGAGGGAAGACTTTCCCGAACCTGAAATACCCGTAATCACCACAAATTTGCCACGCGGAATCTCCACAGTGACATCCTTGAGGTTGTTCACCTTCGCCCTTCTTACTATGATGTTTCCTTCTTCTGCCATCTTCGTGTTAAACTAAGCCTACAAATTTAGCAAAAAACTTTCGGTTTTCATGCTGAGAAGAAGATATCGTGCCAACTCTTTAATAAGCAATCTGCACCTGATTTTTGGAATTCCGAAAACTTTATGCATCTTTGCATCATCAAACAAGCCGGATTTCCTCGGCAATACATTCCATCAAACATATCCGACGGCTGTCAAAGGCCATTACGGGGGCATTGTATCCCGTCCTGTCTGACCATTCAGGTCAGTCGTTCTTTGACATATCGGCAGCCGTATCGGGAATGATCAATGTCAAACCTTTAATCATTTATGTTATGATGGAAAGAAAGTATCAATTGGTCGCTTGGACCGAAAACATCACCGACAACGAGAATGCCAGGCTTTACATGATTCCTTCGCTAGAAAGCGAGGTGCAGGCAAATCTTGTCACCGATCTGACCCGTATTCACCGGGAAGAGTATAAGTTTCACGGCCCCATCAGTCTTGATCTGGCGAGAAGAGCGGTCAGGGCATATGAGAATATGTCAAGGTTTGAAATCCTCAGCGGTCATCCGGGGGATGGAATCAGGTATCTGTTCTTCGCCGCCAAGTACTGCATCTGGGAGGATGAGTGGAACTGGGCATACTATGATACAGACCTCGGCAGTTACTCATACTTCTGCGGGGAACTCAGACATGAGTTTCTCAGACTATGTAAAGAAGGTATGCGACTCGCCAAGAAACACAAGCGGGAAGACATTCTTCAGGAGATTAAACCAAAGCAGATGCTTGAGTTATACTATGAACACACGCAAGAAAGCCGTGACCTTGAGCAGTATCTCAAAAAGATGTCTGCATGGGAATGAATATTATATCATAATGACTTGGCAATCACTACAATTATCACTATAATTGTAGGCCTAAAAAAACGACTATGGCATATATAAAAATATCACTCATTGTCTGCTGCATTCTCACATCAGCTTCATGCTCTGTCGGAGATACAGCAGAAAGCGCCAATATCAGTGCGGGAATTATCAGCGGTGTCATTGCATTTCTTACTGTAGTTGCTTCTATTCTTGTTTTTGTGTTCCAGAACAGCAAGCATCAGAATGAGACTTTCATAAAATATGCTGAACACCTGCATTCTGCTGATGAGTCAGACAGGGTGGCATCAGCCATCCTGCTCAGACATTTCATAAAGATCCGCAGTTATAACAGACGTACTGTCAATCTTATTGCCTCACTTCTTAAAATATTACCTAACGGCATCTTACAGAAGACCCTAGGTGACGGTCTGTCATATGCCAAGAAGTCTCGTGGGCAGGATTTCCAGAAGGCAAATCTACATGATGTGCTTATCAAGCCCAAGAAGTATATCCGATACGACATGTGCAAAGTACCGGTTGTCAAGCAGATTCTGAAGGCCTCCCGCATCAAGTTAAAGGGAGCTGACTTCTTTCAGGCAAATTTATCACAGTTCAATGCTAACGGTGTAAACTTCAAGAGGTCTGTTTTTTACGAGGCCAATGTATGCAGAGCACGATTCAGAAACTGCATTTTAAGTGATGCCAATTTCTGCTCTGCAAACATTGATGGCGCAAGGTTTTATGACTGCGCTCTTGATGGTGCATGCTTCTTGAATGCCAAAAGAATTGAAACAGCACTTGTATATAACAGACAACATAAAAAAGGAACTCCTCTGTTGGAGTTTTTAGATAAAGACGGTTATTATCATGCTTCTGTAAATGAAATTGAGAGATATAAAGAGGACAGCGGAAGAAAGACTATTTTTATAAGTAAGCTTGGAGAGATGAATTCATCTCAACAGATTGATTATGACAGAATAGTCATGTATTTAAAGAATCAGTACGATCTGGATATAGTATATCTGGACCGTTGCAACTACATGAAATATGGACAATTATCCACAATTCATGAAAAACTGGCTTGCTGTGCAGGTGCAGTGGTTTTTGCATTCTCTTATAATAAATTTTTAGAAACGGATACTGACTTGAAGAATACAGAGACCCGCACATCACCGTGGTTACAGATTGAGACGGCCTTCGCAAACTCCATGAGCATTCCTACACTGATCATCATGGAAAAGGGAGTCGCAAGCGAAGGTATCTTTGATGACAAGATAGTCGGATATGACGCATTGCTGTCGAAATTTGTCTATTACGGCAGTCTGACAGAAACAGACAAAGAGGCCATTGAAGACTGGTATAATATTGTTCTAAGACATAAATAATTCCGTATAATTTTAGAATGAAAATTGGCGGACTGTCATCAGTCCGCCATTAGTAATCACTGCATGTCCTTCGGAAAGTCAAGGAAAGATTGTGCAAATAGTTCTTGGCGACACTTACATCCGGTTTGACAATTTTCCTACAGAGATAATAGCATCCATTGAGTAGAATTGAGTGTTATATATCTTGCCATCCGAGGCAGTATGTGCTAAATTTGCACATACTGTATCCTGATGAAGCTCAGATGCTTGAAATATATTCTTCAAGTGTTTTGTCACTATACTTCTGTCCACTCCGAACAGTTCGGCAATTACCTTCTTCCCTTCAAGAATGAATGTCAGGAATTCAGCAGTGCTGTTTCGTATCTACAGGTTCTTATCCATGGAGCCAATATAATCACTTTCACTCAGAATGACAAAAGCATAAAATCAATCCGGCCGCCCGAAATCACTTCCGAACGGCCGGTTGAACTATAACCCTAAATAACAACTAAACTAACCGATTTAGAGTAATTGCAAAGGGTGTGCCAAATATGTCTTGATTAGAGTCTTGCCTTGAGAGCCTCAGCCATTTCCTCGTAGCCTGGCTTGCCGAGGAGGGCAAACATGTTCTTCTTGTAAGCCTCAACACCTGGCTGGTCGAATGGGTTCACGCCGAGAACATAACCGCTGATACCGCAAGCCTTTTCGAAGAAATAGAAGAGGGCACCGAGGTTGTACTCGTTGATGCACTCGATAGAGAGTGAAATCTGTGGAACGCCACCGTCGATGTGAGCAAGCTTAGTACCGAGCTCTGCCATCGCGTTGCATTCCTCAACATGCTTTCCAGTGAGGAAGTTAAGACCATCAAGGTTCTGAGGGTCGTTCTCGATGAGCATAGAGCGGTTGCTCTTCTCAACTGTTACGACAGTCTCCATGAGTGTGCGCTCACCGTCCTGGATGTACTGACCCATTGAGTGGAGGTCGGTTGTGAAGTTAACAGATGCCGGGAAGATTCCGAGACCGTCCTTACCCTCTGACTCACCGTAGAGCTGCTTCCACCACTCGCCGAGATATGTAAGCTTAGGGTTGTAAGCAACGAGGATCTCGATCTTCTTGCCCTGTGCATAGAGAGCGTTACGCATTGCAGCGTACTGGATTGCAGGGTTGCACTCGCACTTCTTTACACAAGCCTCCTCCATTGCGAGAGCGCCCTGGAGCATTGCGTTGATGTCGAAACCTGCGAGAACGATAGGAAGGATACCTACTGGAGTAAGAACTGAGAAACGGCCACCTACGTTATCCTCGATAACGAAAGTCTTGTAGCCTTCCTGAGTTGCGAGACCCTTGAGAGCACCGCGAGCCTTGTCAGTAACAGCTACGATACGCTCAGCAGCCTCTGCCTTGCCATATGTATCCTCGAGATACTTCTTTACGAGACGGAAAGCAACAGCCGGCTCAGTTGTAGTACCTGACTTTGAGATAACTACGCAAGCTGCGTTTCTCTCCTGCACGAGATCCATGAGCTCGCACATATATTCTTCAGAAAGGTTCTGACCTGCGAAAACGATCTCAGGAGCAGCGCCCTTGTTCTTGAGCTGCTTTGCGAACTGGTGTGAAAGAGCCTCGAGTGCGCACTTTGCGCCGAGGTATGAACCACCGATACCGATTACTACAACGAGATCAACGTTCTTTGCAGCCCATGCGTCTCTTACAGCCTCGCACTCAGCTACGAGTGTGCTGTTGAGAGTCTCTGAAGGAAGGTGCTTCCAGCCAAGGAAGTCATTACCTGCACCTGTCTCATTCTCGAGAACCTCGAGAGCAGCAAGTGACTTTTCCACATAAGCCTTGTAGTCTGCATCATTTACAAAAGAGCTGCAGCCGCTCAAATTTACCTTTACCATATTTTTATGAATTTATTTATTGTCTGCTTCACGTGCTTTTTCAAAAGCACATCACGGCAAAGGTAAGAAATTTTAGTGAATCTCGATTATATCATCCAGAGAAGTTGTATAAAGTCTTGAACGGAAATCGCTTCTGATGCCGTCTGCATAATGTCCGGGACGCTGCGAGGCCAGTCTGAGCATGGTTCCTGATGCATTTACAGCATCCATGACCGCCGACAGACGGTCCTGTTTCCGGCGAAGGTCCTCATCAAAATCGAAAAGAGAAGACTGTATGGACCCCGTCTCGATGATGTTGCTGACAATCACACCCGCTTTCTTATATCTATACCCCTGACGATATATGGTCCTCAATGCCTTGAGGGCAGCACCGACAATCTCCTGAGTGCTGTTGGCCGCCACTGGCAGACGCACGGTCGCCGACGGGAAATACTGAGCCATATCATCGCGGAAGCGGTTGGTATATATGAACGACGTCACGTCATACGCGGCAGAGCCTTCCTCGCGAAGTTTCTTCGCGCACATCGCAGCGAAATCAGACACCCTGAGGGCAAGTTCCTGCACATCATCGATCATGTCCGCGAACGAACGGGAAGTGCATATCGACTTCCTCCTGTCGTCGGTTTCTTCCGCAACGCACGGCCTGCCGTTAAGTTCGTTCCATGTGCGCAAACCATTGACTCCCAACTTTTCAGAGACCCAGCGCTCCGGCCTTTCAGTAAAATCCAGAGCCGTCTCTATCCCCCACTCGCGCATCTTCGGAGCCAGCCTCCTGCCCACACCCCACACATCATCTATCGGGGTAAGGCTCAAGGCTTTAAGCCTTTTCGCCTCAGTTTCCATCATGCACACTCCCTTATAGCCTTTATACTTCTTGGCAAAATGGCTGGCGATCTTCGCAAGTGTCTTGGTCGGAGCCACACCGATGCTCACCGGCACCCCTACCCATTTCCTGATCTTCGCCACAAGGTCACGGCAAAGCCCCGGCACATCCTTCGGATCGATGCCGTCAAGATGCATGAAGGCTTCGTCAATCGAATATATCTCGATATGAGGGACAGTGTCTGCGAGAATCGACATGACGCGGTTGGAAAGATCGCCGTAAAGCGCATAGTTTGAGGAACATGCGGTCAACTGATCTGCATCAGCGAAATGCTTGACCTTAAAGAACGGGGTACACATCTTGATGCCCATAGCCTTGCTCTCATTGCTTCGGGCCACCACACATCCGTCATTGTTGGACAGCACGACAACAGCCTTCCCCTCCAGTTCCGGACGGAAGACTCTTTCGCATGAGACGAAGAAATTGTTGCAGTCCACTAATGCGTACATGGCTTATTCTGTAATATCAAGCGAAGCCTACAGATCTCTCATCTGACCTTTTTAATTATATAAGTAACCACTCCCCACATCATGAAGTCCACACCTTCTGTGACTTCGATGACAGGATATTTAGGATTGGCAGGCACGAGCGAAAGCGCGTCATCATGGAATTTCAGCCTCTTCAAAGTGAATTCCCCGTCAACAAAACAGACTGCCATATCGCCGTCTCGGGCCTCCAATGCCTTATCAATCACCAATATATCCCCTTCCTCAACACCATCATCTAGCATAGAATCTCCCACGACACGGCCATAGAAAGTCGCGGCGGGATGCTTCACAAGTTCCTTGTTCAGGTCTATCGCCTGGGTCATATAATCTGTGGCCGGAGAAGGAAATCCCGCATGTATCTCAGATTGAGCCATCTGTGGATGCTGACCATCTTCGGCTTGAGCGACACCTCGCTCCATATCATCAAATTCATTCATATCTCTACCTTGCAAATCCAAAAGCACAAAATTATAGTAGTTTTGTGCTTTTGAAGCATAAAAACATGGCCAAAAGAACAAAAAACAAATATTTTTGTTCTTTTGAAATTCTTACTCATAAACAGGAGTCTACAAATTTAGGGATTTTTGTAATTTTGCAAGGATTCTGAAATCAGAAATAAATGCATATCCGACAGGCAACATACAGCGACATCGACCGCCTTATGGTCATCTTCGACAATGCCAAGACCATAATGCGAAACAGCGGAAATATGGAGCAATGGAATGGCAGCTATCCTACAGTCGAAGTGGTCAGAGGCGACATCGACGCAGGCAACTGCTTCGTGTTGTGTGACGGCAAAGCCAGCGGATCGGACCAGCATGACGAGGGGAAAATAATCGGCACAATGGCACTGATTCCAGGACCTGATCCCACATACGGATACATTGAGGGTCAATGGCTTGACGACGAACCGTACTATGTAATCCACCGCATCGCCACATATGCCCCGGGCCGGAACACCGCTGTGAAAATGCTTGACTGGGCATTCGGACATATAGCGGAAAAAGGATGTCGCACTATCCGCATCGACACCCACAAAGACAACTGCATAATGAAGCATATACTGACCGGATACGGCTTCAACATGTGCGGGGTGATCTATCTCGCGGACGGAGCAGCCCGTGACGCATACCAACTGACTAAATAACCATGACATGAAACACCGACTGTTAGCCATCCTGGCAATCCTTATACTCATTCCTTCCGCATCAGAAGCAAAGAAAAAGAATACAGAATCCGACAAGATCGAAATCGTTGCACACAGAGGATTCTGGAACTGCGAGGAAGCAGGCTATGCCAGGAACTCTATCGCCGCACTCAGATGTGCTCAGGAAGCAGGATTCTATGGCAGCGAATTTGACGTGAACATGACCAGGGACAGCGTCCTGATCATTTTCCACGACGACAATGTGGAGGGCAAGAAGATCGAGAAGCACCCTTATGATGAATTCAAACACTTCCGTCTGGAGAACGGCGAGCCTATCCCTACAATAGACGACTATCTCGAACAGGGAAAGAAATATCCACAGACCATGCTTGTCTATGAATTGAAGAAGCATTCTTCTGACGAAGTGGAGGACCTGTTCGTCGACCTCACCATCCGGAAGCTTGAAGAGCATGGACTTCTTGATCCGGAAAGAGTCATGTTCATTTCATTCAGCTTCCACATGTGTTCCCGCCTTGCAGAAAAGCTCCCGGAATTTACTGTCCAATATCTCGGAAGCGACAAGAAACCTTCAAAAGTAAAAGCTAAAGGCATTTCCGGAATCGACTATAACCAGACTGTACTGAGCCTCAACAGCAAATGGATCAGAAACGCCCATAGCAACAAAATGAGCGTGAACGTATGGACTGTCAACAAAGAGCACGATATGGAAAAGATGATCGGCTTGGGAGTCGACCAGATAACAAGCGACAATCCTCTGGAAGTCAGAGCATTGCTTGACAAGCTCAATATCACTGAAGGTAAAAGGTAAGCCCACCGGATGAATCTCGCAGAGGACATACTGGTATTTCTGACAGCAGAGGGATTCGGATGTAAGATTGAATCCGTCTGTGGCTGTGATGTCATTTGCGTTGGCTTGAAGGACGGCCGACGAAGGTTGGTCATACCGGTACGGATCACGGCGCGTAGCCAGGAAGATGCTGAAAAGCAATCGTCTGGGCTGTTGGAGCTGATAAAGAGACTGACAGAAGAAACTGGCAGGCAGCCGCTGATGATCACAGAGGACAGGTGGAGAAGTCAGGGGGAGATGATGAAGGAAAGGCTTCTGGCACATCTGGAGGTATTCTTTCCGGTGTATGCGCGCAACTGCGAGATCAGGAAGATCGACAAGACTGAGGCGGCGGCATTTCTGGAGGCCAACCACAGTTATGGGGATGCGGCATGCAGATACAGGTATGGCATGTTTCTGAGGAGGCATACAGGATGGAGATCCCAAATCCAGCTTTCCTACCCAGATCAGGAAAACAACCTGGAACAAAGTGGCAATATAAGTGAAGCCCTGAAACCTGGCACTCTCATAGCTGTAGCTGAATTTTCCAACGCCCGCAAATGGGTGAAGGGCGAGAAGACCATCAGGTCATACGAATGGACCAGATATGCTTCCCTTCCCGGCGTAAGGATCAACGGAGGCATGGGCAAGATGCTCAAGCATTTCATAAAGGAAGTCCAACCCGACGACATAATGAGCTATGCCGACCTTGAATGGTCGGAAGGTACTGTATATGAGAAGCTTGGATTTACCCTTGAAGATCAGAAGGATCCGGTGGCATTTACAGTGGACTGCAACACTTGGGCAAGAAAAGCTATCAGGACATCAGGTGAGGTTGCTGATGAAGAAAAAACTGCTCAGAGCGAGGCCCGCAGATTTTTCCGCAACTTCGGAAGCAACAAATACCGCCTCAAACTCACCGAATACCGATAGGAACTCTAACATTCAGCCTGATGTGTGTTCTCAGAGGTAAAAAACCGCAATATTTTACCTCTGAAAAGGCATTTTGCGATGAAATCAGCCGTTTTTTGCAGTTCAGAGGTAAAAATCCAAGTATTATTCCCTCTGGCGAAATAATCTGACTTAGACCTAGCATGATTTCCATGTTAAAGTGTGTCAAGTCTAATCATTTTGCCGAGACCTAGCACGATTTTCATGTTAAAGTGTGTCAGGTCTAATCATTTTGCCGAGACCTAGCACGATTTTCATGTTAAAGTGTGTCAGGTCTATTATTAAATGTTAGAGTTTTTATTTGGTGAGGTCGTGGATTTTGGCGAAATTGCGGTCAAGAAATTAATTCACAGAGCCATGAAACATCTGCAACTCTTATTGGCGGTCCTGCTGCTTGCTTCATGCCGAAACGGCAATGATACAGATTACGAAGTCGCAACCATGTCCGACAGGGTGCGTCTCGAGATCACATCAGACGGTTCACTCAACCATCTGGACCTTCTTATGAACAAGGAGGTGACAGACATGAGCATGCCGTGGGTGAACGAAGGTGTGGCAGAAATGTATCTCGAACGCGGAGGCCCTCTGAACATCCAGCGTCATCACATATTCAAGGCCATGGCCATGAGGCAGGCTGGGGATTATGTCAATGCGTATGATCATATCCTTGCTGCTCAGCGTCTTTCTTTAGAACAACCAGATGATTACATGATAGGCATGATATGGCTTGGCAAGTATCTGATGAGCCAGTACATGCAGGATTATCAGACTGCTGTCGGACAGGCACTGAAGGCTTACGAGTCTTTTGAGAAAGCCGGAGATTTCAAAGGAAACTATCTTGGCTATCTGCTGGAAGCGATAAGAGGCTATGTTTTATTAGGCAGATACGATGCTGCTACTTCATTCCTGAATGAGATAGAGGGAGATCTGGATGAACTTAGTCCCGTAGGCTTGGCCAAATACTATGATACGAAATTGAATATATATCGTGCTACAGATAAATCCAAGCTGCCTGATGTGTTGACTGAAATCAGGTCAGAGATTGAAGATCAGTATATTTATTGGCTGAATGTTGCATACACATATTCATTATTGGGACAGCAGGATGAAGCACTGACGGCTTTGGATAATTATCTGCTTTATAATCAGAGGGTAAATGGTGATGTCGCGTATCACGGGGTCAGAGCGCATATTATGGAAAGAACGGGTCGCCACGATGAGGCTCTGGAAAGTCATAAAAAGTATATTGCAGGTGTAGAAGAAGAGTTTCAGGAGCTGCTGGACAGTGATATGCTTCTGAAAGAACAGCAGAATGAGGCTGAAATCTCTGTTCTGAATCACAGGCATCAGCTGGTGATTGCAGGATTGTCGGTCTTGATTCTGCTTCTGGTGTCGCTTGTAGGATTTCTCATCTTGAGACACCGTCTGGATGTCAAAAGGAAGGAGGTTGCTGCATATTCAGAGTTGATGATGAAGGCTGAAGAGGAAATCTGCAGACTTAAGGAGATGTATGAAAACAAGACTTTGGATAAGGATCTGCGTGATGCCTTGATACAGAGAATGGAAGTTTTCAACAGATTGACTCTTAGCAAGATAAGTCCGAATTTTTCTTCAAAGGAAGCAGAAGAGGAGCTTCGTGCACTCATTGCTGCAAAAGACACTTTCCTTGAATCTACTTGCCGGACATTCGAGGCCTTGCATCCCGATTTTGCATCTTTTCTTATGAACTGCGGTCTGACTGAGCGAGAAAGAGGCTGCTGCTGCCTCTACTGCATGGGAATGCGAGGAAATGAGATCGCGGCATACATGGGGCTTGCAGACCAGTCGTATTACAATTTCAGCAGCATAATCAGAAAGAAACTCGGCCTGAAGGAGTATAAGACCAACCTTGATTTCTTCCTTCGTGACAAGATGGCTGAATTGGATTGATAGCAAGATGTTAGTCTTTCTGTCGGCAATATGAGAGTTTATTTTTGTAAAAACGAATGAATGTCTATAAAATTGCAATGTGAGCTCACTGAATCTATTGTTAACCTTAAATTGCAATGATTATGAAAACTAAATTTACTCTTCTATTTATCGGGTTAATTTTAACCGTTTCGTGTTCAGATATTTTATCAGATTATGAGCTGTCTGAATATGACTGTCAAAAGCAAGCCGTAGAGATCATTGAACTTGGCTATCTTAGTTTTGTTGACCAACAATATCAACTAGACTTAGACCTTATTGATGCTATAGCTTTAGGATATTCTTCTAAAGCATATGAAATGTTGGTCGCAAAAATCGATGAATTTAATGAGATAATTACTCAAGAGTTAAATCATTGGAGGATAGATAAGAATATAACAGAAGTTAGAATTTCCGATGCAACATATTCTAAATTTAAAGTTGATCCATTTAACTGTGAAACCAAGGAAGTTAGTATTAATGGAGTAATCGAAGCTTATGATAATTCCCCTCAGGAAGAAACATATATGCTGCCTCCAGTAGAGGCGTCATCAATTACTGCGAATTGCTTTGCAAGAAATTATCCCTTTGGTGGAAGTATGGTTACAACTATACAAGGTTCGATTGTAGATATTCAGAGTGTTATGATACAGCAGGAAGTGGAAGTACGGATTAACTATACCAATAGTGCACTTACCGTACGATACCAAACAACGTGTTCTGGTGGTGGAATTTGTTCTTGGAAATTAAATATTAAAGATGCTCAGATATATAATTAAAATAGATAGTATGAAAAAGTCAATTATTTTTTTTATCTCGCTTATATTGTATTCTTGTAATAATGTAAAGGTTATTTCACAAGAGCAATATATGGAATATGCAGATCAGATAGGACTGCTGTTACCAGATTCTCTTAAGACGAGCGAACAGATTGCCATTAAAGACAAGATGATAGAGATTTATTTCACAAAGACTTTGGTGAAAAACGATGAGATGCGTCTGACAGTTGGCCGAGATTATTTTGTGGAACAAGGATTACCTGCATATTGTTATGATCTTTTGCTGTATGAACAGGCTCAGAACAATAAATTCTATAAAGAATGGAAATCACAATCTGGAGGTGCGATCAATCTGGAGGATGTTTTCAAAGAATCCCAAGAAGAATATTTAACTCAAAAATAAAAATCAGGGCGGCCCGTCGGGTCGCCCTTATTTTTTTCCGTTTAGTATGGATTAGAGTGTGTTGAGGCACTCTGTAACGTTCTTCTCGATGCGAGCGAGGATGTCTGCGTCTTCCGCCTTCTCGAACTTGTCGCCTGTGATGTTCTCGTAGAGCTCGATGTAGCGGTCTGTGATGCCGTTCACGATGTCCTCTGTCATCTCAGGAACCTGCTGGCCGTCCTGACCCTGGAAGCCGTTGGCCATGAGCCACTCGCGCACGAACTCCTTCGAAAGCTGCTTCTGCTTCTCGCCCTTTGCGAGACGTTCCTCGTAACCCTCTGAGTAGAAATATCTTGAAGAATCCGGAGTGTGGATCTCGTCCATGAGGTAGATCTTGCCGTCCTTCTTTCCGAACTCATACTTTGTGTCAACGAGGATTAGACCCATCTTAGCAGCGATCTCTGTTCCTCTCTGGAAAATTGCCTGAGTGTAAGCC
>JBGVNK010000056.1:0-5184 GCA_045125535.1 Candidatus Cryptobacteroides sp.
GACCCTATTCTTATGGTTTATGCTAAACAATGGCATCCTATATCGTCCTGATGGTACCAAAAGAATAGCGGACGGTACTCTGGTCGCATTGACTCTGATGATTGCCGAAAGCCGAATGGACGAGATGGATATCCTTGTCAAGGTGGTAGTGAATCTTATAAACAGAAGACAGTAAAGGAATGAAGAAATATGTTTATTCTGAAGCCAAGCAGGTTGTAGTTTGTGGAGATTTTGCTCGCGCGGGGCGCTCGCACAATCGTTGGGGTGGGGCGGTAAGTCCTCGGCGACATATTCTTGAATCTTGCTATCTTCATCTGGAGTATTAGAAACTTTATCAACAGAAATAAGTCCGGTCGCTGCGCTCCCTGTAAATCCAAAGAGGCCCACTCTTATGAAAGCGAGATTTCAACGAGCGGACCTCTTCGTATTTACCGACTTCGTCGGTGACTTATTTCTATTTTGTTTAGTTTTCCTATTTCCCGATGCAGTAAGTAAGTTATGTTGATAATCAATAACTTACAAGTTTAAGGTACAAATAGTGTACGATTTTCTTGTGGAGATAAAATGTAATCTATTACAATCCATAACTTTCCGTTATGCTCCTACGGTACAAATATAGTGATTTATCGCTAATATTTAATGTACTTTGGGTACTTATTTTCTGTGTTTATCTTCTGTTTTGGCAAGTAATTTATGCCGTCCATCAGGACCTCTTCAAGAGTGATCTTGCCAGTGATTTTACTCTTGTGTCAGATGGCTTCACAGATATCTTGTGGCAAGTCTTCCGATTATCCATCCGACTGTTATTGCTAGTACTATTCCGCCTACCCACATAAGGAGTTTCTGCCACCAGTGGAGGATGTTGACTTCCTTCTCGATTATGGTCTCTATTTCGCGTGTTTCTACTGATTCCTTGAAGCGGTCTTTGTAGGTGAGATAGATTCCCATTGAGTCGACTGTGGCTGTGACTGTTATTACTGTGGGCTGGTAGGGTAGTGGGTCTGCTTCCATCTTGATGGACTGCTGGAGCCGGGCAGATTCCTTGAGGGTTTGGATCTCTTGGAGTCTTGCCCTTCCTGTGGAGTCACATTTGATGAGAGCCTGGAGGATGGAAGAGTCAGGCTGTACCTGGACTACTGTGTCTCGAACAACCTCTTTGACAACTTCAAAGTGTTCTACTGTGGTTGTGGTCTGAGGATAGAACTTCGGACAGCAACCTTGCAGGACCAATAAAGTGGTCAGCAATCTTATACATCGTCTCATAGCATCTTCTCCTTTAGCTGTCTGATTTCATCCTTGAGCTGTGCGTTCTCAGTGCAGAGACGGTCCACGGAGGCTTTGAGTTCTTCATTCTCTTTGCGGACTGCTACGATCTCAGTATTTACAGCTGTGATGTCTTCCAGCAGTTTCTTATTCTCTGATGATAGCAGAGCAATAGAGGCTTGTAGATCCTGAAGGTAGTCGTTTCTTCGCTTCCTGGAACCCGCAAACCAACCTACCGCAGCTGTGACTGTCGGAATGATATAAGTTCCGATGAAGTCGAGTGTGTTGGTGTTTTCCATAATGCTAGTCTTTTGAGAAGTACAGCTTCATCTCAGCCAGTCTTCTTCGTTGGAGTCCAGGAAGGACACGTCCTTTGGAATATACCCAGCGGAGGAACTCGTCCATTATGGAGTTGTCCCACGGATTGACCTTGATTTTGCACAGGAGAGTTGAACGCTTGAAGTTGCCCACTCCTACATTGAACGTGAACGATACCAGGGCATCGAACATGTTTTGAGTGAGATCCAGGTTCTGGTCATTGACGGCCTTCTCAAAGACTGCAATGTCTGACAGGAGGAACTCTTCTGCCTGAGCCTTGCTGATGACCATACCGGATTTGACACCGGCTGTGTGGCCGTAGCCAATGGTCCATACTCTACCTGGGCAGAGATATGCCTTCAGACGCAGTCCTTCAAACTCTTTTATCAAAGCGATTCCTTTAGGTGAGGTCTTCATGATTATTGCTGTACTTAGGGTTACACAAAACCCCGCCAGCCATGCGTGGCGGACGGGGTGATGAGGATGGAGGACATGCAGGATTACTCTGCGTAGGTTGCCTGTACGAGCATCTCGCCAGACTTCTCACCGGTCTTTGAGTTAACAAAGAAGTATTTCATGAATACTTTCGGTGCAGCGGTGTTTGGAACTCCGTGAACAGCCTCGTACTCTGCCTTGATGTCGATTGCAGCATCGACGATCTCACGAGGATCACCAATCTGGACAGCCTTGCTGAATGCCTTGGTCACACCATTGCTCTGAGGAGCGGATGCCATGATGACGAGCTTGAGATCCTCGGTTGAATCAGGCATGTCGGTCAGCTGGAATGTGAACGCATCTGCGCCGTAGTCCACCTCTGCCTCTGCTGGAGCATCCACACCTACAAGGGTAGGAGGAGTTGCGAGGGCTGCACCGCCACACTTGACGATCCAGAAGTTCAGACGAGAATACAGGTTGGCACCTGAGATTTTCGAAGAGGTTCCGAGAACACTCTTGCCCTTCTGCGTGTTTGCGAGAGCATTCCACGCAAGGATCTGAGCATTGGTGAGAGATTTCCAGTTCTGCGAGAGCTGCTTGAAGATTGACTTCACAGCTGCCTGAGCTGAGGTCTTGAATCCACCGCCATAACCGCGGTTCCTGATGTACTTGCGACCACGCACCTTGGCTGCGGTCACTCCTTTTGCGGAGCCTGACATCTCCTCAAAAGCGATAGAAGGAATGTACTTCATAATAGTAAAATATTAAGGGGTTTATAAATTCTCATTTTGTTTATCTCGCACAGCGAAAAAATGAAAGAACTGGTCTCCATTCTGATGATTGATACTCTCAGGCAAGCCTTTCTCACATGAAAACAAGTCTCCTTTGATATGGAATTCCGGCATGTGATTACCAGGTCTAGCCCAGCTGGAATCATTTCCAATCATAGGAATGTCTAATTCAATGTCATCAGGCAAACCCTCCAAACGGAATGTAAATGGAATATCATCTTCAGAAGAATAGAGGTCATCAAACGGAGCACAACAGAACACCCAATTGTCCCTGACCACACACATACCTTGTGTCGACAGTCTCCATTCGCCATCGACTGACGGCTCTGTAAGCTTAAGTATCACTCCGCCTTCACGCTTATACTCAGCTCTCTTACCCAGCGAGATATAGGCAAGAGCAAAGTAATAGGTCAGCTCAGTTCCAATATCCCAATCGGTTATCTTCTCTATGCAGATAGTATTATGTCCTTTCAGCCAAGTTTTGACGATTGTACCTCTTGGCTGCATAAGGTCATTATAATCCATGGCCTTTCCTACCATATAAGCCGGAACCTCAGTACTTTTCCCGAGAGTCAAAGTAGGAACATATATCTCAAGAATATCTGCATTCTGAAAAGCCTCATGACTTGCATCGACTACAAACTTTCCCTGCAGAACTACCATATTATCTGTCTGATAGTCTTTGAAGCAGATTTCACCTGCTCCGAAATTATTTCCTGTCGCAATAATCATAACTCAAAATCTAATTAACCGATTGCACATGTACCAAAGATTTCAAATCCATCACCTACACCACCAGCACGACAAGAAACGCTCAGTTTAGAGTATGGTCCTCCAAAATCAGGATACAAATCCCTATATTGAACTTGATACCTACTGTCGTATCTTGTGCCTGGGAACGTTCTGGCTAGGAAGCAGTGATGACCATATCTGATATCCTCTGGAGGATTTTCAACTTTGAGATACAGATAAGAACATGGAATCATATCGTTGAATTTACCGCTAGCAGCAGCCAATACAGAACCAGGTGACAACTCAAACTTGAAATCTTCTACTGACGCCGTTTCATCAGTAGGAACGACCTGCTTCTGGGTTATCATCACACGTGGAGTATATTCTCGGTTGTACGCTGTAGAACCAGCTTTGCATACTGCACTGATGGCCATTGATTCACCTGTAAATCCGGTATTCTTGTCCATCCAGTAGAACTCACAGAAGTACTTCTTACCTGCCTCTGGAGTAACGCCCATTACATCTGTATAAAGCGCAGTCAAATCTGCATCGCCCCAATCCGGAGCCATTCCAGGAGTGATGATTACTGTCTGACCCCAACCGGAAGACACTCCAGGACTGAGGGCCGGTGACATCTTGAAAACAAGGACATGGCTGTCAGACGGCTGTTCAAGACCTGTGAAAATGATCATATCAGGAGAAATCCAAAGGTCTTCATATAGAACCTCAGGAACATCATTGATGTACGCCGGAGCATCATTGAGCAACGGCATACCTACCATCTGTAGATTGGAATTAATCCTGACAAAAGCATTGTGCGGAGTCAACTCTGCAGCCTGGCCGAAAGTGGAAATACCTTTCATCTTCTCAGCAAGCACAGCCCAAGCCTTCATCTGCTCATCTGTGAGCTTTTTGTAAGACCTTGAGATCTTAGCAAGTCTGTTACGAGACACAGCCTGAGGCGGTGTCTTTGATGATGAATGCATAGAACGAGCTGAGAGAACCTGACGGCCTTTTGATACTCTGGCCGTCACGTCCCCAGCTGAACCCTTGAACTCATTGAATGCTATTGATGGCAGTGCTTTCATACTCTAAATTAAATCTCTGAAAGCAAAGATATACAATAGACGAAGCGTTTATAGAGAGTTGGTTTTCAATGCTTTATCTTGCTTTAAGTTGCTGACTTATTGCTATTTAACCGATATTGCCAAGAGCAGACAAACTATGATAAAGAGAACGATATCCTGTTACTGTATCCAGGAGAAGATACCTGATATGTATCTGGAACATCTGCAGATCATTTCTGTTCATCGGCACTACAAAAGATACTTCTGCACTCGCATCATCAGGAACGGACTCTGATAGAAAGTTTCTCATCTTGCCAGGATGACAACCGACTCCTGGCTCCTCGATCTGAATCTTCCCAAGAACTCGATACCTGTTATACTTTGAGGTTCCGCACAAAGTCAGTTTGAACCGCAGCTGCACGTCAAACAGCGAGACCTTCTCGGCAGAAATGAAATCCAAAGAAAAGATCGGGAACGGCTCAAACTTCTTCGGTACCGGCACATGCTCATTCCCCAGCTGTGCAAATCCGTGATATGCTGACACGAACAGGTTATACCCGCTGATGCTATTTCCATCC
>JBGVNK010000057.1:0-9986 GCA_045125535.1 Candidatus Cryptobacteroides sp.
TAACAGTTCCGATGGGAACATCAACTTTGCCAATGAAAGCATCAACTCTTCCTGTTTCATAAATTAAGGTGTCTCTGATTTAGATTACAAAGATACCTCTTGATTATTTAATCGCAAACACAGGGTTTTGCAGGTGAGCCAAAATCCCGGTTGTTTTGCATTTTTTAACCGAAAAGAGCCAGGAAATCCCGGCTCTTACATATAAACTGCTTTGGTGTTGCAGTTGAGACTTAATATTCTATATCGACTTTCGCAACAAAATTGTCCATGCAGAACACTTCCGGCACATTTTCATTCGAAGACTCCACATCCATATCGATATACTGTATATCGCCAAGTGCAGCAAGATCAAACGGAGTCCATTTCTCAGGCAAGGTAACTTTTCCATCAGCACAAGTGATCAGATCGATAGACTTCTCTGCAGTCACCTTTCCTCCGAGATAGCCGGTAGCCTTGAGCGTCAATGCATCACCATCCTTGAATTCCTTTGATGCAGCAGCAGCGACATAAACAGGAACATTCACAAAACATCCGAGAACAGTACATGAACCATACTGGTCTGCAATGAATTCCATATCGTGAGCCGGCATCATTTCATTCACGCCTGCATCAACAAACACCATATACATTCTCGAACTGTCAGCAGGTGCATTCACTCTGTAAAGATCGGAAGATTTGTCTGACTCATATCCGTCCTTATACACTCTTCCTTTGAGACATGAAAGAACGAAACCTCCTTTGACATCCTTCTTGTCCTCACTGAGCTTATGCATGAAAGCCATATCATTCCAAAGCAGCCCAAGACCGTTCGTCTCATCAAGATAAAGACTGTCCTCACCGAACTGACTAGGAATATCATAATCGTTCACATACTCGAAACTGGCAACCAGATTATACTGACGGCTGTTAGTCGGGCCGTCGCCGAGACATGACGCGACCATCATGGCCGCAAAAAACACTACTAATAACTTCTTCATATATATAACATTAAATTAATACATCCTCAACTTGAAAGGATGAGGATGCAAATATACATCAAAAAGTGATTTCGGCAATATAAGCCGCAGGACCTGTCAGGTATACATCTTCTGCAACATGACCGCCTGAAGCACAAGGTCTGAAATCAACGCTGAGCCTGTCACGTCTTACCTGAATATCATAAACAACGACCTGGCACTCACCAGAAGAAGGAGGAACCCCTATCATATGCGCTGCAATAGCAGACGCCACTATACCGGTGCCGCACGCAAAAGTCTCATCTTCAACGCCTTTCTCATAAGTACGCACCTTCAGCACACCATCAGCAGGTTCTATGAAATTGACATTTGCACCTATAGGCTTCAATTCTTCCGCACCATATCTGATCTCACGGCCCTCGCCTGTCACATCATATTCCTCAAGCCCGCTCACCTGTCTTACGAAATGTCTTGTGCCGGTATCGAGAAACCATCCCTCGGATGGACAACCCACACCAGTAAGCACGTCATAGTGAGTAACTTCAGACACATCCTTCATCTTCAGACGCACCGTCTTCACACCACCTTCATACTCAAGGACCTGAGCCTCATGAAGTCCGTCAGCGGCCTCAAACACATAAGCCTCTCCCGAATGTTCAACACCCATATCCGCGGCAAAAGCCACAATGCAGCGTCCGCCGTTACCGCACATCATTCCACCCGAACCGTCGGAATTGAAATACACCATACGGAAATCCGTCTTCGCACAATCATTATCGTCGTGCGGATCACAGGCGCAAGCGGATTCAAGCAGCATAAGACCGTCAGCCCCCACACCGTAACGACGGTCGCAGAGATCGGCTATTGACCTGGTCCACTGAGCCCCATCTTCCATAACAACAGACAGAAAGCCATCTTTCTCGACGATGTGTCCGTCACGGTTGTCCGCAATCAGGAAATCATTCCCTGCACCTTGATATTTATAGAATTTAATGCGATTCATAACCTATTATATATCAAACATCTACGCAAAATCGCCTGCAGCAGATGCCTCATGCGATTTTACATAAAACACTACAGATCAACAAATTTCGTTTTTCAGTAATTCTGCCAGAAGGCGTACTCCTTCAGAAATCCTTTCCGGTGTCATGAACGAGAAATTGAGCCTCATCGTATTCTTGCCGCTACGGTCAGGATGGAAGAATTCTCCCGCCACATAAGCGACTCCGGCAGTCAGCGCCTTGTCATAGAACGCCACTGCATCGAACCCTTCCGGAAGAGTAAGGAAAAGGAACAGACCTCCTTCAGGATGAGTCCACTTCACCTCAGCAGGCATATGTTCTTCTAACAGTGAGAGCATAAGGTCACGCTTACCCTTATATAATTCTATTGTCTTGAGCAGATTGGCATCCAGTCTGCCGCTCGAAAGGAACTCTGCCGCCACATACTGGTCGAAGATCGGCGGACAAAGGTCAAGCGACTGTTTGCAGACATATATCTTATCCAGAATGTCAGGATGAGCTATAGCCCAGCCCAGACGGAAACCCGGTGCAAAAATCTTGGAAAAGGATCCCAGATGAATCACCCTGTCAGAATCGAGAGAATACATTGTCGGAACCGGCTCACCCTCATAACGCAGTTCACGATAAGGGCTGTCCTCGACAATCAGGAAATCATGCTCCTGTGCCAGCTGCACCAGCATCCTGCGCTCTTCCAGAGTCAGACTTTCTCCTGAAGGATTCTGAAAATCCGGAATCATATAGAGGAACTTGATCCTCTTCCCTTCCTCACGTACAGCAGCGATTATCTCCTCATAAGCCTTGCGGAATGCCTCGATATCAGCCACATGAGCCACACCTCTGATGTCGGCTCGGTAAGAACAGAACGACTGAATCGCACCAAGATATGACGGATTTGAAGTCAGGACCACGTCACCCGGATCTACTAGAACTCTTGTGCACACATCAATTCCCTGCTGAGAAGAAGAAGTTATCTGCACCCTTTCCACAGGAACTCCATATCGCTCGGCAACAGCCTCGCGAAGTTCAGGAACACCCTGAGTGGCACCATATTGAAAAGCCTTTCCGCCATATTTATCAATGACCTCAGACATGGTCTCTCTTATATCTTCAAGCGGAAATGTCTCTGCAGAAGGATAGCCTCCGGCGAAAGAATAAATGGAATTCAGGTCAACCTTCTTGAAGATATCCCTCACAGGCGACCTGAAAAACGATTCCGTATCTTTTGAAAATTTACTCATCTCAGCATATCTTCGAGAGTGATGGATCCCGAAGTCTTCTCGTCACGATACTTCACGATCACCGGACAATAAAGATGGATTCCCTGTTCCGCACCCGGTCCCTTTGACATAGGACGGCTTCCGGCCACAACAACCGCACCCTCAGGAACGACCATCTGACCGTTCTCGTTTGCTCTGATATATTCACCTGTAGTCGAATCGAAGATAGCCGTAGAAGCATTGATTATCACACCAGTACCGATCACAGCATTCTTCTTCACGATGGTTCCCTCATAGATTCCGCAGTTGCCGCCGATGAACACATTGTCCTCGATGATCACCGGAAGAGCACCGACAGGCTCGAGCACACCGCCGAGCTGGGACGCAGCAGAAAGATGCACATGCTTGCCCACCTGAGCGCAAGAGCCCACAAGAGCATGCGAGTCGATCATCGTTCCCTCATCCACATAAGCTCCGATATTCACATATGCCGGCGGCATCATGATCACTGACGGCGCAAGGTATGCACCCACACGCACGCTGCTTCCGCCCGGAACGATCCTCACACCATTCTCCGCAGTGAATCTGCGCGCCGGAATGGTATCCTTGTCAAAGAACGAAAACTGTCCCTGCGACATATCTGTGAGCTTTCCCAGGCGGAATCCTGCAAGAATTCCCTCCTTCACCCACGAATTCACCTTCCACTGTCCGTCGACCTTCTCAGCCACACGGGTCTTGCCGCTTTCAAGATCGGCTATCAGATTATTGAAAATTTCTATTTCTGTCATATGCTTTATATTTACACCTTGGCTATAAAAACGGCTTTTTCTGACCATGGTGTCATACTTTTAATTTTACATCAAAGCCTTTACAGTCTCGACCATAAGGTCGTATGTAGCAGGCTGGCAAGGAACGAGAGGCAGACGCAGTTCATTGGCAATAAGTCCCATTGCCGCCATCGCAGCCTTTGCCGGGATCGGGTTGCTCTCCACGAAACAGTTGGTGAAAAGCGGAGTAAGCTTTTCATTCCATGCATGCGCGTCCTCAGTGCGACCCTCGCGTATAGCCTTGATGAACTCTGCCATCTGAACAGGCGCAACATTCGAAGCCACACTGATGATGCCGGCACCGCCGTTCTCCATCATCCAGAGAGTGTCGTCATCATTTCCGCTGAGCACCTGGAATCCTTCCGGAGCATTACGCAGAATCTCCATGATCTGCTCCCTGTTGCCCGAAGCCTCCTTCACCGCCACGATATTATCGATCTCTGCAAGTCTGAGCGTTGTCTCAGCTGACATATTTGCACCTGTACGGCCAGGCACATTATATAATACTATAGGCTTGTCTATAGATTCTGCCACAGCCTTGAAATACTGATACTGACCCTCCTGAGTAGGCTTGTTGTAATATGGTACAACAATAAGGAAGGCATCTACGCCATACGGCTCGAGCTGACGCATGCTCCTGATGGTATGCTGGAGCGAATTCGTTCCGCCTCCGGCTATTATAGGAAGGCCGTTGCCATGCTCCTTGGCGATCTGAAGGACCTTTATACGCTCATCATCTTCGAGACATGGGGTTTCACCTGTAGTGCCGAGAGGCACGAGCACATCGATTCCGGCAGCCACCTGTCGGTCAACCAATGCAGCGAACGCATCGTAATCGACTTCCCCGTTCCTGAAAGGAGTTATAAGGGCTGTTCCACAGCCTGATAAATCTATCTTGTTCATATACTCATGTTTTTCCATTTAAGATGCCCGATCAGGTCGGGCATGACGTCATTGCCGGCTTGACCGGAAATCTATCTGATAAGATCACGAAACTCATGCACACCGGTGAGTCCCTCTGTCTTGAGAGCTGCAGCAACCGCACCGGCAGCAAAACCCTCACGCGAGAATGCCTCGTGAGTCATTGTAATACGGTCATTTGCGCCCTCGAATCCCACAGTATGGATTCCCGGGATCTCACCGCAACGCACCGACTGCACATCCACATGACCGCCCATATTAGCATCCACAAGGTCAGCAAGAGACTTTGCAGTTCCGCTAGGAGCATCGAGTTTATGGCAGTGATGCATCTCGATCATATAAGGACTGTATCCTCCAGCCTCACCGAGAAGTCTTGAAACATGCTCGGTCACAGCGAAGAACACATTGACGCCAATAGAGAAATTGGTCGCCCAGATCATCGGAGTTCCGCATTTCTCGAAATATGCGATCACCTCGTCCTTGATGTCAGCCCAACCGGTAGTTCCCACCACCACAGCCTTGAAATTCTCAGCAAGGAACCTGTAGTTCGCCCTGAATGCCGCAGGAGTAGTGAAGTCGATGCAGACACATTCCTTTGCCAATGCAGGGTCTGTCTCGGTGATGGCCTCGCTCCATCCCGCATATTCCATATCTTTTGAAAGAACGATCTTCTCGATCATCTTTCCCATTTTTCCGTAACCGCTGATTAAAATCTTCATATTTCCGACCTTATTCCTTTTTTCAATACCTCTTAACTCACCACCTTATTCAACAACATTACCACCCAAGCGGATCGTCAGGATTGTCAAACAGATGATCATGGAGGCCGAGCACAACCTCATCAAGTTCCTCACGGTCAACCACAAAGCTGATATTCACGAAAGACGCACCCTGAGAGATCATATATACATTGCATTTCTTCAAAGGAGTGAAAGTCTTCTTGAGCATGCCGTTAAGACGAACGATGTTCTTTCCGATCACCGACACCTGCGACTTGTCGTCATCCACTATGACATCCGAGAACTCAGAAAGCTGCTCCACGACATTATCGATCTTCTGCGAAGCATCCACGGTAACGGAGATATTCGCCTCTGAAGTACTTATGAGATCGACCGACACCTTGTTCTCACTGAAGATCTCGAACACACGGCGAAGGAATCCGGAAGTATTGATCATCCTCATCGAGAAAATATTTATCACCCTGATATTCTCCTTGAACGAAACCGACTTCACGCCGTCCTCGATGAGTTCACTGCGAAGGATTGCAGTACCCTTGCCCGAAGGATTCATCGAATTGAGGACAAACAAAGGAATATTCTTCTTCACGGCAGGCTCGATGGTCAGCGGATGAAGCACCTTCGCACCGAAATGCGCCATCTCAGCAGCCTCTTCGAATGAAATCTTCTCGAGATATTTAGTGTTAGGAACCCTGCGCGGATCTGCTGTACGGACGCCATCCACGTCAGTCCAGATCTCGATCCTCTCAGCATCCACAGCCATACCTATGAGCGAAGCGGAATAATCGGAACCGCCACGTCCGAGCACAGTCTGCTCACCCTTGAGGTTGGAAGCGATGAATCCCTGGGTGATCACTGCATCCATACCGGCATATGCCTCTGCCACCATTCCAGGCACTCTCTTCACGATCTCTTCTACCACAGGCTCACCCTTGAGATATGAATCATTGGTAACCATCATCTTACGCGCATCAATGAAATTGGTCCTGATGCCCTTTGCATTCATAGCAAAGCAGATGATGGTCGAAGAAAGAAGCTCTCCGTTTGAGATTATGATAGCCTTGTTACGGTCAGAAAGCTCGCCTAC
Source organism: Candidatus Cryptobacteroides sp. (assembly GCA_045125535.1). Lineage (GTDB taxonomy): Bacteria > Bacteroidota > Bacteroidia > Bacteroidales > UBA932 > Cryptobacteroides. The sequence continues at coordinate 6,768 of JBGVNK010000057.1, forward strand.
CGCACAGACGGCATACGCAAGTTCGTCGAGGTCGTCACAGATCGCATTCACGCGAGCCACAGCATCCTCCTTCATCATCGGGCTCTGCTCGAGAAGCTGTGATGCAAGGTTCACATGGCGCAGACGGAGTTCTGCAAGAAGCTCACGGGTCTGAGCCTGATCCTGCGAAGCAGCCGCATCGGAAATCTTGTAGAGCAGGTCTGTCACCTTGGAAAGTGCAGACACCACCACTACAGGCTTCTGGTCAAGTTTGCCCCCGATGATAAAGATCGTTCTTGTGATGGCCTCGAAATTAGCTACCGAAGTGCCGCCAAATTTCATTACTATCATAATATCAGTTATTTCATACCTGATATTATGATAGTAATAATTCTACCCCAGTCAGCTTCGCTGACAGCCCCGAGGGGCATGCCGACCGTTCGCTGCGCTCAGGTCGGGCGCCATCGCTGCTGCGATGTTCTTCGAACATCTTGCTGACGCGAGTGTCGCGGCGCTGAAGCGCCTTATTATCATAATATCAGTATTTGTTAATATTCTATCTGTTTGCTATTGTTTTATATATTTCAATATAGTTTTCTACGGCTTTTTCAAGGTCGGAGAGGAGGATGTGCTCATTGTCGCGATGGGCGACGAGGATCGATCCCGGACCGCAGAGCATCTTTCTGCCGAAGCACTTGAGCTGCGGAGCATCACTGCCGAAAGATACAGGCTTCGCCTTGAAACCATCCAAGACCTCAAAACGTGTAGGAGCATCACCTCCGAAAGCCGTAACCTTCATATATCTCTGCCAATCAGCCACTTCCTTAGCCACAATATCCGAACCGTCCTGAGCCTTCGGCCTTCCGAAACGAAGCTTTGCCTCCAGGCCCGCAATATTCTTCATAACATTGCAGACCATCTCATCCGACTCGAAAGTAGTACGGAAATACACCCTGCATGTCAGTCTGTCGCTTAATATATTCTGAGGATTGTCGCTGCTGAGTCTGCCGATGTTCCATGTAGTCTCGCCGAGCACAGGATCATGCGGGAAACCGATGCTGCGGAGAGCATTCATGAAATCATTGAACATCATCACGGCACTTCTGCCATACTGAGGATAACCCGAATGGAAAGCCTCTCCCTCAAACTCCACCTCAAACGACTTCGTACCCTTTGCCGCAGAAGCCATGAAGTTATCCGTAGGTTCACCGACCACCACGACGACATCATCTGTCAGGAACGGCTTATCAGTCATTGAATTGAATGCCTTCGCTCCGAACGAACCGGTCTCCTCTCCCGCAAGCAGAAGAAGTCCGAAATCCGTATGACCGCGTCTCTCAAGTTCGAGACAAGCCTCGTACATCGCGAATATCTGCCCCTTGGCATCACACGCCCCGCGGCCATAAATGATCGCGGAATCATTACACCCGCAATCGGTTTGTACTTCATTATGGCAAGTCGGTGCTATATACGGCGGCACTGTATCGAGATGACTGCAGAAAACTACTTTCGGTGTGCCCCAGCTGAACAAGATATTATATGGCCGAGGACATCCCTCAAGACAATCCACAGTCATCGATTCGACAGGAAATTTCTCCACCCTGCAAGCAGATGTAGCCAATCTCTCCACGAGAAAATCAGCAAACTCCCCTTCCCTTCCGGAAGTGGAATCAATCTGAAGCATCTGAAGAAAAAGCGACGTATCCATTTAAAGCAAAGCCTATTTTTTACAATCTACAAAAATAACTTTTTTTTTCGTAGATACAAAGAGGCTGACCTTATGTCTCAATCTGCTGCAGGACATTGATCGGAAAATTACCATAAAGGACGTTAAGAACGTATGATTCAGGATTATAAAGAACGAGTTCCGTTATATATCCGTCATCACTGCGATTTATGTAAGCCTCGACCTCGCCATTCTTTGACGGATGCATTCCGTGATATTCATATGTCTTCAGAGCAGCATGCAGCTTCTCCAGAAAAGCCGCCTTGTCCTGCTGGGATGCAGCTCCCATCTTGAGCACATAAATCTGATCTGCATCTGACGCGAGCGACGCCAGATTGGTTGTCTTGAGAAAATTCTTCGCAATCATAAGCCTCGGACCTCCCTTAGCGATGAAATCCCTCGCCCCTTCCACACCTTCGAACTCCATAACGACCTTCTCCACAGGAGTCTGCCCTGCAGCCACCTGCCCGATCATCATACACCCCAGCATCACATATAATAAAATCCTCATAATCATCGACATTTAAATAACACTACACTACTTGTCTGCCCTACAGACAATCCAGCAATAAGATAGCAATTTACCGGCCAAGGGCAATAAAGTTCAATACGTTCCAGCATATCTGGATGCACATATAGGTCAAGGCTAGACGAAATGAATAATATCTATTGAATCCATCTGTCGCCTGAGGTATAAATCGATGAACCTCAGGCGACAATCATTTTACATATATTACTATATATCAATAATTTGCAAAAGAGATAAGTTTCTTAAGGTACACCCCTATGGACCTCAAGCAACGCAGCAGGAATTAGGATCAACTGAAAAAAGGATGGCAGAATTATCCAAGCCTGCTTTGTGCCGTTCTCGTCCGGGCAAATGGCCGATTTCCAGGATGGAATGCAAAACAACCTGAATTATTCGTTGAGCAACGGTCTGCCTATACATATGGGTAAAGAATGACCAAAACACGAAAAAAGGCCCGATCGAATGATCGAGCCTTCGTGTGGAGATAGTCGGAGTCGAACCGACGACCCCCTGCTTGCAAAGCAGGTGCTCTAGCCAACTGAGCTATACCCCCGTACGGTATTATTCCGAAGAACTTTGGTAGTCCCGAGCAGACTTGAACTGCTGACCCCTACATTATCAGTGTAGTGCTCTAACCAACTGAGCTACGGGACTGTATATTTTAAAAAGATTGAAGAAAAGCAAGACTTACTGAACCTTGCACTTCACCGAAAAGCTCGTGTCAATAACGCGCTCCAAAAAGGAGGTGTTCCAGCCACACCTTCCGGTACGGCTACCTTGTTACGACTTAGCCCCAGTCACCAGTTTTGCCCTAGGTCGCTCCTTGCGGTCACGAACTTCAGGCACCCCCGGCTTCCATGGCTTGACGGGCGGTGTGTACAAGGCCCGGGAACGTATTCACCGCGCCATGGCTGATGCGCGATTACTAGCGAATCCAACTTCATGGAGTCGGGTTGCAGACTCCAATCCGAACTGGGATGGGTTT
>JBGVNK010000058.1:0-46271 GCA_045125535.1 Candidatus Cryptobacteroides sp.
TCTGGAACGCTCTCAACACAAATGGTAAGATGAGTGAGTCTAAGCTTAAGAAGGAGACCGGTCTTGCAAGCGCAGAGTTCTACACTGCACTCGGATGGCTCGCTCGCGAGGGCAAGCTCAACCTCGAGGTGGAGGTGAAGGGTGCAAAGACATGCGAGTACTATTCACTCAACGCATAATCTTACTTACCCCAAAAATAAAGTCCCGCTTCTTCCGAAGCGGGACTTTATCGTTTATTTCACTATGAAATCTATGACTTTCAGCACATCCTGAGGATCCTTCCAGTTTATCTTCTCTACTTTCAGAAACTCAGAAAAAGCCTTCTTATCAATACCATCCATCGCTGCCACATTCTTTCGTATGGCAAGAGTCGGCAATCCGTTAATTACAATGTAACGCTGAACATTGACTGGAAGTTCTTCTCCATATTCCTTCTGACTCAACAGGTCTTCATAATTATTTGTGATGAGATAACTGTAGTTACCATAGTTCTCATCATATGAGAATCCTTTGGCCGCATTTGCATTTGAGCCACCATATGCGCCACCTTCATCCCTTATCACAGCAGAATAGTCTGCAAGCCTTTCTTCAACGACAAAGCCTTTCTCAGACTGAGCCAGCACCTTCATCATCTTGCCTCCGACATTGGTAAACTCCTCATCACCGATGGTTACAGAAAGCACATCTGTTATCGCAGCCTCAGCAATCTCTCCGTCAGTAAGGATATGAAGAGCACCCTGACCAAGATGCACGTTGAATCTTGCCTTTGACAACTTATTGCCCATCTGTCTCAGCACACCGTCATAAAAATCCGGATTCACATACGGCCAGTTCACGGTCGGCGTATAGTCCTGAGCAGTTGCTGCTCCGCAGAACAGAGAAATGAGCATAACAATAAAGAACCTTTTCATAGCATTCAATTTTTATATGAAATACAAATATAGCAAAAGTTTAGAATTCCGCCTTGACTATGGTGTCATATAGATTCTGGCATCCCTCTTCAAGGAGATCGAGGACGAGACTGAAACCCTCTGCTCCCATATAATAAGGATCAGGGACATAACTGATCTTGCGGGATGTGAAGAAGTCTGCCATTCTCTTGATCTTATGCGTCGCCTCGACAGACGGGGCCAGATGCATGAGATCTTCGTAATTCTGATCATCCATCGCTATGATGAGGTCAAAATCAAGAAAATCCAGTCCTGAAACAGGGCGGGCTTTGTGCGTCAGGGCAAAACCTCGATACAGTGCGGCAGTACGCATACGTCTGTCAGGAAGTTCTCCTCTATGACCGCTGTAAGTGCCGGCAGAATCCACGACAAACTTGTCCTGCATGCCGTTTTCACGGACAACATGTTCGAATATGCCTTGCGCAGCAGGTGACCTGCAGATGTTTCCCAGGCACACGAAAAGGACTTTGTATTTGTTATTGATATTCAAATCGTTATGATTATTCATATTTTTATGGTTTACACTACGGTTTACAATATCTTCTATTGTATTTTCAGTAAGTCTCTGCAAAGATAAGTAAAGTTTTTCTTTTTCGTCTGCCGATTTCAAGGGGTTGCACCCCTCGCCAAACGGTATTGGCTACCCCCGCATAGGCTCGCCTTATTGCTCGCTCAGGTATATTGGTTATATACCCGAGGCGAGTTCAACAAGACTTATCTTCTCTCGGGTTCTCTTATTACGGAAGTAGATGAGCCTATCCACACTATCGAGAAACATAGCGAGGCGGAAGTCGGACATTCCAAGCAGGTTCAACACATTGGAATGCTCACCGCTCTCTCTATACAGACGTTCTCCGAAACGTTCCATAAAGTCACGGACGTTGGTGTTGTGAAGGGTAACCTCAACACGATACACGTTACTCATATCTTCCCATCCTAACCACGTTTTCAGACGTTCTGTTTTCTGTGGACTGCTCTCGTTCAGTTCACGTGCTTTGTCATAAATCCTCATCTTCATATCTGTGTCCTTCGCTTGTGAGAAGTACAATGTAGGCAGTTTACTTAACTTCACACGGCTACGGCTGTAATACTCGCCATATCCGTCCAATGTCTCATCGTTAGTCACCTTCCTTCCGTTGAGGTATAAGTCGTAATTCTCAACATCCTTTATCATCCTACGTACCTTGCTGATATAGTTGTATGTGCTGTCGAATGCAAGTTCAAGTTCAGTGACGTTGTTGAAAGTCATTCCATAAAAATCCGCTACATACAGCAAGTCACAGATATGGTTAGTCGGCTCTCCGTTCGGAACTCTCGTATATACTCGGTACAATGCTCCGTTCTCAAAGGTAAAGAACGCCTTACCTTCGTACTTCGCACTATTGCTGAACGTGAACGTACCGAGACGGAAGTATCCGTCAACGTCACGAACATTCAGCACTGCTGACATCTTCGTCTCATCGCCTTCGATGAACACAAGACTGAAATCGTCCTCGTCCAATATACGGGCGTTGGTTAGTTCGTCATATCGTGTGTAATGCTCGTTGAGGTATGTATAAAGGTTCTCGGGCATTGTAAAGCATACACGCAGTTTATCTACATTCACTGCCCAATCAGTTCTCTTTGCCATAGATGTCTGTGGTTGAGGTGTCGTTATTGTTAATCGGTTTCATCGGGAGTTTCGCCCAATAGTCACACATCGCCTTGCTTATCTTCTGTTTAGTGTCGTTCGAGTGCCTACGTCCTTGGTGGGCGACGCTCTGTTTCTCACGTGTCTCTGCCGACACGTCGTTTCTGTAAAGTCTTTTCTTCGGTTGTACCATATTCATTATCAGTTATTAGTAAGTTATTATGTGCTATCAATGAGGAATACTCAATGTAGTTCTTATAATAAATATAGTCTAACCTTGAAAAAGTCAATGAATATAGTAAAATTTTCGTGACGAACTGTCCTACGCCTATGTCCTGACGCAGAAACTACCCCGTTTAAGGTTAATGAAGTGACTATTATTGATAGGATTACCGAGATTAACTATTAAATAAACTCAATCAGGCACCCCATTACTAAGGTGGAGAAAATTGTTCGTTTCAAATAAATTGACTAGCTTTGCAAGCATAGGACGATAATACGTACTATTGACATATAACAAGACATTGACGTTGTTTGGGATACTGAAATTTCCACACATACAAGTAAACCCCCAAAGAGCAACAAGATGTCCACGCGTTGCGTGGGCTATTCTGTTCGTATAGGGGTGAGGTTGTGGAAAACCGCAGTATCCATTCAATAGGATAGTCTACGCTTTTTATTAACCTTAAAGATATGAATGTATGAGAAAGTTAGTTTTAGTAGTCGTATCGCTTCTCCTTACGACATTAGTATCGTCTGCACAAAGCAGTCACGCATTTGAAAAGGGCTACCGAGGAAACGTGTCACTTACTGGTAATATCGGAATCAGTAAAGGACTTAGCCACAACGGTATCGAACTTACAACATCACACGGATATAGTTTCGGAGACGGAATGTATATGGGCGGTGGCATCGGTATGAATATAGTAAACGACTGCGTGAATTTTCCCGTGTATTTCGATATGAAGTATAACTTACTTGATTGGAAATTAAGCCCATATATGGATTGTCGAGTAGGAGTTACCATCGCAGGAGAAGATGGAATTCCATTTATGGCATCACCTGGCGTTGGATTCGATTATCGAAAAATGAGTTTCCGAGTAGGATATAAATGCGAAGCTGGTTGGGGTTACAAGCTACACACCATATCAATAGGTGCGTCAGTCAACTTCTAAGCATTAGTGTATTCAAAGTTGAAGTGTATTCAGAAAATACTATCTGAGTACACTTTTTTGATACGCCTATCGTATTCATTTTTATCAAAGAATTATTTGAATATACCAAATAAATTCACTACCTTTGTTGAGAAGTTAATCATAGACATTTTCAATATGAATACAGCAGTTATATACGCCCGAGTATCCTCCACAGGAGACAGACAGACAACCGAAAGACAGGTAGCAGACTTGAAGAAGTACATATCCATAAACGAAATGGCGTTAGTATCAGTCTTCGAGGAAAAGATGAGCGGAGCAAAGGAGAACCGCCCCGTTCTGACGGAGTGTATTGAATACTGCATCACCAACAAGGTTCACACTCTCTGCGTGTCGGAAATCAGTCGTCTCGGACGCTCTACCAAGATAGTAGTGAACACTCTTGATGAACTGACAAAAGCGGGAGTGAACGTCTATATACAGAACCTACCTCTCTGCACCCTCAACGAGGACGGACAACCGAACCCGATTGCCAAGATGATTACAGCGGTACTCTCATCATTTGCCGAGATTGAACGAGACAACATCAAATACCGCCTCAACAGCGGTAGAGAACTCGCCAAGGCAAAGGGCGTCAAAATGGGCAGAAAAGTCGGTTCTGTTAAGTCCAAGGAGCAGAAGTCAGAGGAGTATGCCAACGTCATCAGACGCCTTAAAAAGGGGCAGTCTATACGCAATACAGCAACGCTCTGCGGAGTGTCGGTAAGTTCAGTTCAGAGGATTAAGAAGGAGTTCAATCTGTAACTCCTTCTCCTCTATCTTCACCCTCAGCCAATACCTTATCTAAGGACGCAGCAAGAGGTTCCGCCCGCTTAGACTCCCACTCAGCCCAAGCAGCAGCTCGCTCCTCACGGGTTTTCTCACGCCTTGCCTCCCTACCTTCCTTATACGCTTCCGTTGAGGTTACATACAGATGCTGATTAGCATCTATCACACTATCTCTATCGAAGTCTTTGAGATACGTCTCTATCTCAGCTGGGTTCCTACCCATATTCTGAGCAATCAGTCCCATAGGAACATTAGCGTGATACAATGCCGATGCATAGGTATGCCTTGCAGAGTAGAATGTCAAAGGTTTCATCCCCAAACGCTCCGCTATACGTTTCAGATTAACATTAACAAGGTAGTTAGCATACGTCATACGACCGAACCTCTTTTCAGGAGTGTCATCCAATTCGGAATATATAGGGAACACATACATATCATCTACCTCATCATCAGGAACGCCCTTTCTTGCCTCAGCAAACGGGAGAAGATAAGGCATAACATTCATCTGCTCAACAATGATACGTACGGGCTTATTAGTCTTGGAACGAGCAACGTTTATCTCATAATACTCCATAACTTCCTTATGTTCATTAGCATAGTCAATGCCGTACTCCCCGCTATCCCTCGCATACTTCTCCTTGTTAATAACCTCAATATCACGAATGTCACCCCACTTCAAATTTGCCAAGTCCACAAGGGCTAAACCTTGAAACATATAGGAACAAATGAATAAAGCCAACGACAACTGCTCAGCGTCAATGGGAGTTAATTTCGTATGGGCACGTCTATGGAACTTAGCATTCCAATAGTGTTTCTTAGTCTTTTCGAGATTAGGTTTCGGTTTGCCAAACCCGTACGTCTTCATATAGTAACGCATCAACGTCATCATCTCATCGACGCTCAACGCACGTTTCTGCGTCTTGGTATCAAGAGGACGTATCAACTTATAATCATCGAACGGAGACACCTTGATATATCCTAACTCCACAGCACGGTTCATAACCGCCTTGAAGCAGTCAAAGAACTTCTTGATACTGGTATCCTTGTAATTGTCACGAAGCCACACCTCGAAGGCACGTATCCATTCAGTATCAACCTCGAATAATTCATAGTCAGTTTCCTCCGTATAACGCTTGATAGCATTAAGCAAGGTACGATACCCCGTTGCGGTATTGTGAGAGTGGGTACTCTTGAAAAAGGAGATACGTTCCTCGAACATATCGAACAAGGATGTAGTCGTCGTGGCAGACTTAGACAAGTCCTTCATAAGAGTGGTAACAGAATAGTCCTTCTTGTCACGTTCGAGTTCCATTATCCTCTTATTCGCCTTATCTACCTCAGCACGAATTAGAGTATTCATACTCTTAGCGTAAGGATGAGAAGAACGGACTTCCTCCTTCTTCTCATTCCACATCTTCTCGGAGCAAGACAAACCGAAACTCTTATACTTCCTCTGTCCGTTATAACATAACCTCAGCATAATGGGATGTTCACCATTAGCCAACGTCTTGGACTTATACAGAATGACGGTAACCGTCGGTAAAGAACTCTTCATTCTCGTAATCAGTTTACACTATGGTTTACATAAAATATGATAAAACCGCAGTTTGGTTTACAAGAACAAAGATAATAATGATTTTTTTAATTTATTGAATATAAATGAAATAATAGAAGAATCAACAAATACTATTTGTTTCCCAGGCACACGAAAAGGACTTTGTATTTATTGCTTAATTCAGTCATGACTAAAAATTATCGGACTATTATCCTTTCGATTCTGCGAGGAACCGATGTAAGGATTTCATAAGGGATGGTATCCAGAATTGCGGCAAGTTCAGAGACAGTAGGGTCTTCTCCGAAAATCGTAACCGTGTCACCAACCTTGACATCGACGCCTGTGACATCAAGCATGGTCATATCCATGCAGATGTTTCCTATAGTAGGCACCTTGTGACCGTTTATAGAAAAAGATGCATTCCCTCTGCTGAGATGTCGGTCCAGTCCGTCTGCATAGCCGACAGGGATGGTGGCGATGACCGTTCCTTCCGGAGCGATCTTTCCATGTCTTCCATAGCCGATGGTTCCGTCACCAGGCATGAGGGTCTTCACCTGAAGGACCTTGCACTTGAATGAAGCGACAGGGCTGAGTCGCACGCCAGGGATTGCGCTGACACCATAAATACCGATACCAAGACGAACCATATCGAACTGATACTGAGGGAATCTTTCGATTCCGGCTGAATTCAGCACATGATAGATAGGCTTGTAGCCCAGAGCTTCGGTAAGACGGTCCGCATTCTCCTTGAAAAGCCTTATCTGACCTAAAGTGAAGTCATCACTGTCAGGTTCATCGGCAGCCGCAAGATGCGAGTAGACCGATTTTACCTTCACCCATCTGCAGTCCTTGATGAAATCCATGAGCTCGTTCATTTCCTCGGTCATGAATCCGAGACGATGCATGCCGCTGTCCAGCTTGATATGCACAGGGAAGTCCTCCACTCCCCTTTTCTCCAGAATCTCGCAAAGAGTCTTCAAGGAATAGAGGTTAGGAATACCGGGTTCCAGATTGTGGTCGATGATTTCCTCAAAAGAATCCGCACCGCCCGAAAGCACGAGAATCGGTGATTTGATTCCTGCATCACGCAGTTCCATGCCCTCCACCGGATAGGCTACCGCAAGATAATCCGCTCCCGCTTCTTCCATAAGCGAGGCGAACTCAACTGCACCATGACCGTAGGCATTGGCCTTCACAAGCACAAGCAATTTTGTCGAGGACTCAAGCCTAGACCTGAAATATCTGTAGTTCTCAAGACATCCCTTGAGATTTATCTCCAATCGCGAAAAGTCGTCTTTTCTGTTCATTTGAACGCTATTCTTCAAAATCGGATGCAAAAATACGAAATTATCCTTATTTTTGCTTTGTAAGACGTTGCTAAATCGTATGATTTACATAGTTCGTGAGTGTAGTATAATTTTTTAAAAAAGTAAAAAATGAACATTTGGATGATAATGATCATCGTGATGATTCTGAGTTTTCTGGTCCAGCAGATGCTCCAGAGCCGATTCAGAAAATATTCACAGATAAGACTCCCTAACGGAATGAGCGGAGCGGAAGTAGCACAGAAGATGCTTAACGATCACGGCATTTATGATGTCAAGGTCGTTCCCACACGCGGCATGCTGACCGACCATTTCAATCCGCAGACCAAGACCGTAGCGCTGAGCGAAGGTGTATATAACAGCAGAAGCGTGGCTGCGGCCGCTGTGGCTGCACACGAATGCGGACATGCCGTGCAGCATGCAATGGGATATGCACCGCTGAAAATGCGTTCGGCACTCGTTCCTGTCGTAAACTTCGCTTCCAGCATAGTACAGTGGGTGCTTCTCGCAGGTGTCCTGACCATCAACATTTTTCCTGGTCTCCTTATTTTCGGAATAGTCCTTTTCGCCAGCACCACCTTATTCAGTTTCATCACTCTCCCTGTGGAGATCAATGCAAGTGCAAGAGCTATCAGCTGGCTTTCAAAGACCGGCATTACAGACAGCAGGACACAGCCGATGGCTGTAGATGCCTTGAAGTGGGCTGCCTATACCTATGTTGTTGCCGCCCTCGGTTCTCTTGCGACACTTCTTTATTACATAGGGCTGTCAAGACGCGACTAAAACAAGACCGTCACACACGGAAATCCTCAGAATCGTGTGTGACGGTCTTGTTTTTCAGATATAACATTGCGAATAAAGCACCGTCACGCATGATTCAGGATAAAATCGTGCGTGACGGTATTTTTATTTACGTCTTTCCGTAAGATAAATATCTGCCAGAGGGATCAGAACCATCAGATCAAAGAATGCAAGCATTGCCACAGCTCCGTAAGCACCGATTGTAAGTGCCATCGCAAGTGCGAAAAGGAATGAGAACGCATGAAGCAGGATGAGCGCAATCGCCGCAACCAGCCATACCTTCAGTGATGTAGCATGCCATAGGATCACAGCCACAGTTGCAAAGAAGAGAGGAATAAAGAACATGAGATTCTCTCCTAAGGCGAAAACAAGAGCCAGTGAAAGGACTGCCATAAGGAAGAGCGTGCCATAAAGCACAGTGAACGCATTCCTGGATGCAGCTGTCACGCCTGCGCTATGTCTCATTGAGGCAGCAGTCTTGCGCACAGCCTTTCTTCTTATGTTCATATATACCAAGACTGACACAAGTGCTATGAGGGCAGTCGAAACAATCATGGCAACATTATCAAAACCTACTCCTGCAACAATTCCGAAAGGCTTGAATCTTGCGCCGGCAGCCAGTGAGGCAAGATATCCCACAAGCTCGCCAAAAGCAAGTACAGCAACTCCAAGAATCAGCACTATTCCACAAGTCTTGAGTGTCTTTACAGCATTCAGCCTTCCTCTGATTATCTCGAAACCGAAAAGAAGGAAGAATACCAGAGCGATCACAACAGTAATGATCATATACAAGGTCTTGCTGAAATTGAAGAGTCCGAGAGCAGGGATTGTGAAGTTCACGGTATCTCTGTCAGCTTTCAGAGCATCCTTGTCCTGATAATTTCCAGTCACATATGCCTGAGCTACAGGAAGCGCCTGAGCACCATAATGCTGGATGGTCTTCTCACTGATATTGCTGAAGTTGTCCAGATCTGTATGATAATGGTTGATATCAGCAATATTTGAAAAGTTCAGTCCTGGAATCTCATCCTTCACGATAGTGAAGTCCGTAAAATTAGGCATGAAGTTGTATACCACCGTTGTAAGAGAGTATGTATACGGATATCGTGCTGCATCAGCATACAGATCCATGATCTTTTCATTGCCAGGACATGTCTCGAAAAGAAGAGCCGGCCCGTATGTTCCGCGAGCCTCAAGATTGATCATAAGGCCCACGTCTGAAAAGACTTCCTTATCATTCTTCCACATAGCCTTCATTCCCATCATGCCGACTTCTTCCGCATCAGTGAAAAGAACCTTGACTCCTTGCTTCCAGTCCTTGCGAACCTTGAGCAGCTGTGACACGGTCTCCAGAGTGACACCTACGCCATAACCATCATCTGCGGCACCATATGACCAGACGGTATCCTTAGGCATAGGCTGCGAATAACGCGAGTCATAGTGAGCCACCATCATCAGATAAGGGGCATCTGCATCCCCGTCAACCGGAGCAAATTCAGCAAGGATATTATGAGCATCAAATGTATATACCACATGCTTGTTCTCTGGTCCCACAAGAGAATCGTAACTGAAGAGCATCACGGTATCTGCACCCAAATCTTCAAGTCTGCCTATCAGATATTCTCTGACTGCAGCTCTTTCCTGAGGATGAGCAACAGAATGATGGTCTCTTGAAAGGACCTCGATATCCTCAACAACGCGAGCAGCTGAAAAGCCTTCAGCATCTGCAGGCTTTGGAGAAGGCTGAGTGAACAGGCCATAAGCGAGAAGGCCTGCCGCCACCACTACAAATGACAGAATAAAAGGTCTGAATCTATTCATCATAATCAGGTTTCAGTACTTTAAAAGATTACTCCATCAGTTTCTTATACTTGAATCTCTTAGGTTCCTCGTTTCCGAGACGGCGCTTCTTGTTCTCCTCATACTCTGAGTAGGTACCCTCAAAGAAATACACCTGAGAATCACCCTCGAATGCAAGGATATGGGTAGCGATACGGTCAAGGAACCAACGGTCGTGGGAAATCACCACTGCACAGCCCGCGAAATTCTCGAGCCCTTCCTCGAGTGCACGGATAGTGTTCACATCCACATCATTGGTAGGCTCGTCGAGAAGAAGCACATTTCCTTCATCCTTGAGAGTAAGGGCGAGATGGAGACGGTTTCTCTCACCACCGGAAAGGATGCCGCAGAGTTTCTCCTGATCTGCTCCGGAGAAGTTGAAGCGCGACACATATGCACGGGCATTCACCTCTCTCTTGCCGAGCTTCACGAACTCAGAATTTTCAGCGATGGTCTCATACACTGTCTTGTCCGGATCGATGCTTCTGTGCTGCTGGTCGACATAAGCAAGCTTTACTGTCTCACCTACAGTTATTTCTCCTGAATCAGGCTGATCAAGTCCCATGATAAGGCGGAAAAGAGTTGTCTTACCGGCACCGTTAGGACCGATTACACCAACGATTCCTGCAGGAGGAAGAACGAAGTTGAGGTTTTCGTAAAGAAGCTTGTCACCATATCCCTTGGAAACGTTCTTGAACTCGATGACCTTATTACCGAGTCTAGGACCGTTAGGAATAAATATCTCGAGAGCTGCCTCCTTCTCTCTTCCATCGTCTGCAGCAAGTTTCTCATATGCACCGAGACGGGCCTTTGACTTGGCATGACGTGCCTTAGGAGCCATACGCACCCATTCGAGCTCACGCTCGAGAGCCTTACGTCTTTTGCTCTCCTGTTTTTCCTCCTGAGCGAGACGGGTGCTCTTCTGGTCAAGCCATGAAGAATAGTTACCCTTCCATGGAATACCCTCTCCCCTGTCAAGTTCGAGAATCCATCCTGCCACATTGTCAAGGAAGTAACGGTCGTGAGTTACTGCGATCACTGTTCCCTTGTACTGCTGGAGATGAGCCTCAAGCCACTGGATACTTTCTGTATCGAGGTGGTTGGTAGGCTCGTCGAGAAGAAGCACATCAGGCTGACGGAGAAGAAGTCGACAGAGTGCGACACGACGACGCTCTCCACCGCTCAACGTACCTACCTTTGCTTCTGAAGGAGGACACTGGAGGGCATCCATAGCTCTTTCAAGCTTCGAATCAATCTCCCAACCTCCACAATGCTCTATCTTTTCAGTCAGCTCGCCCTGGCGCTCGATAAGAGCAGCCATCTCATCATCAGACATAGGCTCGCAGAACTTCATGTTCACCTCTTCATATTCTTTAAGGATATCCATCACTTCCTGGACACCTTCCTGAACTACCTCAATTACTGTCTTTTCAGGATCCATCTGAGGTTCCTGCTCAAGATAGCCTACAGAGTAACCGGGAGCCCATACAACTTCTCCCTGGTAACCTTTCTCAATACCTGCAATAATCTTCATGAGGGTCGACTTACCGGCACCGTTAAGTCCGACGATACCGATCTTCGCACCATAGAAGAATGACAGATAGATATCTTTCAGGATAACTCTGTTATTATGCGGGAGGATCTTGCCCACCCCGTTCATAGAAAAAATAATCTTCTCGTCTGCCATGATTTTCAATATTTAACTTGCAAATATAATATTCCGTCATGGATTCCACAACTTGTTTTTCCCTTTAATAATCTTCAGTTTCTCCTTACGGCACCAGTCACTGGGATTCTCATTCATAAAAAGCTTGAACGCCATGCTGAAAGAAACTACCGTATTGAACCCGCTGGCATTAGCCAGCTCGGTGATCTTCATGTCAGGATTCTTACGAAACAGGTTCACAGAATATGAGACACGATAATAATTGACGAACTGACAGAAATTTCTTCCGGTATATTGACTTATTGCTCTTGATATATATAATTTATTGGTAAACACGACCTTGACTACGTCATTTATAGTAAGGCTGCTGTTGAGGTAAGGCAATGATTCATCAAAGTACGCTACTACTCTGTCATAGATATCCCGATAGTGTTCATTTTCCTTAAGATCATCGTTAGAGACTTCCACATGCGATATCTTCATGGACTCGACTATCCTTCGTTCATGTCTGGCCAGAAGGACAAAAAGAGAACCGTTCAACATCCTGATTCCCAATGCAAAAGCAGCTGCTGCCAACATTATAGAGACAAGATGAAGATGCCACATGACCCCCGGAATCAGCCCTTCGACCAACAGACACAGCATCACTTCGATATAGATTATCATGACATATATAGAATCCACAGCAATTCCAAGCCATTGCCATACTGTGCCCGACTTCAGTACTGCACGGACATCTCTTATACGACAGCACATCGATAAGATCTGAAGGAAGGAGAGGACTATAGAGACCACCATGAATGCAATCAAAGCATGACGTCCGGACATTAGTCTTGCCAGACCGAACGCGACGAGCAAAGCATAGACAGACAACGAAAGAAGCACTGAAGTCACAGCAGTGGCTATCCTCTTCATCCATCCTTCAGTCCAAGTCGAAGAATTCACTGCTGAAAGACCGATGACGCATATAGCAATATCCAGCGGCAGTCTCGTGATAATTTCTCCTCCGGCAAACAATTCACATATCACAAGCAATGACTCACCCCAAAAGATGACTGCCGCCAGCTTCAGCTTGAAATCCAGACTTTCCCTGCTTTTGACAAAACGTGAATAAAGACAGGCAGCCATGATCACAGATGGCAGAATAATAGATGCTGATAAAAAATATTCCATAATATAAGTTTTTCTAGAACAACAAAAATATCGAAAAACACCCTTCTGAAACGCTTCAGAAGGGTGTCATTCGTCACAAATTTCTTTTTTTTAAATGAATTTCTTTTTTTTAGTCTTTTTCAAAGGACTTCGATACTATCAAGACTTCTTGGTCTTGACCTTAATGGCATCAAAGCCTTGTCCATAGACTCCCATTACGGTGGAAACAGAAAGGAATGCATCCGGGTCGATAGATTTCACATATCTCAAAAGAAGATCCAGATCGGTCTTTCTGGTTACCACCATGAGCACCTGCTTATCCTCTTTCGAATACCATCCCTTTGCAGGAAGGACAGTGACGCCTCTCTTCATGTCGAATGCAATGGCATCAGCCATTTCTTCCACTTTCTTGGTGAAGATGAATGCCTGAACCGACTGTTTTGATCCCGAAAGGTAGAGATCGATCGCATATCCGCATACGGTCACCTGAATGAGACCATACACAACTACTGCAAGCTTATCTGAAAAACCGAGCAGTTCTCCCGACTCCATGTATGAAGGAAACAGAAGCGAAGACAGAATGATTCCGACATCAATGATAAGTATGACGCGACCTGGAGATGCAGGCTTGAACTTGCACCATACCAGAGCAATAATGTCAGTTCCACCTGTACTGCCTCCTCTGGAGATGGACAGACCTATACCGAAACCGGCGATTATGCCACCGAGGATGGTACATATCAGTTTTCCGTTTGAAACTGCGAATTCATGAATGAAGTCTGCGGGTATTATCTTTGGCATGACACTCAACATGACAGATGTCATGATGATGGCATATATGGTCTTGCCACCGAATCCGGTTCCGAGAATCTTGGTTCCTATGATGAGCAGGATGATATTCAGCACGAAGTATGTGACACCCATAGGTATGCCTGTCGCATAAAGCAGGATGGAAGCGAAACCTGACACTCCACCTCCGACAAGGTTGTTAGGAAGAAGGAACACCGACCATCCCAGAGCGTATGATACGACTCCGAGGGTTACCAGTGCATAATCCTTGAGCAAAGTGCTAAATGACTGCCTCAATATCTTGTCACTCATTTTCAATCACCTCCTGTCCGTTCTTCTTTTTGGTAATGTTCAGTCCTGTCTTGATCTCTTCGAATCCTTCACCATAGACGCTATGGGCAGAAGATATGGAGATGAAAGCCTTGCTGTCAATGTTCTTTATCTCATTGATAACCTCATTCATCTCGCGTTTCCTGGTAACTACAAGAAGTACCTTGCTTTCTGTCTGCGAATACCATCCGACAGACTGAAGAGCAGTGACACCTCTTCCCACATTATTGATTATATGATCTGCTATCTCGGTATATTTTGAAGAGAACACAAGAATCTGTACGGATGATTTGCTTCCAAGCAGGACAAAGTCTATTCCGAATGAGAATCCCAACATCACCACATAAGCATATATCATATCCACGATACCTTTGTCAGGTACGATCAGAAGGGATGTGATGATGAATATGTCAGTAAAAAGATATACCTTTCCGACAGACACAGGCCAATACTTGTTGACGATCATGGCAATGATGTCTGTACCTCCGGTACTTCCTCCTCGAAGTATCACGAGACCGATTCCGATGGACTCCATGGTCGCACCCACGATGGCAACGAGAAGCTTATCCGGAAAATCTGTGACCTCAAGCACAGGAAACATAGGCAGTACCTCGAAAAGCACTGATGTCAGAGCAAGGACATAAATGGTCTTGAAACCGAAGCCTTTTCCCAGACTTAAGAATCCCAGAATCAGGAGAAGGATATTGAGTGTCGGATAAGTCCATCCGATAGGAATACCAGTACCATATTGTATAATGGTACAAAGTCCGGTCATACCACCGCTGGCAAGTCCGTTCGGAATGAGGAATGATGTCCAGGCCATACAGAAGATGACCGAGCCGACTGTCATAAGGAAATAATCCCAAAGCACAGCCAATGTCTTGTTGGATTTCATAGGAATCTCAGATTATTTCACAACTATGTTTACAATCTTTCCAGGAACGACGATAACCTTTACGATATTGCCGCCTGCCACATATTTTGCTGTCTGCTCAAGTCCGCGGACATGTGCATCGACATCTTCGCGAGCCATATCAAGTGGAAGTTCCACGGTGAATCGGGTCTTTCCGTTGAATGACACGGCATAAGTGCAGTTGTTCTCTATCGTATAAGCCTCGACATATTCAGGGAAAACCGCATATGTGATGCTTTCCTTATGGCCGAGAGCCTCCCAGAGTTCTTCAGCAATGTGAGGTGCAAACGGCGAAAGAAGGATGATGAGCGGCTCGAGGATCTCGCGCTTGCTGCACTTGAGATCGTTGAGTTCGTTAACAGCAATCATGAATGCGCTGACTGCAGTGTTGAACGAGAATGACTCGATGTCTGTACGTACTTTGCCGATGAGCTTGTGGAGAGCCTTGAGTTCGTCAGCATTCGCTTTGTCGTCAGTAACGATGAAGCCGTCACGGTCATAGAACATTCTCCACACCTTCTTGAGGAAACGGTTCACACCGTCGATACCCTTTGTATCCCATGGCTTTGACTGCTCGAGAGGCCCGAGGAACATCTCATAAAGTCTCAGAGTATCAGCTCCGTATGTATCACAGATCATGTCCGGATTGACTACGTTGAACATAGACTTGGACATCTTCTCGATTGCCCAGCCGCAGATATACTCTCCATCCTCAAGGATGAACTCTGCATTCGCGAAGTCCGGCATCCAGTTACGGAATGCCTCGAGATCGAGACGGTCATTGCGTACAATGTTCACGTCAACATGAATCTCGGTAGTCTCATACTGATCCTTGAGACCAAGAGAAACAAATGTATTAGTGTTGATGATACGGTAAACAAAGTTAGAACGTCCCTGGATCATACCCTGGTTGATCAGCTTTCTGAAAGGCTCCTTCTCGCACACATATCCGAGGTCGAAGAGGAACTTGTTCCAGAAACGGGAATAGATGAGATGACCTGTAGCATGCTCGGTACCACCGATATAGAGATCGACATCTCTCCAGTACTCATCAGCCTCACGGCTTACAAGAGCCTTATTGTTATGCGGATCCATATAACGGAGATAGTATGCGCTGCTGCCTGCGAATCCCGGCATTGTGCTGAGTTCAAGAGGATATCCATCGTAAGTCCAGTCCTTCGCACGTCCGAGAGGCGGCTCGCCTGTCTCTGTAGGAAGGAACTTGTCTACTTCAGGAAGCTCAAGAGGGAGATTCTCCATCGGCATAGGGACAGCGATTCCGTCCTTGAAGTACACTGGGAATGGTTCTCCCCAATATCTCTGACGTGAGAAGATCGCATCACGAAGTCTGTAGTTCACCTTTCTGTGACCGATTCCATGAGCCTCAACATAGTCGATTGCAGCAGGAATAGCCTCCTTCACGGTCTTGCCATTGAGGAAGCCCGAGTTGCACATGATGCCTTCCTTGGCATCGAAGCTGGACTCGCTTACGTCACAACCCTCGATAAGAGGAATGATCGGAAGATCGAAAGTCTTTGCAAACGCATAATCACGGCTGTCATGTGCAGGAACCGCCATGATGGCACCTGTACCATAACCGGCAAGAACATATTCTGAGATCCATACAGGAACCTTGTCACCGGTGAGAGGATTTGTGGCATATGAACCCGAGAACACTCCGGTCACCTTTCTGGCCTCCATCATTCTCTCACGCTCAGTCTTCTTCTTAGCCATGGCAAGATAAGCCTCTACAGTCTCCTTCTGCTCAGGTGTAGTAAGCTTCTCGACCCATTCGCTCTCAGGAGCAAGAACCATGAACGTAACTCCAAAGACAGTATCCGCACGTGTTGTGAAGATGGTCATGTCATATTCCTCTGCTCCGTTAGAAACTCTGAACACCATCTCCGCACCCTGGCTCTTTCCGATCCAGTTGCGCTGCATGTCCTTGAGTGAATCGGTCCAGTCAAGATCCTCGAGATCCTCAAGGAGTCTGCCGGCATAAGCCGATACGCGAAGCTGCCACTGTGTCATCTTCTTCTGTTCCACAGGGTGTCCTCCACGTACAGAGTAGCCCTCCTTCACCTCGTCATTAGCGAGCACGGTACCAAGTGCAGGGCACCAGTTCACCGCCGTCTCACCCTGATATGCGATACGGTACTGCATCAGGACAGAAGCCTTCTGCTTCTCATCGAAAGCATTCCACTGCTCCGCTGTGAACGGCTCCACTTCACCGCATGCTGCATCAACGGCTGCACTTCCGCCTTCAGCGAATGCCGCCTCAAGCTCAGCAATCGGACGCGCTTTCTGCTGCACATTGTCATACCAGCTGCCGAACATCTCGAGGAATGCCCACTGAGTCCACTTGTAATACTCAGGATCGCAGGTACGCACCTCACGCGACCAATCATAAGAGAAGCCTATACGGTCCATCTGCTCGCGATAACGGGCGATGTTCTTCTCTGTAGTCACTGCCGGATGCTGACCTGTCTGTATAGCGTACTGTTCTGCAGGAAGTCCGAATGCATCGTATCCCATCGGATGAAGCACATTGAATCCGCAGAGTCTCTTGTAACGGCTGTAGATGTCGCTCGCGATGTATCCGAGCGGATGTCCGACATGAAGACCCGCACCTGAAGGGTAAGGGAACATGTCGAGGACATAATATTTAGGCTTTGATTCGTCGATTTCAGCCTTGAATGTATGGTTGGCAGCCCAGAACGCCTGCCACTTGCTTTCGATTTCCTTAAAGTTATAGTCCATAGGTTTGAGTATAAAATCCTACAAATATAAAAAAATTTCTCAGTATTTCTTAATTCCGAAGCTTGATTTCGCTCCCTTCTTTTCCAATTTAAACTCAACAGGCAGGGTAAGGGATGCACGCACCTTCTCTCCGTTCACTTTTCCCGGCTTCCACTTAGGCGATGCGCTCACGACCTTGAGCACCTCTGCATCAATTTCCGGAGATAATCCCTTCACGATCCTTACATCTGTTATCTTGCCATCCTTACCTATCACGAAATCCACCATGACACGTCCCTGAATACCCTGAGCCACAGCCTCTTCCGGATATTTAAGATACTGATACACCCATTTGTTCAGGAACTGTACCGGATCAACACTGTTCAGGAAGACCGGTCTCTGGTCACACTCATAGAAAGAGATTACATCATCATAGCTCTTTCCACGTGAAGGCACGTCAGAAGGCTTGAACGCCAACTGAGAATTCGTATTGGCGAGAGCAATGGTGAAGTTATAGAGATATTCCAGTTCCCTTTCCATCATCTCATAATCCAGAATCTTTTCAGTATCTCTTTCCGTGTTATGCTCAGGATAGCGGCCTGTTGTAAACATCACAGAAGGTATCTCCTTGGAATAGAAAGCATTATGATCTGAAGGATATGGTTCAGCCGCTGTAACTTCCGGCTGAACAGGCTGAAGATCTACAGTCAGGCTCTTGATGAGCGCATTCATATCTGCATTAGAGGATGTATAAGCGTAGAAGCCCTTATAGCCTGTACCGAGCATGTCAAGGTTTATCATCGCGTCGATGTTGTCCACATCGGAAAAAGACCTGTTGAGGAAATACCAGGAACCGGCGAATGTCTCTGCTGAACCACCGAATGCCACGAACAATACACTGCGCCTGAAAAGGACAGAATTGGTCTGGACCATACGTGCGAGTTCCAGCATCATCGAAAGTCCTGAAGCGTTACCGTTGGCTCCCGCAAGAATCTTCTCCACCGGACGTCCGTCTATGGTCATGGTCATACTGCCAAGGTTGTCAAGTCTTGCTCCGACCACTATATACCTATCCTTCAGACTCTTGTCGTATCCCGGAACATAAGCGACCACATTACGCGAAGTCAGGGTATCTCCGTTTTCCTTACGAAGACCGAACTCCTCACCTCCTTTCGGAGACAAGACATCAACCCCATAACTTTTCAATATATCCTCAACATATTCCGCAGCCATCTTCTCGCCTTCCGATCCAGCCTTGCGTCCCTCGAACATGGCCGAAGACAATGTTCGGACATGAGATTTCATGGAAGTGACAGTCTCACTGTCATAAAGCTCCTGATACGAAGCGCCCTCCCTGAACTGAGCACCTGCCTTGAGAGCAGGGATGAGTGACAGGAAGAGCATAAGTACTAATATTTTCTTCATCTTTCTATTTATTGTCTAGTATCCACACATCATCAGGACAAAACGATTCCTCTCTCACAGTTCTTACTGCCTGCATAGCTTCCTGACGCGTATTGACCGGAGATACACCCACTGCAATCAATCCGTTACGGATACTGATCAGCAATGGAGAATAACCTTTGTCTGCAGCCTCCTTGTGAAGTCTTTCAGCATTCTCTCTTCTCGAAAAAGTACCGATTATCACACAATACTTCGCTTCGAGTCTGGTGGCGAACAGACCTCCTAACGAGGACGGATTAAGCAATGTACCTTCCTGCTGTCTGAGCAGTTTGAGAGCCTCTATAGAATCCTCTACAGCCTGCTTCTCCTGCTGGAGCTTCAGCAGATCCGCCTGAAGTCTTTCTTCTTCTATTCTGAGCTTTTCCACCTTCATAGCCTCGATCTCCTCACTTGTAGGACGTCCTGCAAGAGTACGGAAAAAATCACAGCCGGTAAGGGAAAACATGGCCACAGCAGCCATCAGCATTATATACTTCCTCATGATATGTAAATTAGCATATTCGTGCAAATTTAGGCATTTAATGGACTGAGACAAAATAAAATTGAATATATTTGTATCCGGAAGCCATTTAGATACAGACAATTGACATTGAGGACAGGATACGGACACATATCAAAGCTCATCTCGGCAGTCATCATATTGACCGCCAGCTGCATCAAATCCGCAGCACAGGAGCTCCGTATACCAGAAAGATGGTCTTTCCGGAACCGAGAGATTCCTTCCCTTTTCAATCGTGACACCCTGACGATATGCGTACTTGGAGATGTGATGATGCACTCGAAACAGATTGAAGACGCACTTCAGTCTGACGGCACCTACCGATTCAGATGCTTCGACATCATACGAGACAAGATCAAGGATGCAGACATTGCTGTCGCCAATATGGAATTCACTCTTGCAGGAAAGCCATATGCAGGCTACCCGCAGTTCTCGGCACCTGACAGCTATGCTGATTATCTTGCCGAATGCGGAATCGACATCTTCCTTACCGCCAACAACCACATCCTGGACCGAGGAAGCAAAGGCGCCATGAGGACACTGGAAACATACCGCGGACTAGAGGAGATCCATGGAATAAGGTATACAGGCAGCTTCACGGATCCCGAAGACGAAAACAAAAGAAATCCTCTGATTGTCAGGCGCAAAGGCTATAATCTGGCATTGGTGAACAACACTTATGGAACAAATCTGGGAAAGACTGAGCTATGGCCGGAGATCAATTATATCGGAGCAAAGAACAGCCTTGAAGAAATGATGAAGAAAGCAGATGAATCCGAGATCTGCATTGCATTCCCACATTGGGGAGAAGAATATGCTCTCCGCCATTCTTCATATCAGGAAAAGACAGCGGAATTGCTGGCAGAAAACGGTGCTGATCTTATTATAGGAGCCCATCCCCATGTCGTCCAGGATTGCGGAACCGCTGGTGCTGAAAAGATACAGGTAGCGTATTCACTCGGGAATGCAGTTTCCAACATGAGCGCTGCAAACACCCAGATAGAACTTATGGCTACCGTTCGCATAACACGTGACGAATACGGGCAAGCACACATTCTTCCTCTGGAATTCACCTGGTTATGGTGCTCAAGACCTGGAGGATACACAGATACATACATGGTGCTGCCTGTGGAGGAATTCATCGGCACAAGGGAAGACTGGACAGGAAAATGGGAGTATGACAAGATGATGTCCACATACCGACATGTGATGGAGGAAACAGGAATAAAAGACAAGAACAATGAATAACAGAAAGACTATCAGGCTTGAAGCCATTGACCCTATTGAAATCTATGGAGCAGCCAACAGGAACCTTGAGGCTATGTGCAGCTACTTCCCGGAACTGAAGGTCATTGCACGAGGCAATGAAATCATTCTTGAAGGTTCTGACAAAGACATGGAGGATTTTGAGGTAAAGCTCAGGAGGCTTATACAAAGAAGACAGCACAAGATGAATGTTACCCCATACGACGTGGAAGATCTGTTTGACGGCGAGACTGTTCCGGACAGGTTCAAGCTCTGCGGGCAGTCGCCTATCGTTCACGGCAATGACGGAAAGCCGATCAAGGCACGCAACAGGACTCAGGAAGAGATGGTCAAAGCCTATTTCGAGAATGACCTTATCTTTGCCGTAGGACCTGCCGGAACAGGAAAGACCTATATCGCCATCGCATTGGCGGTCAGAGCCTTGAAGAACAGGGAGATAAAAAGAATCATCCTAACCAGACCAGCAGTGGAAGCCGGTGAAAGACTTGGCTTCCTGCCAGGTGACCTGAAAGACAAGCTCGACCCCTATCTCCAGCCGCTGTACGATGCCCTCGGCGACATGATTCCTGCCAAGAGGCTTCAGGAGTTCATGGCTGAAGGCACTATCCAGATTGCTCCTCTGGCATACATGCGAGGCCGCACCCTCGACAGGGCATGCGTCATACTCGATGAGGCTCAGAACACAAACCTCGGCCAGTTGAAGATGTTCCTGACACGAATGGGCTGCGACGCCAAATTCATCGTCACAGGAGACGCCAGCCAGATCGACCTTCCTAACAAGAAAGACTCCGGCCTAATCCGCGGAATGGAACTTACGAAGAACATCAAGGGAGTCAAGTCAATTGTATTCAAAAACGAGGATATCGTAAGACATCCTCTCGTAGCAAAGATAGTCAAGGCCTTCGACAAGGCCGAGAACAAAAAGGAAGAGCAGGCCTGACGGTCTGCTCTTTCACTATATTATTTATAAGGTAGGATTACTTTACAACGCCGGTCTTTACGATCTCGTTATACTTGTTGTATCCTTCCTCGTACTTGTCGCCCTTAGATACAAAACGATAGTAGATGTTCTTGAGATACTCAGCGATGCTTACCTTGATGCTGTCGTCCTTTGAAACACCGTATGCAGCCTCGAATGGCTCAAGTGAGCTCATGAGTGCATCCTCGAACTCCTGAACGAGAACCTCATACTTCTTGTCATCCATCTCGTTAGCAGCCTTGTCCTGAAGTTCGATAGCCATGTTGTAGAACATGATACCCTTACCGATATGTCCGTACTCATAGCTAGGATCGATACTCTGGCAAGCGTCATAAGCTGCAACTGCCTTAGCGAGAAGTTCTTCTGCCTTAGCCTCATCCTGCTCTGCTTCACGGAGCTGGTTGTAGATGTTACCTTCTACGTATGAAAGTGAAGCATTGTTAGGCTCGTTCTTCTTAGCCTCTGCAATAAGTTCGAAAAGTCTGTCAGTATTCTCACCGCTCTCAAGATAGTAGTTGATCAGACCGATAAGGATGCTCTGGCTCTGTGGATATGCAGTGAAACCCTTCTCGAGGATAGCTACAGAAGCAGCCTTGTCACCAAGCTTTGCATAGATGTCAGAAAGCTTTGCGTAAACCTCACCGTTCTCATAGAAATAACCGATCTCCATGCACTTCTCGAAATGCTTCTTTGCAGTCTCCCAGTCCTGAGAAGCCCATGCAACGAAACCTGCATTGTAGAGAGCGTCATTGTTTGGAGTAGAGTAAGGCTCAACTACAGAAGCCTCGAAAGCCTTTGCGAAATACTCAGCTGCCTTAGCGTAGTCACCGAGTGAATAGTAGTTCATACCGTCCTCATAGAGCTTCTTTGAAACTGTCTCGATACCTGCAGTGATATCCTTGACCTTTGACTGCTTTGCATCTACCTCATATGCCTTCTTGTAAGCCTCGAGAGCTCTTTCAAGCGCATCCGGATAAACAGGCTGAGTCACAACGATCATTACGAGCTGACCTGCTGGAGTGAAATAGTAGTCTCTTGCTGCATAAGACTCTCTTACGAGTGTCTCCTCTCCTACAACAACCTCCTCTACTGAGAATGGTCTCTCCTTCAATACGAGCTGGAGTTCAGTCTTTGAAGCACCTACCCATGCAGAACCTGCTGGTGCATTATAAGCAGCCATGTAAGCATCTGCGAGCTTAAGCCATGTTGCCACCTTTGTTGCCTTCTTTGCATCCTGGGATACTGTCTTTGCTGCCTCAGCTGCCTGCTTTGCAGCGTCGAGAGCCTTTGTCTGTGCATCAGCTAACTGTACTGAAAGAAGTACTGCCAATGCGAGAATGATTTTCTTCATAATGTTGAAATATTAAGTTGTTAATTATTCTTCTGTCTGTACCGGAGTCTGACCTTCACCTTCCTGAGGCTGCTCCACAGGTGCCTGCACCTGCTCATCCTCGCTCTTGTTCACAGCAGAAACCGCTGCAATCGAATCTCCCTCCTTGATGTTGATGAGACGTACTCCCTGAGTTGCTCGTCCTGCCACCCTGATGTCTGAAACAGCCATCCTGATGGTGAGTCCTGAACGGTTGATGATCATGAGGTCATTTTCATCAGTCACATTCTTCATGGCAACGAGTGAACCGGTCTTTTCTGTGATGTTCAATGTCTTGACTCCCTTTCCGCCACGGTTGGTCTTGCGGTATTCCTCGAAGTCCGAACGCTTTCCGTAGCCATGTTCGCTGACAACGAGAATGCTATGTGCTGAAGCATCCTCGGCGGTAGGATCATAGGTTATCATTCCTACCACTTCGTCATCTTCATCAATATTTATGCCACGAACTCCGGAAGCGGTTCTGCCGAGCGCACGGGCATCATTTTCATCGAAGCGGCAGCAGCGTCCGTTGCGGCCTGCAAGAAGTATCTCGCTGCGTCCGTTCGTCATTACGGCCTCGAGGAGTTCGTCTCCGTCACGCACTGTAATAGCGATGACACCGTTTGTACGAGGTCTTGAGTAAGCCTCAAGTGAAGTCTTCTTGATGATACCTCTCTTTGTTCCGAGAACGATGTAATTATTATTGATATAATCCTCGTCCTTGAGGTTCTTCACATTGAGATATGCCTTCACCTTGTCATCCGGATCGATATTTATGACGTTCTGGATTGCGCGGCCCTTTGATGCACGTGAACCTTCTGGAATCTCATAAACCTTGAGCCAGTAGCACTTGCCGTTCTGAGTGAAGAGAAGGAGGGTGCTGTGCATGTTCGCGACATAAATGTGCTCGATGAAATCCTCGTCGCGGGTAGCGCTTCCCTTCATTCCCACACCGCCTCTGTTCTGTGTGCGGTACTCAGTGAGTGAAGTTCTCTTGATATATCCGAGATGAGAGATTGTGATTACAACATCTTCATCCGCATAGAAGTCTTCAGGGTTGAATTCCTCGGCAGAGAGAGCGATCTCTGTCCTTCTCTCGTCACCGTACTTCTCCTTCATCTCCATTGTCTCATCCTTGATGATCTGCATCTGCATGCTTTCGTTCGCAAGCACATCCTCGCAGTAGCGGATGAACTTCATGAGTTCGTCGAACTCGTTCTGGAGCTTCTCGCGCTCGAGACCTGTGAGCTGACGGAGACGCATCTCCACGATAGCTGTAGCCTGAGCATCTGTGAATCCGAATGTCGCCATGAGTTCGCTCTTGGCATCTTCGACATTCTTTGAAGAACGGATGATGTTAATGATCTGGTCGATCACATCGAGAGCCTTGAGGAGACCTTCGAGGATATGGGCTCTCTTCTGAGCCTTCTCGAGATCGAATCTTGTCCTTCTGAGCACCACCTCATGTCTGTGCTTCACGAAATACTTGATGAGCTGCTTGAGGTTGAGCGTACGCGGACGGCCGTTCACAAGAGCCACATTGTTCACTGAGAAGCTTGACTGAAGCGGAGAATATTTATAGAGCATATTGAGCACCACATTCGAGTTCGCGTCCTTCTTGAGACGGATCACGATGCGGACACCCTTCATTGTTGTCTCGTCATTGATGTATGCGATGCCTTCAACCTTCTTGGTCTCCACGAGTTCGGCGATCTTCTCGATCATCTCCCTCTTGTTCACCATGTAAGGGATCTCGGTCACCACGATGGTCTCGCGACCAGAATCGCTGACCTCGATATCTGTCTTCGAACGGATGACGATACGGCCACGGCCGGTCTCGAAAGCATCCTTGATGCCCTGACGTCCCTGGATGATACCTCCTGTAGGGAAATCCGGACCCTTGACATATTGCATGAGCTCTTCGATAGTGATCTCAGGATTGTCTATATATGCGCAGATGGCGTCGCAGCACTCTGTAAGGTTGTGCGGAGCCATGTTTGTAGCCATACCGACAGCGATACCTGAAGAACCGTTGAGAAGAAGAAGCGGAAGCTTCGTAGGGAGCACTGTGGGCTCCTGAAGCGAATCGTCGAAGTTATTCTGAAAATCTACCGTATCCTTATCAAGATCCGCAAGGACTTCTGCAGAAAGCTTCGAAAGCTTAGCCTCAGTATAACGCATCGCAGCCACAGGGTCGCCGTCCATCGAACCGAAGTTACCCTGTCCGAACACGAGCGGATATCTAAGGCTCCAGTCCTGCGCCATTCTGGCCATTGCATCATAAACGCTTGAATCTCCATGCGGATGGTACTTACCGAGCACCTCACCTACGATACGGGCAGATTTCTTTGTCTGGCTTGAATGTGTAAGGCCGAGCCCCTCCATTCCATACAGCACCCTTCTGTGAACCGGCTTGAATCCGTCCCTCACATCAGGAAGCGCACGAGACACGATAACAGACATGGAGTAGTCGATATACGCACTCCTCATCTGCTGGTCAATGTTCACCTGCTCGATCCTACCTGTCTTTACCTCATTTTCCATATATATGATTTACTTTTATACTTATTTGTACAACCTCGCAAAGTTACGGATTTTTTAGTAAATTTGCAATCAAACTTGATTTTGTTTTAAAGGCATTTTTTATGGAAATAAGCATATCGGACGAACTCAACTCGATAGTGAATTACTCACGCGAAGAAGCCATGAGGACAGGAAGCTACGGCATCGCGCCGGACCATCTTTTCCTCGGCATGCTACGTCACAAGGAAAACAGCGCGGTCGACACGCTCAAGGGCCTTGGCGTCGACGTGGAAGAGATGAAGCAGTTCATTGACAGCCATATATTTACAAACGAACACATACCGTATTCGGAAGCCGAAAACGTGAGATTTTCACGTGGAGCCCAGAACGTATTGAGCTTCACCATCCTTGAAGCCACAAAGGTTCAGTGCAGACAGGCTGACACACCGCATCTTCTCCTTGCACTATGTCGTGCAGGAGGATCATACGGCAGCACCTATCTCAAGGATCTTGGAGTAGACTACGGAACAGTGTTCAGGTACATGGACAGGAACTCCATGTTCGAAAGGGATGCATCCGAAGATGAGGACAAGCATCAGGAAGAAGAGCCGCCTCAGATCAGGATACGCGCTTCAGTCCAGGAAGAGGAAGAACAGCAGGAACCGAAGCAGTCCCCGCTCGAGGAGTTCGGATACGACATAACCAAGGCAGCCGCTGACGGCAAGCTGGATCCTCTTGTAGGACGTGAGGACGAGATACAGAGAGTCATACAGATTCTCGGCAGAAGACGCAAGAACAACCCTATGCTCGTAGGAGATCCGGGTGTCGGCAAGTCAGCAATCGTTGAAGGCATCGCTCTCAAGATTGTTGCCGGCGACGTACCGCCTATCCTTAGCGGTAAACGCCTGATATCCTTGGATCTGGGCTCGATTGTAGCCGGAACCAAATATCGCGGAGACTTCGAAAAGAGACTTAAGGCCATCATCAACCAGGTGGCGGGAGATCCTGATGTCATACTTTTCATTGATGAGTTCCATACCATAGTCGGAGCTGGCGGAGCTTCAGGAAGCCTTGACGCAGCCAACATGCTCAAACCCGCGCTTGCACGCGGAGACATCCAGTGTATCGGAGCCACCACACTTGACGAGTTCCGAAAGATCGTGGAAAAGGACGGAGCACTTGACAGACGATTCCAGAAGATCATGGTCGAGCACACCGACATCCCGCATACCATTTCGATCCTGAAGAAGCTCAAGAGCAATTACGAGAAACATCATAACGTGGAATATTCCGACGAGGCGATAGAGGCCTGCGTAAGGATGTCCGAGAGATACATCACGGACAGATGCCTGCCCGACAAGGCCATCGATGCAATGGACGAGGCAGGATCGATGGTGCGTCTGAAGAATCCTCGCAAGACAGGAACCGTAGGAGCGGAAGATGTGGCAGCCGTGATATCCAAGATGACAGGCATACCTTCCGGAAAGGTTGCCGAAAACGAAGGAAACAGATTGCTCAAGATGCAGGACAGGCTTAAGTCAAGGATAATAGGACAGGATGAGGCAATCGACAAGGTTGTGCGTGCAATCCGCAGGAACAGGGCCGGCATAAAAGATCCTGCAAAGCCTATCGGAACCTTCCTTTTCTTCGGTCCTACCGGAGTGGGAAAGACGCAGCTTGCAAAGTCTCTTGCAGAGTACCTGTTTGACTCTGAAGACAATATGATCAGACTGGACATGAGCGAATACATGGAGAAGTTCAATGTATCGAGGCTCATCGGTGCGCCTCCGGGTTATGTGGGATTCGAGGAGGGCGGACAGCTCAGCGAAAGAGTGCGACGCAAGCCGTATTGCGTGGTTCTTCTCGATGAAATAGAGAAGGCTCATCCTGATGTTTTCAACCTGCTGCTTCAGGTCATGGATGAAGGCCGTCTGACCGACAGCAACGGCAGAACCGTTAGCTTCCGCAACACAATCGTGATCATGACTTCCAATGTTGGAAGCCGAGAGCTTGACGAGTATGGCAGCGGAGTAGGATTCAACACTGCAGGAAAGAATGTATCCGGCAACAGAAAGAATGTGCTCTCCAAGGCCATCAGAAAGGCCTTTCCTCCTGAATTCATCAACAGAGTGGACGAGCAGGTGTTCTTCAACCCTCTCACTCGCGAGGATATCGAGAAGATCATCGACATCGAACTCAAGGGTCTCAAGAAACGCGTCCGTGAGGCCGGTTTCGAACTTGTGGTCACCGCTGCTGCCAAGAGATTCGTGGCAGAAGAGGGATATGACCCTAGTTATGGAGCAAGACCATTGAAGAGAGCCATCCAGAAATATATAGAAGATCCTGTCTCCGAGCAGATAATCGCCGAGAGAATGCTCGGAAGGGACGGCAACGGAGGCAAGCTGAGAGTCGGATTAAGCAAGGCTGATATCCATGAGCTCGAGGTCCATTTCGTTGATCATGTCAAGAAGGGTTCTGTATGACGCTTCTGATGAAATCATTGAGCTGATGCATGCGAAAGTGTTTTCTGTATTCATGGCTTTGATGTTTTATTGTTTCTGAATGCAAAGGTATCTGGCATTTGTGCCAATACGTGGCACACATAAGATTTTTGAAAGAAAATAATGAGAAAACTAGTCATATTCGACCTCGACGGAACATTACTGGACACACGCGCCGACATTGCTGCAGCATGCAATCATGCTCTGCGCTCGTGCGGGTGTCCGGAAAGGAAACTTGACGAGTACAACATGCTTGTGGGCAGAGGGATCTATAATCTTTTCCGCGGCGCGCTGCCCGAAGAAATGCGTTCGGATGAGAATGTAATGAAAATGAAGAACTTCTTCGTCCCTTACTATGACGCCCATATTGCAGACAGGACTCTTCCCTATCCGGGAATCTATGAAATGCTTGACAGACTTTCTGCAGAAGGTGTGGCATTTGCTGTTGCATCAAACAAATATCAGGCAGGCACCGAGGCTCTTGTGGATAAGTTTTTCGGCAGATATGACTTCATCCGCATTCTGGGACAAAGGGAAGGACAGCCGATCAAGCCGGATCCGGCCATTGTTTCAGAAATAATATCAGCCTTGCCCGGAACAGATTGTCACGAGGTCATTTATTGCGGAGACTCCGATGTGGACATGCAGACAGGCATCAACGCAGGAGTGCGCACGGCAGGCGTGACATGGGGGTTCCGAAGCAGAGAGGAACTGGAGGCATATTCCCCTTGGCTTCTGGCCGAAACGCCTGATGACATAACTTCTGCAGTTTTGGATCAGAAGCTATGAGTTCCATATGAGAATATTATTATTACCTTTGGAAGATAAAGTGAGATTATGGAAGAAAGATACGTTGATAAACTTGCAAAATACATCCTGCTGGCAGCAGGTGTGGCTATAGTCGGAGGTCTGTGCTGGTATTTCCGCAGTGTACTCATCTATATATTGATAGCAGTGGTCGTATCACTTATCGCAAAGCCGATAATGAAGCAGCTGCAGAGGCTGAACATCAAAGGCAGAAGACTGCCAGACTGGTTTCTCGCAGCATTCACTCTGATAACGCTACTTATCGTATTCTCGGCGGTTATAACCATGGTCGTGCCTATCGTGAGCAATATCGTCAAAGGCATATCCCTCTCAAGCATCGAACAGTCAGCAAGATATATAGCCGAGCCTCTGGCCAATTTCAATGAAATGCTGCGTCAGACCTTCCCTAAACTCGGAAACGGATTCAGAATAGAAATAGCTGCAGTGCAGGAACTCCAGAAGATGTTCAGCCCGACTATGTTCTCATCAGTGATAGGCTCTGCAGCATCAGCTGTAACAAGTTTCGGCATAGGACTGTTCTCTGTCGTGTTCATCAGCTTCTTCTTCATCAAGGATGATGACACATTCACAAAGATAGTTACAGCCCTCGTTCCTGACAAGCACGAAACTGAGACTGCCAAGGCAATCGCCGACATCGGCCACCTTCTCTCAAGGTATTTCAGCGGCGTAATGATAGAAGTGCTGGGAGTAGCCCTGATCAACTTCCTTGGCCTGCTTCTGATTGCCCGCCTAGGCTTCAATGCAGCTATAGGAATCGCCTTCCTCACAGGCATTCTGAATGTGATTCCCTATGTAGGCCCTCTGGCAGGAGGCGTGATTGGAACCACCCTAGGTCTGATAATCAAATATAGCAGTGCTGCACCTATCGGCCTTGATGTCAGTTTCCTGGCATTCACTGTCATCCTCATCGCGATCTTCTGCTTCACGCAGCTTGTGGACAACTTCCTCTACCAGCCGCTCATCTATTCGACAAGCATAAAGGCAAAGCCTCTGGAGATATTCATCGTACTGCTCATCGCCGGTCATCTCGGAGGTCCTCTTGCAATGATAGTAGCAATTCCAAGTTATACTGTCGTGCGTGTAATAGCCTTCCGTTTCTTCAGACGATTCAAGGCAATCCGCAGACTCATTCCATCTGAAAAACTTATCACTGAAAATGAAGAATAACATCAAGACATTCATATGCGTCTGCCTTGCAGCAGCAGGCCTGTTTTCCACAGAAAAAGCATCAGGAAACACTTCTCCTGCAGAAGACAAGGTCATAATGGTACCGGATGCCACTTTCATGTATGCTGAAAGGGACACCTGCGAACTTTTCATGGATGTATATAACCCTGTCGCAGGCAGCGTCAGGACATTCGAAGGAAAGACAAAACCTGCAATCCTCTTCATGTTCGGAGGAGGATTCGTCCGCGGAACTCGCGACGACGAGAGTTACCACAAATGGTTCAAGCAATTGACAGACAATGGTTTCCGCGTTATTTCAATCGACTATCGCCTCGGTCTGAAAGGGTCAAACAAAGTAGGTATTGCACAGGTCAATGTACTGGACAAGGCCATACATATGGCCGTAGAAGACCTTTTCAGCGCGACCAATTTCATCATAGACAATGCCGACCAGATCGGCGTAGACCCGTCAGCCATAATAATCAGCGGTTCATCTGCCGGAGCGATTTCAGTAATGCAGGCGGAATATGAAATCGCCAACGGGACTTCATGGGCATCAGTCCTTCCTGAAGGCTTCAATTATGCAGGCGTCATGTCATTCTCAGGCGCTATCCTCTCACGCGAAGGAAAAGTAGATTTCGCTAAAGAGACATGCCCTGTGATGATGCTTCACGGAACCGCCGACGGCATCGTACCGTACAAGCAGATCGCTGTATTCAATCTGGGCTTCTTCGGAGGCGGCAAGCTGGTCGACAGATTCAAGAAATACGGATACAACTTCAACATGTATCATTTCATAGACTACGGACACGAAATCGCAGGCTCGATGGATACCACACTTGACCTTCAGATGGACTTCATCGAAACCAACGTGATGCAGGGTAAGAAAAGAATCGTCGAGGCCTGGATTTCAGACCCCGACGTATGGAAAGGTTACGGTCCGCAGTCCCTTAAGGACATCTACGGAAAGTAATATCATTCTTCCGCGAGCTTGTCGAGACACAACTCGATGAGCTTGCGCACCTGAGGCTTGTAGTCAGGATTGCTGGCCTTATGATGGCGGTGAGCGATGATGCAGCATACCGTGCCGGCATTATGCCCCAGATGTGCAGCAATACCTGCGATCGCAGAACCCTCCATCTCGAAGTTGGTCACCTTCAGATCATCGAAGCGGAAGCTTTCGAATTTATCGACCATATCCGGCATTGCAAGCGGCATGCGGAGCACACGTCCCTGAGGGCCATAGAATCCTGAAGCAGCAATCGTCATTCCAGGATATGTGCAGTCGCGGAACTTCGCGCTCATCTTTTCACCAGCCTTAACAAAATAAGGATTAGGCAGATGCTTGTTCCAGCCTGTATGCTTCTTGAAAGCCTCCTCGATCTCGAGCATGGCTATCTTCTCACGGTCTGCATACCAGTTTAGAAGACCGTCACATCCTACTGAAATATGTGAAAAGACAAAACCTCCGAGCGGTATCTCAGGCTGGATTGCTCCGGACGTTCCGATACGGAGTACATTGAGAGTACGGTGAACAGGCTTTACCTCACGTGTCTCGAAATCTATGTTTGCAAGCGCGTCAAGCTCATTCATCACGATATCGATATTGTCTGTACCGATACCGGTCGAAAGCGCAGTCATTCGCACGCCCTTGTATTTTCCAGTAACAGACACGAACTCACGCGAAGCATGTCTGAATTCCTTCTCGTCAAAATATTCTGCTATCATATCTACCCTGCCCGGATCTCCTACGAGAATCACATTGTCGGCAAGTTCCTCAGGACGGAGATGAAGATGGAACACCGATCCGTCACCATTGATTATAAGTTCTGATTCTGCTATTCTCATATGTTTTTTCTTTTATCCCCCAAATATAGATTTTTATTTTTAAAATTCCTACATTTGTGTTTTCATTCAAAAACGATTCCTATTATGTGGAAAAGCATTCAGACTTTATGTCTCGGCATAGCTACTGTCCTTATGGCAGCTCTTTTCTTCTGTAATTTCGCGACCATCATCGGTCCGGATGGAGCGGAACTCACAATCAGATATTACGAAAAGACACCGTATCTCGTACTGATGATCATGACGCTCACGGCTCATGTCTGTGCGGTCTTCAGCTACAAGCTGAGATTCCTTCAGGCCAGGGTATGCATAATCACCGCACTCCTTGCATTCGGCATGCAGGTGTGGTTCTTCATGGATTTCATGAAATTCAGACACGACATGGTATTCTCGATCACCATGGTCTTCCCATTGGTCATGACAATACTCGACGTGATGGCTGCAAGGAATTCGCTGGTGGACGAAATGACGGTAACCGCCGTGAGAAGCGTACGGAAATCGCGCAAGAGAAGATAAAATCAAAGGCTCCCAAAGGAGCCTTTTTTATTGATATTTCCTGAAAGCAACACATCCGTTGTGTCCTCCGAATCCGAGAGAATCGGATATCGCGATGGTAAGCGGAGCCTCCACAGGCGTGTTCGGAGTATAGTCAAGATCACACTCCGGATCAATTTCATCAAGACCGATTGTCGGAGGTACAATGCCGTTCTTCAACGCAAGAACAGTAGCTACAGCCTCTGCCGCACCTGCTGCTCCGAGCATATGCCCTATGGATCCCTTAATCGAACTGACATGGGCTTTGTATGCATCATCTCCCAAAGCAAGCTTGAAGGCAGCTGTCTCTGCCGGATCATTCAATGCTGTTCCTGTTCCGTGAGCATTTATATAAAGTACGTCATCAGAAGCATATCCTGCTTCATCAAGAGCCTGTTTCATTGCGGCTGCCTGAGTCTTGCCGTCCGGACGCGGAGCAGTCACATGGTGTGCATCGCATGTGTTTCCATAGCCGCAGACTTCCGCAATGATGTGAGCGCCTCTAGCCACCGCATGCTCGTACTCCTCCAGAATCAGGACTGCCGCACCTTCCGCCATAACAAAGCCGCTGCGGTTCTTGTTGAACGGAAGTGATGCACGCATAGGGTCTTCAGAGCGTGAAAGCGCTTTGGCATTGGCGAAGCCTGCAATCGACAAAGGAAGAAGCACGGCTTCTGTTCCACCTGTAATTATCGCGTCGGCATATCCATGCCTGATCGCCCTGTAGGCCTCACCTATAGCATGAGTAGAGGTGGCACAAGCAGTAACAACAGGAAGACAAGGGCCGCATGCATTATGCCTGATCGCAATGTTTCCTGCAGCAATATTCGCTATCATGGTCGGAATGAAAAGAGGCGAAACCCACTTAGGACCGTCATTCAGTATCTTCTCGGTTTCACGAACCTGGGTGGCAAACCCTCCGATTCCGGAACCGACATAGACTCCCAGTCTCATGGAATCGATATTGCCGTTTTCCTCCGCCGTGCTCAATCCAGCTTCATCCATAGCCTGCTTGGCCGCTGCTACCGCAAATACGGTGAAGCGGTCCTGCTTACGTACAAAAGGAGGCTCAATTCCGTATTCAGCCGGATTGAAATCCTTCACTTCCCCTGCAACCTTCACAGGGAGATCATCTGTCGGAATGGATTTTATAAGGTCTATGCCGCATACACCGGCAAGAAGATTATTCCAATAAGTCGGCACGTCGTTGCCAATAGGCGACACAATGCCTGTACCTGTCACTACAACTCTTCTGTTCATCATAAGCGCAAATTAGTACATGCTTTTATAATGTACAAATATAGTTTAAGAATCTGGATTTACAAAAGAACATCATCCGCCATTTCAAATACCATGCTCAGAGTTTGGATTTGGATCAAATTTCATTACTTTTGCACCAACTAAAACCTGAACATACATGAATCTAAATACAAAACTCCCAAGCTACCTGCTCGGGAAATATCAGCTTATCGGCACCATGACCTTCGCCGTGCTTTTTGCTGTTGTCTTCCTCAACATATACATACCATTCTCAAAGACCGCCTGGTTCCGACTCGGAGACTCGATAATGTTTCTCAGAACGCTTCTCTTCGTCGCTGTCTCCATATGCATCCTGATTGTCAGCAGAATACTCATGTACCACTCAAAGAAGAGCTATGAAATGACATTCACAGGATACATATTCTGGTGTATCATGGAAATCCTGGTCATTGCCGGATTTTACACCTGGACGACACTGGACATAGCGCCACCGGCAGATGAAACACATTGGGACATATTCCAAAGAGCTCTGATCTACAGCACGATATCGCTGGGAATTCCTTACCTGATTGCCGGAATGTATTTCGCGATCATCGACAAGAACAACACCATCAGGCTGATGAGTTACGAGAATGTCGTTACAGACGAACCGATAAAGGCTGAAGACACGCAGAAGATTACGCTTTTCGATAACAGCGGAGCATTGAAACTGTCGCTCAATCTCGACAACCTCTTCTATATCGAATCTGACGACAATTATATAAAGGTATGGTACACCGACAATAAGGGAGAACTGAAGCAGTACATGCTGAGATGCCGTCTCAAGACCGTTGAGGAAAGTTTCAAAGGCAGCGGTCTGGTGCGTTGTCACAGGAAATATATCGTCAACATCAAGAAGGTGTCGATGCTGCATAAGGAGAGTGACGGATACGTGCTGGAACTTAGCAGAGAAGAGATTCCACCTATCTCGGTCACCAAGACATACACTGATATCGTACTCAGTCATTTCACCGGCGAATCTCCGTTATTGGAGCCTATAGACTACTAAAAACAGTGAGCCTGGAGGCTCTAAAGGCATTGGCTCCCGAAAAGGGAGGGGACCCACGAAGTGGGGAGGACCTTTAGAACCCCCAGGCTCACTGTTTTTAATCGACCAACTCGCAACCCGTAAAATAGAAGTCGGTTGCTGATTTTTCCTTTGAGAAGCAGTAGTAGGTCATCTCGCATGATGAACAGACCTTGCCGTCGTGGCTGAGTTCCGCTTCGATGAAGGCGAAATTGCGTTTCATTTCCTTGATGCGACCTCTGATCTCAATCCTGACTCCCTCGCCGGTCGGTACAGGATTACGGTATTTCATTGTCAGATTGGTGGTCATGCCTGCTGTCTGCAGTTTCCTGTTCACCACCCATCCGCCTAATTCATCCATAAGAGTAGCCTGTATGCCGCCATGAAGGGTCTTCAGCCAGCCCTGATAATTGTCTCCAGCCTCCCAGATGCAGACTATGTCATCACCGTCCTCATGAAACTCCATCTTGAGTCCGGCCGGATTTGACGGACAGCATGCAAAACAATTGTAGCCCTGTTCCTCAAGGCCCAGATATGGATTCTTTATCTTTTTCATCACTTAATCACCTGTTTCTAGAGAAAAGATATCATTTACGGGTTTGCCGAAGACTTGTGATATCTTCAGAGACAGAAGGGTCGAAGGGTTGAACTTACCGGCTTCGATGGCATGAACCGCCTGACGGCTCACTCCCAGTGCATCCGCAAGTTCCTGTTGAGTCATATTCAGACGGGAACGTTCGAGTTTGACACTATTCTGCATATCGCGACTCCCACCTGTTGATCACAACCGAAATCTTGAATATTATCAGATAGAGAAGAACAAAGATCCCGAAATCTGTCAGAATACCGTTCAGGAGAGAATCAGAGACAAATCTGCCTGCAACAGATTCGTCCGGCAGCACATATGAGCAGACCTGAAGAATGAACATCATAAAGATGATGGATACTATAGATCTCAAGCGCAATGCCATCATAACCTCATCCTCGACACGTTCTTTAGAAAAGGCAGCGAGAAGCATCATGCAGAAATTCAAGATCCCTACGATCTCCCAATTGTCTGCTATCGGCGCAGTAACGTTTTGAATCACATCTGCCAGACCACCATAAGGAGCAACCGCATTCACAACCATTATGAAAAGGCAGCATACAGAAAACACAAGCCAATAGGAATACCCGACAACCTGACACCAGTGCGGCAATAGACGTACTTTTATCTTCATTTGAAAAGTAAAGTTTTATTTACAATACAAATGTAAACAAAACTTTACAACCACACAAGTATTTCAAAAAAAAGATGGCTTTCAACAATGCTGAAAGCCATCTTTTATAAATATTCAATCTTTTTATCTGATCAATGTGAGTGTGTGGAACAATGCCCTCTGGTCTGCCGGAATATTGTATATCCAGGTAAGGATGGACTGGTAGTCGTTATCACCATTATAGAGGTATTCCTTCTTCGTCGCGACCATAATGATGTTCACCCTTTCGACATCTGCCTTAGGATCAGACTTTTCCATAGACAGGTCATAAGCGCCTGACACCGGGAACTTATATGTTTCTCCGACCTTGAACAACTGGTTGGGATCATAGTCGTTCGGATATATCATATCAGCACCGCCGTCACCGAACCAGAATATCTTCAGATAGGAATCTGTTCCATATACCTTGAAAGAACATTCAAGAACTTCCATCTGCTTGTAGATCGGCTCGATTCCCTTGACTTCAAGTGCATAAGCCTTATCCTCCTGAGTCTCGTCCTTTGTAACGAGAGCATCGATGGTCACGACCTTGAAGTTCCTCTTGAGACCTTCATCCCAGAAGTCTTCAACCTTCTTGTCCGTCACATTCACCATACCGCTGATGGCCAGCATGCTTACAGAAGAATAAGCCTCAGTGAACTCAGTACCGTTATCGGCAGTAACCTGTCCGAATACCGACCACACGTTCTCCATGACTCCGGCCATTCTGAGAGCTTCCTTCTTAGCCTCGTTAAAAGCCTTCTCTTCAGCCTGCTTAGGCGTGATATCGTCGCTGACCTCCCATCTTCCTACAGCCTTTCTTACCCTTACCACTTCATTTGCATAGGTAAAGGAGAGACTGAAAAGACAGATGGCTAGCAGTATGAATCTTTTCATTGACATAGGCATTACTGGAGAAGAACGTCAAGTTCCTTCATAAGATCCTCAGCATCTGCATCGAGAGTTCTCTGCATTGCAAGGATAGCCTCTCTTGTAGCAATCTCAGTGTTGTAACCGAGAGTAACCTGTGCCTGGATGTTACCGTTCTCGAGAGTCTTGTAGATCTCGATGAACTTGAGCACGCGTCCGAGAGTGTTGTTGATCACACTCTTGCTGGCGCTTACGAATGAGTTTACTGCTACTGCGTTGTCTGCGCTGATTTCGTTATTTGCGATCTTCTGCTCAACAACAGAAGCGATCTGAGTCTGAATCTGACCTGCGATGTCAAGCTTTGCAGTATTTGTTGCAGACATTGAAGCTGCTGTGAAGTTTGAACCTACTGAAGTTGCAGTTGCCATGAAGTAATATGGAACGCCGTCAGCGTCAGTAGTAACCTGTGCCTGCCATGAATCCTCGAGCTGCTTTGCGAGAGGAAGCTTTCCTACAGGAACGCGGTAACCTTCCTTCTCAAGTCTCTTGGCCTCTTTACGAGCCTCCTTGAGTGCTTTTTCCTGAATCTCCTTATTGAGGAATTTCTCCTGCTTCTCAAGAGCTCTATGCTCCTTCTTTGTTGCTACCTGTGCGTTAGCCTCAACTGAGAAAAGCACTGAAAGGGCAGCGATTGCTGTAATGATGATTCTTGCTTTCATATCATTATTTTTTAAAGTTATTTCACATATTCGACAAAGTTAACAAAAAAAAAATATTCTCCATAAAAACTCAAAAGAATCTTTCATAGAGAATATCACTTATAATTGTTTTCTAAAGGTCGAAATTATGATAATGCGGACCAAATCTCTCAAAGGCAGCCCTGTCAAGAGCCTCCCGATGGTCAGGATGCGCTATGCTGATAAGCAGCTTTGCGCGTTCCTGCATTGACTTTCCATAGAGGTCGACAGCACCGAACTCGGTCACCACATAATGGACATGAGGTCTTGTGGTCACTACTCCGCCACCCTCGATGATTACTGGTGCTATCTTGCTGCCGCCCTTGTTTGTACAAGAAGGCATCGCGATTATGGCTTTCCCCTGAGGCGCGAGTGAAGCTCCGTAAATGAAGTCCACCTGTCCTCCGACACCCGAGTGGAAACGCGTTCCTATAGAATCCGCACACACCTGACCTGTAAGGTCCACCTGCACGGCAGAATTAATGGCTGTCATCTTTGGATTTCTTGAGATGACATAAGGATCATTGGTATATCCCACATCCATCATCGCCACCATTGGGTTGTCGTCTATGAAGTCATATACTTTCTGTGATCCCATAAGGAATGTTGAAACGAGCTTGCCCTTGTCGGTAACCTTGTTGGCACCTGTGATCACGCCCTTGTCCACAAGATCAAGCACACCATCAGCAAACATCTCCGTATGGATACCCAGGTCCTTGTGACCTCCAAGCTGAGCGAGAACGGCATTTGGAATCGCTCCGATACCCATCTGAAGACACGCTCCGTCATCGATAAGGGCAGCACAATGCTTTCCTATGGCGACCTCCACTTCATTCGGCTCGCTGAAATGGGCCGGCTCAAGAGGTTCGTTACCCTCGACGAAGATATCGATCATATCCATAGGTATCATGGCATCTCCCCATGCGCGAGGCACATTAGGATTAACGACCGCTATCACGGTTTCTGCACATTCGATCGCAGCCAGAGTTGCGTCAACCGATGTACCGAGCGAAACATAGCCATGCTTGTCCGGCGGACAGACCTGGATCATCGCCACATCGCAGCGGAGCGCACCGCATCTGTAAAGCTTCTGCGTCTCGCTGAGAAATACAGGAATATAATCGGAATAACCGGCCTGCACACTCTTGCGCACATTGCTGCCGACGAAGAAAGCCTGATGGAAGAATACACCATCGAACTTAGGGTCTGTATATGGAGCCGGACCTTCCGTATGAAGATGATGAATCCTTACGTCTCTCAGTTCGCCAGACTCTCCTCTTCTGCAGAGGGCTTCGATGAGGACACGTGGAGCACTTGCAACGCTGCTGAGATGGATGTGGTCGCCTGACTTGACGACCTTTACGGCTTCATCAGCCGAAACATATCTGATTTCTTTAAGCATAACTATGTATTTGGGACTTCAAAGATAGGATTTTTTCTTAATTTTGCCGCTCAAAATAATGATACTATGCACACAAGGGAAGAAAAACTTCAGGCCTTCGGCCGAATTCTCGACATTCTCGACGAGCTCCGCGAAAAGTGTCCTTGGGACAGGAAGCAGACAAACGAGTCGTTAAGGCCTCAGACCATTGAGGAAGTATATGAACTGAGCGACGCAATCCTTAAAGGAGAAGAGCGTGAACTTTCCAAAGAACTCGGCGACGTGCTTCTTCATGTCATCTTCTATGCGAAGATTGGAGAGGAGAAAAAGAACTTTGACATTGTGGATGTCATAAACTTCTTGTGTGACAAGCTTATATATCGTCACCCTCATGTGTTTTCTTCAGCAGAAGTGGGTGATGCCGAGGATGTCATCAAGCAGTGGGAAATGCTCAAGACCAAAGAAAAGGACGGCAACAAGACTGTGCTTTCAGGAGTTCCTGACGGTCTTCCGCCGCTTCTCAAGGCATACCGTATGCAGGACAAGGCCCGTGGTGTAGGCTTCGACTGGGAGAAGAAGGAAGATGTCTGGGAGAAGGTGAAGGAAGAGATGGGAGAATATCAGGCAGAACTCGATGCAATGGCTGCCGCTCAGACAGAAGAAGAGAAGGCAGCGGCTTATGACCGCGCTGAGGACGAACTCGGCGACTTCCTTTTTGCAACAGTCAATGCGGCAAGACTATATGGCCTGAATCCAGACACGGCCCTCGAACGCACTTGCGCAAAGTTCAGACGCCGTTTCACATACCTTGAGGAGAAGACCATCCGTCAAGGCCGCAACCTTACGGACATGACGCTTGCCGAGATGGATGAGATCTGGGACGAAGGAAAAAGAAAAGGGCTATGATATACGACTGGCAGGAAAGGACAGGAATGCTTGTAGGCGAGGAGATGCTTGACCATTTCCGCGCATCGACAGTTGCTGTCATAGGTGTAGGAGGCGTAGGCGGATATGCTGCCGAGATGATAGTGCGCGCTGGCGTCGGCCACCTTATAATACTTGACAGCGACGAAGTTTCACTGACCAACAAGAACCGTCAGCTTCTTGCCCTGGATTCTACAGTCGGAAGACCCAAATGCGATGTGCTCGCAGAGCGTCTTCTTGACATCAATCCCCAGCTTGACCTCATCGTCATAAAGGAATATCTCGAAGCCGAAAAGGCCGGTGAGGTACTCGGCGGCTATAAGATTGATTTCCTTGTGGATGCCATCGATACCCTGTCCCCAAAGCTTCATCTCATAAAATATTGCATGGACAACGGGATACCTCTCGTGTCTTCAATGGGTGCAGGCGCAAAATATGATGCAACCAAGATACGCATCACTGACGTATCGAAATCATTCAACTGCCCGCTTGCCTACATAGTCCGCAAGCGCTTGAGATACATGGGCATAAAGAAGGGTTTCCAGGTGGTATTCTCGGAGGAACTCCCTGACCGCGAGTCTATTGTACCATGCGAGGACCGCAACAAGAAGTCTCAGGTGGGCACAATCTCGTATATTCCTGCGGTGTTCGGCTGCGTCTGCGCGCAAGCTGCTGTTCAGTCACTGATGGAAAGATTCAGATAATTTTATTATCTTTGCCGGATGTCTATTCGGACATGATGCTCACTTAGAATAAAATTAACACCATATATGGCAGACAATTCACTTTTGGAGAAGGTATTAGGCCTTCAGGAGAAATATGAAGCACTTCAGGCGCAGCTTTCCGACCCTGAGGTGATCGGCGACATGAAGAGGTTCGTCCAGCTCAACAAGGAGTACAAGGAACTGACCCCTATCATCGAGGCTGGAAACGAATTCAAGAGAATCCTCGAGAACTACGAGATGGCAAAGGAAATCCTTGCCACTGAGAAGGATGAGGACCTCAGAGAGATGGCTAAGGAAGAGATCGCCGAGATCGAGCCTACACTCCCTGAGTGGGAGGAGAAGATCAAGCTTCTCCTTATTCCTGCAGACCCGCAGGACAGCAAGAACGCTATTCTTGAGATCCGCGGCGGTTCAGGCGGTGATGAGGCTGCCATCTTTGCAGGAGACCTCTTCCGCATGTACTCGAAGTTCATCGAGACACGCGGCTGGAAAATGGAGATCACAAGCCAGGCTGAAGGTGCTGCCGGCGGATTCAAGGAAATCGTCTGCAAAGTTTCGGGAGACGGAGTATACGGAGTCCTCAAGTATGAGTCAGGAGTACACCGCGTTCAGCGTGTGCCTCAGACAGAGACTCAGGGCCGTGTACACACATCTGCAGCTTCAGTAGCAGTCCTTCCGGAGGCTGACGAGTTCGATATCGAGCTCAACATGAACGATATCCGCAAGGATACTTTCTGTTCATCAGGTCCTGGCGGACAGTCAGTGAACACAACATACTCAGCAATCCGTCTTACTCACATCCCTACCGGCCTCGTAGTTCAGTGTCAGGACGAGAAGTCACAGCTCAAGAACT
This sequence comes from Candidatus Cryptobacteroides sp., assembly GCA_045125535.1. Classification (GTDB taxonomy): domain Bacteria; phylum Bacteroidota; class Bacteroidia; order Bacteroidales; family UBA932; genus Cryptobacteroides. The sequence goes on from JBGVNK010000058.1 coordinate 41,701, forward strand.
TCGACAAGGCTCTCGCAGAGCTTCGTACACGTCTCTACAACATGGAGTACGAGAAGTATCTTGCAGAGATCTCTGCAAAGAGAAAGACTATGGTTGCGGGCGGTGACCGTTCGGCAAAGATCCGTACATACAACTATCCTCAGTCACGTGTGACCGACCACCGTATCAACTACACAATGTACAATCTCCCTGTATTCATGGACGGTGCTATCCAGGATGTGATCGACCAGCTCCAGATCGCCGAGAACGCAGAGCGTCTCAAGGCTGCAGAGTAATAATAGATTTCATAAAACGAAAGAGACTGGCCGGTCAGTCTCTTTCGTTTTATTTACCTGCCGCCTTCGCTTTGTTGCGAGCTGTAAGGGCGCGCTGAAACTCGCGGGCGTTCTTGAGATGTTCGTTGTATCCTACTGCAAAACGATGGGTGCCGTCGAACTCCGGACTTGCGCAGAAATATATGTAGCCATGCTTGTCAGGATTGAGAACTCCGTCTATACAGCCTTTGTTCGGCACATTGATAGGTGCAGGAGGCAGGCCCTTATATTTATAAGTATTGTACGGGGAATCCACTGTGAGATGCTTCTTTAGGATACGGTCAAGCGTATAATCGAAGCAGAACGCCACTGTCGGATCGGCTTGAAGCTTCATTCCCTTTTTATAACGGTTGAGATATACACCCGCAATGATCGGATATTCGAAACTCTTGAGTGTCTCTCCATTGACTATGGAAGCCATGACCGAAACCTGCATCGGAGTCAGTTTCAATGCCTCTGCCTTTGCAAGGCGGTCCGCGTTCCAGAAGATATCATATTCCTTCTTGAAGCGGTCGAAGATGTCCTTTACTGATGCTGTCCAATACATCTGATATGTGTCCGGAAGGAAGAGCGCGAACACATTTTCAGGAGTAAAACCGTACTGGGCAAGAAATGCAGTATCATTAAGAGCTGCATCTATGGATGTCGAATCCACCATCATCTGAGAGCTGATCTTCCTCGCTATGCTGCCTTTGCTTCTGATAGTCCCTGACAGGGTCAGGTTCTGAGGGGTCTGCCAGCCGAAGACGAGCATGCGTGCCACATATATGCTTGTAGCAGAAGGCTCTATGATGTAGCGTCCAGGTTTGATCTTTGAAGCCACCTCCATCTTCTTGAAAGTCCTGTCGATGCTGCGCGGTCTCAGCACACCCGCTCCCGCCGCCAATGAATCCTTTACCTGATCCACAGTCATCTCAGGATACACATATAGCACATATTCTTCCGAGAAGTTCGGCTTCCTGTTGTCACTGAAATATCTTCCCGCCACAAATCCGGCAGTACCTGCAAGCAGGAGAATTGCCGCTATCAACCAAATCCTTATCTTCATTTCCTCAATCTTATTATATCGCCTTCTTTCGGGTTATGACCCTCAGGCATACCATTCATCTTATAAAGTTTATCCAGTCGTACTCCGAATCTCTGTGAGATTTCACGCATGGTGTCACCTTCCTCGAAGACATGCTTGTCAAGGCCTTTTGCAGCCTTGGATTTCTTTGGTTTGAGATATACCATCGTACCTGGGAGGAGCTTGTCACCCTTCGAAGCATCATTAAACTTCAAGATCTCTCTTTCGAAAAGATTGTTTGAAGCTGCAATGCTCTGATAAGTTTCACCTTCAACTGAGTAGACAAATGGCACACCATTCTGCGAATACATCTGACGGGTGAGGGAGAAATGGAATTCCTGCCTCTGACTGTCGGTAAGCGGCTTCACCTGCTCAATCTCAGTCGGGGTCGGAGGGAGCTGCTGCTCATTCTTTGCATCCTTTTCAGATTTCTTAGCATCCTTTTCGGATTTGTGGGCTTCCTTCTCAGCCTTCTTTGAAGGCTTCCTGTCAGACTTGGCGAAAGAAGCAGGCTTCTTGTCGTACTCATAGAGTTCATAGGTCTCGATGAGGTTAATCAGCTTTTTAGGATAACCTGGATCGGTAGCATAACCGGCCTTCTTAAGACCGTTGGCCCATGATTCATAATCGGTTATCTTATAGTCAAAAAGGAACTTGTATCTGTCGCGATAACGGAGAAAGTCGGAATGGTCGCGATAGGATTCCTCCGGACTCTTGTATTTCCTGAAGCACTCTCCTTTCTTGTCATCGTCATAATACATCCTGCCGCCTGTCCAGTTGTTATGGCACTTGATTCCGAAATGGTTGTTGCCTTTTACGGCAAGTTCGGAAAGTCCGTAACCGGATTCGAGAAGTCCCTGCGCAAGGGTGATGCTGGCAGGAATTCCGCTGCGGTACATCTCTTCTACAGCGAGGGTGGCGAACTGCTCTATATATATCACCTGCGGGGTCTTGTCGGGAGCAGGGCTCTGCGAGGCGGTCAAGGTCAGGCAGAGAAAGGTCAGAAGTATTGTCGTCAATCTTTTCATAGAGTGCTAAGATACTAAAAAGAAATGGTATCGCCGTCATGCGCAAGGTCTGCGGCAGGAAAAATCTCACGGATCTCATCGAGAAAGAACGTCACAGACGGGTAGCGTGATGAATAATGACCTACCAGAAGACGCCCGACACCGGCATCCAGAGCGGTCCGAGCCGCCTGGGCTGTTGTGGAGTGGAAGGTGCGCTCAGCCATTTCTTTCATCTCTACCGGAAATGTAGCCTCGTGGTAGAGCAGAGTGACTCCCTTGACCCACTCCGAAAGTTCAGGAAACGGAGCAGTGTCGCTACAATAGGCGTAACTGCGGGGTTCATAAGGGAGATATGCTGCTTCCGAGTTAGGTATCAGCAGCGGTTCATCAGTACCTGAGGATGGCTTGTACTCGTTTTCTATGCAAGGTCTGGTCAGCTGACCGGCAGGTCGGATTATATCCTCTCCCCTCTTCAAAGCACCGATTTCGGCTATTGTGAGCCCGTATCGTTCTATGGCCCACTTGTGGACATTCAGCTGAGGGCGCTTTTCCCTTATGATGAAGCCGTAGGTATCGATCCTGTGATTGAGCGGAAAAGCATGAAGTTCAGCTGATTTATTTTCATATACAAGCTCCGGCTGCTTCATTGACAAGAGGACATGTTCTATCTCGAATCGGAGTCCTTCGCCGAAATTATCCATGAAAGACTTCAACACAGGCTCGAAGCCTTTTGGAGCATATATGCGCAAAGCCGACGTCCTGCCTAGCATGCTCATGGTCGAAAGCAGACCGAAAAGGCCGAATACATGATCTCCATGCATATGTGAGAGGCAGATGTGCTCTATCTTCAAAAACGACAGTCCGGCCCTGCGGATCTGCATCTGCGCGCCTTCACCGCAGTCAATCATAAACAAGCGCCCATGCACATCTAGTACTTGGGCGCTTGGATATCTGTCAGTAGTGGGCAGGGCCGAAGCCGTGCCCAATACTTTAAGAGTGAAATTCATTTGAGATTACTTGTTCTCGAGCTGGCTCTTGAGAGCTGCGAGTGCGTCGAGGTCACCAAGAGTAGTCTTCTCTACGCTTGAGTTGATCTTCTTCACAGCCTTCTTAGTGTTGTCAGCCTCAGCTGCTGCCTTCTGAGCTCTCTCCTCAACTGCAGCTGCATAAGTCTTAGCGTGTGAAAGTGTTACCTTCTTAGCGCTCTTCTTGAGCTCAGTCACCTTGAATGAGAGTGTCTCACCTGATACTGGCATTGAACCGTCCTCCTTAGCGAGCTCGCGGTTGAAGCAGAATGCGTCAACATCGCCCTCGAGTGCTACAACAGCACCCTTCTCGTTTACAGTAACGATCTTAGCCTCAACTACAGTACCTACAGCGTACTTAGCCTCAACCTCATCCCATGGGTTAGGGAGGAGCTGCTTGTGGCCGAGTGAAAGCTTGTGGTACTCCTCATCGAAGTCAAGGATAACAACCTCGATAGCGTCACCTGCTGCTACGAGCTCAGATGGATGCTTGATCTTGTTCCAAGAGAGGTCGCTGATGTGTACGAGACCCTCGATACCCTCCTCAAGCTCAGCGAATACGCCGAAGTTAGTGATATTGCGAACAGTTGCAGTGTGCTTTGTACCTACAGCATACTTCTCGCGGATGTTCTCCCAAGGGTTAGCAACGAGCTGCTTGAGACCGAGAGACATCTTCTTCTCCTCGCGGTCGAGAGTAAGGATCTGTGCCTCAACCTCGTCACCTACCTTAAGGAAGTCAGAAGCGATGCGAAGTCTTGGTGACCATGACATCTCTGATACGTGGATAAGACCCTCAACACCTGGCTCAACCTCTACGAATGCGCCGTAGTCAGCGATGAGAACTACCTTACCCTTAACCTTGTCACCTACCTTGAGGTTTGCATCGAGAGCATCCCATGGGTGAACTGTGAGCTGCTTGAGACCGAGAGCGATTCTCTTCTTAGACTCATCGAAGTCGAGAATAACAACGTTGATCTTCTGATCGAGAGCAACAACCTCCTCTGGATGGTTGATACGACCCCATGAAAGGTCTGTGATGTGGATGAGTCCGTCAACACCGCCGAGGTCAACGAATACACCGTAACCTGTGATGTTCTTGACAGTACCCTCGAGTACCTGACCCTTCTCGAGCTTGCCGATGATCTCGCTCTTCTGCTGC
>JBGVNK010000059.1:0-3176 GCA_045125535.1 Candidatus Cryptobacteroides sp.
TTTAACATACAATGATTATGAAACGACTAATTATACTAATTATTACTACAATATTCTGCAGTTCGGTTGTTGCATCGGCACAGGATAAAGGTTATTACGGATCACTTGAGGCTTCGGGAGGATACATCTATAAGTTTATGCCCGGTGCAGAAACAGCACCTCAGGATTTTATGCTTGGAGTGTCATATGTGGGCGGATACCGCTTCTCCCCACATTTTGCAATGGGTCTTGGTGTCGGCGTAAACTACTATTTTGACTTCGAGCAGTTCAGCGCACCTTTATATCTGCATCTTACCGCTGATATTCTGAAAAGAGACATCACTCCTTATGTCAGCCTGAATCTCGGAAATAACTTCCAGCTGAATGGCGGCAAGTATAATTATGGAATATATGATGGAATGAGTGCAGAGGAAATAGCTGATATTCATGAAAATCACACAGTTAATAAAGAACATTATAGAGGATTATTTGCAGAGCCATCAGTCGGAGTTAAGTTCAATTGTGCCGGCAAGAGGGCAAATGTAGGCCTTGCATATGCGCTTGACGGTGTATTAGATAGAACAACAGATGCCTACATAAGAAGGAACTATCCGCAGTTCCGTTTGAAGTTTGGTGTTGAATTCTAATGATATTGACTATGAAACGTTTTGTATATGCTATAGCACTTGTTGCTACAATGTTCCTTGCATCGTCATGTGAAGAAACAATATTTGAGAAGGAAGGAGATTGGGATCCGATCGAGTTGGATAAGACTCATGTGAATTTTCCTCCAGAAGGTGGACAGAATACTGTATCTGCCCTGAACTATAGCAGATGGTGGATTAACGGAGGATATGAATCCTCATATCAAGATTATATACACGCGACCTCATCTGGTGGAGACGAAACATGTACCTATGATGTCCTTGACGGCGGCTGGTATCATGTAAGGGTTCCAGACAAAGGTAAGAGCAATACAATCATCATAACAGTAGATCCGCTCAGCGGAGATGGAAATCCACGTGAGGCTATCATTGAAATGCAAGCCGGAGATGCATTTACCAAGATCAGCATAGCACAGAAATAAATTCGTATCTATCTGCGCGATATAAGCCTGGCAATGCCGGGCTTTCCTTGTCTGTCAGTACTTTCGCTACTCTTCTTCTCTGCTGTATTCAATAGCCCTGTTTATATAGTCCAGGAACGGCTTCGCGCTCCTGAAGACCTTCAGTATCTCATCTACATCCAGGCAGGTATCATCATATCCCCCGGAAAGGCAGAAGTTCTTCAGCTTGACGTATTCGATATACGGTCCCTCCGCATCGAATCCGAGCGGAGCACGCTTGAGCTTCTGGTCCTGGTCAAGTGAAAGCGAAGGATGCAGTCCCTTAATGATCCTGTCGAAGTCACCTCCACCGAGTTCTATATCCTCTCTGAGGATCTTCAGCACCTTCGACTCCATGAAGTAGTTTCCCACGGCCAGGAAGCTCCTGCACGGATACTCTTCACCATTACCGGTCCCTATATGGAAATAGTATCCGCTGTAACCGGACTTCTTTCCTCCTCTGCAGATGAATGCGCCGAAGTGTGTCTTGTATGGAAGGCCATCCCTGCAGAAGCGCATGTCCTTATGGATGCGGTATGTGCTCTCCTTGATTCCTACTCCCCTGACTGAAGGGTCAAAGGCGGCTATGCCTTCTATGAGTCTTTCGACGATTGCATTGAAATGCGCGCGTGCCTCCTGATACTCGCTCTTGTGGGCATCGAACCAGGGCTTATTGTTATTCGCCTCAAGATTCCTGAGGAATGAAAGAATGGTTTCCATATGGTTATATCATCAACATTATTCTGCCCTCGCTTTTGACGAAGACCTGCGGAAAGCGGCAGATTACCGCATATACCTGCTGTGAGGTCACAGGCTGCCCGTCCTTACGCAGATGTAGACGCTGACGGTTTATCATGTCGGCGATCTGTTCCGTCCGCATCCCTCGATTGGAGGTGGTCAGGCAATACACTATGGCTTCCTCGATCTTCATAGAGCAAAAATAGCGAATATTCCGTATATTTGCAGCACTGATTGCAGGAGAGATCCTGGCCAACATAAATTGCGACCATAGGCATCCTTCCGAGGGTGCCTATGTTACTTTAAGCGGAGAGGAGAACCTTACCCGACAGATGTGAGAAAAGTTAACCTCCAGCTGTGTGAGAAAATCTCACATGTGTCCCGGTTTGGCACATACGAGGTTTAACTTTGCCCTCGTAATTGATGAAGTGTAGAATAACATCATTATCTTTGCTTTAACCAATAACAAACAGGAGAACTTATTATGAGCACATTGACAGACAAGGCTTGGGAGTCGTTACAGACCGGCAAGACAGAATTCGAAGTTGGAGCATGTACCTTCAACGGTTGTAATGTAAAGATTATCCAGCGTAACGAACCGCACAGCTATACCACCAGAACAGGCAGGCCTGCAACAAAGAGTGCTAGATATTGGGGAGAATTCACATTCCCGAATGGCGTAAAGACAGAGTTCAAGAACAAGAGAGGCGGTGAGGTGGCTAGAGCTACCGGATTCTCCGTCACCGATGAGAAGAAACTTTGGTTGAAGGATCGCGATAATTACGTACTGCCATACGAAAGAAACTAGCAGCCATGCTGTGGGTTATAGCCATAATCATTCTTCTGGTCATCATATGGCCATACCTCCTGCCGTTGCTTGCTCCGGCAGGTACCTTCCTGGTGGTGATTGCATCGGCGCCTTTTGTATGGGTTCTTAAACTAATCCGCAGGCCAAAGACACAGGAGGAGGAAGACAAGCTGACCAAGGATGCGTCCAAAGGAGCGGCACTACTCCTATGCCTTCTGCTCATAGGACTGCTTACCTGGCTAGGAATCAAGTCGATTTAGAATCTATAGAATCATGTTAGGTCATATCTTAGGAGTACTTACTGCCATCGGGCTTATTGCTATTATTCTTGACATCGCGTTTCCGGAATGGCTGCGCAAAAAGAAGAAATAACATATGATTTCAGATTGAAATAAGGGATAGCTACACATTTGGTGCTATCCCTTTCTTGTATCTGTTCCCGGGGCTCTTCCTGTCATGTTGCATTTCCAACCTCAGTCAGGAGCACATGTCACCCAAGGACCTTCAGAGAGCTTGCAAGCACTTCCGTGAACACCTTCTCGGCTC
>JBGVNK010000060.1:0-23280 GCA_045125535.1 Candidatus Cryptobacteroides sp.
ACTTCAGGAAACATCGGCTGGCTTCTCCCGCTCACATGTTTCGCACTCTTCCTCATCGCCTGCGGTAACGGTCTCTTCAAGGGCAACCTCCAGGCAATCGTAGGTCAGATGTACGACAACTTCGAGGCTGAAGCTGCAAAGAAGGGCCCTCAGGCACTTGCAGAGGCTAAGGACAAGCGTGATTCAGGTTTCCAGATCTTCTACGTATTTATCAATGTCGGCGGTCTCATCGCTCCTTTCGTCGCTCCTCTCCTCCGTTCATGGTGGCTCGAGACAAACGGAATGGTGTATGACGCACAGCTTCCTGCACTCTGCCACGAGTTCATCAACAACGCTGCAGGCATGAGCGCACAGGCTCTCGACAACCTCAAGACAATGATGGCTGCAGCAGGCGGCAACATCGCTGACATGTCTGCATCATGCCAGAACTACCTCCAGATCTTCAACGAGGGTATCCACTACTCATTCATCGCTTCAGTAGCAGCAATGTGCATCTCCCTCACAATCTTCTTCTTCTCACAGAAGATCTTCCCTAACCCGGCAAAGAAAGAAGCTGTAAAGGGTGTAGAGTACACAGCAGAAGAGAAGGCGGCTATGGCCAAGGAGATCAAGCAGCGTCTTTACGCTCTCTTTGCAGTGCTCGGAATCGTGATCTTCTTCTGGTTCTCATTCCACCAGAACGGTATGTCGCTCTCATTCTTCGCACGTGACTTCGTCGATTCTTCAGCAGTCGCTCCTGAGGTATGGCAGGCTATCAACCCATTCTTCGTGATCGTCCTCACTCCTGTGATCATGGCGATTTTCGCTGCACTCGCACGCCGCGGAAAGGAGATCTCTACTCCAAGAAAGATCGGTATCGGTATGCTCATCGCAGGTCTCGCATTCGTATTCCTCGCAGTATTCTCTATGCTTAAGGGTTATCCTTCTGCAGAGGATTACAAGGCTCTTCCTATCGCAGAGCAGGTGGCTCAGAAGGCACACTGGTGGGTACTCATCGCAACATACTTCTTCCTTACAGTGGCTGAGCTCTTCATCTCACCTCTCGGTCTTTCATTCGTATCGAAGGTAGCACCTAAGAGCATGCTCGGTCTCTGCCAGGGTCTCTGGCTCGGCGCCACTGCAATCGGAAACCTCTTCCTCTTCCTCGGCCCGCTCATGTACAACGCATGGCCAATCTGGCAGTGCTGGACAGTGTTCGCAGTCGTATGCTTCATCTCTATGGGCGTCATGTTCGGAATGGTGAAGTGGCTTGAGAAGGTAACAGCTTAATCTTAATTCAGTAAAAATATGTTCAAAGGTCAACCAAAAGGACTCTTTGCCCTCGCGCTCGCCAACACAGGCGAGCGCTTCGGCTACTACACAATGCTGGCCATCTTCCTCCTGTTCATCCAGGCCAAGTTCGGTTTCAGCGCAGCAGCGGCGACTCAGATCTACTCGATCTTCCTCGCCGGAGTATATTTCATGCCTTTCTTCGGCGGTATCCTCGCAGACAAGATCGGATACGGAAAGTGCGTGACCATCGGTATCGGTGTCATGTTCCTCGGCTATCTCTGTCTTGCAATCCCTACAGCACCTGATCTTGCAGGAAAGATCATGATGTTCGGAGCCCTCACCCTCATCGCTATCGGTACAGGTCTCTTTAAGGGAAATCTCCAGGTAATGGTCGGCAACCTCTACGACGATCCTAAGTATTCGGCCAAGAGAGATGCTGCATTCAGCCTTTTCTACATGGCTATCAACGTAGGTTCGATGTTCGCTCCATCTATGGCAAAGGCCATGACCAACTGGTCACTCAGCAAATTCGACCTCGTCTACAACGCCAACGTTCCGGCTCTTGCTCATCAGGTGATGGACGGAACAATCTCTGCAGACAACCTCGCTCATCTCCAGAGCATCGCAGGCACAATGCCAGGTGCTGCAGGAATGGACATGGCCACTTTCGCACCTTACTACATCGAGAAGCTTTCTACCGCTTATAACGGAGGTTTCGCCGTAGCATGCGTTTCACTCATCCTTTCTGTACTCATCTACTACAGCTGCCGTGCATGGTTCAAGCACGCTGACGTGAATGCAAAGCAGGCCAAGGCCGCAAACCCTTCAGCAGAGGTAGAACTCACTCCTGCACAGACAAAGAGCCGCATCAGCGCACTCATCTTCGTGTTCGCAGTGGTGATCTTCTTCTGGATGGCGTTCCATCAGAACGGCGCGACAATGACATTCTTCGCACGTGACTACACAGCCAGCAGCGTGGAAGGCGGCCTCAGGATCGGATTCAACATCTGGTGCCTCGCCCTCATCGCATTGTCTGTATACACACTCTTCAGCGTATTCCAGTCAGAGACAAAGAAGGCCAAGCTCGTATCAGGCGTCGTTACAGTAGCTCTCTGGGCACTTGCTGCAGTACTCTACTTCAGAATGCCTGGCGTCGTGAACATCCAGCCATCTGACTTCCAGCAGTTCAACCCATTCTATGTGGTAGCCCTCACACCGGTTTCACTTGCCATCTTCAGCGCACTCGCAAAGAAGGGCAAGGAGCCTTCTGCTCCACGTAAGATCGGTCTCGGTATGTTCGTGGCAGGTGCAGGCTTCCTTATCCTCACCCTCGGCTCGCTCGGACTCGCTTCACCTAAGGAACTCGGCGGAACCGTAAGCCCTGACCTCGTGTCACCTACATGGCTCATCAGCACATACCTCGTGCTCACTTTCGCTGAGCTTCTCCTTTCACCTATGGGTATCTCATTCGTGTCAAAGGTAGCTCCTCCTAAGTACAAGGGTATGATGATGGGTGGCTGGTTCGCTGCAACAGCGATCGGAAACTACCTCGTATCAGTTCCTGGTCTCCTCTGGATGCGAATTCCGCTCTGGACTATCTGGATGGTACTCATCGCTATCTGCGTACTCGCAGGCGTATTCATGTTCGCCAACATGAAGCGTATCGAGTCTGCTACAGAGTAATCATTGAAACAACCATAAAAAGGTCGGCTGCACAGCAATGTTCAGCCGACTTTTTTATTATATTTGTAGACTGTATGGACCAGTCTTTAAGAGAGACCCTCATCGGGTGGGCGGAAGAATACAATGACCCGAAGTATTTTCAGGAAGATCCGATAATCTTCCCGACCCGTTTCGCACAGATGCACGGCGAAGGAAAGGCCTCGGTGGCAGACGTGGAGATCGCCGCCCTTCTTTCATCACATCTCGCATGGGGACGTCGTGCGATGATCGTGAGAGACTGCGACAGGATGTTCGAGGAAATGGCCTGGAGGCCATATGACTATGTGATGTACGGCGAATACCGCGACGAGGACGTGAGCCTTCACAGGACCATAAAATGGAGCGAATTCGCAGGAATATGTTCAAGGCTTCGCGGAATTTACGAAAGCAGGGACAGCATCGAAGGACTTACGGACATGGAGATAAGGTGCAGGATTTTCGGACAGAAAGAGGACAGAAAGGCACCGAACAAGAAGATCAGCATGATGAAGAGATGGCTTGTGAGAGACGACGGAAGGGTGGATCTCGGAGTGTGGAAGGAATCGGACAAGACAAGGCTCATACTTCCGCTTGACGTGCATGTCTATGACCAGGCGACAGCGCTTGGACTTACAGGCCGCAGACAAAAGGACATCGTGACTGCACAGGAGATCACTGACGCCTTCAAGGAGATTTGGCCTGAAGACCCTTGCAAAGGAGATTTCGCATTATTCGGATACGGAGTGACACACAAATAAATATGCCAAGACTATATATCATATCGGGATGCAACGGCGCTGGAAAGACCACCGCCTCATACACCATGCTTCCGGAAATGCTGGAATGCAGCGAATTCGTGAATTCGGATGAATTCGCGAAAGGTCTCTCGCCTTTCCAGCCGGAAAAGGCGTCAATACAGGCAGGACGCTACATGATCGCCAAGATCAGATTTCTGCTCAAGAAGCAGAGAGACTTCGGTCTGGAGACCACCCTTGCAACCAGAACGGTGCTAAAGACAGTGAAGATGGCTCAGGCAGCGGGATACACCGTGACACTGCTGTATTTCTGGCTGAACTCACCTGAACTTGCAATCGAAAGAGTAAAGGCACGTGTGGAAGCCGGAGGACACAATATTCCGGAAGAGACCATCAGACGACGCTACAGGGTAGGAATCGATTATTTCTTCCATGACTATGCTCCGATATGCGAAAGATGGATTCTGGCAGACAATTCGCAGATACCTTTCCGAGTGATTGCCGAAGGCTCCAAGCTTGATGTAATAAACATAAAGGACAGAGAGACTTACGAAAAAATCCGCAAGATCGCTCAGGATAGTCGTAAATACGACGAGGAAACAGGCGAAATACTTTCATTATAAAGGAAATGAACATAAGACAATATTATACAGACATATTCGAAGTAACTGAAGAGCAGCTGCAGACACTTGCAGCTGCCGCTTTGTCACATGGAGGCGACTTCTGCGACATGTATTTCGAGCACACCACTTTCTTCAACCTCCTTCTCAAGGACGGAGTAGTGTCATCGGGCGGATTCCATACCGACTTTGGAGTGGGAATCAGAGTGCTTAAAGGTGAAAAGACCGGATACGCATATTCCGAGACGACTGAGATGGGCGATATGCTCAAGGCAGCTAAGGCAGCATCAATCATCGCACTAGGAGCAGAAGGCAGCAGAGAATATCGACCGGTCACCAACCAGAGTCACGACCTCTATCCGATGAAGAAGAACTGGCGTGACAGCAGCGCAGCCACATTCCTCCCCTTCCTCAAGGACCTGGAAAAGGCCGTTTTCGAAAAAGACAGCAGGATCATCAAAGTCATAGCACGAATGTCGGACTCTGTCAGCGATGTCATGATGTATAATTCGCTGGGAGAACTGACCTTCGACACAAGACCGATGGGCAGCGTTACGGTGACAGCCGTATTCCAGCAGGAGGGCAAGACGGAAAACAAGACATGCTCGAGAAGTTTCAGAAGCGGAGCGGAACTTATCGGTCCGGCCCTCGTTACTGAAATGGCTGAAGAGGTTGTCAAGGGCATTGACGAGAGATTCGAGGCGCGCAGACCTAAGGGCGGACAGATGAGCGTTGTCATGGGCGCAGGAGCGTCCGGAATCCTGCTCCACGAGGCCATGGGACATGCTTTCGAAGCAGATTTCAACAGAAAGGGACAATCGATATTCTCAGACAAGTTAGGACAGCAGGTGTGCCCTAAGGGTGTTAACGTAGTGGACGACGGCACCGTTGCATTCAACAGAGGTTCAGGCAATTATGACGACGAAGGCGTACCGGCTCAGAAGACATACATGGTGCGTGACGGAGTGCTCGAGTCATACCTTCACGACAGGATCAGCGCAGCATGGTACGGAGTGGACTCGACAGGTAACGGACGACGCGAAAACTTCCGTTACAACCCTATCCCGCGCATGCGCGCCACATATATGGAAAGCGGCAATGCCGACCCTTCCGACATAATCGCTTCTGTCGCGGAGGGAATCTATGTGGACGAGTTCTCTAACGGTCAGGTGAAGATCGGAGAGGGTGACTTCACATTCTTCGTCAAGAGCGGTTTCCTTATCGAAGGCGGCCGTCTGACCATGCCGGTGAAGGATATCAATATAATCGGAAACGGTCCTCAGGCCCTTGCGGACATAGTAGCAGTGGGCAACGACCTGAAGATCGACAACGGAACATGGACCTGCGGAAAGGAACAGAGCGTGCCGGTGTCATGCGGAATGCCTACCGTGCTTGTGAGCAGTCTTACAGTGGGAGGAGAATAAGATGATCAATATAAATGAAATAAATATAGCAAAGCATTGCATCGCCTATGCAATGCAGCAGGGTGCATCAGCGGCGCGAGTGTCGCTGAGCAAGGGTTCGCTCGACTCCTGCACAATGCTAAACGGAGAACTTGACAAGGTCACACACTCCGCAGACCGATCGGTCTATCTCTATATCTTCGTCGACGGCCGCTACGGTACATTCTCGACCAACAGATTCGAAAAGGAGGAGATCGAGGCATTCATCCGCAACGCTGTGGAGATGGTCAGGATGCTCGGACAGGACGAGTTCAGAAGACTTCCTGATGCATCCCGCACAGCCGATGATGCTCTGACAGGTCTGGAACTCGACCTTTATGACCCTGGTTTTGAAGAAAACACGACTGAAGACCGCCTTGAAAAGGCGCGCAGATTAAGCATATTCAGCACTCTGCAGACAAGCGACAGTTACCGTCTCATCTCCGAGGAATGCGAGTACACCGAATCGATGGATGATAACTATGTGTGTGATTCACAAGGTTTTGAAGGACGCCATATCGAGAGTTCATACAGCTGCTTCTCCGAGATGACCATCGAAGACAACGAGGGTAACAAATACAGCGGCTACTGGTGGGAGGCGACTCCGAAGGCAGACTACATGGTCATAGAGAACTGCGGCCGCAAGGCTCTTGAGAGAGCAGAAAGGCAGATCGGTCCGATGCCGCGCAGAGGAGGAAGATACAAGATGGTGGTGGATGCCACTGTAGCGACAAGACTCATATCCCCTCTTTTTGCAGCTCTCAATGCCACATCGATCCAGCAGAAGATGTCATTCCTTGAAGACTCGGTCGGAAAGCAGGTATTCCCTGAAGGTCTGACCATCATGGACATGGCTCGCACTCCGGGAAAGGCCGGCTCGAGGATGTTCGATACAGAAGGAGTAGCAACGAAGAATGCCCCTATCATCGAAAACGGTGTGGTGAAACAATATTTCGTGAACACCTACATGGCCGGAAAGATGGGAATCGAGCCTACAGTCGAGGACATCTCCAGACCATGCGTGATGCCATATCTGAAAGGAGAGGCATTGCCATTGGAAGAAAAAGACTTATCTTTGAAAGATATTTTGCGCAGATGCGCCAACGGAATCCTTGTGACAGGGTTCAACGGCGGCAACTGCAACCCGGTGACCGGAGACTTTTCGTACGGTGTGGAGGGTTTTGCTTTCAGCAAGGGCAAGATCACGCATCCGGTTCGCGAAATGCTCATCACCGGCAATATGATCGAGCTTTGGAATAGTCTTATGGCAGTCGGCACAGACTCATTGAGCAGCGCCCGCTGGCAGGTCGGTTCCCTCGCCTTCGAGAACATCTCATTCTCCGCATAATATGGGGAGGGATTTAGTTTTAAAATTACCTATATTGATAATATAAATGTTAAAAAATATGAAAATTGAACAGAACAAGGTAGTGGAATTCTGCTACGAACTTGAAGTTGAAGGAGCAGTGGTAGACCAGACAACAAAGGAAAGACCACTCGACTATATCCACGGCACAGGCAGCCTCCTGCCGAAACTTGAAGCAGCAATCGAAGGAATGGAGCCAGGCGACAGATTTGACGTCACCCTCTCCCCTGCCGACGGCTACGGCGAAGTAGAGCCTGAAAGAATCATCGACCTCCCTAAGTCAGCATTCGAGGTGAACGGCGAAGTACGCGAAGACCTCCTCGTACCGGGTAACACAATCCCTATGCTCAACGGCATGGGCGGCGTGATCCCAGGCGTAGTACTCGAAGTAAGCGAAGACAGCGTGAAGATGGACCTCAACCACAGAATGGCAGGCAAGACCCTCCATTTCACTGGTGAGATCGTTTCTGTACGCGAGGCAACAGAAAAGGAACTTACTGAAGGACTCCACGGAGAGTACGTTCAGTCATGCGGATGCCACGGATGCCATGGCGGCGACTGCGAGGGTGGTTGCGAGGGCGGAAGCTGCGGCGATGACTGCGGATGCGGATGCCACTAAAAAGACTTTAAGGTGAAGACAGCCGTAGTCATATTGAACTGGAACACGGAAGGATTCCTCAAGGAATTTCTTCCGGGTCTCCTGCGTTCAGTTGACAAGGTTGACGGCGCTGAGGTAATCGTAGCTGACAATGCATCCACAGACGGGTCCATGGCAATGATGGCCACGGAGTTCCCTCAGGTCAGGACGCTGAAATTCAGCAGCAACCTCGGATTCACAGGAGGCTATAACGAAGCCTTCAGACAATTATATGAGGACGGCAAACCAGAGTATTTCCTCCTCATAAACTCAGACATTGAAGTTTCCGAAGACTGGCTCGGGCCTCTGGTGGAATGGATGGACGGCCATCCTGACTGCGGAGCATGCGCGCCGAAGCTTCACAGTCTTCAGCAGAGAGACATGTTTGAGTACGCAGGAGCCGCTGGCGGTTATCTGGACAGATTCGGTTATCCGTTCTGCCGAGGCAGAATCCTCAAACGGGTCGAAAAAGACAACGGCCAGTATGACACACCGACAGATGTGCTATGGGCAACAGGAGCCTGCCTTCTGGTACGCAGCAGCGTATATTCGCATCTCGGGGGACTTGACGACAGATTCTTCGCCCACATGGAAGAGATCGATCTCTGCTGGAGAATGCAGCTGGAAGGCTGGAAAGTGACAGTCGTGCCAGAGTCTCTCGTATGGCATCTCGGAGGAGGAACACTGCCGGCGACGTCACCGTTCAAGCTTTTCCTCAACTTCAGGAACAACCTGATGATGCTCGAGAAGAACCTCGCAAAGACTTACGCCTTAAGGTTCTATAAGAAAGGCTTGAAAATGGAACGTGCAGCATCAAAAGCCTTGAAAAAGGCATCGCACAAGCTCTTCTTCAGAATGATTCTGGACGGAATGTCTGCATGCGTATATCTCGTCACAGGACAGAAGGAATGCTTCAAGGCAGTCTGGAAAGCGCATAACGAATTCACGGAAATGCATGCGGGAGCCACCCGCAGCGAAATCATCGGATACTTGAAGTCTTACGGCAACAAGGCTTCTGTAACCGGAATATATGGAAAATGGATAATCCTCGCCTCGATGCTGAAGGGAGACAAAGTATTCGGAAGCATAAAGGAAAAGGATTTCATCAAATAGTACTGCTATGAAAATCGTAATTGCAGGCGCAGGAGAGGTAGGATCTCACCTCGCAAAGATGCTCAGCAACGAGTCTAACGACATCACGGTCATCGACTCAGATCAGGAAAGGCTTGAGGTTCTCAAAGCCAATACGGATGTCGTGACTGTGGAAGGAAACCCTTCAGCCATTCATGTGCTGAACGAGGCAGGCGTGCCGCATGCAGACCTTTTCATCGCAGTAAGTCCTTCGAGCCAGCAGGACATCAACATCGTCAGCGCAATGCTTGCCAAGAAGCTCGGTAGCAAGAAGGTGACCGCCCGCATCAACAACGAAGAGTATCTCACCTACGAGAACAAATATCTATTCACAGAAATGGGTATCGACCTGCTCTTCTACCCTGAGAAGATCGCAGCCGGCGAAATCATCGACCTCCTCAAGAGAACCGCTGCTACCGACTCTATGGACTTCGCACGCGGAAAGCTCCAGATCGCTGTATTCAAACTTGAAGAAGAATCTCCGCTGATCGGCATCAACATGGTGGAGTTCAGCGCATTGGCAGCCGAAGAGGGCCATAACTTCCGAGTTGTCGCCATCTCTCGAAACAACGAAACCATCATCCCTAAATTCGACACAAAGTTCAAATATCATGATCTTGTCTTCATCATCTCAAAAAGGGACGGAATGGAGATGCTGATGAAATACATCGGCAAGAAGAACATAGAGGTGAACAGTGTCATGATCCTTGGCGGCAGTCCTATCGGCGAAATGGTAGCAAGGCAGCTCTCGAAGCAGCTCGACTCAGTGAAACTGATCGAAATGAACAAGGAGAAATGTCTTGATCTATCGGAGAAACTTCCTTCAAACGTGATCGTCGTGAACGGTGACGGTAGAAACTCAGACATGCTTCTTGAAGAGTCCATAAGAGACTATGATGCATTCATAGCCGTGACCAACAGTTCGGAGACCAACATTCTTGCCTGTGTGGCAGCCAAAAGCCTCGGAGTCGCAAGAACGATTGCGGAAGTCGAGAACATCGAATATATACGCCTTGCCGAAAGTATGGGCGTGGATGCAGTGATCAACAAGAAACTGATTACAGCAGGACGAATCTTCAAGTTCACTCTCAGCAACAAGGTGCGTTTCATCAAATACATGAGCGGCACAAATGCAGAGGTCCTCGAGTATATCGTTGCTCCTGACACAAAGATCACAAAGGTTCCGCTTAAGGAAATGGGCTTCCCTGGAAATGCAATCATCGGAGGCGTGATCCGCGGAAACGAATCGATGATCGCAGTCGGCGACACACACATCCAGGCTTACGACCGAGTGGCCGTATTCGCTCTGCCAGAAGCAGTTAAGGAAGTCGACAAGTTCTTCAAGTAATTGATTTACTGATTTATCCCCGCATACATACCATTCGTCCGGCAATTCCCGCAGTTCGTCGAAATGCAACCCGGAAAATATTGCAGATATCCGAAATAATACTACCTTTGCACACGAGTTGATCAGAGAGCTCTTCCGAAGTTCTCAAGACTCAAAAAGATATTAGTTTTAGTGTTATTAATTGGTTAGTGAGGCATCTCCGCGTGAGCGGCGAAGTCTCTTTTTTTATGGGTATATGCACAGGATTTACACCTTGTATATCAAGTAGTTACAAGTTTGAGTTTCTATTTGAGTTTCTATTTGAGTTTTATGAAATTTTAGTGAATTGCAAATCGGTGGTGCAAAAATAGCATACATTGACATGAAAGGTAGCAAAGCTGACAGGAAACGTGCTAAAGAACATGTCGAAGGATTAGAATCAGACGCTGAGTATATCGAATTCCATGAACAGATACTCTCTAACTATATTGATGAAGAATTTGAGCTCAGAGAGTATGAGGTGCGTATCAGGGATGAACAAATGGTATGGGTTGTCTGTTATCATCCATTGACAGACAAAATGATCAATTATCGAGTCCATACTGATCCGGAAGGATTAGTCTTGAAGGTTGAAAGAGAAAAGAAGACTAAAACCAAGATCGTATGGGAAGAACTAAAGCGTCTTGAGTCCAAGGATAGAGAATAAAAAAGCAGGAATAACACCATTTCTGACATCATTCCTGCCGGTATGCCGAGGTGTTGAAGCTGACCGTCAAGAAACGATCACGATCCGTTTACAATCACCGGACACCCCCTCAGATGTTTCGGTAATGCGAACGGACTTTCACTATCTTGCCATTGACCACACGTGTGTGAGCCTTGACCTTGACTTTTCTTGTGTACTCAACTTCTACGTCAAGTCTGATCTTAAGCAAAAGTTTAGTTTTCATATGATAGGTAATTTAGGGCAACATCGCCCCTGAATGAATGGTGTAAAACTAACTTTGGCTTTTCCTAGAACTACGCCCCCGGCTTTCTTTCTAGTCCCTCTTTAAACAGAAAAAGGTATCAGTGAGGGCTGATACCTAGTTCATTTCATTCAAGGCTTTGTTGCCTTACCTATCATGCTACAAATATACAGACTTTTTCCAAAACTCCAACAACGCCTCTAAAAAAATCACTCAGACCTAATTCTGAACGCAAGATATAAGTTATATAAGGAATACTATAGCACTTGCGAGAATATCCTCGCGAAAGACTCCATTGCCTTTTCTGTACGAGGACGATTTTCCCATTCTTCTAGAGTAATCAAATGTGAGTCTTCCTGGTCCTTGATAAAAATCTCCCTTTGTTCACGAGCTAGGTATGAATCATATATGAACGAATTTATCTCAAAGTCTTGCTCGAAGCCTCGAAAGTCTATGTTTGTGGAACCGATTGTAACAAAGCAGTCATCGATTACGAGGGTCTTGGCATGCATATATCCCTTTCTGTATAGATATATCTTTATTCCTGCTGCCATTGCATCCTTGAAGTATGACTTTGATGCCAATGGAGGCAGAATGCCTTTGTCGCCGCGATATGGAATCATTACTCTTACATCCACTCCGCTCAGAGCTGCATTCTGCAAGACTCTCATCAGTGGTTCTGGCGGTATGAAATAAGGAGACTGCAGATAGGCATACTTGCGGCTTCCGGCAATGGCGGTCATATATGCCTGCATCATGATATTCCACTTATCCATTGAACCTCCGGTAACAATCTGCATCATGGTATTTCCGCAAGGCGGATTATATGGATACATTGTATCCAGATCAGGACTGTCTCCTTTTGTAAACTGCCAGTCAGTCAGAAATGAGGTCTGCAGTTCAGAAACGGCCGGGCCGGTTATGCGGATATGAGTATCTCTCCAGATGCCCCATTTCAGCCCCTCTGCATATCTTTGGGCTATATTCATTCCTCCCATATACCCTACTTTTCCGTCGATGACCACTACTTTCCGGTGATTATGTGAGTTGTAGTCCCGCGACAGAATCGGCAGAAATATGCGGCTGAATCCTCTGACCTGAATGCCGTTGGCCCTTAACTTCCTATAGAATCTGCGCGGAACCATCATATTTCCGGCCTCGTCATAAATGAGCCTGACCTGTACTCCTTCTGATGCTTTTCTTATCAATGCATCAGCTATACGATTTCCTGCGAAATCATCCTCAAACTTGAAGAACAGAATATTGATGTGATGCTCTGCACTTTCGATGTCAGCTACGAGTCGCTCCGACATTGTCGTGAAGTCTGTCATTATCTCCACGTTGTTGCCGGATATAGGATAGGCTCGGTTTGCTTTATAGAGCATGGTGGCCAATGGTTTGTGCATATCCGGAATATCAATGGCTATATCATCGCTCTGAATTATTTCAGTGAAGCTTTTGAGTCGGTCATAGTCATCCTTCTTTATCAGTCTTCTGTGCCTGTTATCCATTCCGAACAGTATATAGAGAACGATTCCTAGAATCGGCATGAACATAAGGGCCAGACACCAGGCAAGAGTCTTGACAGGATCCCTGTTCTCGGTGATTATCACGAAGATTGTCCCGAGAATGATTGTCAATATAATTATATGTTTCAGGGCGAAATCCATTATGATGGCTTAATCAATTTTCGGCATAGGGTCCATCTTCGCGTAACCCTTGAGGTCGTTATGCACGGTTATAAGGTGTATCACTACCAGAACTATAACTATCACCACTCCGATATAATCCAAAGCTCCGAACGTAAATTCATGACCACAGAGAGTGAAACTGTGAGAAAATTCCCTCAAAGGACGGATCAGAGCGAATAATGTGTTGATAATGATCATGATGATTCTGAATTCGGTCGGTCCCATGCTGGCGTATGTCAGCCTGAATTCCTTCTTCAGATGAGCATTGATGCTGACATTGATGGTTATCAGGAAATACATCACCAAAGCAAGGAGAGCGATTTCAAGGTGCATCAGGCCCGACAATCCGACTCCGACGAAGATCATCACCTCGTTGATCGCATCAATGGTATGATCGAGATAATATCCATATACAGGCCTTTGTGTCTTGCGGACCCTCGCAAGTGTGCCGTCAAGGGAGTCACCATACCAGTTGATTATGAATCCCAATGAACTCAGCCACAGAAAATTGATATTCCACGCCGACAATATGTATCCGGCGGCAATGACAACCGCGCCGAACACACCTATGCATGTCAGGTCATCAGAAGTCATCCATTTCGGCTGTCTCTTGGCCAGCCATACCAAAACCTTCTTCTCGAGTGCGTTCAGGATCGAAGTCTGTATCCTTACCGCATCCGCCTTGTTATTTTCCATCTCAATACTGATTATAAACCTTATTCCTTAAAAACTCACCGAACTGCCTTATGTCGGAAAACTCCGACTGTTGCTGTGGGGTTATTATTTCACCGATCGATATTCTTGTCTTCCTGCCTCTCTTATTGAACACTTCTGCCGGCAGGCGCAGCAGCCTTACCTTCCAGTCGATCAATCCAAGCGAATAGTAGAAGTCCGAGTTCCTGTCGAGGAAATGTACCGGAACAATTGGCACTCCCAACTTCTTTATAAGCCTTAGCACAGGCTCCTGCCACTCTCTGTCCCTTATGCATCTATCCTTTAGGCTGAGATCGGAGATCGCACCTGCAGGAAAAAGCCCCAACGGATGGCCATCCCGCACATGAGCGACGGCATCCTTGATTCCCTGAATGCTTTCTTTCGTCGGTGCAGTGCGTTCCTTGATTGTCGGAGTTACATTGATGAAATTGTCTTTCAATGTCTCTATTCTGCCAAGAAACTTGTTCACCATTACCTTGAAGTCCGGTCTTATGTGCCCGAACAGATCCACAAGCATGACTCCGTCGATATGGCCGTAAGGATGATTGCTGATTGTTATGAACGGGCCGTCCGGCAATGAATCCAGGATCTCGCGATGCAGTACTTCATATTCCACTCCGATATCCTCCAGGAGAGCGCGGGCAAAATCAGGACCTTCGCAACACGCATTCCGGTCATACAGGTCATTGACCTTATCGACCGAAAGCATGCGCATCAGACCGCGTCCCAATGCATTTCCGCACTTACCTCTGAAAAGAGAAGTGGCATTTTCCAGTTCATTCAATGTCAGCAATGGCATGGCTCAATAGTTTATGAGTTTCTGTATTCAGTAGGTGTCATTCCTGTATGAGCCTTGAAGAATTTGTAGAACACTGTCTGGTTCGAGAAATTGAGTCGATAGACAATCTCCTTGATCGGCATTGCGGAATATTTAAGCAGATTCTTTGCTTCCAGCATAATATAGGCATCAATCCATTCCGGAGCAGATTTTCCGGAAATCTCCTTACATAGCCTTGACAAATATTTAGGACTGATGCACAGCTTGTCTGCATAATAGATTACCTGTCTTTCTCTCGAATAATTCTCATGCACAAGTTTCATGAATTGCTGAAACACAAGTCTCTTATGGTCGCTTCTGAGATTGGAGGTCACGATGCTTCTGCTTTTGATCTTATCAACTCCTGCCAGCCATTGACCGGCTGCTATGGAAGCCATGGATGAAACTAAAGAACGCACAGCGTCCTTATTCATCTCCAGCTCACTTCCTGCGATCTTTCCAATCAGCCTGAGATAGTCCGCAAAAACCTCCTGCAAGTGACTGTCCAGGTTTATCAGCGGTGTCTCTATCAAAGTCAGTCCCTCGCTGAGAATCTTCCTGAAATCTATCTTCAGACCGGACACAAAGTTCTGCGACATCGCTATCATCACAAAGTGAAGCTCATCAAGCCCACCACAGCATATTCCCTCCACATTAACTATATCCTGAGAAGTGAAGATGACCAGGCTACCCTCCTTGATATCGAGTTTGTTCAGGTTTATGGACATTCTGGCCGATCCTTTGACACAAAACAGCATAACATTTCCCTCCAGCCTTCGCGGAGTGTTAAGTTCCACCTGCGTCTCCGGGGTATACTTCACATCGAAAAGACAGAAGTCCTCACCGATTCCTACCTGACTTGATTTCGGGAAGTTCTCCTTTAGCGTTCTGATACTGATGCTGAAATCTGCTGACTCTCTCATGACATTATTGATATTCTACCTTTTGACATACAAATATCAATCCTTTTATCATTAATAGCGCATTGGGAGGATATTTAGGATAACGATGGTTTCCTTTGGGATAGTGTCCCCATTTTGCCTAATCATCGATATTCCAATCGTTATGCGAAACCTCATCGGTATTATCCCAAAAGTTACATATGGGCACATATGGCAAATGAATTGCTGCAACACCTCGCACATTCAATAAATTCGACATGAAGAAGCAACTGACACTTGAAACAGATAAAAGTAAAGCAAAGGAAGGGGAATATATTGAAATAAGATGGGATTGTCCTTTTTGCCCTGATACACTATTTCTGACTTTTGACTCCGGCTACAAGAAAGATACGATTGTCGTTTCAGACAATGGATCTACGAGAATTGCCACACCTAAGACAAAAGGGCGCTTTCAAATCAAATTAATCGCTTCTGTATCTGGTAAGAAATTGACAAAAGAGACCTCCCTTCGTGTATTGAATACACGCAGCGACAAACAATCAGCGAAGTCAAAGGTAAGTAAATTCAAGTTGTGGAGAGAAAAAATGCATGCCGGCTGGTGCGTATTCAGAGCTCAGATGAAATACTGGTGGCTTTCGCAAAAGAAATGGCAGAAGGCTCTATGGATCGCTCTTTTAGCCCTGTGGCTTGGTCTTCTGATATTCTCTTTCAGCAAGAGTTCGGACATTGATACAACTAACTCACAAACAGCTTATATAACAGATTACAGATAATGGCAAATTTAAAGATTAAAGAATCAGGACGAAACTGGTGGAACCGCAAGTCCAGACGTGACATTTATATCAACGGCAAACACTCAGGGGTGCTTACCGGAGAAGAACTGAACCTTGAAGTCGAAGCCGGACCATGCAAGGTCATGGTACAGAACATCTTTCCAGGCTTTCGCTCAACTGCATATATAAATATTCAGGAAGAGGCAGATAACTATCTGAATTTCAGAGACAACAAATGGATTATAAACTTCCTTATGGTTCTGGATGTGACTCTTATTTTTATTCGTAATTTGCTGCCAGTATCACGAATATTCAGAAATATAACCAATATCTATGCTATGTTCTGGACATTCTACAGTCTTACAAACCGCAACAGCTATTTCAAGACTTTCGCTTATTCGAGAGTAGCAATAGATACCCCGGCTTATTCATAGATGATACGATTCATTAACCAATAGAAATTATGGAGAGATATTTTGAAGACATGCTGCCGGCAGAAGAGCTGGAGCAGTTGAAATTCATTCCGACAATCCCGGAATTTGTTAATTGGATTGAACATAAGTGGAACGACCTTCCAGCCTTATCGGATACTGTACACTCATGCACATACGCCAAGATGTGCAGTGATATTGCTCACAAAAGAGCGCTGTTGAACTCACTTGGTCTGGAAAAAGGTGATACGGTAGCAATACTCGACAATACAACACCTGATGCGGTCGAGATGTTCCTTGCAGTCACTTCGGCGGGCTACATAGCAATCAACCTTCCGTCTTCACTTCCCGAGCAGGCTGTCATCGGCAGCTGCATGAAGTTCAATGTAAAGGTGCTCGCATACGGAGAGCAGTTCTCGAACGTTGCAGAACTTGTTCCATGCAAGACATTGAAGATCGCTGAATTGGGCGACACTGCTGCTCCAGTTGCATCAGTAAGTCCCGACGATCCTGCTGCAATCTTCTTTACTGGAGGAACAACCGGTGCACCAAAGGGTGCAATACTTCCACACAGGGCTATCATGCGAGGATCATTGAACGGATGCTATGGTCCAGGTAAGCAGCTCGCATGTCACAGATATGCCAATGTACTGCCGTTAAGTCACGTTTTCGGCCTTATCAGAGGAACGATGTCAGTTTTATATACAGGAGGTCTCTGGATATCGGGAGCTAACGTCAAGGAAACTCTTGGAAAGATACCGGCTATCCAGCCTACCTGCCTTGTCGCTGTTCCCGGTATATGTGAAATCCTTATGGGATTGATCAAGATGTACGGCAAGGACTTCCTTGGAGGTCAGCTCCGTTTCATAATTGCAGGTGCTGCCAATGTTCCGCCAAAGCTTATAAAGGAATTCGATGAAATCGGCATCAGCCTGTTCGCCGGATACGGAATGACAGAGGGAGGAAACCTTACTTCCGGTAATGTAGATGTCAAGGAGAAGCCGACTTCTGTCGGCAAGATCTATCCTTGTCAGGAGGTCAAAGTCGTTGACGGGGAGCTGTGGATGAGAGGCGACAATGTATTCCTTGGTTACTACGGCGATCCGGAAAAGACTGCGGAAGCCCTCACTGAGGACGGCTGGCTCAAGACCGGCGACCTTGTACGTTTCGACGATGAAGGATATATGTACATCACCGGACGAATCAAGAACCTCATCATCCTTTCAAACGGAGAGAATGTCAGCCCTGAGAGCCTGGAAGAACCTTTCTATAAGTGTGACAAGCTCCGCGACTGCCTTGTAAAGGAGGATGACGGGGTGATTGCCGTCGAGATTCTGCCTCGAATGGAGGAATTCACAGGCATGGAATGGGAAGAAGTGGAGAAGTATTTCAAGGATGTCCTTGCACAGGTAAACTCAACCCTGCCATCAACCCACAGGATAGCCAAACTTACCGTCCGCAAGGAGGACTTCAAGCGCACCGGAACCCTTAAAGTATCACGAAACTAACCTTTTACGCTATGACCCGGGAATACATACTTGACGAACTTAAAATAATTTTCAAACAGATAAATCCTAAAATAGATTCTGATAAGGTTACTCCTGAGACAAGACTGGTCGAAGACCTTGGATTGGATTCCCTGACCATCCTTCTTATGAGCTTTGCAATCGAAAAGAGATTCGACTTCAAATTCGATGTAGCTCAGAAGTTCTCATCTGTGGGAGAAGTGATCGAATATATTACTTTGAAAACATTATGAAAAAAGGAACAGAAGCCGTAGAAATGATGACTTCTGCACTTGTACGCCTGCTACTTCGTCCCAAGACTTATTTCCTTGAGGTGGAGAAGCAGGCAGACAAGCTGCTGGAACCGTCTATTCTTGTAATCAATCATACCAGCCATCTTGATGGTCCGATAGTGAATACTGTTTTCAGAAAAGACCATATCCATAGCCTTGCTGCAAAAGACAGATTCGAGCAGAAAGGTTTTGGATTTTTCCTCCGTCATACGAGATGTATTCCTATTGATAGACAGAATCCTGATCTCTCTTGGGTGCATGAGTCATTGAGAGTATTGCACGAAGAATCTGAATGCGTGGCTATTTTCCCGGAAGGCGCACATGGTACGCATCGCAAACAATTGCCTTTCCACTCTGGCGTAGTTATGCTCGCTGCACTTGCTCAAGTACCCATTGTTATGATATATATCGATGGCCCATGCAAGATTTTTGGAAAACGTGCAAAGCTTATAGTAGCTCCGCCGTTCAGGCTTGATCCTCCAATCGGTGGTTTGAATTCCGAATATATTCAGGAACAGACTGCGATTCTGCAGAATAGGATGGCGAACCTGATGAATGAGTTCATGAAGATAGATGAGGTCCACGCATGAGTGCAAAGAATACCACTTTCCTCAGATTTGTCAAATTTGCCGGAAGCAGCCTTATCGGAGGTTCAGTAGACATGATTCTGGTGTGGTTGCTTTCGGATTTTGTATTCGAAGGCTACTTGGGTGATGTAATCATTTCGCCCTTGATCTCGTTCGAGTGTTCTGTTCTGGTGGGATTTACATTCTGCTGGTTTTACATTTGGAATGACCGGGGTATATCTGGAGGAAAAAGTTTATTTCTTAAACATCTCCTATCCTACAATATCTCAAACATTGGCGTATTCGGTATCAGAATGCTGCTTGTAGTTGTTGTGGAAAAACTTTTCGGAGGTAGTCTAGTGATAATCAATCTTATCAGTAGAATGTTGGCTGGACTTTTGAACTTTCTCATCAGTGACAAACTGATATTCAAAAGTAAAAGTGATATCGTATAAAATACTTAAAAGGTTATTCTTTATATTTGCACTACCATATTGGATAAGGGGATTATGTATACAAGAAAACAAGAAATAAGACAGATCACTATAATAGGTGCAGTCGTAAATATTGTACTCACCATATTCAAGATAATTGCAGGCATCCTGGGCCGAAGTGCAGCAATGGTGGCGGATGCAGTACACTCGCTTTCCGACTTACTGAGTGATATTGTCGTTATAATCTTCACTCATATCTCTTCCAAGAAGAAGGACAGGGGACATTCTTTCGGACATGGCAAGTTTGAGACTTTGGCCACTTTGATTGTAAGCCTGATCCTGGTGGTTGTCGGTGCAAGGCTGATGTCAAACGGAATCAACAGCATCATCGATGTAATCAACGGAAAGCCAATACCGGTTCCGGGAGCAATTGCTCTATGGGCTGCCGTAATATCCATCATATCAAAGGAATTGTTGTATCATGCTACGATCCGTGTAGCAAAAAAGGTCAACAGCCCTGTTGTCATAGCCAATGCATGGCACCATAGAAGCGATGCCCTTTCATCTATCGGTGCACTGATCGGTATCGGAGGTGCGATGCTTCTTGGAGACAAGTGGACCATACTGGATCCGATAGCTTCATGTGGCATCAGCATCGCAATCATAGTAGTGGCTATAAAGATGGCCCTCCCGAGTCTGTCTGAACTACTTGAAAGTTCACTTTCGGAAGAAATTGAGACTGAGATCGTCGAGGTCGTATCAAAGGTCAAAGGTGTGGATGACATCCATGAACTCCAGACTCGCCGTAACGGAATATCATTCATAATCGATGCCCATGTAGTCGTAGATGCAGACATGTCTGTGGTAGAGGCTCATGACATTGCGACAGAAGTGGAAAACGCACTCAGGCTGAAATACGGTCCTGAAACCCAGATCAGCATCCACATCGAGCCCAGCAAAGAAGCAAAGTAATGGCGAAACTGACTATCATACAGAAGAAACGGAGATGCACGCCACTGCTGCCCCATAAGATTCTTATCGGAGGACGGCTGCTCGGGCTGATGCGTACACCCTCTGTTACCATAACCATCCCGCAGGGACTCTATGAGATTACGGTGCAGAGCCTTTTCCCGTTTATCAAGACCTCTGCTATTGTGCGGATTGATGAGGGAGTCGATAATGTCATGGAATTTGAGGATAAGGAGAAATACTGGGACATCGTATTCACTCTTGATTTAATTCTATGGATTGTCAGTATGTTCATCGATCTCCAGAAACCATATTCAACCATCTACCATTTTGTCTCAGAGGGACTTTTCGCCTTATGGCTGATACATATCTTCGTTGTGAGGAAAAGATATTTCAAGATAGCTGCATACCACAGACGAATGCCATCATTATAGTTTCTTCGGCGTAGTCCCCGTATGTTTCTTGAAGAACTGTACGAAAGCTGAAGGGCTGGAGAAGTTCAGTCTTTCATTGGAGTCCTTGTTCTGAGTGAACTGTTCAAGTTATTCTCCCGCAAATAACAGAAAGTGCCTCGTGATTCACATCAGGAGGCACCAAACCTAAAACTTAACCTATGAAAAAACTATTCTGGAATATGATGAACAAACTCCATACCACCACTTTTGCACGATCATATATTGATAATTGATATGCACATTGGGGATAAAAACAATATGGGTGTCCTGTGATTCGCATCAGAGGGCACCCTAAATTATGTTTAAAATTTTCCAATTGTACTCAGACCAAATCCTGTACCATATAGTAAAGGAGAACATAGACTTATTATCCTTAAAGTACACAGCGTTATCCTAATGCATGATTCTTTGAATCTATGGCAGGACACTTGCAACATAATAAATAAAAATAGCAATAATATGTATTGGACTCTAGAATTGGCCTACCATCTCGATGATGCCCCATGGCCGGCAACTAAAGAAGAACTTATTGATTATGCTATACGCTCATGTGCCCCACTGGAAGTAGTGGATAATCTGGAAGAACTCGAAGACGAACTGTATGAATGCATCGAAGACGTATGGCCCGACTATCCCACAAAAAAAGATTTTCTGTGGAATGAAGATGAATATTGATTGACATTCAAATAGATGTACTCATTATTTTCATAGTTAGTTTTTGTGTAGTGCTCCCACCTCGATGAGAATCGAAGTGGGATTTTTCGTTGAACTAGGAGTAATTTACAATGAATTGCAAAGTAACGTTCACAAAATCGGTGGTGCAACGGTGGTGCAAATATAAAGTAAAACCCCATTCTAGATATCTAGAATGGGGTTTTCGTGTGACTCCGACAGGATTCAAACCTGTAACCTTCTGATCCGTAGTCAGATGCTCTATTCAGTTGAGCTACGGAGCCGTTTGCAGCTAAGCTGCTATTTCTTTAGTTCTCGCTCTTAACGATAGCGCCTTTCTTCTCCTTGATACGAGCCTTCTTACCAGTGAGTTCGCGGAGATAGAAGATACGTGCGCGACGAACTTTACCTACCTTGTTGAGCTCGATTGACTCGATGAATGGTGACTCGAATGGGAAGATTCTCTCAACACCTACACCACTTGCAACCTTACGTACTGTGAATGTCTTTGTTGCTGGTGAAGCTCCACGAAGCTGGATAACAGTTCCTCTGAACTTCTGGAGTCTCTCCTTATCACCCTCCTTGATTCTGTATGTAACGGTGATTGTATCACCGGCCTTGAATTTTGGGTAGCTGGCTACTTTCTCGTTTGCGAATGCCTGCTCTACTACTTTAATAAGATCCATTTCGTTTCAATTAAATTTTGGTGGCAACATCACGTTTCTTTTCACCCAGCGTGAGAGGTTGCTTTGATTTTGGGATTGCAAAGGTAGGAATAAATTTTAAACCTCCAAACTTTTTTGACAAAAATTTTCAAAAAAAATCATTTTTAGTCAAAAAGGTCCTTAATCTTATCAAAGAAACTCCTGTCCTCCTTGCTAGGATTAGGTTCAAATGACGTCTTTCCCTTCAGCGCCTCCACTGCAGCCCTGTCATCCTTTTCCAACTTCCTCGGGATCCAGACAGCAATCTTTACATACAGATCCCCTGTTCCTCCGTATCCGTTAACGGTAGGGAGTCCGCGGCCCTTAAGTTTCACAACTGTTCCGGACTGAGTACCTGGCTCGACCTTTATCTTATATGTTCCATCAATGCCCGGAACCTCCACATCAGCTCCAAGAATAGCATCTGGCACTGAGATCACCTTTGTATAGAAGAGATTATTACCTTCTCTCTTAAGCTGTGGATGTTCCTGCTCTTCGATTACAACAAGAAGATCACCATTTATACCGTTATTCTTGGCTGCATGTCCCTGTCCCTGAAGGGTAAGCTGCATACCCGCCTCGACTCCTGCCGGAATCTTTACCTTTATAGTCTCACGCTTGCGTACAAGACCTGTTCCTCCACATGTACGACAAGGGTTGCTTATGATCTTTCCCTCTCCACCGCACTGCTGGCATGTAGAATATGTAACCGTCTGGCCGAGGAATGAATTGACTACTCTCTGCACCTGGCCGGTTCCGTTACATGCCGGACAAGTCTTGATATCCGAGCTATTCTTCGCGCCACGTCCGCCGCAGTCAGAACAAGGAACACTCTTTTCGATGCTGATCTCCTTCTCTACACCCTTGGCAATTTCCTCAAGCGTCAGCTTGACACGCACACGGATATCACGTCCCCTATATACTTTCTGCTGACGCTGTCCTCCTCGGCCTCCACCGAAGCCACCAAAACCGCCAAAGCCGCCGAAACCGCCTCCGAATGCGCCACCGAAAAGATCGTTCAATATATCGTTCAGATCTCCGAATCCTCCGCTGAAGTCAGGACCGGACCCTTCCACACCAGCATGTCCGAACTGGTCATACCTCGCCTTCTTGTCAGGATCACTGAGGATAGAAT
>JBGVNK010000061.1:0-9699 GCA_045125535.1 Candidatus Cryptobacteroides sp.
TATCAAGTATGTTGATTACAAGGATGCTGAGTTCCTCAAGAGATTCCTTAACGAGCAGGGTAAGATCCTTCCTCGTCGTCTCACCGGTACTTCACTCAAGTTCCAGAGAAAGGTGGCTCAGGCAGTGAAGAGAGCAAGACATCTTGCACTTCTCCCATACGTAACAGACCTTTTGAAATAATAAGGAGGACAGCAATATGGAGATTATTCTTAAGAAAGATGTGGCAAACCTTGGCCACGCAGACGATATCGTCAATGTAAAGACAGGATACGCTGTCAACTACCTTATCCCACAGGGCTTCGCTATCATGGCGACTGCTTCTGCAAAGAAGGTACACGCTGAGAACCTTCGTCAGAGGGCTCACAAGATCGCTAAGTTCGTTGCTGATGCAGAGGCTCTCGCAGCTAAGCTTGCTGAGACTACTGTCAAGGTTGCTGCTAAGGTTAGCGAGACTGGCAAGATCTACGGTTCGGTTACTACAGCTCAGCTTGCTGAGGCTCTCGTAGCAGCTGGTGTAGAGGTTGACAAGAAGGACATCACAGTAGCTGAGGCTGCTAAGGAGCTTGGTGTTTACGAGGCAACTGTAAAGTGCTACAAGGACATCAAGGGTACCTTCAAGTATGAGATCGTAGCTGAGTAATTTCAGTCCAACGATATAAAATGAATCCCAGGCCAATCGGTCTGGGATTTTTTTGTCTTATAATCAGCCTCTGCTGACAAACCTGTCAGCAGAGACTGATTGAATTATTTTCTGATTCCGTAAAGGTAGCCGAGAAGAGCCATCTTGCCGCGCATGGTCTCGCGTGGTGTGAATTCTCCGAGCACCCACATGTAACGGTTGTTGAAATATGACTCCTGGCTTGGCCATCCGCCTGTATTCCAGTCCGGATAGCATTTCTCGAGTACGATGCGTGCATCACCGCCGTTGAAGCCTGGTGACCATGTCTCTGTGCCGTTGAACGGTGTCTGTCCAGGATGAACGCCAGGAACTCCGTCATTTCTACCGGTGGTGTAGCAGTTCTCCACATGACGCTCGCCGAGTCCTGTCATCTCAACCATGTTGGACGGATTTCTTCCGAGACCCCAGCCGGCTTCCATATACATTGCCTTTTCAAGGAGTGCTTTTCTTTCAGGGGTATCTGCGATATAATGTGCCATCATGACCAACTGAAGATTCTCAGACACCTGCCAGCGCGAATCGTTTGCTGTACGGCGTGAAGGCCTTGTGAACATGTGGTTCACATTATTTTCGTCAGCCTGTGCATTGACACTTGCTTTGAGGTTTGCGTAGAATTCAGGATAATGTCTTTCCTGAGGGCATGTGAGATATGCTGCAGCTGCCCAGATCTGATAATATGAACTTCTGTAATCCTTTGAGAATAAAGGTGATGATGCAGTCTTGACCACGCTTTCCTCCACCATCAGGTCTTCCCATTTCCTGTCGCCGGTGAGGTTGTAGAGGAATGCGGTCGCCATCTGACGGAAGTCGCGTCCGCGCATGCGTGCGCTTCCTACGTCCTGCATGTCGTCAAGCTGCTGATTCTCCTGCTTGCTGGCAAAATTGTATGCCTTGATGGCTTCTGCTGTGTAGTAGTCGCAAAGTTCCTTATTGCCATTGATTCTGAAAGCATCTGCAAGGATAGCGCAGTTTGCTGCATTTGCCCATGCTGCCATTGTGGTGCAACCAGCCTGGAACATCATGCTCCAGTCCTTTGTAGGGTTGGTAACTCCCTGAGAATAAGCCTCTCCATCACGGATGCTGAGGAAGAAATCAACTTCATTACGAGCCTCGTCGATAAGGTCTGGAATACCGTTGCCGCTCTCTCTTATGCTGAGATTGTCTTCCGCAAGTCTTCCGTTTGTAAGGAGATATGGGAGAAGCATGTCGTAGATGTTGCTGACATGTGCAAGATGTCTGTCCCAGTCGAATGCATCAGAATGACCGCCGACCACTTCATAGTTCACAGGATTTCCAGGAAGCCTGTGCTTGAGGAATTCAGACTGCTCAGGCATGATGTGATGAGGTTCATCCCATACGTCGCCTCTGATCTTTCTCCAGTCAGGATGCCAAGGATGAAGGTCAGTCTTATAGATCACGAAGTTTTCAGGACTCTTTCCTGAGATGAACTGCGGCTGGCGTGGTACCGGATTGACGCGCGGATCGACAGGCTCGCCGAGTCTCATATAATAATATCCTCTTACAGAGTAATGATAAGGCTGGAAATATACTTCATTGCTGATGTCAAAGTCCATGCTGCAGCCTACATCTTCCACAACGAGACGATAACGGCCCGGTTCAGATGCCTTGAAGTCGATGTTCCATACATCAGAACCTGTCATGTTCTTCTTGTTGGCCTCTTTTTCATACTGGTCTGCCTTCATCCAGAATCCTACTTTTGCAACTTCCTTCTTTGCGCCGGTAGCTACATTGTAGAGCCATACCTTCTTTCCTTCGTAAGAAGAATAATCTCTCTGGCCGCCGTCTCCGAGCCAGAGGTAAAGGTCAGCGGCCTTTACTTCCTCCTGAGGTGTGTAACCGAGAATGTTGACATGAACTG
This sequence comes from Candidatus Cryptobacteroides sp., assembly GCA_045125535.1. Lineage (GTDB taxonomy): Bacteria > Bacteroidota > Bacteroidia > Bacteroidales > UBA932 > Cryptobacteroides. The sequence goes on from JBGVNK010000061.1 coordinate 2,560, forward strand.
CCTCTGACATCGATGTCCATATGTCGAACTTCACTTCACCGCTTCTTTTTTCAGACTCAATGCCTTCCGGGATTGTAACGGTGTAGGTGCATCCCTGCTTCATTGATCTCGGTAACTGGAGATAGATCCAATGGTCGAGTTCAGATGTCAGGGTATGATCCATATTCATTGGCTTCGACTTCCTCCATGCTGCCACGGCAGTCTGTCTGCCAAACTTCTTGTCGTCCTTGGATGTTATCACCCATTCAGCCGGTATTCCAGCCTTTGCAGGATCAAGTCTTTCTCCGAACACCAGAAGTGTGTCGTCTCCTTCAGCAAAGGAATGTCCGAGATATGCGCTTGGTCCTGTGGCGTCATCTCGGTATCTTACTTCTCCATCGCGGAAGTGAACCATGATGTAGTCTTTGTCTATTGTTTTGACTCCCAATAGTTTAGTTGCGTTTGCAACCTGAGAGCAGAACACGGCTGCAGTCAGCATTGCTGCAAATATTACTATGCGTTTCATGTGTTTATGTGGTTTTGGTTATGTCCGTATTGTTTCAGTGTCTCTCAAAGTTAAACATTAATAATGATATATATATCACTTTTCTTTCAGAACTTGCAGGTGTCAGACAGCAGTAATTGATTATCTTTGCGCACATATTTTATAGATAGCCATGAAGATATATTTCGCAGGATCCATCAGAGGCGGCCGTGTAGATGCCGACCTCTATAGAAGAATGATCGAATATATGCAGAGGACTCATGTCGTGCTGACTGAGCATGTCGGTTCTCCTGACCTTAATCTCAAGGAACAAGGCAAGAGAGATGTCGAAATCTATGACCAGGACACGGCTTGGCTTCGCGAAAGCGATATTCTGATAGGGGAGTGCACCTGCCCCTCTCTCGGTGTCGGTTATGAGCTGGCTTATGCTGAGGCACGTGGCATACAATGTCATATCTTCTATGACAGAACCAAGACACAGCTTTCGGCCATGCTTACAGGAGACCCGTATTTTCATATTCATCCTTACGAGTCAGAGGAACAGATTTATGAAGTTTTAGATTCAATATTGAAGTAGATATGCCACCTGTAGATAATAATTATAAGCTTAGGAATCAGGAGTTCCTTCAGGAATATGCTCAGCGGCCTGGTGTTAAGATAATGTTCAACGGCGTAATGTACAGGGAACTATCCAAGGGCAGTGGTCCGAAACCGTCACCTAAGAGTTTTGTTACGGTCCACTATGTCGGTAAGTTGATAAACGGAAAGGTCTTCGATCAGACTCAGAAAGGTCGCCCTGCGACATTCCGTCTCAATGAGCTTATCACTGGGTGGATAACAGCCATGCGTGAGATGCCTGCAGGTTCCCGTTGGGAAATAGTCATTCCTTACAACCTCGGCTATGGATCCCGTCCTTCCGGACCTATCAAAGCTTTCTCAACTCTGATTTTCGATATCACACTTCTGGATGTAAGATAGTCTGATGTTACGACCGCCTTTTCTGCGGCAGGTCATCATGATCAGCCGCATAGTTTGTAGCGTCGCCAATGGAACAGGTATTCTATTGGCGACGTTCGGCTTTTTGGAGTGGTTTTGCCGCTTTTTGTGTCGCGACGCTAATGTATTGGTTGTATCGTTTGCGACGTGCCCTCTTTTAGAATGGATTGTTGTAAATGTGGGAATTTTCCCACAAAATCATTGCTAAGTTGATAAATACTGTTATATTTGTGGGAAATTTCTAACTAATACCACAAATTATGGAGGACAATAACGGAAAATACATCTTCGGAGTCGTGAAGGTGGGCGATAAGGGGCAGATCGTAATCCCTCGTGATGCACGTAAAAAGTATGACATCAAGCCAGGTGATGCATTGCTGCTTCTTGGTGACGAGAAAGGCATGGCGTTGATCAAGACTCAAGTTTTCGACAGTTTTGTAGATCAGGTGATGGAGGGCCTTACAAAATGAGAAAGCATTGGATAGACAATCTGCGCTGGGTTACAGTTCTTCTCGTTCTGTTCTACCATGTCATTTACTTCTATAACAACAAGGGCGTAGTAGGTGGCATAGGAGGATTCGGTGACGGACCTCAGTATCAGGATGTCGTGATGTATATACTTTATCCGTGGTTCATGCCGCTCCTGTTCATTCTTGCTGGTGTCAGCGCTCGTTATGCTCTGAAGAAACGTACCGGCAAGGAGTGGTTCAATGAGCGTACACGCAAACTCCTTGTACCTTCCACAATAGGCCTGTTGTTTTTTGGTGTATTCATAGGTTGGATCAACTCAAAGATTGCAGCGGACCCAGCATTGGAATTTCTTCCTGCTCCAGTGAAGTTTGCCATCTGGGTTATAAGCGGCACGGGACCTCTCTGGTTTATTCAGGACCTCTGGATTCTCTCCCTTCTGCTTCTGCTCGTCAGAAAACTTGATGCAAAAGAGAAGTTCTACAACTTTTGCAGCAAGGCAGGTATCGTACCTCTTATTCTTATGGGAGTACTTTTCTGGCTTGGCCATCAGACACTTGTGATGAACCCTGATCCAGCAGGTATAGGTGGATTGCTGAATCTTTATAAGCCGTTATTTTATGCCATTCCTTTCTTTATGGGCTATTTCATTTTTGCTCATGACAATGTCCAGGATATGCTCGGACGTTATTGGATTCCGCTTCTTGTCTGTGCATCTGTCGCCGGTATAGTGCTGATTATGACTACTTTCGGACAGGATATTTCACTCCCGCAATACCTTTCATCGCCGATGAACAATATCTACGGTTGGCTCATGTGTCTGGCGATGATGGCATGGTTCAAAGCATGTTTCGACCGTACGGGGAAGTTTGCCGATTATATGACCAGGTCAAGCTATGGTATGTATATTGTTCATTATCTGATCATTGCATCTGTCGGAATGTATCTCAAGGTGGAAACTCATTTACCTCCTGTTTGCATATATATGATTCTTACTGTCGCTGTATTTGTGCTTTCGCCGTTCCTGTATGAAGTGTTAAGACGGATACCTTTCCTGAGATGGTGTATCCTAGGAGAGAAGCGCCATATATCGAAATAAGGCCCATATTGTAAATGTGAAAAATAATTATGAATTTTGTAAAGAGCTTGCGTGAGTGGGCTCTTTACTTGTTTACGAAAACCGGATAATAACACTATCATGAATTTCAAGTCTTTAATTCTTTCTCTTGCAGGATTTGCAGCGGCGCTTCCGGCAATTGCCCAGGTTGATCCGACCGAACCGTCGTGGCTAAAGGATGCTGTGTTCTACCAGATTTATCCATCTTCTTTCCAGGATAGCGACGGAAATGGTATAGGTGATCTTCCAGGCATTACATCACGCCTCGAATATGTAAGGTCTCTTGGAGTTACAGCAGTATGGCTCAATCCTATATGTGTGTCAGGATGGACTGACGGAGGATATGACGTCATCGATTTCTACAAGGTAGACCCTCGTTTCGGAACCAACACCGACCTAGTTGATCTCGTGAACAAAGCTCATTCTCTTGGAATGAAGGTGATTATGGACCTGGTGGCCGGCCATTCATCGGATCAGAGCGAATGGTTCAAGCAGTCTATGGAGGCTCCGAATCTCAGATATTCTGATTATTACATCTGGCCTACATTCAAGCCTGAAGATGATGCTCCTGTTCAAGCAACTCAAGGCGATGCGGTTCTTTCGATTGCCCATGCCCCGCTCAGTCAGAAGTTTGTGAAGACAGATGCACCTCGCGGACCATATTATATAAAGAACTTCTTTGACACTCAGCCAGCTCTTAATTTCGGCTTCGCTAATCCTGATCCGAATCATCCATGGGAGCAGGCGGTTGATGCCCCAGGCCCTATGGCCATGCGTCGCGAACTCAAAAATATCATGGCTTTCTGGATGGATCTCGGAGTGGACGGATTCCGTGTAGATATGGCCGCCAGCCTCGTGAAGAATGATTTTGACAAGGCTGAGACTATAAAGCTCTGGCAGGAGGATTTCATGCCATGGTTCGGCAAGGAATATCCTGAAGGAGTCCTTGTAGCAGAATGGTTCAACCCATCAATGTCTCTTGAGGCAGGATTCGACCTCGACTTCTTCTGCCACGACGGACAGTACAACTATTCGACCTTGTTCTTCAACCAGAACAGATTCACAGGCGGACATCAGGACTGCTATTTCGACCTTGAGGGCAGGGGAGAACTCAAGACCTGGTATGACCTCTTCTCATTCCAGTATGAGTCGTCAAGAGACAAGGGATATGTAAGCATGCCTTCAGGTAATCATGACTTCACACGTCTCAGTGCGGGAAACAGAACTTCTGTTGACCAGCTCAAGGTGGCAATGACATTCTTCCTTACAATGCCTGGAGTTCCTTTCTTTTTCTACGGTGACGAGATCGGCCTTACACACCAGTATGATGTAAAGCCTGTCGAAGGTGCAGGCCCGAGAACCGGCACACGTATCCCTATGTTCTGGGATTCATCTAAAAACGCAGGATTCTCGACTGCTGCTCCGGACAAGATCTACATCACTCAGAACATGGAGACCAACAAGCGCTCTGTAGAAAGTGAAGAGGCAGATCCTAATTCTCTTCTCCATTTTGTCCGCGGCATGCTCAAACTCCGCGCATCTTCTGAAGCACTCGGCAATGATGGTGACTGGAAACTAGTAAGTAGTCTTGACCAGCCTTATCCTATGGTATATGAGCGCTGGAAGGGTGATGATAAATGTCTCGTAGTGATTAATCCGTCAGCAAAGAAAGTTTCTGTAGAACTCCCTACCTATGGCGTGAAGAATCCTGAGGTCATCGGAGGAAGCTATAAGAAGGTAACTTATAAAGCAGGAAAAGATACAGATAAGATTACTATAGACGGCGTTTCGGCTGTAGTCTATCAACTTTAATCTAAGGCATATATAAAAGTAAAGCATCTCGTCATTGAGATGCTTTCTTTTGTTTTTTCAGTCTTCCGCTTTTGCGTAGTGCTTCTGATATTATCCATTGGATCTGGCCGTTGGTAGAGCGGAATTCATCTTCCGCCCATTTCTCAACGGCCTCCATTGTTTCTGCGTCTATACGCAGCACGAAACTTTTATTCTGCTCCTTCGCCATGAACCGGATTCTAGTGGTGCAGTGTTCCAGCGTTGACTACCGGCTGAGCTGACTCGTCAGAACAGAGTACTACGAGAAGATTGCTTACCATTGCAGCCTTGCGCTCCTCATCAAGCTCTACTACCTCGTTTTCTGCGAGCTGGTCTATAGCCATCTTTACCATTGAGACTGCTCCCTCAACGATCTTTTCACGTGCAGCGATTATTGCATCAGCCTGCTGACGACGGAGCATTGCAGCGGCGATTTCAGGAGCATATGCAAGGTAGTTGATTCTTGCCTCGACCACTTCAATACCTGCCATGTCAAGGCGCTCAGTAAGCTTCTGTTCAAGCTGGTCGTTGATTTCGTCTGCGTTTGAACGAAGACTGAGTTCTCCTTCTCCTGCTGAAGTGCTGTCATATGCATAACAGCCTGCCACCTGACGGAGAGCAGCGTCGCTCTGCACTGCCACGAAGTTGGCAAGTGCATCCATTCGGGAGTCACTTCCACTGGTAGCAGAAATTTCAACCTGACCGTTTGCTGATTTTGTTGTAGTTGTCTGCTTTGGAGCATCGATATTGAAAACAGCCTTATAGATTTCTTCTGCTTTCACCTTCCACACAAGCACAAGACCGATCATGATAGGATTACCCATCTTGTCGTTTACCTTGATAGGGTCAGCATTCAGGTTGCGTGCTCGGAGTGAGATCCTCTTCACACTCATGAAAGGATTGACCCACCAGAAGCCTTCCTTTATGAAATTTCCTTTATACTTTCCGAAGAATACCAATACTCTCGCCTGGTTAGGTTCAATGACCATAAGACCGATAAGTGAGATGAGGGCTACAAGAATTCCCACCAGACCGAGAATGGCTGTAATGCCGGTGTCTGTATTTACAGCATAGACGATACCCCAAATACTGACGGCAATGATTGCCAAAATTGTGAAAAGCATTACGAATCCATTGGCTTTAAAGCCTTTGTACTCTTTGTTCAGATTCTCTTTCATTGTTTTGTGTGTTTAAAATGATATTATAATGATATCACAAATGTAAAAATGAAAATTTACTTTTCCAAGGAAATTGATATATATTTGTACATTCTTTGGAAATAGTCTTCTTTACGATATGAGTAAATATCTGATATCACGGGCCGGGAGTGATGATATCATGCACATACATGATATGGCGGAAATAGTTTTCCGCCATACCTATAAGGATATCCTGTCGCCGGAGCAGATGGAATATATGATGGACTGGATGTACTCTCCGGAAAATCTGCAGAAGCAGTTGGAAGATGGACATGTTTATCATATCGCTTTCCGTGACAATGTTCCTTGCGGATATGTTTCTGTACAACCGAATGGTATCACTGAAGAGGGAAGGCTCCTCTATCATCTCCAGAAGATTTATGTTCTTCCTTCAGAACAAGGTCGAGGACTCGGCCGTATTCTCTATGAATGCGCCGTAGCCTATATTCTCTCCGCCGCTGATGGCAGGCCTGCAAGTCTTGAACTCAATGTCAATAGAAGCAATCCATCAATAGAATTCTACCGACATCTCGGCCTGAAGATCCTTCGCCAAGGTGACTTTCACATCGGTAACGGCTTCTATATGAACGACTACATCATGGGTGCCGACCTCTAGTGCGTTGCAAAAGAATGCCCTGAGCAATGCTCAGGGCAAACCGTATACGTGTCTTAAACTTCGTCAGGCTGCTGACCGTCGTGAGCCTTCCACATGCATTCTGTGATCCTCATGTCTGTGAAGACTGCTGTGAATGATGAGTCTTCAGGTGAGCATGCATATATTCCGAAAGAAATAGTGTCGGCTCCTTTGTACATGTGGCATATACGCATCTGGCTGAAGTTTACTCCGTCAGTAGAGCACTCGATGCAGTAGTCGTCAGCTCTGCGGGAGAAGCGGTACCACATGGTGTAAACAGTAACTAGAAGTGCAGTGATTTCGGTAACAGCGAGTGCAGTATTTTTGGCATCAAGACTACAGTGCTTTTGGCATCAGCAGTGCAGTGATTTCTGCATCAAGGTTACAGTGTTCTGCAAAGGTAAAGTTTTCT
>JBGVNK010000062.1:0-25629 GCA_045125535.1 Candidatus Cryptobacteroides sp.
TCTTTACTCTGTAAACAGTGATTACCGAATCAGGACATACAACAGCGCAGTTTGAACATCCTACGCATGCGTCGCCGACCATTTCGGCATAATGATAACCCTTGCTGTTGACCATCTTTGCGAGCTCGATGCTCTTGGTCGGACAGTTCTCTACACATACTCCGCAACCCTTGCATTTCTGTGTGTCGACTTCAATTGCTCCTTTGAATGCCATTGTCAGTTTGTTTTAGTGTTTATTGTTTTAAGTCTTTTCTGCTTATGAAATGTAATTTTTAAAGTAGTTTTTCTTGACAATCGGATGAATTTTGCCGATTTGACGAAAATCGTTTCAAATTTAAGCAAAACATCTGGATTTAGCACAATTTTGTAACAAAAAATATGTAACTTTGAAAACTTAATTAATCTTGACTTTCGCATTTGCGAAAGTAGCTTGCTTTTGAGACCGTCAGGTCGATAGTAAGTCCTCTCTCCAGAGAGAGGATTTAGGAGAGAGGTAACGTAAAGAAGGAATGTGCGTGAGGAAGTGGTTTCGCAAGACGCACAACTTTCAAATTATCAATAACTTTGAACTTGCGAAACTTGATTTGCCTATGGGTAGGATTTTACTTGAAAATATTGTTGTTGACGGCGTGCTGTCGGATTTGCTGATTGAAGGGAACAGGATAAGCGGAATCTCACCTGTTGATGCTCAGGCATATGCAGACCATGATTATGTGGAGCGTTTCGACTGTGAGGGCAAGACGGCTGTGCCGGGTTTCGTTAACATGCATACTCATGCCGGTATGTCCATGATGAGAGGGGCAGGAGAGGATATAGCATTTCATGAGTGGATCGCGAACATATGGAAGTTAGAGCTTGACCTAACTCCGGAATATGTGTATCATGCTACGAAGATGGCTTGTCTGGAGATGATCAAGACAGGTACGACGACCTTCAATGATCATTACTGGTATGTTCCGGAAGGCCAGAAAGCGTCCGCTGCGATGGGCCTTCGAGGAGTTCATGCCTACGTCATCTGTGACAGGAATGATCCTTCAGAGTCTGAAAGGCAGAAGAAGCAGTGCGTAGAGATGTATGAACTTTCGAAGTCATGGCCATCTACTTCTCTCTTTGCCATTGCAATACATGCGATATATTCAGTCAGCGAGCCAATGATAATCTGGGCTACAGAGTTTGCAAGAGAGCACGGACTCAAGATACATATCCATGTTTCGGAGACAAGAAAGGAGATCGAAGACTGCAAGGCTCAGCATGGCGGAATGTCTCCTGTGGAGTATCTTGACAGTCTTGGAGTGCTCGGTCCTGATGTGATAGCTGCACATACGCTCTGGGTTTCCGAAAAGGATATAGAGATTCTCGGCAAGAGGGGTGTGACCTGCGTCCATAATGTCAACTCCAATCTGAAACTGGCTTCAGGCTACCGTTTCAAATATAATGAGTTGCGTGATGCCGGTGCAAATATCTGTCTAGGTACTGACGGATGTGCTTCGTCGAACAATCTTGACATGCTTGAGACCATGAAGACTTCCGCGATGATTCAGAAGGCATGGAGGGATGACCCCACAGCGATGCCTTTGCCTGAGATAATGCAGATGGCCACAGTGAACGGAGGCAAGGCTTTCGGCCTGAATCTTGGAAAAATAGAGGAAGGTGCCCTTGCGGATATTCTTGTTGTGGATACGAGCGGATACAGTTTCATGTCTCCTGGATCTTTTGAGGCAAATCTTGTCTATTCGGCTCATTCGGATTGCGTTGATTCCATGATTGTCGATGGAAAGTTCGTTATGAAGAACAGAGTGGTTCCAGGAGAGAAGGATATTCTTGAAGGTGCACGGAAAATGTTGAATATGGCATCCCGATCATAGCAGAGGGATCTAAACTATACAGACTATGGATCAGAGAGTTGAAAGAATAATGAGTGCTGCGGAATTCATTGCAGCAAAACTTGATGGCAGGAAGCCGTTTGCCGGAATCGTGTTGGGCAGTGGACTTGGAAAGCTTGCAGACAGGATAGAGAATCCTACTGTGATTCCGTACAAAGATATACCTGGTTTCCCGGTTTCGACTGCAGTCGGACATAAGGGCAACTTCATCGCCGGTGAGCTTGGCGGAAAGTTCGTGGTTGCGATGCAGGGACGTTTCCATTATTATGAAGGATATCCTATGGATCTGGTTACCCTTCCTATCAGAGTAATGAAGGTGCTCGGCATACAGTATCTCTTCGTTTCAAATGCTGCGGGTGGAGTCAACTATGACTTCAAGGTAGGCGACCTCATGGTGATAACTGACCATATCAACCATCTTCCTAATCCTCTCGTCGGACCTAATATGGAAGAGTTCGGACCAAGATTCCCTGACATGACACGTCCTTACGATCCGGCATTGAGAGCCAAGGCATTCCAGATTGCAGAAGAACTCGGAATCACTCTCAAGCAGGGTGTGTATTTTGCAGGAACCGGTCCTTCTTATGAGACACCTGCAGAGTACAAGTATTTCCGTCTGATCGGAGCAGATGTCGTAGGTATGTCGACAATTCCTGAGGTTATCGTCGCTCGTCATTCGTCAATTCCTGTTTTCGGTGTATCTGTAGTGACAAACGAGGCGCATGACGATTATGCAGAGGATTATGTGAATGATGCTGATGATGTGGTGGAGGCTGCTGATGCTGCTGCCGACAGGATGACTCGGATTTGTACAGAACTGATCCGTACTCTCTAATGTATTGATGTTTAATTGTATAAATAAAATCGCCTGTGGCTTTTGCCGCAGGCGATTTGTTTTAATTATCTGGTTGTCAGAGATTTGATTGGCATGTTATCGCCAGATTGTGCTCCAAGCATCGGACGGCATGTTCCAGTCTCCGCGTGGTGAAAGACCTACGGATCCGACTTTAGGGCCGTCTGGGAGGCACGAGCGCTTGAACTGCTGGCTGAAGAATCGGCGTACGAATGTCTTGAGCCATTTCATTATGGTCTCATCGTCGTATGCATCCTTGCTGAATGCATTTCGTGCGAGGAAGAAGATCTTTTCTGCACCGAATCCGTTTCTGATGAAATGGTAGATGAAGAAGTCGTGGAGTCCGTAAGGACCAACAAGATCTTCTGTAACCTGCTTGATCTCACCGCTTTCAGTTGCCGGAAGAAGTTCAGGGCTGATAGGTGTGTCTACAATGTCAAGTAGTATCTCTTTAAAGCTTCTGCCGTCTGAAACGACATCTTCATATCTGTTTTCAGCAACCCATCTCACAAGGCTCTGTACCAAAGTCTTAGGTACTCCTGCATTTACTCCGTACATCGACATGTGGTCTCCATTGTATGTGGCCCATCCCAATGCAAGTTCAGACAGGTCTCCTGTTCCCACAACTATTCCGTTTGTCTGGTTGGCGATGTCCATGAGGATCTTTGTCCTTTCACGTGCCTGAGAATTTTCATATACTGCATCGTGCACTGCCGGATCGTGATCGATATCCTTGAAATGCTGCTCGCATGATGGTACGATGAAAATTTCTCTGCATGTAACTCCGAGGGCCTTCATAAGTCCCCATGCGTTGTTCTTTGTTCGTGAGGTCGTGCCGAAACCAGGCATTGTCACTGCCACTATTCTGTCATGAGACCATCCCAGTCTGTCAAATGCCAGGGCAACCACAAGAAGGGCCAATGTGCTGTCGAGGCCACCTGATATTCCGATCACAGCGGTCTGACAGCCGATATGTGAAAGCCTTTTCATCAGTCCGTTGGTCTGTATCGACAGGATCTCGCTGCATCTGTAGTCCAGATCGTCAGAAGGAACGAATGGATGAGCCTCTATGTTGCGGTAAAGTTTCGAGCCGAAGTCAGTGTCTGTAGCATTGCCTGTGTCGATGTACTGATATGAAACTGTAGCGTCAGCCTGTGATGTCCTGAATTCCTGTGATCCGATTCTCCGGTTCCTCAGCATCTCGACATCCACGTCTGCAATGGTGAGTGATGATGCGTCATTGAAGCGTGTGCTTTCGTTTAGAAAATGACCGTTCTCCCATACGGAAGCGGCTCCGGCGTATGTCATGTCCTGAGTTGATTCTCCGTAACCTGCTGAGCAATAGATGTATCCGCAGATATTGACTGACGAGAGATATTCAAGCTGGGTCTTTCTCTTTCTGTCAGTCATCAGAATCTCCGCGTCTGCAGACGGATTCACTATGATGTCTGCTCCTGCAAGAACATGACATACAGATGGTGCGGCAGGAAGGTTGCGGTCGGTGCCGATTTCCACAGCAAATGTCGCAGTGCCGACTTCGAATATGCTGTATGGTGATATTCTGCATGTCTGTCCGGCATAGCAGATGTCGCCACAGACCATTTCTCGTCCGGGTCCGAAGATACTGCTGCCAGAAATCTTTGGAACAATACCCTTGATGTTTCCGTTTCTGATCACAACGGCGCAGTCATATAGGCGTCCTTTATAAGGAACAGGTGCACCGGTAATGATGACGATGTTCTTGCCGCGGCTGAAATCCGCGATTTTCCTGATACCTTCTTCTGTGCCTTCCAGGAGGACCTGATTGCGGAAAAGGTCACCGCAGGTGCATCCGGTCAGGGACAGTTCAGGAAATGTGACGATCGAGACCTCTGCCTTGGATGCTTCTTCAATGAGACGGCAGATCTCTTCTGAATTATATGTAGTGTCTGCAACCCTTACCTGAGGAACTGCAGCTGCAACTCTTATGAATCCGAAATCCTTCATGACTGCATATATAAATAAAGGACAGCCTTTCAGCCGTCCTTTTATCGTTAAGACTCTGTTAAAGCTCCTCGAAATTCACGTCTGTGAAATGTTCACCTGAGCCCTGCTCCTTAAGGCAGTTCTTCCTGATGTAGCTGATCACTTCCTCGAGGCCTTCTGTAAACTTCTCGAAATCTTCCTTGTAAAGGAAAATCTTGTGCTTGTCGTATGCAAAATGGCCATTACTGTCAACCCTGCGCTTGCTTTCTGTGATCGTCAGATAGTAGTCATTACCCTTTGTGGCCTTGACGTCAAAGAAGTATGTACGCTTTCCAGCTCTTACTGGTTTTGAGAAAACATCCTCACCTGAACGGTCGAGACCGTTTGCTCCTTCATAATCCTCACTATACATAGCTAATCTTTTTTTAGTAAATCTTCACAAAGTTAGAGATTTTTCTGAAAAATGAATGTATCTTTGCGTAAAATTTTGACCAAAAATATGCTTAACAGAAGAATTTTAAGGATAAAGGCGTTCAAGGTGCTCTACAGCAGTGTCTTATCGGGAAATATGTCGCTTGCTGAGGCTGAATCTCAGCTCGATATCGCATGCGAGGCTACCCGCGACCTTTATATTTACATGCTTGGCATCGTTTCACCTCTCACAAAGATTGCACACGACAGGATCGAAGCAGCCAAGGCTAAATTCAATCCTACGGAAGAAGAGAAGAATCCGAACATGAAGTTTGCGGATAACGCTCTTGCAAAACTCCTTGATCAGGATGTGGATTTCCAGAAGGTATTCAAGAAGAAGAAATATTCATGGGCTCAGTATGATATCGTTCTCAAGAAGATCATGAATTCGATCGTCACAAAGGACTATTATGCTGCATATATGGCTTCTGAGGGGACTTCACTTCAGGAGGACTGCAAACTTTTCACCAGGATTTTTGAAGAGGAATTCGTCGATTGCGCGGAACTAGATCAGATTCTTGAGGAGAAGTCACTTTACTGGAGTGACGATCTGGCTTACTCTTTGACATGGTGCTGCAACACCTTCAAGAGTCTTGCTAAAGGCGAAGGCTGGAGCAACATTCCTCTCTATCAGAGCGAGATGATGAAGGGTGACAATGTCGAGAGCGACAAATATTTTGTAAGAAAGCTCCTTCAGGCTTCTCTTGCAGGATATGACAGATATGCTGCCATGGTTGCTGATGCAGTCACCGGTTGGGAAAAGGAAAGATTGTTCTCTACTGATGTCGTCCTCATCGTAATGGGACTTGCCGAGGCTTCTTCTTTCCCTACATTGCCGGTGAAGGTGACCATCAACGAGTATGTCGAGATCGCGAAGTTCTTCGGAACTCAGAAGAGCCGTTCTTTCGTGAACGGAATCCTCGACAGACTCATCCAGCAGATGGTGAACGAAGGACAGATTGTCAAGGAAGGAAAAGGATTAATGTAATTACGAACATAAAACTAATTGAAAATGAATACTTTTACAATTTTACAGACTGCTCAGGCAGCTCAGGGCGGCGGATGGTCTATGTGGATCATGCTTGCACTTATCTTTGTGGTTATGTGGTTCTTCATGATCCGTCCGCAGAGAAAGCAGCAGAAGGAACTTCAGAATTTCCGTGACAGCCTCAAGAAGGGCGACAAGGTCGTGACTGTAGGCGGTATCTATGGAACAGTTGCAGAGATCAAGGAGAACACCGTTCTCATCGAGGTTGACAACAACGTGAAGATCCGTGTGAGCAAGAACGCTCTCGTAAAGGATTTCGCTGAGCCTGTTCAGTAGTCTCCGGAAAGATGAGAGACCTGCTGTATAAGCTGCTCAAGTCATTGAATTTCAGCAGGAGGGATTGGGCTGTACTTTTGCTCGCTCTCCTGTTGGCTTTTAGTGTGTGGCTGATTCATAACCTTTCTCTCAGATACAGCGATTATCTGAGCGTTCCGGTTGTGGCAAAATGCAATATTGACGGACATGCAGCGCAGTCTTCAGATAAGAATGATGTTGCGGCCAGATGCCGCGCCACAGGATACAACATCCTCGCAAACGGATTCAAGAGGAATGGAAAGGCAAAGGTTGTCGAGTTCAATCCTTCGCATGTAAGATCTGTCAAAGACGACCTCTATTACATCGTTCCGTCTGATCTTCAAGAATATGCGCATCTGATATATGGTGACGATGTGACAGTTGAGCATTTCGTTTCAGACACACTTTTCTTCCATTTCCCTTTCGAAGACTACAAAAAGGTGCCTGTCCAGCTGGTAACTTCGATCTCTCTCAAACCTCAATACATGATGACGGGAGATACTGAAATCAAGCCCGACAGTGTGACCATCTATGGAGACAGACTCAAACTCGAATCAATCAATAGAGTATATTCCTCACCGATAAAAGTCTATGATCTTTCTGAAGATCTTATCGGTGTGGTTGATATCGAAAAGATCCGAGGTATAAGAATGTCCGCATCTCAGGTGCAGTTTTCGATGGATGTATCCAGGTATGTCGAGGTAGTCGGTTCGTTTCCTGTATCAGTTGTGAATGTTCCTTCAGACAAGCAGTTGAATATTTATCCGTCAACAGTCACAGTGACACTGAGGAGTGCCTTCCCGTTGACCGAGGAGCCCTTGGAGTCGGCAGCTTTTTATGTTGATTATAATGATTTCGCTGCTTCCAGAAATGGAAAATGTCCGGTGTATATCTCCCGCAGGCCGAAAGGCCTCATAAGTTATGAGGTAGAGCCTTCAATGCTGGAATGCGTTCTTGAGCAGAAGTTATGATTATAGTTCTTACTGGAGGAATCGGTAGCGGAAAGTCTCAGGTATGCAGAATCTTGTCTGAGAATTATGGCTTCCATGTCTATGAAGCTGATGCCAAGGTCAAGGAGCTTTATAGTGCTCATCCTGATCTACTTGACAGAATCGAATCTGCTCTTGGAGCATCATTCAGAAATGACGAAGGGGTTTTTGTACCTTCTGCATTGGCTCAGGTCATATTCAATGACAGAATTGCTCTTGAAACTGTGGAATCGTTTGTGTTTCCAGTCCTTATAGATGACTTCAATTCCTGGATATCCGGAATTACCGATGATCTGCCTGTAGTATTCGAATCAGCTACCGTGCTTGAAAAACCTCAGTTTACGGGGTTCGGAGATTTTACGGTTCTCGTCGATGCACCTTATGATCTCCGTTTGTCGAGAGCTTCTGAAAGAGACGGTGACAAAGTAAAAGTCGAGTCAAGAATGTCTCTTCAGGTGCTGATGAACAGATTGTCTGAAGGATGTGAAGATAAGAGGATCGACTTTGTTCTTGACAACTCAGGCACAAAGGATGAACTTTTAGTGAAAATTCAGGATTTTGTAGCGGAAATAACTGATAATACAAATGTTACACACATACAACAAGAGTGTTAAATTGATTGAAATATAATTTCTTAAAAATTAAATAAAATGAAAACTGATCTTTCAAAGATTCTGGCGGTTTCAGGCCAGAGCGGTTTGTTCCTTTATATCTCACAGGCAAGAAACGGTGCCATCGTGGAGGCTCTTGCTGACAAGAAGAGGTCTAGTGTAAGCATGACAAGCAAGATTACTTCTCTTGCAGATATCTCAATCTACACAGATGATGAGGAAGTGAAGCTCCAGCAGGTTTTCCTCAATATGAAGGAAGTCCTTGGTGACGCTGATGCACCGTCTGCTAAGTCAAAGCCAGAGGATCTTAAGGCTCTCTTTGAGAAGGCTCTTCCTGATTATGACCGCGATCGCTTCTATGTTTCACACATGAAGAAGGTTGTCGAGTGGTATAATGCACTCAAGAATCACGCTTCTCTTGACTTCGTTGAGCCTGAGACTGCAGAAGAGGCAGAGCAGGAGTAATCCATGAAGAAACTTCAGACAGTGACCTTGGGCTGTTCCAAGAACAAGGTCGATACAGAACATATCCTTTCCCAGGTGGAGGATCTTTACGAGATCGTTCCCGAGGGAGAGGATATTCCCGTTGATGTCCTTCTTATAAATACCTGCGGATTCATCGGTGATGCAAAAGAGGAGTCGGTTCAGGCAGTCCTTGAAGGTGTAAGCCGCAAGAATGCAGGTGAGGTAGGCAAGGTGATCGTTTTCGGCTGCCTCTCGCAGAGGTATGGCGATGAAATGCCTGAACTTATTCCTGAGGTGGACGAGTGGTTCGGTGCCAGGGATTTTGATCCTGTCGTGCGCTCGCTGGGTGCTGAACCGTCAGATAAGAAGGCTGCCGACAGATATCTTACTACTCCTTCGCATTATGCTTATCTGAAGATTTCTGAAGGATGCGACCGCAGATGCTCATATTGCGCCATTCCGTTCATCAGAGGCGGCCACAAGTCTGTACCTATGGAGAGACTTGTCGAGGAAGCACGCTGTCTTGCGGACAAGGGTGTCAAGGAACTTATCATCATTGCTCAGGACACGACTTATTACGGACTTGATCTTTATCGTCGTCGCGCTTTGGCAGAACTGCTTCAGAAACTTTCCGAGGTAGAAGGAATCGAGTGGATGAGAATTCATTATTCTTATCCTGCTGCATTCCCTGAGGATGTGCTTGACCAGATGGCCAATAACCCGAAGGTTTGCCGTTATATGGATATACCTCTCCAGCATATCTCGGACAAGGTGCTTGACAACATGCACAGAAACGTTACCGGAGCATGGACCCGCGAACTTATCGAGAAGATGCGTGCCAAGGTGCCGGGTGTTGTTCTCAGAACGACCATGATCGTGGGTCATCCTGGTGAAGGCAAGAGAGATTTCAACGAACTGCTTGATTTCGTAAAGGATGCCCGTTTCGAGAGACTCGGCGCTTTCAAATATTCTGAGGAGGAAGGCACATATGGAGCAGATAACTTCAAGGACAGCATTTCGTCTCGTGTGAAACAGGAGCGACTTGACGAACTTATGACTCTTCAGAGTGAAATATCTTACGAGTTCAACCAGTCCCGGGTCGGAAGCGAGATCAAGGTCATCGTTGATGATTTCAGTGACGGTGTGTATGTCTGCCGAAGCGAGTTCGAAAGCCCTGAAGTGGATGGCGAGATTCTTGTAAGGCACGACTCTTCAGTCATGGGAGATATTGACCCGTATTCGCTTATAGGTGAGTTTATTACCGTTAAGGTTACAGGTGCAGACGAATATGACCTTATTGCAGAACCAGTAGAAATCTGATAAGATATGAAACTTTTCAAAGTGCTTATGCCGTTTGCCGCTCTTGCGGCCGTTGCATGTGGCCCGAGCCGACATGCAGTACAGGTGGAGATGCGTTATCCTTCAAAGGCAGGCATAGACCTGGTTGGAAAGAACGTATCGGTAGTGTACCTTGAAAACAAGGACAGGGCTGCAGCTGAATTCAACAGTCATATGGCTGACGGATTTGCATATGCATTGGAAGAAGAATACGGAACAGGCGAGGGTAGTGTTGCCATATATAGTATGGACCGCTCTTCTAAAGGTAATTATGCACATAAAGACACTCTCTTCAATCTCTTGATGGACACAGGGGCCGATGTTGTCTTTCTTATTGATACCGTCAAGCTTGGATCAATGAGAGTTGATGGGGCTACAAGAGTTGCTTCGACAACCTCACGTGATTCATCTTATCTTAGTGTCGCGCATATGCCGTTCACTATGAAGATGTACAGTTTCGACGCAATGGACAAGACTGCGACTGTCAAGAATTACGGCGGTAGCAGTGAAGCGCAGCCGATTGTATATTCAGATGGTAAGGACAGTTCTGCAGAACAGTATGCCAAAGCCAGAGCATCATTGCCTTCTGCTGCCTGGGATGTGGGAAAAGAGATATCCGAGTCATTCAAGTCGCAGTGGAAGCATGAGCAGTATTCAATAACTTATTTTGACAGTGAGAAATGGTATCAGGCTCTTGACAGGGCTGAGGCTTATGACTGGAAAGGAGCAATGGATGTCTGGATGGAACTGCTCAAGACCAATGATCTGATGAGACGCTCATGTGCGGAATATAATATAGCAGTCGCATGTTACATGCTTGGGGACTATGGACTTGCTTCAGAATGGCTCGACCTCTCTGATGAGGATAATCTTCTTCCTCTATCTGATGCTCTCCGCAAACGTATTATAGCAAGACAATAAAAAATGCCGGAATTTTCCGGCATTTTTTCGTTTATTCTCCTTTTTTGACTGGGTCGCAGGTCAGTCCTACGCCGAGTTTCTTGAATATCTTTCTGTCAACTTCGCTGAGCATTACGGTCGAATGTACCTGACAGCCGTCGAGTTTAGGCAACTGCTCCAGTGCCAAGCGGCAATTCTCATCGTGGTTGCTGAGCATTGAGATGGCAACGAGAACTTCGTCTGTGTGTAGACGCGGGTTATGTCCGTGAAGGAATGATACCTTTGTCTTCTGGATCGGTTCGATCATTTCCTGAGGGATGAGTTTTACCTCATGGCCGATACCTGCAAGATGCTTTGTAGCATTGAGAATAAGAGCCGCGCTTGGACCAAGAAGCGAACTGGTGCGGGCAGTAATGATTGTGCCGTCCTGAAGTTCGATTGCTGAGGCATGCACTCCTGTCTCTTCCTTTTTCTCTTTAGCAGCAACAGTTGTCTTTCTGTATTCAGTGGTTATCTTAGCCTGCTTGAGGATAAGCGATATCTTGTTTACCTCGTTTTCGTTGTCGCCGGTTGTGGCAAGTCTGCCAAGAGCAGTATAATATCTTCTTATGATCTCTTCTCTAGCAGCGTCACAGCATGCGTCTTCATCGTTCATGCAGAATCCGATCATGTTCACGCCCATGTCAGTAGGGGATTTGTATGGGCTTTCTCCGTAGATTCCTTCAAAAAGGGCGTTGAGTACAGGGAACACTTCGCTGTCGCGGTTATAACTTGTCGCGATTTCTCCGTAAGCCTCAAGATGGAACGGGTCGATGAGGTTTACGTCATTGAGATCTGCTGTAGCCGCTTCGTATGCGAGATTGACAGGATGCTTAAGGGCAAGGTTCCAGACAGGGAAGGTCTCGAATTTCGCATATCCGGCCTTTACTTTCCTTTTGTTCTCGTGATAGAGCTGGCTGAGGCAGACTGCCATCTTTCCGCTGCCGGGACCTGGTGCAGTCACCACTACGAGAGGACGTTCAGTCTGAACATAGTCGTTCTTTCCGAATCCTTCGTCAGAGTCGATCAGGGCTACGTTGTTAGGATAACCCTCGATGGTGTAGTGGTAATAAACCTTGATGCCTTTGCGCTCGAGACGTCTTCTGTATGAGTCAGCGCTGGACTGTCCGTTGTAATGTGTGATGACGACACTGCTGACGTAGAGGCCGACATTCTCGAATTCACCTCTGAGACGGAGTACATCTTCGTCATAGGTGATTCCGAGGTCGCCTCTTATCTTGTTTCTTTCGATGTCGAGTGCGCTGATGACGATGATGATCTCAGCTTCGTCCTTGAGCTGCATGAGCATACGGAGCTTGCTGTCGGGGTGGAAACCCGGCAACACGCGGCTTGCATGATTGTCGTCGAATAATTTACCTCCGAACTCGAGGTAGAGCTTGTCTCCGAACTGAGCGATGCGCTGCTTGATGTGTTCGGACTGTATCCTAAGATACTTTTCGTTGTCAAATCCCGTTTTCATACGGAATGCAAAGATAACCTTTTGGGGGCTTTCCTGCAACATTTTTTTACAAAAAAGGCTGACCCGAAAGTGTCAGCCTTGAGTGTCAGGCAGAACCGTAAGCCGGTTTCTGTTTTATCTTGTCATTTATCTTCGCAACCTACCCCCCGGAAAGGACGGGCCGCCCTTTTACCCTCGAAAGGGTGTTCCGGTATATTTGGTCTTGCAGGTCCTGGTGCCGTCACCGCCGTATGTCGCCATATGGCGTCGTGAGCTCTTACCTCGCGGTTTCATCCTTACCCTTTGCAGGGCGGTTTGTTTTCTGTTACGGCATTCATAAGATTACTCCCATCTGTGCTTTCCACAGCAGGATGCCCTACCTGTCCGGACTTTCCTCTCTCTGAAATTTTTGATGGTGATTTCGTCGTCATTGCTCGTTCCTAGAAATCCCTCGTCATAAATTTCAGATAGCGACAAGTCGTCCTACCTGATTTTATTTATATCCGAGCTTGCGCTCCATCTTGTCATTCTGGGCGTTGATCTTCGCAACAGCCTTCTTCAAGCCCGGAGTTATGTCAACGCAGTTCTTGTGGCACTGCATAGAACGTGAATACATTCGTCCGATGCAGAAATTGCTGTGTTCGCAGCCGCTGCAGTGCTTTTCGTCAGCCATCATCTTGTTCACGAAGTCTGTGTCCTCGAGTACGGCACGGCCCATCTGCACCATAGGGAATCCCTTTTCAAGGGCTTCGTCAGCAGTTTCACGTGAGATCACACCGCCGACATAAACAAACGGGAAGTCCGGCATGGCCTCGCGGAACTTAAGCGAATCCTCCATGAAGAAAAGAGGCTTGAACGGTACTGTCGGAGCTACGATCTTGCCAGCGAGTCCTACACCTAGCTTGAGCCACCATTTGCTCCATGGGAAGTAATGCACGATAGGCTTCACAGGGAACTGTCCGCGCATAACATACTGAGGATGACGGCTTACAAAACCTCCTGAAAGCACGATGGATTCTATCCCGAGGTCGCGGAGTACCTTTGCCACTTCGATAAGCTCATCTGTCTCCTGACCGCCCTTGAAACCGTCACGTGTGTTGAGCTTTGCGAAGAGAGCTACTTTGCCTTTACCTGCTGCAACAGCCTTGCTTACGCACATCTTCATGAATCTCATGCGGTTCTCGAGGCTTCCTCCGAATTCATCGCGACGATGGTTGGTGTATGGAGAAAGGAACTGGGATATGAGATATCCGTGTCCTGCATGAATCTCGATCGCATCAAATCCGGCCTCTATCGCAAGTTCTACGGCCTTGCCGTATGCATCAGCAACCTCATTGATCTGCTCCATGTTCATCTTCTGTACGAAGGTAGGGGAGTAGAGGTTGAATCCTCGGCTCGCACCGTAAGGCATGCAGCCGCAGATGCTTCTGTGAGACATGTTTCCGCAGTGCCCCAGCTGGATAGATGCCTTTGCGCCTTCAGCATGGATGGCGTGTGTGAGCTTCTTAAGCTCGGGAACGATCTCTTCGCGCATCCAGAGCTGGTTCTCGAATGAGAGACCGCTCCTGCAGACTGCAGCATATGCGACCGTAGTCATACCGATGCCGCCGCGTGCAACTGCTGTGTGGTAGTCGAAAAGCTCCTGTGAAGGTCTCTGACCCGGGCACATCGCCTCGAACGCAGCCGACCTGATGGTCCTGTTTCTCAGCTCTATAGGGCCGATCTTGTATGGTGTAAACAATTCGCTCATATCTTTACCAGATGAAAGGAATTATATGTTTCTTGTTCAGTTTCTTGTATTCGTCTCCGAACTCCTGCTCATACTTCTCGGTAAGCGACTTGGCGCGTGGACCGAGGTTGGCGAAAGTCCAGACTGCAAAGAGGACTCCTGCAGGTGACCAGGTGAGGATTGCATAGCCGATCCACTCGGTGAACTCACCGAAATAGTTTGCCGAAGTCACATATCTGTAGAATCCCTTGCGTGGGATATAATGCTTTGTATCTCCTGGCTTGCGGAGATTGCGTATCACGTGGTCTGAATGGAGGTTGATTCCCATTCCGGTGAAGAACACGATGAGTCCGATGATGAACTGAGGGCTCAGGAGCCAGTCTGTTCCGTACATTCCGGCAGGTGCCTGGCCGTAAAGCCATCCGCCGATCATGTATGCGTTCAAAGTGTTGAATACCAGTCCCATGAGCATTACGGCAATCGGCATCTTGCTTTTTCCTCTCATCAGGAGAGGGAAGATGAACGACCTCTGGAAATAGTGGAGGAGGAAAAGTCCTGCCATTATGTAGAGGACCGGCTTGGAATTGCCTGTATCAACTCCTGATACCGCAAAGCGTATGGTGTAGTAAAGCAGGAAAAGGAAGGCAGGAGCTTCCATAAGCACCCATGCAACCTTGTTGCCGATCTTAGGACCCCATTTTGAAGTCGAAAGATAGCCATAGCCGGCCTTGAAGAAGAACAGGGCGATGAAGACGATAACCGCCATCACAGCCATTCCTGCCATTACTATATAATATGTATTCATATATTCTTTATCTCAAGTTCTAAGTGATTGAAGACTCGAATCGCATGTTCGGGCCGCAAAGTTAATGATTATTTTCGCAAAAAGTTTTTTTTCCGTACTTTTGTCGTCCGTTAGATAAATTTAGTGGCACATGAGAAAACTTGCAGCGATATTCATTCTTTCATTACTTCTTCTTTCATGCTCTGAAGCAAAGGTGAAGGAGTATCAGCTTGAGGTGATCACAGAGTATCCACATGACACAGATTCATACACTCAGGGACTCTTTTTCCATGACGGAAAAATGTATGAAAGTACAGGCCAGAACGGCAAATCCACATTCCGGGAAGTGGAACTCGAAACCGGAAAGGCATTGAGAAGGCTTGACTTCGATGAGAAGTATTTCGTTGAAGGGTCCGTGATCTTCGGAGACAATCTCTACATCCTCACATGGGAATCGAAAATCGCTTTTGTCTATGATGCCAAGACACTTGAGTACAAATCATCCTGGAAATATCCGCGTCAAGGATGGGGACTGACTACTGACGGAAAGCAGCTCATAGCGTCGGACGGTTCTGCAACCCTTTTCTTCATGGATGAGAATTTCGGTCTCAAGCGCAGACAGATTGTGACGCTTAACGGTCAGCCGGTACGCTATCTCAATGAACTTGAATACATTAACGGAAAGATATGGGCCAATGTCTATACTTATGATGAGATCCTCATCATCAATCCGAAGGACGGTGTTGTAGAAGGCGTGATCGACTGCCGCGGACTGCTTCCGAAGAAACTCTATACGATTACGACCGATGTGCTGAACGGAATCGCATGGAATCCAGACACAAAGAAGACTTATCTCACAGGAAAGAACTGGCCGAAGCTGTATGAGATTAAAATAGTTGAAAAGAAATAGAGTAAAATTAAATATTTTGCGTGGGGTGCCCGGTACGGGCTGAGATCATACCCAATGAACCTGATCCGGATAATGCCGGCGTAGGGAGTGCGATCTTCAAGTGTATTCTGTACACGCCCCTTGCATAAATGTGTAGCATTATGCGAGGTTTTTTATTTTTTGCAGTGCTCAACGCACTGATCCCGGGTTTCGTACAAGGTGCGGATCCTGAAGACGCTGTAGAAAAAGTCGAAAGGCTTGACAGCGTGGTGGTGTCATCTTCAAGGGCAGGAAAGGACACGCCTGTCACATTCACAATGATTCAGAAAGAGGAACTCAGAAAGATGAGTCCGCTGAATTCACTGCCGATGAATCTTTCCCTGCAGCCTTCGGTTGTGTCTGTCAATGAAGGCGGAACAGGTCTCGGCTATTCGAAAATGAGCGTCAGGGGTTCCAAAGGTTCTCAGATCAACGTTACTCTAAACGGCATCACTCTCAATGATGCCGAGTCGCAGGAGGTGTTCTGGGTCAATATCCCTGCTCTTTCTTCCCTGATTTCAAATGTCCAGCTGCAGAGAGGATTGGGTACTTCTGCAAATGGAGCGGGAGCATTCGGTGCCAGCATCAACATGAGTACGGCTTCTGTCGGAGCCGATCCTTTCGCGACAGCAGAACTTGGTGTCGGTTCATATGGAACATTTACTTCTTCCTATGCGGCAGGGACAGGTCTGATGCCGTCCGGCCTTTATTTCAATGCGGCATATTCACGTAATTCGACCGACGGTTATATTCGCAATGCCTTTGCCGACGTTCAGTCTGCGATGGCAGTGCTGGGCTGGATGAACGAGCGTAATTCGCTCAGACTGACATGGCTGATGGGTGACCAGCACACCGGCATCACCTGGAACGGAATTGATCCTTCTGTCTATGAAACCGACAGGAGATATAATCCAGCCGGTGAATATTATGACGAGTTCGGCAATGTCAGGTACTATGACAATGAGACTGATAATTATATGCAGAATCATCTGCAGCTGAATTATACCCGTTCTTTTTCCGACAGACTTGCCTGGAGCACGACATTCAATTACACGCGTGGTGACGGCTATTATGAGAATTACAAGACCGGCAAGTCCTTTTCCAAGTATCTCATGGATGATCCTGTGATCGATGGTGTCGTATATGATGAAGGTGATTTCATCACACACGAGGCTCTGGCCAATGACTATTTCGTCTTGAATTCAGATGTCCGTTACAATTCTTCTCTTCTCAATCTGACTGCCGGTGTGAATCTTTCTCGTTATGACGGAGACCATATCGGATCTGTTCTCTGGAGCAATGTGCTCGGCGATTCTTATGATTATGAGAGCCATGAATGGTATTTAAACAACGGTCTGAAGCAGGAAGCGAATGCATTTGTCCGTGCCGAAGTGAAGCCTTTGCCATGGATGACTGCCTATGCCGATCTGCAGTACCGCGGAATCTGGCTGAACATGTCCGGACCGGAGGATGACGGAGTGCTGCTTGACCATAAGGATGACTGGCAGTTCTTCAATCCGCGTGCAGGTCTCTCTTTCCGCTGGAATCCTCGCAACCGTGCTTATTTTTCTGCTGCTCTCGGACATCGCGAGCCTGGCAGAAGCGATATCAAGGAACTCATCCTTGATGCGAATATGGCTTCCCAGGCCGGTGTGGCCGGTCGCGGAATCGATATCAGACCGGAAAAGATGCTTGATGTCGAGGTCGGATATGAGTATTCGTCGGAAAAGCTTTCTCTTTGTGCCAATCTCTATATGATGGAGTATTGGGACATGCTGATCGAGACAGGTAAACTTACTGATGTCGGATATGCCATCAAGGAGAATGTACCTCGCAGCTGGAGAAGGGGAGTCGAAATTGCCGCAATGTGGATGCCTTTCGAGTGGATGACAGCGGGAGGAAACCTTACCTTGTCACGGAACAAGATCAAGAGCTTCACTGCTTATTATGAGATGTACGACAATATGGACTGGTGGAACTATCTTGGCCAGAAAGAGGTGCAGCTTGAGAATTCGGATATCCTTATGTCGCCTTCTGTCGTAGGTTCTGCATCCCTGTCTTTCAGACCGTTCGCATCTTTGTCAGGCTCTTTGAATTCGGCATATGTCTCATGGAACGGCAAATATGTTGGAAAGCAGTACTATGACAACACATCATCAGACGAGCGCATGATCCCGGCATATTTCACTGCAGATCTGGCTGCAGGATATGAGGTTCCTCTTTGTCGTCGCGACAGCATGAATGACTGTGACAGATGTCCTTCATTGTCATTCAGCTTTCATGTGAACAATTTGTTCAACAATATGTACTATGCAGATGCATGGGTGTGGAGAGCGTATTTCCAGGAGTCCGACAGCTGGTATTCGGAGACCGGCATTTTCCCTCAGGCGCCTGCAAACTTTATGTTCAAGGTTGCCTTCAAGTTCTGAAAATAGTGGTATATTTGCGGCCTCAATTACATGATTATGGAAGAAAACGCAAAATACTACGATGTTTATGAAGAGAATCTCCTCAGGGAGATGCTCAGGATGTGTACCAGTCTGGGAATGCTCGACGGTGAGCTTCTCAGTTCTGAGGATATCGACCAGAAATGGAAGGAATGGGCAGCAGACTATATTGCAGAGGCTCTTCCCGAGGTGAACAGCTACCCTGACTTCGCCATTGCATGTGCCGGTTATGCCGGTATGGCTGTGGCTCAGTGGTGGGATCAGGACTGGGGCCGCAACCACAGTGCAAAATATACCGTTCTGCATGGATCACGCGGTTTCGACGACATGGACGAGCACATCGTTCAGAACATCCTCGGTCTCAAGCTTGATTCTCCGGAGGCAAAGCAGATCATGAATATCCTTCTCTGCTGCGCGCAGAAGGCGACGACCTTCATCCAGCACGAGCATATCGAGGCTCAGACCGTAAAGGCATTCCACATCTTTGCACGCACCGTCAAGGTGATGTACAGCATAGGAGCCGCTCTTCAGCTTCGCCGACTCGGCTACAAGTTCCACAAGGTCGATCTCAACCAGCTGAACAGAAAGCCGCTGTCTTAATAAGGCGGTATTTCCCTATCAGGGGATGTCACGAAGTGACAGGGGTTAAGATGTTTTTATATAAAAAAGCTCGCATCACTGCGAGCTTTTTTGGTTAGTTAGTAGTGTAGTGTATTTCCCTAATGGGATGATTAATTATTAGTGGTTAGAAACGTCTTGGTGACATAAATATGTTATGTCGTTTGCAAATTTAGACAAAAAAGTGATAGTTCCAAATTAATTTGACTAAAAAATCATAATTAAATGTGCTCCAGAATCGTCTGGAATGCAGAAATCATTTATCTATAAATGCCTTATAAATCATTCAGAAGATTAGGACGAAGACGCTTTGTTCTTTCCATTGCCTGCTCGTCCTGCCATTCTCTGATCAGTTTCGGATTGCCGCTCAGAAGGACTTCAGGGACTTTCCATCCGTTGAATTCCGCTGGTCTTGTATATACAGGAGGTGAGAGAAGGCCGTCCTGGAAACTGTCGCTCAGAGCAGATGTCTCGTCTGACAGTGCTCCCGGAATAAGTCGGATGATCGAGTCGGCAAGAATGGCTGCAGGGAGCTCGCCTCCACTAAGCACATAATCTCCTGCAGAGATTTCGCGTGTCACAAGATGTTCTCTGATGCGGTGGTCTACGCCTTTGTAATGGCCGCAGAGGATGATGATGTTCTCCTTGAGGGAAAGTTCGTTTGAAATGCCCTGATTGAGGATTTCACCATCCGGTGACATGAAGATCACCTCGTCATAATCTCTCTCAGCCTTGAGTTCCTGGATCATGTTGTATACCGGCTCCAGCATGAGCACCATTCCGGCATCTCCGCCGTAACTGTAGTCATCGACCTGCTGGCGCGGTCCTTTTCCGTATTTGCGAAGATTGTGGATGTGTATCTCTACGAGGCCTTTTTTTATGGCTCTTCCCACTATCGAATGGCTGAGCGGACTTTCAAGAAGTTCCGGTACAACTGTCAAAATGTCTATTCTCATCTTATGAACTTTTTTGCGACTGCAAAAATAGTATTTTGATGCGAGTTTTACTAAAAATTTGGTATATTTGCGAGTTGTATATTTTTATGAACTATTAACTCCATTATTATGAGTGAACTTATTAACCCTGGAGTCGAAGTGACTCCAGATGTACCGGAGAGTGTTGAGAGCGTGATCGCCGAGACTGTTGAAATGGCTGAGCCAGCTGTCAATTACTCAGAAAAGAGCCTTGCTGAACTTGTAAAGCTTTTCGAGGAGCTTGTTCAGAATGAGGAAAGAATGAAGATGTCAAAGGATGCAGAAGCCATCAAGTCGGCATTCTACAAGAGACTTCAGAAGGAAAAGGCTGACGCAGGACTTGCAGCAGAGCCTGTGGCGGAGGTCGATGAAGCTGAGGATATTGAAGTTGCTGAAGTACCTGCAGCAGAGGAGACCGTAAGCGTTAATCCTTTTGCAGAGATCGAAAGAGGCTTCAAGACAATCTATAATACATACAGAAAGGAGCGTGCCGAGTACAACAGGCAGCTTGAGAAGGAGCGTGAGAACAACCTTGCACTTAAGGAGGCTGTGATTGCCGACCTCAAGGCACTTCTCGAGAAGCAGGAGGATGTGAATGCAACATTCCCTGAGTTCCGTGAGATCCAGAACAGATGGCGAGCAGTTGGACCAGTGCCCGCACAGAGCTATCGCAACATCAATGAGACATATCAGCTCTATGTCGAGCAGTTCTATGATATGGTGAAGATCAACCGTGAGCTCCGTGACCTTGATTTCAAGAAGAATCTCGAGGCTAAGGAAGAGTTCTGCGCACAGGCCGAGACTCTTGCAGAGAGTTCTAATGTCGTAGAGGCATTCCGTGAGCTTCAGAAGCTTCATGAGCAGTGGAAGGGGTTCGGTCCGGTAGCAAAGGAATTCAGAGATCAGATCTGGGACCGTTTCAAGGCTGCTACAGCAGTAGTGAACAAGAAATATCAGGCATATTTCGAGGGCCTCAAGGAGCAGCAGTCTGAGAACCTTGCAAAGAAGACTGTTCTTTGCGAGAAGGTCGAGGAAATCGCTGAAAGAGAGGTGGCAAACTCAAATGAGTGGAATGCTTTCTCAAAGGAGATCGAAGACATCCAGAAAGAGTGGAAGACCATCGGATTCGCTTCAAAGAAGGATAATCAGAAGATATACGACCGTTTCCGTGCCGCATGCGACAAGTTCTACGGCCGCAAGCGCGACTTCTACAATGAATACAAGGACAGCATCAATGTGAACCTTGAGAAGAAGGTCGCTATCTGCGAAGAGGCTGAGGCTCTCAAGACAAGCACTGACTGGAAGAAGACAGCAGACCGTTACATCGCTCTTCAGAAGGAGTGGAAGGAGATTGGTGCTGTGCCTCGCAAGAAGTCTGAGCAGCTCTGGAAGAGATTCCGTGCGGCTTGTGACGAGTTCTTTGCGGAAAGAGACAAGAATGCTAAGCCGGAGAATGACTTCTACGGCAATCTTAAGGCAAAGCAGCGTCTTGTTGAAGAGATCAAGGCATACGAAATCACTGGAACCGAGGCTGATGCAGAGGCTTTGAAGGCTTTCCAGGCAAGATGGAACGAGATCGGTTTCGTGCCATTCAAGGAAAAGGACAAGATCGCTCAGGCATATAAAGATGCGGTTCACGAGAAGTTCCCTAACAATGGACGTAACGCTCGCAGAGGTCGTGGCGGTAAGCCGCAGCTTTCTGAGAAGGATAGACTCATCCAGAAGTATCATGCACTTGAGCAGGATATTGTGACATACGAGAACAATATCGGCTTCTTCGCGATGTCAAAGAATTCCGAGCCTCTCATCAAGCAGATGCAGGAGAGAATCGCTCAGGCCAAGGAAGAGCTTAAGGCACTTGCAGAACAGGTGAAGGCTCTCAATGAAGCAGAATAATAATTATTAGTGGATTAGATGAATAAGAACAGTATTATCGGATTTGTATTGATCTTCGCTATCATGATGGGATTTTCATGGTATCAGTCGAAGCAGTACAACAAGCAGATGGAGGCTCAGGCTCAGCTCGACTCCATCGCCAGGGTGGAGCAGATGGCCGCGATGGCTTTGGACTCCATGCAAAGAGCTGAAGGTGTAGTTGAGACAACAGGCGTCAAGGTTCAGAACATGCCGGTCTATAAGGACAGCATGCTCACCGAGGCAAGATTCGGCCAGGCTCAGGTGTACAAGCTTTCCAACGACAAGATGGAGATCGAGTTCACCACAAAAGGTGCCCAGCCATATTCTGTGAAACTCAATGATTATAAGACTTATGACAGTCTTGATCTCTATCTGATCAAGCCGGAAGGCAGCCAGCTCGGTATTTCGGTTTTTGCAGGAGAGAACATCAATACAAAGGATTTCGTATTCCAGGTTGCAGAATATAATGATTCTACAATCGTGATGCAGCTTCCTTTCGCACAGGGTGGATACATCCAGCAGACCTACTCTCTTACAGAGGGCAGTTACATGGTTCAGAACGAACTTGCATTCATCGGAATGGAGAACGTGATGCCGCGTAACGTGTCTATGCTTGACATTGACTGGTCTGTAATCATTCCGCGCCTTGAGAAGGGCTACAAGAATGAGAAGCAGTATTCTAAGCTCGACTATTATTTCGACGGCGATAAGAAGCCAGAGGAAATCGCGCGTAACCGTGACCAGGCTAAGAGCGTGAACACTAAGTTCAAGTGGTTTGCGTTCCAGCAGCAGTTCTTCTCTGCCATCATGACTTCAGGCACAGAGTTCTCTTCAGGAGACTTTGATGTGAAGTATTACGCTCAGGACGATCCGTCGCACAACCTCATGGCTGCTTCTGCGAAGCTTCGTGCAGACTTTACCAATGTGGGCGGCAATTTCGCTATTCAGAATGACTTCTATTTCGGTCCTAACGACTACAAGACTTTGAAGAGTTATGACATGAATTATGAGAAGATCATTCCGCTCGGCGGATGGCTCGTGAGCTGGATCAGCCGTTTCGTGATCATTCCGATCTTCGACTTCCTCGGCAAGTTCATCAAGAATTATGGTCTCATCATCCTTCTTCTCACATTGATCATCAAGATCGTGATCATGCCTCTGACCATCAAGTCATATAAGTCTTCTGCAAAGATGCAGGTGGTCAAGCCTGAGATTGATAAGATCAACCAGAAGTATCCTGACCAGAAGGATGCGATGAAGAAGCAGCAGGCGACGATGGAACTCTATCAGAAGGCGGGAATCAGTCCTATGGGCGGATGTCTCCCGATGCTTCTCCAGTTCCCGATCCTCTTCGCGATGTTCCGTTTCTTCCCTGCATCCATCGAGCTTCGTCAGCAGAAGTTCCTTTGGGCTGATGACCTCAGTGCATATGACTCCATCTGGGATTTCGGTGCGAATGTGCCTCTTCTCGGAGATCACCTTTCACTTTTCGCCCTTCTGATGGCTGTCACAATGTTCTTCTACTCTAGAATGACTTCGTCGCAGATGTCGGATGATCCTAACATGGCGGGAATGAAATTCATGAGTCTCTATCTCATGCCGATCATGATGTTCTTCATCTGTAACAATCTTTCGGCAGCGCTCAGCTATTATTACCTCCTTTCCAACATCATCACAATGGGTGTTACATGGTATATCCGCAAGTTTGTAGTTACAGAGGAGAAGGTGAGGGCTGATATGATGCTCAATGCCAACAAGCCTAAGCAGAAGTCTAAGTGGCAGCAGCGTCTTGAGGAGGCTCAGAGGATGCAGGAGCAGATGCAGAAGCAGCAGAAACGCAGATAATTTATATAACTGTATGTTTGCTATGATGAGATTTGAAAACTGAATCCCTCCCACTCCTTCGGAGCGGGCCCCTCCCGTTCACGAGGCCACGGGCGGCCACGGTTTTCAAATCCCATCATAGCAAACAGAGTGAATAGAAGAATTATACTCGTTTTAATCTTAATTATCTGCATCCTGATCTTATAAAGGTTAACGCAAATGTTCGTAATTATTTTCTTATATGATAAGGGAAGTAATTGAGAGATTAAATAGGGAACTGCCGGCAGCTGTAAAGCTGGTGGCAGTTTCTAAATTTCACCCTTTCGAATCGATAGAAGAGGCTTATTCTGCGGGACAGAGGGTTTTTGCCGAGAGCCGTCCGCAGGAACTTCAGGCCAAGGTGAAGCGTCTTGAGGGGATAAGGGTAGAGAGGGGAGAACCGGATTACATGTCTGACATCGAGTGGCATTTTATCGGACATCTCCAGACCAATAAGATGAAGATGGTTCTGCCGTATGTTTCTTTGGTTCAGTCTGTAGATTCTTTAAGACACCTTGAAGCCATCAATTCGTGGGGTGCTGCAAACGATAAGATCATTTCTGTGCTTCTGGAACCGCATGTTGCTGCGGAAGAGACAAAGCAGGGATTCGAGCCGTCTGAGATTCTCGATATACTCGAGCATGCTTCGGATTATCCGTCTATCCGATTCAAGGGCCTTATGGGAATGGCGACATTCACAGATGAACTTTCTGTGGTAGAAGGAGATTTTGCCGCCGTCAGATCTCTTTATGATGACTGTCTTCAGTCTTACCCTTCTTTGAATGGTGATTTTACAGAACTTTCTATCGGCATGTCAGATGACTATCCCATCGCTGTCCGCTATGGCTCGACCATGGTTCGTATCGGCTCGATGATATTCGGGGAAAGGGTTTGAACTGTATATGGTTGATAGATAGGTACTTACGCTAAATCGCCTGCGTCAATTGACGCAGGCGATTTAGCTTAAAGTGCTGATGGTTAATGTTTTTGCAATTCGTCAATCATGGCTTTTGCGACGGCTGCTGATGCTCCGGAGCCGCCGAGGGCGTTGCGTATGTCTGCGTAATCTGAAAGCATGGCATCGCGACGCGCTTTGTTTTCTATGAGGTCTCGAACCTCTGCTACCAATGCGTCGGAATTGCAGTCATTCTGAATGAATTCCTTGAATGCCAGACGGTTTATTATCAGATTGCCGAGACTTATATAATTGATCTTTACGATTTTCTTTGCCAGCCAATAGGTAATAGGGTTTGTTATATATCCTACGACCTGACGTGTATTGAAAAGCACTGTCTCGAGTGATGCTGTGCCTGAATTGACGACAGCTGCCTCTGCATGACGGATTATCGACTGTGTCTCTCCGAAAAGCACCTTGATGTATTCCTTGTTTCCCTCTGTCAGCCATGGTGCGTAGTCTGCCATAGTACGTGACGGCGCTCCGGCTATAAGGAACTGATGGTCTTCATATTGAGGCAAGGCATGCATCTTGGCGGCAAATTCCGTCAGCACAGGCATCATTGTGCTGATCTCGCCTTTTCTTGATCCGGCGAGCATAGCAATGTGAGGCTTGAAGTCCAGTGCGTTTCGGTTAATGAAATCCTCTCGTGTTTCCTGCATTGCTTTCGATCCGTCGACTGCATCTACAAGCGGATTACCTTTATATATATATTCTATACCTTTCGAGTCGAAGTAGGGGATTTCGAACGGGAAGACTATGAAGAGTTTGTCGACGTATTTCTTGAGTTTGCGGATGCGTCCTTCGCGTGATGCCCAGACTTTAGGTGCGATGTAGTAGAATACCTTGTAGCCGGCCTTGTGGGCGAATTTGGCTATCTTGAAGTTGAATCCCGGGTAATCGATAAGAATCACTACATCAGGATTCCATTCCTTGATGTCCTTTTTGCAGAACTTTACATTCGCAAGAAGCTTTCCTGCCTTTGCCAGCACTTCTACGAATCCCATCACAGCCCCTTCCTTATAGTGACGTACCATACCGGTTCCTTTCGGGGTGAGGTCTGGGAGGTTTTTCAAAACCGTGCTACCCCCCTGGCCGC
>JBGVNK010000063.1:0-4050 GCA_045125535.1 Candidatus Cryptobacteroides sp.
GCTTACACTGCTCGCAACTAGTTGAGCAACCGTTTCATAGGTTGGCTTTTGCGTAGTGGTCCTGCTTCGATGCGAATCGATGCCGGACTATTTTTATGTATGACAAGGTCTTAAATACGATAGATTATTGAGAAGACTTAGGACAATTACAACAGGTTTATATAACTTTGCATGTGAGGTTTACACACTATACAGCTTCAAATTTTCTGAATGGCGGTGACGATGTGAATCGTCGCCGCTGTTTGTTATATACGCATTTGAGTGCTATATCAAATATTATAAAAAGCAATATCAGCGTCTTGTGGATTTATCACTATATTTGTAGGACCAACATAGTACATTTTTACGTAAATAAATAATATTATGAACAGAACTATCATAACTGTTGTCGGCAAGGATACAGTAGGCATCATAGCCAAGGTATGTACTTACATGGCAGACCATCAGATCAATATTCTTGACATCTCGCAGACAATCATACAGGGCTTCTTCAACATGATGATGATTGTCGACACATCAAAGATGACAATCGACTACGTCACAATGACTGAGGAGATCACAAGACTCGGAGAGGATACGGGAGTCCAGATCAAATGCCAGAGGGAAGATATATTTGACAAGATGCATAGAATCTAAGAGGCCATGATCAATATACACGAGGTCATCGAGACCAACAGAATGATCGAGCACGACAATCTAGACGTGCGCACCATTACCATCGGCATCAGCCTTCTTGACTGTGCTTGCAGCACCGTCGAGCAGACATGCGAAAGAATCACCGAAAAGATACTGCGCATTGCCGGTAATCTGGCAAAGACAGCTGAGGATATCTCAAAGGAATTCGGAGTGCCGATTGTAAACAAGCGTATTTCCATCACCCCTATATCTCTTGTAGGAGCATCGTGCTGCAAGACGCCGTCTGACTATGTGCAGATCGCGAAGATACTCGATGCTGTAGCTGAAAAAGTCGGCGTCAACTTCCTTGGCGGATATTCGGCAGTAGTGTCGAAGGGACTGACAGAAAGCGACAGACTTCTTATAGCCTCGATTCCAGAGGCCCTTGCATGTACCGAACGCATATGCAGCAGCGTGAATATCGGATCGACCAAGACCGGTATAAACATGGATGCAGTGCGTCTTATGGGAGAGACCATCAAGGAGACAGCAAGGATGACTGCGGAGAGAGATTCATTTGGTTGTGCCAAGCTTGTGGTGCTTTGCAATGCCCCTGATGACAATCCTTTCATGGCAGGTGCATTCCACGGAGTGACTGAGGCAGATGCAATCATCAATGTCGGCGTCAGCGGTCCGGGTGTTGTGAAATGTGCTCTGGAAAAGGTTCGCGGAGAGAGTTTCGAGGTTCTTTGCGAAACCATCAAGAAGACGGCATTCAAGATCACACGTGTCGGTCAGCTCGTAGCTCAGGAGGCATCCAGACGACTCGGTATCCCGTTCGGAATCATTGATCTTTCGCTCGCTCCTACCCCAGCTATCGGCGACAGCGTGGCTGACATTCTCTGCGAGATAGGTCTTGAGAAAGCAGGCGCACCAGGTACTACTGCAGCATTGGCCTTGCTCAACGATCAGGTAAAGAAAGGCGGTGTCATGGCTTCATCATATGTGGGTGGTCTCAGCGGAGCCTTCATTCCTGTCAGCGAAGACCAGGGAATGATTGATGCAGCAGAATGCGGCGCACTCACCATCGAAAAACTTGAGGCAATGACCTGCGTATGTTCTGTAGGACTTGATATGATAGCGATACCAGGCAAGACTCCGGCAAGTACCATTTCAGGTATCATCGCTGACGAAGCTGCAATAGGAATGATCAACCAGAAGACAACTGCAGTCAGAATCATCCCTGTAGAGGGCAAGGATGTCGGGGACACAGTTGAATTCGGCGGGCTTCTCGGCTACGCACCAGTGATGCCAGTCAATGGCTACAGCTGCGAGGCATTCGTCAACCGACAGGGACGAATCCCGGCACCAATCCATAGCTTCAAGAATTAAGTCAGAAGTCCGTGGCTCAGTATGGGCCTGTTTTTTTAATTGACCATTATTGATATTTATCCGCATTATAGGCCGGTAAATTCCAGACTGTCAAGACATACACCTTCTAGCATTTCGCTTATTTGCGCATTAGCGAAATGCTAGAATCAAAAATTTGGGCGACCGTGTACATTCGGCCGCCCATTTTCAATTCTCAGACAGTTCAAACTGCCGAGTATTTATCGGTTGTTCGTCAGAAGAGATCTTTCTTTTCAGATTCTTTCCTACGTGGTTCTACCTTGATAGTCATCCCCTCCCTCAATGCAATATTCCTGACTATGTCACACTGATGCTTGTTCAGCAGGAATGATGTCCTGAAGTCATCTTTAGTTGCAGGTTCTCGTGTTTCATCCTTTCTTCTTCTGCCGGTAAGGAATGCCATTCGCTGTGACTGTCTTTCCTCAAGGATCTCATACACCTCGTCAGTAAGCTTCATTGCCTTAGGTACAGGCTGACTATCATCGCCGAACATGGCCGATATTCCACCTTTAAGTTGGTCTTTCTTCATTGTCTAAATAGATATTATTTATATTACTTTACTGTCGTTATTCTCGTTGAATATTGTACTGAATTTGACTAATCTCCGCACATTATTCACATTGAGGGAGATGATTATCGTGAAAACCCTTATGTTAAACCATCAGTTATTCAATATATTATCAATTATTGCAATCTCGCCTCTATCTCCTTCAACAGGTCGGTGTAATCCCTGGCTCCGTTACACTTGGGATCGTAAGAAATGATGTCAATGCTCATGATCGGAGCATGTACTATCGTTGCAATCTCTCTGATCTTGGTAGGAAAGACCATATCACCGTACTGCTCCCTCAGATTCTGCTCGACCATCTAGTCATACTCATCCTTAATCGGCTTCAAAAGCTGTCTCAGAACATATGGACTTGATGTCTCTATCTCAACTTTCGGCAAAAATGTGTATCTTTGTATTTATATGATAACCTCTAGAACATACCATTCCCTTCATCTTGATATCGCTACTTTCGATTCAAGTAGTATAATTTATATCCTTGTGCCACATAGACTTCCAGAGGGAGATCTGACTGCTATAGAGGATATATCCGTACGATATAAGTCGAATATTGTCGTTATCTCGGAAATGGACTGGAACGATGACATGACACCATGGAAGGCTCCGGCTGTCAAGGAGGGAGAGTTCGGAGGTCGTGCAAGCCAGTTCCTGGACCGTCTCAAAGGAGACATTTTCTTTAACCTAGAGAGTTCCCTTCAGATCAAAAATCCCCATAGGTATCTTATCGGTTTGTCTCTAGCAGGACTCTTCTCTGTCTGGGCAGGCATCAAGAAACCATTCTTTGAGGGCGTTGCAGCCATATCTGGATCCTTTTGGTATGATGGATTTGCAGATTGGCTCATGAAGCAGGAAGAACTTGGATGCGTGCGTTTCTATATCTGCATGGGAGAAGTGGAGAAGGAGACGAAGGTCAAGAGGTTTGCAAGCATTGAGGAGGACACCATGAAGGTGGTAGAAGCCCTTATGATAAAAGGAGCAGAGGTGGCATTTGAGGTGACTGAGGGAGGCCATAACTCGCCTATCATTCCACGTATCGAGAAATCGGTAGTATCATTACTCGGAAATCAGTAGTATAATTCTTTAGAAACGGACGAAAGCCGAGGTCTCATGACCCAAGCCGGTAGAGATGCACTCATCAACACTTTCTGTCAAGGATCACCCTTACCACAGCTTCCTTAGGATCAATTATCTGCGGTCTTGGCTTATCAAGAAGCTCGTACCTTCCTTTCTCTATGTAAGTATAGGCTTTCATTCTTTTCTATGCGGTCATTAATATGTACGAAAGTGAAGCTATGCTGATTACCAGCCATAGTATCACACCCTGAAGTAACGGCTTCAATCCGACTGCTTTTAATGTTGATTTAGAGAGTGAGGCTCCTATGAAGAACATCGTAACTATAAGCAGCTTACGGGCCACTCCTGATATGAATCTGCCGACTTCGGGACAATCCTTCAAG
>JBGVNK010000064.1:0-15171 GCA_045125535.1 Candidatus Cryptobacteroides sp.
AAGGTATGGATCTGCAACGGTGAGGTTTACGGTAAGAAGGATCTCTCTCCTAACGCTGGCATGGCTGCACAGGCTCAGCAGTCTAACAACAACAACCGTGGTGGCCGTGGCGGCGAGCGTCGTCGTGGTGGCCGTGGTGCTCGCAGAGACAACAAGTAATTGTCAAGCACTCTATATGAAAAGGATGGTTTCAAACCATCCTTTTTTTTATATTTCTATATATGTATTACGGTGACTCCACCTGCCTTCGGCACCAGCTGCCGCTGGCTGCTCGCTGCAAAAGCCCACAGGGCTGTTTGCTTTTCGCTCACGACCCCTACCCTGGGGTGGAAAAATGCCATTTCCGTACAAATGCCAAATGAATTTATATAAAAAATGATTATCTTTGAATGTTTTTCGATTTTGTATAATAGAGTGATTGACAACCACTTTAAAAACGCAAATGAGAGGAAATCGATTGATGATTAGTTTTAAAACGAATTTATATGAAGATCAGAACAATTCTTTTTGCGACTTTGGGAGTCGCTCTCGTGGCATCTTGCGCTAAGGTGTCTGATGTCACTGTGGTTAAGGGTACAGTTGTGCCGGAAGGAATCACTGAGGTGAATGTAACAGTAGGTCAGCTCGTCGATACACTTGTTCCTGTTGTTGACGGTAAGTTCTCAGTAGAGGTTCCTACCACTCTTACAGCAATCGCATCAGTGAGCGCAGCTAATTACGGTGCAAACTTCATCGCTGACGGAACTCCTCTTACAGTGGTTCTCGATGCAGAGACTGTCGTCACTTCAAAATATCCTAAGATCTCTGCACAGGAGAAGCTCAACGCATTCAACGCGGCAGAAGAGGCTTACGGTTCTGAGTATGCTGAGAAGCAGATGGCCATCATGACTGATTCTCTCATGAACGATGAAGAGAAGAATGCTGCTCTTGAGGCATTCTATGATGAGTTCATGACAGAGTACAAGGCTCACGGCAAGGCTGCTCTCGAGGCAAACTACGACAATTTTACTGCACTTTTCGCTCTTCAGAGCATTCGCGGCGTGAGCGAGAGCGACGAGATGGAGACCCTTCTTCCTCTTATCGACCTTCTTGTTCCTGAGCTCCAGAACCACAATTATGTTCAGGGCATGAAGAATGCGATTTCAGCTCGCGTCAGCACTGCTCCTGGCAAGATGTTCACAGACTTCACAGTTCAGAATGTCGTAGGTTACACAAGAAGCATGGATCCTCAGCCAAAGTATAAGGAGACAAAGTTCTCTGAGTATGTAGGACAGGGTAAATATATCCTCGTTGACTTCTGGGCACCATGGTGCGGACCATGCAAGCGTGAGGTTCCTTACATCAAGGCTGCATACGACAAGTACCACGGCAAAGATTTCGACGTTCTCAGTCTTGCCGTTTGGGAGCGCGAGAGTCCGAAGGTGTCTATCGACACAGCAGGCGAGCTCGGAATGAACTGGCTCCACATCAACAACTGCGGTTCGGTTCCTACTGACATCTACGGAGTTGAGGGTATTCCTCACCTCATGCTCATCGGCCCTGACGGAACAATTCTCGCTCGTGACCTCCGCGGACACGATATCGAGGCCGAGATCGCGAAGTATCTTTAATGGATATCCGACAGAAAATAAAATTATTTCCACATTCCCCTGGAGTCTACAGATACTATGACTCCGAGGGGAATGTCATATATGTAGGTAAGGCAAAAGACCTGCACAAGAGAGTTGCGCAGTATTTCGTTCCTGCTGAGAGACTTACCCGCAAGACAGCGGTGATGGTGTCGAAGATTGCAGATGCGGAATATACTGTCGTGGAGTCGGAGGCAGACGCTCTCCTGCTGGAAAACAATCTCATCAAGCAGTTCAAGCCTCGCTACAACATCCTCCTAAAGGATTCCAAGACCTATCCGTGGATATGCGTCAGTGCAGACGAATTTCCGAAAGTGTTTCTTACACGCCGGATGGTCAAGAACGGTTCCCGATATTTCGGACCGTACAGCAGTGTGGTCCATGCACGAAACCTCGTGGAGTTCTTCCATAGTGTCTATCCGCTTCGGACCTGCAATCTCAAGATAACTTCTGAGGCGATTCTGCGCAAGAAGTTCCGTCCATGCCTCAATTTCCATATCGGGAAGTGCAAGGGCTGTTGTGTCGGAGCAATATCTCAGAAGGAATACAACGAGAACATAGAAGAGATTGTCAGCCTTCTCAAAGGCGGCGGAAGGGAGGTCATCAGGCATTACAAAGCGCTTATGCAGGAGGCTGCAGAAAGGATGGACTTCGAGCAGGCTCAGATATATAAAGAGAAGATGCTTTCCCTCGAACAGCACTACAGTAAGTCGGTCATCATGAACTCCGTAGTCGGAGATGTTGATGTATTCTCTTTGATAATCGATGCCGGTGAGGCTTTCGGAAACTTCATGAGAGTCCGCGGAGGAGCTGTGATACAGTCGCTTAACCTCGGTTTCAGGATGATGATCGAAGAGGAACCGGAGTCTGTTCTTGCGACATTCATAGGAGAAATTCAGTCGAAGTTCGGTGATCTGTCAAAAGAAGTGGTCGTTCCGTTCAGGCCTGATATCGAGCCTGAAGGCGTCGAGTTCAGGATTCCTGTCCGAGGGGACAAGCTTTCTCTTCTGGAACTCAGTGCCAGGAATGCCAGGGAAATGCAGCTGAATGCACTTCTGCAGCGCGAGCACACGGATCCGGACAGTTACAGGAACATGGTCATGGAATCACTGCAGAAGCAGATCGGCATGAAGGAATTGCCTGTCCATATCGAATGTTTCGACAACTCCAACATTCAGGGTACGAACCCTGTTTCAGCCTGCGTCGTCTTCCGCAATGCTGTTCCGTCAAAGAAGGATTATCGTCATTTCAAGGTAAAGACAGTTGTGGGCGCTAACGATTATGCCACCATGAAGGAGGTTGTCAATCGTCGCTACTCGAGGATGCTGGAAGAAAATCCTGAAGATATCCCGCAGCTTATCGTGATAGACGGTGGCAAAGGACAGCTCGCCTTTGCATACGAGGCTCTTTCAGAACTCGGATTGATAGGAAAAGTCACGTTGATCGCTCTTGCAGAGAGAATGGAGGAGGTATATCGTGTCGGAGATCCATATCCGATGTTCATAGACCGTAATTCACCTGCTCTGAAGGTTCTCCAGCAGATTCGAGACGAAGCGCATCGTTTCGGTATCACCTTCCACCGCAACCTGAGAAGCAAATCTCAGGTTGAATCTGCGCTTACAAGCATAAAGGGAGTCGGAGAAAAGACAGAACAGCGTCTTCTTCTACGATACGGAAGCGTAGCGCGCATAGCTTCGTTACCATTGGATGAACTGGCTGAAATGGTCGGCAGATCTCTTGCCGAAAGAATTCTTTCTGCATTGAACAACAAAGAATGAACTGTAAATACGTCAATAACCTATGAATAATAAAGTCTTGTCTCTCTATGACTGGTTCCTTATTATAGGAGTCATCGCTTCTAACATAATCTACACAGTTCTTTCAGGAAATGTAGACGTAATCGGTTCGGTTGCCGGCATTGCTGGAGTTCTTTGCGTGGTTCTTGTTGCTAAAGGAAGTATCTGGAATTATCTTTTCGGACTAGTGAACGTGTCGATGTATGCATATATATCGTATAAAGCCTCACTATATGGTGATGCCGGGTTGAATGCACTTTACTATGTTCCTATGCAGTTTATAGGCTGGTGGCAGTGGCGCAAAAGGGGAGCGGCCGTCTCTGAAGCAGAAGCCGGAAGCAACGGAGTACAGGTCAACGCAAGGAGGTTCACATGGAAACAGAGAGCAGTGCTTTTTGTAGGATGCAGTGCTGCAGTCGTAGCCGGTGCCTGTGCTTTGGAATATTTCGGAGATCCTCAGCCTTTAAAAGATTCTACCACTACGGTCCTCAGCATTGTGGCCCAGGCTTTGATGGCGCTTGCTTACATGGAACAGTGGATTTTATGGATAATTACGAATATAGTAAGTGTTGTGATGTGGTGTGTCTGTGTAGCAAGAGGAGAGGCGCATGCTGCAGTAATGGTGATAATGTGGGTATTCTATCTCCTTAATTCTATAAATGGATTGAGAGTATGGCTGAAATTAAGTGAGGTCAGGAGGTAGACCTTATATAGGCAAAATTTTCTTTTTTCGATTTTTTTTATTTAATTTGCAGAGTTATTTGTACGAAAATTCGTGTATTAAGATACTATTATTAACTAAAAATTAAAACTGTTATGGCAAACATTGCAGAAGACGTAAAGGCAATCATCGTTGAGAAACTCGGCGTAGATGCTTCTGAGGTGACTGAGACAGCAAGCTTTACAAACGATCTTGGTGCTGATTCACTTGATATCGTAGAGCTCATTATGGACTTCGAGAAGAAGTTCGATATCGAGATTCCAGACGATGACGCTGGTGACAAGATCGCAACTGTAGGCGACGCTATCAAGTACATCGAGGAGAAGGTAAATGCCTAATCATTTCCCTGAAATACAAAAACGGCCGGTCTGTGAAGATCGGCCGTTTCTATTTTATGTGAAGTTTGTCAGAATTTCTATTCAGCAGTCTTAGGTGCTGAGAATGTGAATTTCAACTGAGGTCTTGCACCATCGGCTTCTGGGCCGTTGAGTGTGCAGGCATAGAATCTGTCTTTGTCAAGCTCTACAGATGTTGTAGATTCTTCGCTTGAATAATATCCGCTTGCATATGCTGCCATTGACAGATAGTTGTAGTAGTTGCTGCCATAGCCGTATCCGCCATAACCGCCGTATCCACCGTATCCTCCATAATATCCGCCGTATCCGCCGTAACCACCATAGCCGTATCCGTATCCATAAGGG
Source organism: Candidatus Cryptobacteroides sp. (assembly GCA_045125535.1). Lineage (GTDB taxonomy): Bacteria > Bacteroidota > Bacteroidia > Bacteroidales > UBA932 > Cryptobacteroides. The sequence goes on from JBGVNK010000064.1 coordinate 4,847, forward strand.
TCGTACATGCTTCCGTAATACGAACTGTACGCAAGGTTGTTGTAGAGGCTGTTCAGATATTCATCATCGTTTATGCTGCTGGCCTCCTCCACTTCGTTGTGCATGATGAGGAACCAGATGTCATAATTCTTGATCTTTTCAGCGAAATCAGCGCTGTTTCTGTCCAATTTGAGGATTTCCTGCACGTGATGGCTTATGTCAGGAGAGTACATGTTGAGTGACCTGTTGATGTCACCCTGATTTTCCGTTGAAATGCTGGAGTCGGTAAGACCCGCATATGAAACGTATCCGCCTTCTTTGCTTCTGAGTCTTACTGTAGGGCTGAGGATCTCAGGGAATCTGTCGAGAGCGCTGAAGTTGCCGTGAACATCATAAGGAAGAATGATGGTGGCCTTGTTGATGACAACCTGTGAGAAGTCTTTGATTCCAGCTTCAGCAAGTTGTGCCTCGACGATGTCCTTGATTCCAGAAGCCTTGATTACAGGCTTGATTCCGCTGCCACCCTCAACAATAAGCTTGTCTGTCGCATCTACGCCCTCGCCAGAGTACGAACCGAGTGTCTCGTGCTCGCTGGTGTTGAATGCGAACTGTGTAGGGAATGTTCTGTTTTCAACTTCCTCTTCCGACCTGAAGTCCGCAGGGCCGAAATAGAATATGAATGAAGTGTCGACAGGTTCTGTTGAATAATCGTATTCCGCTGTGAACTTGAGTTCTGCGTAATTGCCGGTAATGTAGCCGGATCTTGTTCTGATAGGAAGATTGAACATGTTGATTCGTCCGCCCGGGCCAGAAGGAACATCAGTAGTGATGTAGATGCCCGGAACTGTCTCGAGGTAGAGGTTCATGCTGTCAAGCGGAACAGTTTTGAGTCTCTCGATGAATTCCAATGTATAGGCTTCGCTGAAATCGAATGAAAGCGAGTCGCCTCCGTCGTATACAGGAATTCCTTCAGTAATACGGTTCTCAAGATCGAGGAATTTCTCTCTGATAGCAGGATCCATGAACGAGCCGGTATAGAGAACTGTGGAGTCAAGTGGTTTCTTGAGTTCGGTTACATAGACGTTCTGAAGAATCCTGAGCTGATTGTCATCAGCCATTGAGAGGGTGTCTCTCACTGCGGTGAAGTGGAATTGTCTCAGTTTGGTGTTCTTTCCGAAATCCAGTGTGTCATTGAGTGGTACGAGCGTAAAACTGGTGCTCTTCATGCTTGTGCCGAGAGCGGGGTCGTTTATGGCTCCGAATGTGAATCTGGATGTGTTGTATCCGGAAAGGCTGTCAGACATCTGAAGTCTGATCTCTGTAATATCGACGGCTTCGGGATTATATACGTCCCAAAGCTGGTCTGTAGGGATAAGGTTCTCTCCCAGTGACTCGTTGATATATACGCATGACGCAGAGCTTAGCAGTATCGCACCGATGGCCGCAAGGCGGCTTACTCTGCCGATGATGTTCAATTTCATTATAAATTATCGTAAAAACTATTGTAATCCTCTATGTATGATCCATTCTGGATAGCCTCAGCATTATATGGCAACACAGGAAGGCCTGCCTTGCTGCAGAATTCTGTCAGTTCTTCAGAAATGCCGTCAGCTCCGAGTATGATTCCGTCAGAATATGACGCGGCGAGTTTCGCAAGATTTGTGCCAGTAGGCTCGGTCAGAATTTCAAGGTCTTTTTCGGTAACGTTGCTGAAAAGCATCTTTTCCTTCAGGTCTTCAGGGAATGTGTCAGGAGCATCGTTATAGAGGGAGAGTACAACCTTGCTGTTAGAGAATATAGGGTCATCTATATAGGCCTTCTTCAAGTAGAGAGGGAGGACCTGTGAGATCCATCCCTGGCAATGGATGACATCCGGGGTCCACCTGAGCTTCTTTACTGTCTCAAGCACGCCGCGAGCAAAGAATATCGCTCTCTCGCCGTTGTCGGCAAAGAACTCTCCGTTTTCATCCCTGTACACGCTTTTGCGGTGGAAATAGTCTTCATTGTCAATGAAATAGACCTGCATTCTTGCAGACGATATAGACGCAACCTTGATCACGAGAGGCCTGTCAACATCGCTTATGACGATGTTCATGCCCGAAAGACGTATCACCTCATGCAGCTGATTCTTTCTCTCGTTGATGCAGCCGTAACGAGGCATGAAGGAGCGGATCTCCTTCTTTCTTTCCTGAATGCCCTGAGGAAGATATCTTCCGATGTTTGCGATGTCTGACTCCGGAAGATAAGGTACCATCTCCGAATTGACGAACAGAACTCTTTTGACCGATTCACCCATAATGGTTAATTTTAATGACAAAATCTTTACAAAGATACAAAATATTTTTGAAAATCAGTTATCTTTGACGGCTGATTGGATTTAAAGTATGGGTAAAACTGACAATAAGATAATGCGCCGCAGGATAGCCAATGCCTATCTTTCGTCAGTCATAAGCATAAGTCTCGTGCTTCTTCTTGTAGGAGTTGCGAGCATGCTACTGGTGAATGCAAAGGGGGTTTCGGACTATTTCAAGGAGAACATGCAGATCTCGGTCCTCATGAAGCAGGACGTTTCGGATGCGGATGCTCTGGCGTACAGGGATGATCTTGAGCAGGAAAGATATATCAAGAACACAACTTTCATTTCACGCGAACAGGGCCAGAGGGAACTTGCAGACCAGTTGGGCGAGGATTTTCTCGATGTATTCGAGACCTCTCCCATACCAGTGTCTGTGGATGTGACTCTCAAGGCTGAGTATGTTTCGGCAGACAGTCTTGCCATGGTCAGCAAGGAGATAGCGAAATCTTCTCTTGTCGATGAGGTCGTGTATCAGCAGTCGCTTGTAGATGCGCTGAATGCCAATCTCGGAAGGATATCAGTTGTGATCGCCGTGTTCATAGGCCTTCTCCTTTTCATATCCTTCGTTTTGATCAACAATACGGTGAGGCTCAACGTTTTTGCTCGACGTTTCACCATTCATACAATGAAGCTGGTAGGTGCCACCAAGTCGTTCATACGTGCTCCATTCCTCGTTCAGTCTGCTTTTCAGGGCGTCTTTTCGGCTATGATTGCCAATATAGTGCTGGTGGTCATGCTTTTCGTCATGAGGAATGAGCTTGAGCAGCTGTTCAGGATTTTCAGGATGGATCTTCTCCTAGTGGTGATGGGTATCGTTTTGGTCTGCGGCATTCTTATCTGTCTTGTCAGCACATGGTTTGTGGTGAACAAGCTGGTCGCACTTAAGAAAGATGAACTTTATTATTAATTTGTTCTCTGTGTCAAGCAGGGATATATAAACTGAAGTAATGGAAAATAACGAAAAGATGGCTATTACCCCAAAGGGGCTCAAATACCTTCTCATAGGACTTCTTGTCATGGTGTCAGGCTACATCCTTATGATGGGCGGCGGTACCGAGGATCCGGAAGTCTTCAATTATGCAATGTTTGATTTCCGCCGTCTGGTAGCGGCGCCGATCGTGATCATCCTCGGCATCATCATCGAAATCGTTGCAATCATGGGAATATTCAAGGATAAAAAAGAGAAATAACATATGGAATGGTTTGAAGCACTCCTCCTCGGCCTTATCCAGGGCCTGACGGAGTTTCTTCCGGTGAGCAGCAGCGGTCACCTCGAAATCGGAAAGGTTCTTCTCGGTGTCGAAACCACAGACGATCTTCTTTTCACTACTATGGTGCATGCGGCTACCGTATTGAGTACCATCGTGGTTTTCCGTAAGCAGATCTGGGATCTTCTCAAAGGATTCTTCTGCGGGCTTAAGGGTATAAAGGTCACCAAAGAAGGTGTTGTATGCAATGATCAGACAGACTATCTCTTGAAGATGGTGGTTTCCATGATTCCTGTATTCATTGTCGGAGTGTTCCTCAAGGATCAGGTGGAGTCGCTTTTCGGCTCGATCATGGTTGTAGGCTTTGCGCTGATAGTTACAGCATTGCTTCTTTTCTTCTCTGACTATGCGTCCCGTCCGGGCAGAAAGTCGATCTTTCCTGCAAACGAATATCGCAACGGAATTTCTTACTGGCAGGCATTTGCTGTAGGTCTCGGTCAGGCGTTTGCGGTCATTCCTGGTCTTTCCCGCTCCGGTACCACTATATCGACAGGTCTTATCTGCGGAGTGAAGAGAGAAGTCATGGCTCAGTTCTCGTTCCTGATGGTCCTTGTGCCTATTCTCGGCGAGACATTCCTTGAACTTGTGGGTGGGGAATTCGGCGCATCTTCGGTCGGTACTCTTCCGCTTCTTCTTGGTTTTGTCTCAGCCTTCGTATCAGGACTTTTCGCTTGTAAGGTGATGATTGCTCTTGTGAAGAAGGCTAAACTCAGCTGGTTCGCACTCTACTGCCTCATCGCAGCAGCTGCAATCTTTATCTTTGCTTAGCCGGTTGTTTGTCTTGCAATTCATGTTGTGCCGCGGATTTCATTTCGAGAGGCCTGCGGTCATCGAGAATCTATAATAAAATGAAGACATATTTCGTATCAGACGTCCATTTAGGCCTTCAGGTCGGTGATCCAGCCGACCGGGAGCGTCGTTTTGCGGACTTTCTGAACGGTCTGCCCTCTGATACGGAATCGGTATATCTTCTTGGTGACATCTGGGACTTCTGGTATGAATACCGTGATGTCGTCCCTAAAGGTTATATCCGGGTGTTTGCCGCGCTTACATCCTTGATGGACAGGGGTGTGAATGTGTATTTCTTCCCTGGAAACCACGATGTATGGACTTATAGTTACTTCGAGGAACTCGGCATGAAGCGCCTTGAGCAGCCTCATGTTGCGGAGATATCGGGAAAGATATTCTGTCTCGGTCATGGTGACGGTCTCGGACCTGTTCCGTCCGGCTATCGTTTCTTGCGAGGAATCTTTCATAACCGTGTGCTGCAGTTCTTCTTCAGCATGCTACATCCGTGGATTGCATTCGGTCTGGGAAACGGCTGGTCTAAGCACAACCGTCTGACTCACGATATTTCGTATGAGTTTAAGGGCGCTGACGAGCCGCTTTATAAGTTTGCTGAGAAATTTGCTGCTGAGAACAAGGTCGATCACTTCGTCTTCGGACATTATCACGACGACGTGCGTATGAATCTTACTTCCGGAGCCGAACTACATGTGATGAAGGACTGGATATTATCTTCCCCTTATATCTGTGTAGATGAGAATGGAACAGTATCGCATTGCTGAATCTGCAGATAGGAATGTATGGTCTTAAGTAATTGAATCTTAGATAGTTAACGAAAATCGCCTGCGGCAATTGACGCAGGCGATTTTGTATAATGCATTGATTTAAAGGTACTTCTCTGGAATAGGCATCTGAGGCGGATCCTGCCAGAACAGCGAGAAATAGAACATCGGGAAGTCCCCGGCCTCCCACATCATCACGAGTTCTTCTACAAGGGCATCCTCTCCCTCGGGATCGTATGGTTTCTTGAGGTCCGATCCGAATATCTTCGCGATACCCTGCCAGAAGCCGGCGGCTATGCCGCTCTTGTATCCCTTTATAATATTATAGGAAGATTTTCCCACCTCGCGGTCCACAAGCTTCATGATGAGCGCACCCTGACTCACGGTCAGTTTCCTCATCTGTCCCTCGAACACTTCGAACAACTCGTTCTGCACTTTTGTGACATATTTATCCCTCTTCGCCCCCTTGAGTTTGTCTGCTGCAATAGTGCTGTCCGCTTCATGTACCAGCTTCTTTGCTACCAGGGCATAAGGATATGCCTTGCTGAAATTGTATACCAGTCTGTAATACTTCCTCCACTCGCGTCCTTTCTGCTTAGGCAGTCTCGAATACACTTTGGATGCGGTTATCTCGTCATAATATATAGTGTCGGTTCCCTCGACGAAAAACGGCAGAAACTCCTTCCTGTTCTCGATGTCCGGCCTCACCTGCTGCACTGTCACCTGCTCGGTACTCTTCTCCTTCTTGTTCTTCCTCCACTTCTGCGCATACCCCTCCTGTGCCGTTCCCGCCATCAGTACGAGTACCACCACCACCGAAAGGATATGTCTGAATTTCATTGTCATCGTTCACTCAGTTGTTCCTTGCTTGTTCCTGTTGTTCAAGGTTCGCAGCCGTGAATCAGCAAGAGAATCAGCCGGGGAATCTTGGCAAATTTAATAAAATCTTCTGATTTTCATTCGGAATAGTCTCCTACCCGATTTTGATCACCTGTCATAGCTGTCTCGATCGGTCTGGTAGGCTAAGCAGCAGTTCTGACCGGACCAGGCGACTAAGCATCTGTATTGGGGATAACCGAAGCGTCGGTCCGGGTTTGAACCATTTCTCGTACCGACGCAGATCTTCTTATGGTGATGAGCCTGATCGGGGCGTGTGTGGCGGAGAGATGACCGGTTGGAGCAGGCCATGACGAAAGGGAACAGGCCATGACAAAAAGAGGTAGGGCGTGACGAAAATACATCCCGTGCCAAACTCGAAAACGGGCGAAACGGCGTTTGTCGAAAATGCGGCGAAGAAGTTTTTAACCACCTTTGTAACTACGTGAAAATGCGTGATTTAGCATGCGAAAAATTTGGTCGAAAATGTTGTAAAAAATTCGAAATAATGTTTGTAATTCAAAAATTTTTACTACCTTTGCAACCCAATAATTGAGGACCACTCCGCCCAACCAGCTGATACTCAATTAGTTAGGATTATTACGGAATTTTTAATTAAAGGTAATAGAAAAATGTTACAACCAAAGAAAACTAAATTCAGAAGGCAGCAGAAAGGCCGCATGAAAGGTCTCTCACAGAGAGGAAACCAGCTTGCATTTGGCTCTTTCGGTATCAAGACCTTGGAAAACTGCTGGCTCACAGGCCGTCAGATCGAGGCTGCACGTCAGGCTGTGTCACGTTACATGAAGCGTGAAGGTAAGATCTGGATCAGAATCTTCCCTGACAAGCCTTACACTAAGAAGCCAGCCGAAGTGCGAATGGGTAAAGGTAAGGGTAGTCCGGAGGGATTCGTATGCCCTGTAACCCCAGGCCGTATCCTTATTGAAGCTGAGGGCGTATCTCTCGAGATCGCAAAGGAGGCACTCCGCCTCGGAGCTCAGAAACTCCCTGTAACCACAAAGTTCGTGGTACGTAGAGACTATGTAGAATAATTTAATGGAGAAAGACAATGAAAGCATCTGAAATTCGTGAAATGTCGATCGCAGATATCCGCGAGCGCATCGAGATTGAGAAGGCAAACCTCGATACAATGAAGGTCAATCACACTATCTCTCCATTAGAGGATACATCAAAGATCGCAAAGGCAAGAAAGGACATCGCTCGTATGATGACTATCCTTGCTGAGAAAGAGTCAAAGAACTAAATTATTGAATTCTCATGGAAAGAAATCTTCGTAAGGAAAGAATAGGTGTTGTGGTCAGCAACAAGATGGACAAGTCTATCGTAGTTGCGGTTGAAAGAAAGGAAAAGCACCCAATGTACGGCAAGTTCGTAAAGAAGACCACAAAGTTCGTAGCTCACGATGAGAAGAACGAGTGCAGCAAGGGCGATACAGTTCGCATCATGGAGACTCGTCCACTCAGCAAGACAAAGAACTGGAGATTAGTAGAAATCGTAGAAAAAGTTAAGTAATAATGATACAGCAGGAATCACGTTTACAGGTGGCAGACAACAGCGGTGCAAAGGAGGTTCTTTGTATCCGTGTTCTGGGTGGTACCCGCCGCCGTTATGCAAGAGTTGGCGATAAGATCGTCGTTGCAGTTAAGAGCGCTATCCCTGGCGGTGACGCTAAGAAGGGCTCAGTTTCAAAGGCTGTCGTAGTACGCACAAAGAAAGAGATTCGTCGTGCTGATGGTTCATACATCCGTTTCGATGACAATGCTTGCGTTCTCCTTAACAATGCAGGTGAGGTTAAAGGTACTCGTATCTTCGGCCCTGTAGCAAGAGAGCTTCGCGAGAACTATATGAAGATTGTTTCACTGGCACCAGAGGTCCTCTAAAACGCATTCATCATGAAGAAGTTACACATCAAAAAAGGCGACACCGTCTATGTAAATGCCGGTAACGACAAAGGTAAGACCGGTAAGGTGCTTGAGGTAATCCCTTCAAAGGATCGCGCAATCGTTGAGGGCATCAACATCGTAAGCAAGCACGCTAAACCAAGCCCAAAGCATCCTCAGGGTGGTATTGTTAAACAGGAGGCAGGCGTTCACGTTTCTAACCTTCAGCTCGTAGATCCTAAGACAGGAGCTCCTACAAGAATCGGCCGCAAGGTTGTTGACGGTAAGAAGGTACGTTTTGCTAAGAAATCAGGAGAGGAGATCTAATCAATGGCAAAGAAGAATACACCAGCAGAAGTTGCAGCAGTACCAGCAGGATACGTGCCAGCTTTGAAGACAGTATATAAGGACGAGATCGTTCCGAAGCTCATGAAGGAGTTCAACTACTCTACAGTGATGCAGTGCCCTAAGCTCGTTAAGATCACCATCAACGAAGGTGTAGGCGACGCAACAGGCGACAAGAAGCTCGTTGAGGTTGCTCAGCAGGAGCTCTCGATCATCACTGGTCAGAAGGCAGTGGTAACTCACTCAAGAAAGGATATCTCTAACTTCAAGCTCCGTAAGGGTATGCCTATCGGAACAAAGGTTACACTCCGTGACGTTAAGATGTACGAGTTCCTTGAGAGACTTATCCGCGTTTCTCTTCCACGAATCAGAGACTTCAACGGTATCTCAGAGAAGATGGACGGCAAGGGTAACTATACTCTCGGTATCAAGGAGCAGATCATCTTCCCAGAGATCGACATCGACAAGATCTCAAAGATCCTCGGAATGGAGATCACATTTGTTACTACAGCTAAGACCGACGAGGAGGCTCACGCACTTCTCAAGGCATTCGGTCTTCCTTTCAAGAAGCATAACAACTAATTAAAAGAGAACAAGATGGCAAAAGAATCAATGAAAGCTCGCGAGGTAAAACGCGCGAAATTGGTTGCTAAGTACGCTGCTAAGAGACAGGCTCTCAAGGAAGCAGGTGACTGGGCTGCTCTCGATAAGCTCCCTAAGAACTCAGCTGCATGCCGTATGCATAACCGCTGTTCTCTCACCGGAAGACCAAAGGGATACATGCGTATGTTCGGTATCAGCCGTATCCAGTTCCGTGAGATGGCAAGCAACGGTCTCATCCCAGGCGTTAAGAAGGCAAGCTGGTAACATATAACCGGAAACACGTCGAATGACGTATATATATTATAAGTATTAACAATTTGGATATCGGACGCTTTCGAGCGTCGGTTTTCAACAAAAACAAAACAAAAAAATGACTGATCCAATTGCAGACTTCCTCACCAGAGTAAGAAACGCTTATCTGGCAGGAAAGAAGGTTGTAGAGATTCCTTCTTCTAAGATGAAGGTAGCTCTCACAAAGATCCTTTGCGAGAAGGGTTACATTCTCAGCTACAAGGTAGTTGAGGGAACTCCTTGCAACACAATCAAAATCGCTCTCAAGTATCATCCGCAGACCAAGACCGCAGCGATCAAGAAGATCGAGCGCGTGTCTAAGCCAGGTCTCCGTCGTTACACTGACGTCGAGAACATGCCACGCGTCCTCAACGGACTCGGTATCGCAATCCTTTCGACTTCAAAGGGTGTCATCACAGACAAAGAGGCTCGTGAACTCAATGTAGGTGGTGAGGTTATATGTTATGTATATTAATCTAAAACAGAACGAATAATGTCAAGAATTGGTAAATTGCCTGTAAACCTTCCTGCCGGCGTAACCGTTGAGGTTCTCGCAGGTAATGTTGTAAAGGTGAAAGGACCTCTCGGTGAGCTCAGCCAGAAGGTTGACGCAGACATCACTGTAACCGTAGAGGGATCAACAGTAAAATTGACCCGTCCTACCGACCAGCCACGTCATCGTTCACTCCACGGTCTTTACCGTGCATTGATCAATAACATGGTTGTAGGTGTGTCACAGGGTTATACAATCCGTCAGGAACTTGTCGGTGTAGGTTACCGTGTGGATGTTCAGGGCCAGCTCCTCATCCTCTCACTCGGTTTCTCACACGAGGTTCAGATCATGCTCCCTGCAGAGATCAAGGCTGAGGCAGAGCCAGTAAAGAAGGGTCAGAACCCAGTACTTTGCCTCAAGAGCGCGGACAAGCAGCTCATCGGCCACGTTGCCGCTAAGGTTCGCTCACTCCGTAAGCCAGAGCCATACAAGGGTAAGGGTATTAAGTTTGTCGGCGAGCAGCTTCGTCGTAAGGCTGGTAAGTCAGCAGGTGCTAAATAATAGGAGGACTAGATTATGGCATTGAATAAGATTGAAAGAAGAAAAAGAATTCACTACCGTATCCGCAAAGTCGTTAATGGTACT
>JBGVNK010000065.1:0-46800 GCA_045125535.1 Candidatus Cryptobacteroides sp.
CAAGCCATCGCTCCATTTCTGAATATCTGCAGCAGTAACCCGGAAACCTTTTACCTCTCCGAGATACTTGACAAATGAATTCTTGGCACCTCGGTAATTCGCTGCTGTACCCAAGGATTTCTTCTGACATTCAGCATCCCATACTTTAAGGAAACTGATATCATCCCCGACACCAGTTATCATCGTCTTGATTGCAGGAATGGTCAATCTCTTGGAGCGACTCAAAGACACCACCATATCGTAGTACTTATCAAACTCCGCTTCAAGTTTGAGCTTGATATCATATGGCCTCTCCCCTACAAAGTTTGCCGGAACACGTCCCCTACCTGTCGCTTTGCATACATTGATAAACTCGTCACCTGTAAGTTTCATATCCAGATGATAATACCACTTCTTGCCTTGTTGATGGAAGCAGATAGCAACTGGTAGCTTACCCTCACGGGAAGCATGACGAGTATCCAAAGTCACACGAATAAAGCAATCACCAACTTTTTGTGACTTCAAAACCGGAAATCGGGAACTTTCACAAATTCCTCCCGGGAGAGATTCATAATCATGAGGTCCGCAGTTCAATCCTGCGTCCCGCTGCTTATTGAAAATTTCACACTAAAAAAGCCATGTCATCCGAGGAGGGACATGGCTTGTATGCTTGAGATGGATGCAAGGGTCTAGTGGGCGAAGATGAATCCGAAATAGATGCGGGGGCCGAGGGGGCGGTTCAGGCCGGACTTTCTTATTGCCATCAGCCAGTCGGCCTTCAGGGTGAGGCGGAGGGCTTCGCCTACCTGTATGTCGCAGCCTACGAACGGGTCGACGGCAAAGAAGGGCTGTTTGTTCAGGACCACATTCGCTTCGGGAAGCCAGTCGTGCCTGTCGCCTTCAAACATATAGAATGCTGTCTCCATTCCGCCGCCGACTGTCGCTCCTGCATATGGATAGAAGCGGCCGGCCTTCCAGTACCAGTCGGCGAGGGCGCCTGCCCAAAACACCTTGTTGTGGCTTCCTTCAGCAAGGTCCTTCCCTAAACCAAGTGTGGAGAAATAGCCTTCGAAACCGGTGCGGAAGTGGTCGGAAAGATGCAGTCTGGCCACGCCGCCTATGCCGAAAGTAGCCCCTTTGGGATTATAATCGAACGGGTTGTCACCTCCGAACTGATAGCCGCTGTGCATCATCATTCCTCCGGAGAAACCCTTGATGAATTTCTTTTCCTGAGCCATGCCGATTACGCACAAAAGGCTCAACACACATATTAAAAATATCTTCTTCATTAGTCGTAAAATCAAAAGGAGGACAAAAATACGAAAATTTCTCAACTGTAATCGCTATATTTACATCGGCAAACCGGAGCTTCACTGTCCGATCTGCCGAAACCGATCTTAACTTCTGGAATCATGATTACTTTTACACTGGCTCTGCTTGCCCTTATCGTCGGATATATTCTATACGGGGCATATGTAAACCGTATCTTCGGACCGGATGACCGCAAGACACCTGCGCTCACAAAAACCGACGGTGTGGATTATATCCCGCTTCCTACATGGAAGATCTTTATGATTCAATTCCTGAATATCGCCGGACTCGGCCCCATTTTCGGTGCGATCATGGGCGCGCAGTTCGGAACTGCATCCTATCTTTGGATTGTCTTGGGAACCATATTCGCCGGTGCTGTACATGACTTCTTTTCAGGTGCATTATCGATCCGTAACGGAGGTGAGAGCCTTCCTGAAATCGTAGGCCGCTACCTTGGATCAAAGACAAAGACGATAATGTGCATCTTCACTTTGGTGCTGATGGTGCTGGTAGGTGCCGTGTTTGTGAGCGGTCCCGCCGAACTCCTTGCAGGAATGACTCCTGACTGGATGAATTCTATATTCTGGATCGTCGTCATCTTTCTTTATTATACTCTTGCCACCATCCTTCCTGTAGACAAGATAATCGGAAAGATATATCCAGTGTTCGCTATAGCCCTGCTGTTCATGGCCGTAGGTATTCTTGTAATGCTCTATGTAAAGAGTCCGGATCTGCCGGAAATCTGGAATGGATTCGGCACGAAATACGAGAAGGCTCCCATCTTCCCGATGATGTTCATCTCCATTGCCTGTGGTGCCATTAGCGGATTTCATGCGACTCAGTCTCCTTTGATGGCGCGATGCATGACTCATGAAAAACACTGCCGTCCTATATTCTATGGAGCAATGGTCGCAGAAGGTATAGTAGCACTGATATGGGCTGCGGCCGCAACATATTTCTTTCAGGAAAACGGCATCATCGACCAGGTGACAGGCAAGGCTTTTTCCGGAGCAGCAGTTGCGACTAGCATTTCCAAAGAGTGGCTGGGAACAGCAGGAGGAATACTTGCAATCCTCGGAATCGTTGCCGCACCGATCACCAGCGGCGACACCGCCCTGCGTTCTGCCCGTCTTATTGCGGCTGACTTCCTGAACATAGACCAGCGCCCGATCTTCAAGCGCCTGCTGATCTGCATTCCATTGTTCCTGCTTACATTCGGAGTGCTGGTGTACAGTCTGACAGACGCCGAAGGATTCAAGATCATATGGAGGTATTTTGCATGGTGCAACCAGACCCTTTCCGTATTCACCCTTTGGGCAATCACAGTCTATCTGGTGCAAAGCAACAAGAATTTCTATATCGCCCTGCTGCCTGCACTTCTGATGACATCAGTATGCAGCACATACATATGCATCGCCCCTGAAGGATTGTCACTTCCGCAGGAAATTTCATACACGATCGGAGGCCTCTGCACCCTCATAGCCTTAGTATGGTTTATTGTCTGGTACAGAAAAAACAGTAAATCCATTCAATAAAGAAGATTCTCACAGGAGTTTTATTGATAATTTGGTAGTATAGGGGCCCAAAAAAAAGTTAAAATCATTAGCACTTACCTATCTTTATCATTATATTTGTTTGACGACAAAAATGATAAAATGAAAATCAGAAAATTCTTGACTGCGTCCCTGATCATTCTGATTCAGGCTTGTGCTCCCGGATTCCTGGACCCGGCTAACAGTTGCATGGCACAGGTCACTGCTCAGAAATGGAATGCAGAAATCACTGCAGGATGGAATCTCGGAAACCAGTTCGAATGTGGTGCTTCGGGCATTGACAACGAATCTACAGCCATCTCTAACCCTATGGGTTCTATTGATGCGGAAACCGCATGGGGAAATCCGAAGGTGACGAAGAAGGTGATAAAGGCCGTAAAGGATGCCGGATTCGACGCTGTGCGCATCCCTGTCAGATGGCAGCACCATATCACAGACCCTATGGCAATGAGCATAGACCGTGCTTGGATGGCCAGAATAAAGGAAGTGGTGGACTGGTGCCTTGAATATGACATGAAGGTGATCATCAACACACATCACGAGAAATGGCTTGAAAGCCGTCCTCTTCACGAATACAAGACCGAGAATTGCCAGAAACTCGCTCTTCTATGGCTTAATATCGCCAGCGAATTCGCTTCCTATGACTATCGTCTCGCCTTTGCCGGAACCAACGAGGTGCATGAACGCAACAACTGGGGCAAGCCCACTGCAGAAAATCTTGAAGTCCAGAATGCATACAACCAGACATTCGTGGACATAGTCCGCTCAACCGGAGGCAACAACGCCAAGCGTCATCTTATAGTACAGACATATGTCTGCAATCCTGATTTCGGCCTCTACAACAATGACTTCATCATTCCTACAGACATCGAGGGCAACGGAAACGACTATATGAGCGTCGAATTCCACTATTATGTACCTTGGGAGTACTGCGGTGAGGCCAAGCATCATTTCTGGGGCGAGCCATATGCTGAACACGGAGGCTCGGCAACAGATGAACTCAACATGAAGAACCTGTTTGAAAATGTTGCCAAGACATGGTCATCAACCGGACTCGGAGTCGTTATCGGAGAATGGGGCGTGACAGACCATTACAAATCAGGCCAGGCAGACCTCGGACGCCAGAACATTTCATATTACTGCAACTATCTGGTCACCCAGGCACGACGCCACGGATTCTCTACATTCGTATGGGACAACAACAGTTTCGGCAACGGAGGAGAGAAATTCGGAATCTTCGACAGAAGGAAGAACATGAAGCCGACAGCCGAATGGGTATTGAGGGGTATTTTCGCAAGCACACAACCATAACACAAAACTATAATCATCAGAATTATGGAAAGACATTACCACAAAATGATCTGTATGATCGCGTTGCTGGCAACCATGCTGGTGACAGGCATACAGTCGGCATCAGCTGCTGAACCGGCTGATGTCTCGGCAGTCCAGCAGACTGCAAAGGTTTACGGTACCGTAACAGATGCAACGGGTCCTGTAGCCGGAGCTGCAGTCATGGCGATCGGAAGCAATGCCGGCACCGTTACAGACGAAAACGGACGATTCGAGCTGAACGTAGAGCCAGGAACCCTACTCGTCGTGACTTGTCTGGGTTACAAGGACATCAACGTTACCGCTGCAGCGGGAATGAAAGTCCTTCTTGAAGAGGATACCACTCTTCTCGAGGAAGTCGTAGTCACAGCACTCGGCATCAAGAGAGACCGCAAGGCACTCGGATACGCCCTCAGCGAAGTGAAGGGTGATGAACTCAACAAGGCGAAGGAGACAAACGTGATCAATTCACTTGCCGGTAAGGTAGCCGGTCTCATCATCAATGAGACAGCCGGTGGTCCTTCAGGCTCAACACGAGTTCTCCTCCGTGGTAATACAGAAATGACAGGCAACAACCAGCCTCTATATGTAATCGACGGTGTTCCATTGGATAACACAAACTTCGGAAGTGCCGGTCTTGCAGGAGGATATGACCTTGGTGACGGCATCTCTGCAATCAACCCTGATGACATCGAGAACATGACAGTCCTCAAGGGTCCGGCTGCATCTGCACTTTATGGAAGCCGCGCATCACATGGTGTGATCCTGATCACCACTAAGAAGGCTGACAAGGAGACATTCAGCATCGAGTTCAACAGCTCGCTTACACTTGATTCCCAGCTTGCCAAGTGGGACAACATCCAGCAGGTGTACGGAATGGGTTATAACGGAGATTACACAAGAGATGCAAGTTCCGGTACAAACATGAGCTGGGGTCCTAAGGCGGATAATTTCGACGTGACTTATTTCGACAAGGAGACTCGTCCTTTCTACATGTATAAGGACAACACCTCAGGATTCTTCCGTCTCGGAGGCACAATGCAGAACTCCCTCATCCTTTCTACAAACACAGGAAAGACAGGTGTACGTTTCTCATTTACAGACATGCGCAACCGCGACATCCTTCCTAACACCAACATGAGCCGTGACAATTTCAACCTCCGCGTCAACACATCGATGGGAAAGGTTGATTTCGATTTCACAGCCAACTATACACGTGAGGATGTGAAGAACCGCCCAGCACTCGGTGACTCGCAGAGCAACGTCGGAAAAAACCTCATGACACTCGCAGGAACATACAACCAGTCATGGCTCCAGAACTATGAGAATGAGGACGGAACCTATGCGAACTGGAACGGTCTCGACCAGTACAACAAGAATCCTTACTGGGATCTCTACAAGAACACCAACACCACTGCAAAAGACGTGTTCCGTCTCACAGGAAAGGTCGTATGGAACGTTACTGACCACTTCAAGATTCAGGGAACCATCGGTACTGACATGAACAAGATGAATTTCGACGAGATCACCTACCGTACTACTCCTGGTGCAGCAGCAGGTAAGATGCAGAGCCAGATGTTCAACAACAGAACTCTGAATGCAGAACTCCTTGCCATCTACACCAACAACTGGGGTGAATGGGACTTCACATCTACAGCCGGAGGCAACATCTTCAATGTCAACAACGCAACCACGACATTCTCTGGTCTCGAGCAGCAGATGGACGGCATCAACGCCATCATGAACTATGCGGAGCAGAGCGTTCAGCAGGGTGTGTACAGAAAGCAGATCAATTCACTCTTCGCAAGTGCAAGTGTAGGCTTCCGCCGCACATATTACCTTGAGGCTACAATCCGCGGAGACCAGTCATCTACGCTTCCTGTACAGAACAACATCTATGTATACCCTTCAGTTTCAGGAAGCTGGGTATTCAGCGAATATCTTCAGAACAAGAACATCCTCTCTTATGGTAAGCTGAGGGCTTCATGGGCACAGGTCGGTAGCGACACCGATCCTTATCAGCTAGCCCTTAACTACGGCACAGCAAAATATGCTTACCCTGGTGCTGTCATCGGTATGATCAACAACGGCGTCCAGCCTAACTTCGACCTCAAGCCTACAATGACTTCATCATACGAGCTCGGTCTCGAGTTGAAGTTCCTCAATGGAAGAGTAAGCCTTGACGCTACATATTATGACCAGAACTCAAGGAACCAGATCATCAGTCTCGCTTCTTCATCTACTTCAGGCTACACCGCACGTCTTGTGAATGCCGGTGAAATCCAGAACAGAGGTATCGAGCTTGCAGTGAACGGCAGAGCAGTACAGGCCGGCGATTTCGCATGGGATCTCGGAATGAACTTCTCGAAGAACTCCAACAAGGTAAAGTCTCTCGTAGAGGGCATGGATTACTTCGAACTTGAAAAGGCAACATGGTGCGGAGTGTCGGTAGGTGCTGAAGTCGGCGAGAATTTCGGTTCGATCATCGGAAAAGATTTCCTCCGCACTGAGGACGGTCAGGCCATCATCGACCCTGCAACCGGTCTTCCAAAGGTAGCCGAAGGCACAAAGACTCTTGGAAATGCATCATGGGACTGGACAGGCGGTTTCTATTCTACATTCACATACAAGGGATTCAGACTTGCTGCTGCATTTGACGTAAAGGTCGGCGCGGACCTCTATTCAATGTCAATGAGATCGGCATTCCAGACAGGTAAGGCTATGGAGACTCTCGAAGGACGCGAGGAATGGTACCGTTCGGAAGATGCCCGCAAGGCAGCAGGAATGACCATCGCACAGTGGAGAGAGGCCGGAAGCGTTGAAGGATTCATCGCACCGGGCGTGATCGACAACGGAGACGGCACATACAGAGCGAACGACATCCCTGTAAATCCTGAGAACTACTGGAAGGCCGTAGCAGAAAACGCTCCGGGAATGTTCGTGTATGACAACTCATACATCAAGTGCCGCGAAATAACTTTCGGCTACACATTCCCAGAAAGACTCCTCGGCAAGGCAGTGAAGGGACTCAGCCTTTCATTCGTTGCACGAAATCCATTCATCGTATGGAAGAACATCCCTAACATCGACCCAGATTCTGCTTACAACACATCAGGAATGGGACTTGAGTACGGTTCTCTTCCATCACGCCGCAGTTTCGGTTTCAACATCAACCTCAAATTCTAATCGAGTCGACTATGCAAAAGATATATAAAACTTTGATTGCCCTTCTGACCGCCGGTGCCATCTTCACTGCGTGCAGCAAGGAATATATGCAGGGTCTGAACACCGACACTTCCAAGGTGGAATCCCTCGACCCTAACATGCAGCTCACCACTGCGCTTCTCCAGACATACGGCGATTTCAGCCTCATGGATACATACAGAAGCTACATCACCGGATTCACACAGCATTTCGCTGGCGGATGGAACGTGACCAACTATGCCGGTTCCGTATATGCAATGGACGACCAGATGCGTCTCCTCTGGGACCGAATGTATTCGGTTTCGGTAAAGAATCTTGCTGACGCCATCGCAAATTCAGCTGACAGACCAAATCTTAATGCTGCTTTGAGAATCCATTATGTATATGTCATGTCTGTCCTTACTGACGTCTATGGTGACATTCCTTGCATGGAGGCCGGCAAAGGCTACCTTGAAGGAATCTCTACTCCTAAATATGACAAGCAGGAAGACATCTACAACTTCTTCTTTGAGGAACTCGCGGCTTGTGTAGCTCAGCTCGGAACAGGTTCTGACCGCATCACAGGTGACGTGACAAGCCTTGGCGGAGATGTCGCAGCATGGAAGCGTTATGCAAACTCCTTGAGACTCCGCTATGCAATGCGTATTTCCAGTGTTAATCCTTCAAAGGCAAAGGCTGAATTCGAGAAAGCCCTCATCGCCGACGGAGGATACATCGACAATGCTTCAGAGGATGCTTACATCAAATACATCGACGGTCCTTTCACTCTTTATGACGGAGCTGCAGAATATGATTTCCGTGTAAATGCTCTCGGAGAAATCCTTTACGGACAGGACCCTACCTCACCTACATTCATCTGCTCGACATTCTACAACCTGATGAAGGACAACAACGACCCTCGTCTCTACAGAATCAGCAGACACTACATCAACACCAAGCGCAGCGAGACCAAGCCTGACGCAGAATGGAATGTGGATGTAACCGATGAGGTTCTTGCATATTATGAAAGAATAGGAGAAAGCGTACAGCCTAACAACCCTGGAGCAGCATGGTACAACGACTGGATCAACGCTCCTGCAAACAGCGAGATCCCTACATTGGAGAGACTCGTAGCCGAGAATCCTGCAGCAGGTTTCGACGGCAATAACTTCAACGCAAGAATGCTCCGTCCGTTCCTTTCGATCGATTTCGAACAGCCTTACTGCCCTGGTTTCCTCATTTCGTCCGCTGAAGTGAGATTCCTCCTTGCAGAGGCTGCAGACAATGGCTGGAACGTAAGCGGCTCTGTTGAAGAGAACTTCAAGGCCGGCGTGACAGAAGCCATGCAGATGATGAACACCCACTATCTTTCAGACAGCCGCAAGATCAGCCAGACTGAGATCACCACTTATGTAGACGCAATGGCTGCCGGACTTGCAACAAATGCGAAAGAGGCCATCAACACTCAGGCATGGCTCCTTCACTTCATGAATCCTTCAGAAGCGTGGGCAAACCTCCGCCGTTCGGACTACCCTGTCATCCTCGACAGAACCAAGCTTGCTACATTCGAGTTCACATATGATGACCCGAACCTTTCGACACCGACCCGTCTGAAATATCCTACACTTGAAAGCAAGTACAACACTGCAAACTACAATGAGGCCATCGAACGCTTAGGCGGACACGACGACTGGCATGCCCGTATGTGGTGGGATACAGCAGACATCAACGTGAAATAATTCCAATTCAGACGATTATGAAAAAGTTATATATGATATTGATGACCATTGTCATCGCATCGGCATCACTCCTCAGCTGCACCCAGAAGGAAGAGCCTTTCTTCACTGCTACGGAGGATGATTATCCGAGAATCCTGAACACAGACATTCCTGACTGGATCGACGGCAAGCCTCAGACTCTGCTCACCATCTCGCGCGACGCCAACTTCGAATTTGAAGTTGTGGTGACTCCTGCAGACTATACGACAGTAGAGTGGTTCCTTGACGACGTGAAGGTATATGAAGGCAAGACCATCAACATGTCTGTACTTGCAGGCACTTGGACAGTAAAGATTGTCGCAACCACCACAAAGGGACTTACAACTTCACGTACTGCAATGCTTGTAGTCAATCCTCTTGATGGTGACCCTGTGGCCGGAGATGCCATACTCGAGCGACTTGTAGCTCCGGGAATGGCTGCTTCACTCAGCGGATCCAATATGGATAAAGTCGCTAAAGTAGTCATCGGTGACACTGAGGCTGACGCGACTTATGCAGACGGAGCAGTTACATATAGAGTTCCTGCAGGACTTGCTGCTGGCACTTATCAGCTTACTCTC
The DNA here is from genome assembly GCA_045125535.1 of Candidatus Cryptobacteroides sp. Taxonomy (GTDB): domain Bacteria; phylum Bacteroidota; class Bacteroidia; order Bacteroidales; family UBA932; genus Cryptobacteroides. The sequence goes on from JBGVNK010000065.1 coordinate 9,694, forward strand.
AAGGACGCATCCGGTTTCGTTTATGGTGCAGGATATACAACTGTCTCTATGGCGTCAGTAGTCAGCTCGGCTGCATTCACAGGCAAATCAGGCGGAGAGGTTACCGTAACAGGTCTCAACCTTGACAAAGTCGCATCAATAATGGTAGGCGGACAGGCTGCAGAGATCGTTTCAAAGACCGGGGATGCGCTTACATTCAAAGCTCCTTCACTTGCTGCAGGTGACCACGAGATCACAGGCAAGGACACAGATGGCAATGCCTTGAACTTCGTTAACGGTTCCCAGATGCAGGAGTCTGCAATCCTTACAATTACAGCAGAGGATATTCTTTGGGAAGGACACCATTATGTGTCATGGGATTTTGCTGACGGTGACCCTAACAAGACATTCGCTGCATTGGCAGAGGCTTCTATGGCATGGGCGCCTGGCAAGATCATAAGAGTGACATTGACCCTCGATCCGGCAGCAACATATCATCAGGTTCAGTTCAACACAATGTGGTGGACAGAACTCCCTGGCACATTCAGAGGTGATTTCTTCAATGATATGGTGGCTGAAATAACATGGAGTCAGGAGATGTCTGATCTTGTAAATGCACAGGGCGGATTCATCATCTGCGGACACGGATTCTTTGTCGACAAGGTAACTATTGAATAGTACCTCAGGATTTATTGAAAACGGCTTGGCTGGAAAACCAGTCAAGCCGTTTATATTTTACGGACATTAAGCCTGAGTCGCATTATTCTTCTGACTCGAAATATGAAGCGATGTAGCGGTCGTATTTCTCTTTGTAGATGTCGGCGATGGTGATGATCATTGCGGTGTCGTAGCAGTCACCGAAATCAGGATCGAAGGTTGTGCCGAAAGTCTTCATTGTCTCGGAAAGACCGATATATGAATGAATCAGCGGAGGTATGGTGTCTCCCATGGACTTCACATAATTGTTAAGGATTTGGTAATTCTCCTTGTAACCTGCTCCTGTGAACATTTCATCGAACATCTCTGCCTGCTCCGGAGTCCATCTCTCAGGATTCTTAGAGGTGATGAGACCTTCTCTGTCACCAAAGAACTTATCAAGGTAATATACCATCGCCTTACGGCTGAGCTCCGGGCTCGAGTTATAGATTGTCACCTTGCCTGAAAGATATTTCACAGAAGGATCGCTTGCTACAAGACCGCCGATGCCGTCCCAAAGATTGTCAAGGGCGAAAAGAGCCTTCCTGCCCATCTGGGCTGACTGATACTTCGGCTGAACGAATGCACGCGCCATCTCGATGCAATATGGGAAATATTCATCAAGGAACTTCTGCGAGAAATCGAAGAGATGCTCTGTATTCACATATGGCTGGCCGTTTTCATGGAATGAAGCCATTGACCATTTTGTAAATCGGTAACCACCGATGATCTCGTCTGCCTCTGGATTCCATACAACCAGCTGAAAACATGCCTTATCCTCAAGGTCGAAATGGTCGAGGTCACATGGAGTGCCGCTTCCGCCACCTACGGCTCTGAAAGACACCTCACGAAGGCGTCCGATTTCCCTGAGTACATTTGGGGCAGTCTCGTTATTGACTACATATATTTCATTGTTTCCTCTGTTAGTGTTGCGGAGGAAAGTCTTTTCGTTAAGCTCGCTCTTGAGCAGAGCCACATCAACCGGATCAATGATTGGAGGTAACATAGCATTACATATTTGGGGAGCATCCATTATCTGATGCCAGGTTCTTTACAATGTTCCTGACCTCATCCGCCCACTGCAGATCGGTCTTCGATGAGTCGAACGACTCATAGGATATCGGCTTGCCGAAAGTGATGACGAATTCATTTCCCTTCTGACCGAAGAGTTCGTCCACAAGGTAAAGCATGCCGATATTGAATTTGAGTTTCAGCGTACGGCTGAGCCAGCTGAGGAAGAAGTACCACTTGGAATTATGTCCTGATATATGCACAGGAACGACGTCGCGCTGGTATTTGCGGGCCTGTGTGATGAACATCTTCTTCCACGGCATCTCGGTCACGACGCCTTTGATGGACTTTGCGCAAAGTCCTGCAGGAAAGACAAGTACCTGTCTGTCAGACTCGAACATTCCTGCAATCCTGTCTGCAATCTCGCGGCTCTGCCTTCCCCCGACACTTACCGGCACGAAGAACTCCTGAATAGGCTTCAGATTATAAAGGATCTGATTGGAAGGCACCATGAAGCCGTCGCCATAGATCTTTCTGAAGATGGATCCGATGATAAGTGCCTCAGGGCCTCCGAGGGGATGATTGCATGCGAACAGATATTTCTTCGACAGATTGATATTCTCCTCGCCACGGACCTTGTAGGTTATGCCGACATAGTCCAGGGCCTCATCAAAGAAACCTACGCCGGCATAATGCTCCGCCTTCATGATGCAGTCATTTATCTGCTTGATATGAAGGCGTCTGGCGAAGAACCTTTTGACGAAACCTGGCAGTTTCGCTGACATCTTCGGCCCGAGAATCTTATCAAGATCGAGGAGATAATCAGTTCTGTCCTTTGACATAAGACTTACGGATTACTAAATAGAATGCAAAGCCTATGAGAATCCATAAAAGGAGCACCACGCGACTCTGGAATGAAAGATAGCCAGGCATTCCAGGAATTATAAGGAGCGAGAGGAAGAAAAGCGAGAACAGACATCCTACAATGCCGAAAACAGTATGTTTCTTGTCACCGTTCCTATGTCCCATGATTGCAGCAGAAGCAGTAGTATATGCAAATACGATTGCTGCTCCTACACTTGTCATATCCACTATCCAAAGAAGGATCTCTCTTCCGAACCAAGGAGCGAAAAGGCTCATCACCATTGTAAAGAGGATGGCATTGACAGGCGTTCCATATTTCGGAGAAAGTGTCTCAAACCATTTAGGAAGGCTGCCTTCCTTAGCCATGGCATACATGAGTCTCGAAGTAGAGATATAGAATGCGTTCATTCCTGAAACCACAGCACAGAACATTGCTACGCCGAGAACGATTATACCAGCTATACCTAATACATTCCTCACCACATATCCTGTCGGCCAGTTGTTCTTCTGAGCAAGAAGATCCTGCCAAGGCTCCACACCGACTGCAGTAACAGCACAAATCGCAATGTAGAGCACTGCCGCCATGATAATGGCTGTGATCATGATGACAGAGGATTTCTTATGGCTGAAGTTATATTCTTCGGCACTCTGAGGTATGCAGTCAAAGCCTATGAATGCCCACGGAGCCATGGCAACTATACTGAATACTCCTGTCCACCACCTTCTTCCATCAGGAAATCCCGGAGCAAGGTTGCTCCAGTCAGCGATGCTGAATACAAGGAATGTGACTACAAGAATACATCCCACAAGTGTAAGCGCAATGGCTGTCTGCATCCACGCGGCCTGCTTGATGCCCCTTATGTTTATCAGAGCCATGATTATTATGGCTGCTGATGCCAGCACCACTTCACCCGCATACACATCCCAACCTGCGACCTGATACAAAAGGCCTTGCTGGATTATTCCAGGGAAGAGATAGCGGCTGATGAGAGCCAATGCCGTTGCATTCAACGGGATAAGGCTCCAGTAAGCGAGGATCATAGCCCATCCGCAGACAAAGGCGTTTCTTTTTCCGATGGCCTCTTTTGTGTAAACGAACTCGCCACCGCTTATAGGAAACTTGTTTATGAGGTAGCCGTAGCTTACTGCAATCACAATGATGAGAAGGGCTCCGATAAGCATTCCTACTGCTGTTCCAAGAGGACCCGCCTTTGGAAGAAATGCCGTGCCGGGAAGCACGAAACAGCCCCAGCCGATGATGGCACCGAGCGCAAGGCCCCATACGTCAATCGGACGCATGACCTTGCGTAGTCTTGTCTTTTTCTCTGACATTTTACTCAAGTTTTTTAGGTTCAGGTTCAGTTTCAACGTGCTAATTTAGAAAAAAAGTTTCTATTAGTTCCTTATGGCAGCAGGATTTCGACAATTCTCAGATTTTTCATTAACTTCGTTGACTCAAAAATCTGTAGTATTTCAAAACATTTTTCAAGATATGAAGACCATTAAGACTATTATCGCCGCTGCACTCATTTCCATTACCGCAGCGGCTCAGGCTCAGGAACTTGTCATCAGGATCGACGACATGGGAGCCCTCCATTCAGTGAACGTGGCGAGCGTCGACACTTATCAGAACGGCATCGCGAAATCTGCCGAAGTCCTTGTTGTCGGCTCATGGTTCCCTGAAGCCGTAAAGATGCTTAAGGAGAATCCGGGACTTGATGCGGGCGTTCATCTCGCCATCACCAGCGAATGGGAGAATGTGAAGTGGAGACCTCTCACCGACTGCCCTACCCTCGTTGACGAGAACGGTTATTTCTTCCCTATGCTCGGCCCTAATGCAGCATATCCGGGACAGTCAGTGATGGAGAACATGAAGAATTTTGACATTAAGGAGATCGAGAAGGAGTTCCGCGCGCAGATTGAACTTGCGAAAAAGAATATCCCTCAGCTCAGCCATATTTCCGGCCATATGATGTCTACCGCTTTCAATAAAGATGTGATCGAACTGGTTCAGAGGCTTTCTGAAGAATATGGTCTTCCATCTATCGACAGAGCGGTATCAGACAAGCAGTTCGGCTACACAGGCATCAGTTACGCAGGTCCTAAGGCTACATCCGAGGAAAAGATAGCAAGCTTCATCAAGGCTCTTGACCAGATGGAGAAAGGCAAGAAGTACCTCTTCCTTGACCACCCGGCATACAACGACTCTGAGATGGAGACAGTGATGCATATCGGCTACGAGGATGTGCCTGTTGATCGTCAGGGCGTGACAGACCTCCTCAAGAGTCCTGAAGTTAAGAAGGAGATCGAGAAGAGAGGCATCAAGCTCATTTCTATCAAAGAACTGGTAAAATAAATTATCAAACATAAAAAAAGCAGTTTGAAACCATCAAGGAGTTCAAACTGCTTTTTTATTTATTTCAAGCCTTTACTTAAGATTCTTGATAAGGAAGCTTGTAGTGATGTCCACGACCTGAGGCATATGTCTTGAGAAACCGTGGTCAGCTCTGTCGATGATGTGGAGTTCACTTGTTTCTGGCCAGATCGAGTGGAAACGCTCGCCATAAGTGTAAGGCACTGTCGTGTCACCTGTTCCGTGAACGATGCATACAGGGCCTGTATACTTCTCTGAGGTCTCATAGATAGGAAGGCTGAACGCTGTAACGATGTACTCGCGGCCGAGCTTGATGTCACCGAAAAGGGTTACTGCTTCAGGCGGATCGAGCGGATTGTAGCGTGCGCCCATTGTGCTTCCGCGGATAGCGTCGTCACGGAGGACTGCTGCAGGAGCCATGAGGACAGCGCATTTCACCTTGTCTACTCCAAGCTGAGCAGAAGTCATCGCTGTAACCACACCACCCTGTGAGTGACCTGAAATCGCAACATCGGAAACATAAGGAAGAGATGTCACATATTCATACACCTTGAGTGCATCCTCTATTTCGTTAGGAACGGTCATATCCTGGAAACGTCCCTCGCTCTTTCCGTGACCGTTGAAGTCAAAACGGATGGAAGCGATGCCGGCAGCCTTGAGCTTCTCGGCCATGCCCTTCTCGAGAGCGCCGTTCTTGTTGCCCATGAAACCGTGAAGCATCATCACCATAGGGCATTTCTCACCTGGCTTGAGCTCAGGCTTTACGATCACTGCAGAAAGTTTTCCCTTCGAGCCGTCGATCATGAACTCTTCCTGAGCATAAGCGCTGAAGGCTGCAAATACGGCCATGACGGCCAACAACATGATTTTCTTCATAAAATATAGTTTATAGTGTTATTTTCCAAAACATCTCGACACGAACGGAAGCGCTGTGTAAAGCGCTGAGTGCCAGTATTCCCAGGTGTGACCACCATCTCTTACGCGGAACTGCACGGGAACCTGGGCAGCCTTCATCGCCTGAACGAACTCGATGTTGCGGTCAAGAAGGAAGTCGTCATCTCCGCAATCCACGAACCATGTCACTGTTCTGAGGCTCTCCTTAACTGCGTCATCTGCATTCTTCACGAAATCGATGCAGCTGTTCTTTATCACAGAAGCATTCAGTACCGAAACCTTGTCGCCAGGCTTCTGAGGCATTACGGCTCCCTGACCAGGAATGCTCATGAGCGCGCTCATCGCATAAGCCGCACAGAACATGTCAGGATGATGCTGGGCATATTTTGTGGTTCCGCCACCGCCCATGGAAAGTCCTGCAACGGCGCGATGCTGCTTGTCGGCCTGCACTCTCCATGTCTTCTCTACATATGGAATGAGTTCCTTGAAGAAGAAGTCTTCATATGCCCATCCTTCCACATTGAAATATCCGTCCATAGCCTTTTCTGTCGTGCTGCCGGCATTTGGCATCACCACGATCATGTCACAAGCCTCTCCAGAAGCAGCAAGCTGGTCCATCACATCCTTGAGATGTCCTCTGTCCGCCCAGTCGGTGTGCTTTCCGCCAAGACCGTGAAGAAGATAAAGAACCGGATAGGTCTTTTCAGAGTTGTAATAGTTCTGAGGGATGAACACGCGGAATTCGCGGTCTGCACCAAGTATCTCACTGTGAAGAGTATCTGTGATCACTCTGCTCTGAGTGCCTCTTCTTCCCTGCTGTGCATAAGCCGACACGGACATCACCGCTACGGCAATAAGTAAAAGTACCTTTTTCATAGTAGTGTCATTATTGATGCTAATTTACTCGATTTTCATTAAAATCCCTTCTTAGACGCATAAAAGTGCAAGAGGTTTTATGAAATTTGATTATTTTTGGGCAGAATTAATCATTAAAAAACACACTATGAAAAGAATCCTCGCCATTGCGGCGTCACTCGCCCTCGTATTTGCAATGACATCATGCAACAACCAGACATCTATGGAAAAGAAGACAACTCCTAATCCTGAGAACGCTGCAAGAGCACAGCAGTTCATCAAAGAAGCCGGCAGCACCTACTATCTCGCAACAGCAGAGACAAACGGCCAGGCACATGTAAGACCTTTCGGCACAGCCGAGATCTTCGAAGGCAAGCTCTACATCCAGACAGGTAAGGTAAAGAACGTGTACAAGCAGCTCGCTGCAAACCCTAAGGCTGAACTCTGCTGCTACAACGCTGCTCTCGGCCAGTGGATCCGTATCTGCGGCGACCTCATCCCAGACGAAAGAATCGAGGCTAAGGCTGACATGCTTGCAAAGAACCCTTCACTCCAGAGCATGTACAAGGCTGACGACGACAACACAATCGTCCTCTATTTCGAGAACGCTACCGCTACCATCAGCTCATTCGCAGGTGAGGTGGACAAGTTCGAGTTCTAAGAAAGAAGTTCTGCAATTCTTCCATAGAGCATGGAAGAACATTTATAAGAAACATTATTGGTATAGCAAGCCTGCTGCGCCTTCTGATAGGCACGGCGGGCTTCTTCCATTAAATCATAGGTCTTGGCCACATAGTTTCCTATCCTGTGGCTCTCCAGACGGAATCCGGCACGCTCCCTCAGATCCTTGAGCAGTCTCTTTCGCATGAAGACACCTGCGGTCTGCCACTCTGCAAAGGTATCCTTAGCAAATTCATGAAGGGAAGCAGCCGCAGCAGCCTTGAAACGCTGCTCGTTCAATTCATCCTCATACGACTTCAGAAGCATCTGAACCTCATGCTTCAAAGCCTCGGCATCAAAGCTTCCCGCAAGCTTTTCCGAACACTCAGCATATGCCTTCAGATAGGCTTCCTTATCCTCCTGAGACACCTGAGCACCGTCAGAAAGACTGTCAAAAAGATCATAAGCCCTGAGTTGTGCCTCCAGTGTCCATTTCCCTGTCTCTGCAATCGAGACCATATCCTTGATGCATTCCGCTGTCATATCATTCAAAGTTTTGTGCAAATATATAGATTGTTGCTCAAATATTGTATCTTTGCGCGGCAAAGCCGCGCGAGGCGGGATTCAGCCCTTCGCTCAATGCGCAGGAAATGAATGATAAACAAATAAAAACTATATAGAAAATGGACAAGAAAGTTCTACTTATGATCCTCGACGGATGGGGCGAGGGAAGACAGGATGAGTCTAATGTCATCTACACACAGGGTGCTCCTTACATCGAGAGCCTCCGCAAGAACTACCCTATGGCTACTCTCAAGGCATGCGGCGAGGCCGTAGGTCTTCCAGAGGGACAGATGGGTAACTCAGAGGTAGGTCACCTCAACCTCGGCGCAGGCCGCGTGGTGTACCAGGACCTCGTGAAGATCAACATCGCTGCACGCGAGCACAAGTTCCTCCAGAACCCTGAGATCAAGGCAGCATATGACTATGTAAAGGCTAACAACAAGCAGCTCCACCTTATGGGTCTTGCTTCCATGGGTGGCGTTCACAGCTCACTCGAGCATGTATATGAGTTCCTCAACGTGGCTAAGGAGTATGGTCTTGAGGATGTGTACGTACACTGCTTCATGGACGGCCGTGACACTGACCCTAAGAGCGGAAAGGGTTTCGTAGAAGGTCTCGAGGCTGAGATGGCAAAGTCTACCGGCAAGGTTGCCACTGTCTGCGGACGTTTCTACGCAATGGACCGTGACAAGAGATGGGAGCGCGTGAAGGAAGCATACGACATGCTCATCGACGCAAAAGGCAATTACGCAACTTCTGCAACTGAGGCTATCCAGGCTTCATACGACGAGGGAGTTACCGATGAGTTCATCAAGCCTATCGTGATCACAAACGCTGAGGGCCAGCCTCTTACAAAGATTCAGGAAGGCGACGCAGTGATCTTCTTCAACTTCCGTAACGACCGTGCACGTGAGCTCACAGCAGTGCTCACCCAGCAGGATATGCCTGAACAGGGAATGCACACTCTCCCTCTCTACTTCTGCTGCCTCACTCCATATGACGCATCATTCACCGGCGTTCACATCCTCTTCGACAAGGAGAACGTTCAGGAGACTCTCGGTGAAGTTGTTTCAAAGGCAGGAAAGAACCAGCTCCGTATCGCTGAGACCGAGAAGTACGCACACGTGACATTCTTCTTCAACGGTGGTGCCGAGGCTCTCTTCGAGAACGAGGACAGAATTCTCGTGAACTCACCTAAGGTTGCGACTTACGACCTCCAGCCTGAGATGAGCGCACCAGAGGTAACCGAGAAGCTCGTAGAAGCTATCAACACAGGCAAGAACGATCTCATCATCCTCAACTTCGCCAACGGTGACATGATCGGACACACAGGTGTATACGAGGCTATCCGCAAGGCAGTCATCGCTGTTGACAGCTGCGTCGAGAAGGTTGTAGAGGCTGCAAAGGCACAGGGTTATGTAATCCTCATCACAGCTGACCACGGTAACGCTGACTACGCAGTGAACGAGGACGGCACTCCAAACACAGCACACTCTCTCAACGATGTACCTTTCATCGTGGTTAATGCTGGCGACGCTGTGAAGGAAGTGAAGAACGGTAAGCTTGCTGACGTTGCTCCTACAATCCTCAAGCTCATGGGTATCGAGCAGCCTGCTGCCATGACCGGCGAGGCACTCGTATAAACAAAGAGGCACCGCAATCAGTAAAACGCTGAAAACCAGCAGTATAAAGAAAATCGCATGCTTCAGATGGTGCATGCGATTTTTATTATCTTGCTGATAACCAGCGTATTGTATGCAATGATTATTTCAAGCCGCGTGCACGGAGAAGCGCTGCAGGATCTGGATCTGCGCCACGGAAACGGCGGTAGAGATCCATTGCCTCGTCGCTGCCACCCATCTCGAGGACATTGCGGCGGAATGACATTGCAGTCTCAGGATCGAAGAGACCGTTCTGCACGAAGAGCTCGAATGCATCCTTGTCGAGAACCTCAGCCCAGAGGTAGCTGTAGTAGCCTGCGCTGTAACCGCCACCGAAGATGTGGTTGAAGTAAGTCGAACGGTAACGTGGGATGATCTCGTCGATGAGACCCATCTTCTTGCAAGCCTCAGCCTCGAACGCCTCGACTTCTACACCTTCTACTGATGTAAGTTCATGCCACATCATATCGAGGATAGAAGCTGCTACAAGCTCTGTTGTCATGAATCCCTGGTTGAATGTACCTGCTGCCTGGATCTTGGCTACGAGCTCTGCAGGAATGACCTCACCTGTCTCATAGTGGAATGCATATGTAGCGAGAACTTCTGGTTCAAACGCCCAGTTCTCCATAATCTGTGAAGGAAGCTCCACGAAATCGCGAGGAACGGAAGTACCGCTCACGCTGAGATATGTAGTCTGGCTGAGAAGACCGTGAAGAGCATGTCCGAACTCATGGAACATTGTCTCCACCTCATCAAGAGTGAGAAGACCTGGCTTTCCGTCAACCGGCTTAGAGAAGTTACCTACATTCACAATCACAGGGCGAACGCCTGCAAGACCGTTCTGTTCAACGAAGTTGGTCATCCATGCGCCACCTCTCTTGGTAGGACGTGGGAAATAGTCGGTAAGGAGGACACCGATGAGAGATCCATCAGCATCTGTAACCTTGAAAGCCTCAACCTCAGGATGATATACCGGAACGCCTTCAAGCTGCTCGAAATTGAGACCGAAGAGCTTATGAGCTGTGTTGAACACACCCTGACGCACGTTCTCCATCTGGAAGTATGGCTTTGTAGTCTCCTCGTCAAGAGCGTACTTCTCCTTGCGTACCTTCTCTGCATAATAAGCCCAGTCCCAAGGTTCGATCTTTGAACCCTTTGGAAGAAGACCTGCCTTGATGTCTCTGTCCATGACCTTCTGCATATCTGCAATTTCCTCCTTTGCCTTTGCCACAGCCGGCTTCATGAGGTCAGCGAGGAATACGTCCACAGCCTCTGGAGTACCGGCCATCTTGTCAGCAAGGATGAACTCCGCCGAAGTCTTATAACCAAGGAGCTTGGCCTTCTCAATACGAAGACCCATGAGCTTCACGATAAGGTCCTTGGTATCATTCTCATTGCCGTTGTTACCTCTTGCAGCATATGCCTTGAACATCTTCTCACGGAGTGCACGGTCTTCTGTTGCAGCCATCGCTCCGCCGTACTCAGAAACAGAAATGCCGAACTGTTCTGCGAAAGCGTTGTTCTCTGCAAGGAGCATGTTTCCGAATGTGTTCTGGAGTGATGAAATCTCCATGTTGATCTCGCGCATACGAGCCTGCTCAGCCTCAGGAAGAGCGATACCGTTCTTCACGAAAGAGTTGTAGAGCTTCTTGAGTACCATCTTCTGCTCCTGATTCAGACCAAGATTCTCCATGTCCTTATAGAGTACCTCAACCTTAGCGAAGAAATCAGGGTTCATGAAGATGTTGTCGCTATGGACTGAGATAAGAGGAAGAGCTTCCTCTACCACCTTCTGGAGTGACTCAGTTGCATCTGACTCAGACACATTGAAGAGAACTGCTGATACACGACCAAGGACTGCTCCCGACTGGTCGTAAGCTACTACTACATTCTCGAATGTAGGAGCCTCGGTATTTGCTATGATAGCGTTGATCTCTTCCTCCTGCTGCTTGATTCCGTACTCGATTGCAGGAAGATAATGGCTTTCCTCAATTGCTGTGAAATCAGGAATTCCGTAAGGTGTGTCCCACTCGCTGAGGAATGGGTTCTTCTGTGCGCATGACGCCAATGTCATAATTGCTGTAAGAATTAATGCTGTTTTTTTCATATATGTTATCAATTATTTCAAACCAAGAATTGAAAGAGTTGTCGGATCTGTAGACTCGATCGCTGAAGCTGCATCTTTGCCGACCTTTGCAGGAAGATTCACGAAGAAATCAATGCCTGTAAGCTCCTCGAGCTGATCGATCGACATAGAGATAGCCTTAAGATCCTTATTTGTGTAGTTCTTGTGCTCAGTGTAGAATGCTGCACCTGCCCACTCTGTCTCAGCTCCCTTCTGGTATCTGAGCAAAGCCTTAAAGAATGCCACAGGAATTGTGATGGTCTTTCCGTCCGAATCAGTAGAAGTCTCAGTCGCACCATCCACAACGCATCCTGTCACCACATAAGTTGTGTCAGATGAATTGGCAATCTCACGTACACGTGTCTCAAGATTGCTCCATATACCCTCGTTGTGCTCATTGAGCTGAGGTGCGATATTGGTACCATAGAAAGTCTGCTTGTTTGCCTCCTTTGAGCACAATCTATCAGCAGATGGCAGTTGATGGCCTCTTGCATAATCACCAGCATAATAAGAGAACGGTGCAGCAGAAAGATCTTTTCCAAGATGTGGATCATATGCCCACGCATCTGTCCTTTGCACTTTCTGCTGAGTATAGTCCTTATTAAGTGGATATGCTACCCAAACCGACACAAGGTCCTTCTGGCTCCATGCAAAAGAATAATTACGGTAAACCTTATCGTTCATCATAAATCTATGAGCATAATAGCCATAAGCTGTATTCTCTGTTGCTGGAAGCTCCATCCATTGAGTCTTTGTCGGGTCTATCGGTGGAACTGTTGTATCCTCAACCTTACCAGCCATTACTGCAACATTACGTACCTCCCATGTACCTGCCTTTGTTGATGAACTGGTGTATTTGAATCCTATCTTCACCTTACTTCCCGAATATGCACTAAGGTCCCAATTTCCTGCTTCAACAAAAGTCCAGCTGTCTGGATATCCATCCTCTTGTATAGAAAGCTGCTGCCATTCAACGTCGTCCTTTGTAATCCACACGGTTGCTTCGGATGAAATATCACCGAAATACAGACCGGCATGTTCAAAAGTAAAATAGCAATCTGTATAGCCTGTAAGATCAATCTCAGGTGAGACCAGCCAACTTTCTGTCTCAAAGTATGTACTATTGACAAATGCTGTAGCCTTCATACACTTATACTGACTTGACCACTCCCAAACCTTGGTCAATCCATCTGGTAGTTTCACATTGTTTATATTGAAGCTACCGGCACCTGAATCAAAGTTTTCTATATAAATTGGTTCAGCAGCCGGCCTACTTTGAGATATAACCAGCTCCTGAGAAGCTCCTTCTATAGCAAAGGTCAATACGGCTTCTCTAGCCTTTCCTTCATTCTTACCGACTGTTACTGTTACTTCCTGCTTATAAAGGGAACCCTTTCCTGACTCAGGAGAAACAGTCATCCATGTTGGAGCACCTGATACAGACCAATCTTTATTAGCTGTGAGGATAAGTTTTACTTCTCCTCCTGCAGCTATTACTGTAGATGGCTTTACTGGTGACACAATAAGCTTCGGTTCTACTACTTCTACGTCTTCCTCCGGTTTCGGCTGTTCGCAAGCTAAAAGCATCAATGACGTAGTCATAGAGACCACAAGCCATTTAATCCACTTCATTTCCTTAATTATTATATTGTTACTAGTTGCGTTTCGATAAGCCACAAATATACAGAAAATCAATGAAAGAACAATCTGTAAAAAAATTCCGGCGACTATTTCTAGCCGCCGGAGATTTATTGTATGTCGGGGAAATTACTTAACCTCCTCAACTGAAGTAACGAGAATTCTGAGATCCTTCTTGTCACCACCCTGATACTGGAGAGTATAACCCTTGATGGTTACGTTCTTACCGTAGTAAGAATCCATCTTGAGGCTGGTCTGGTATGGTGAAATTGTGTGACCTGCAACTGTTACAGCGCCATAGTTGTTACCATCAGCAACACCTGTTGCAGTGATGTACTGAGCTGTAAACTTGCCAGCACCCCACTTAGCAAGGAGCTCTTCAGTAAGCTCTGTTGCAGTTGGGTAAGAGAACTTCTCACCTGACTTGTTAACGCGGATAACTGGGGTCTCGATCTGGTAGAACGATCTGTAGTTACCGAGCTTACCTGTCATTACAACCACGTCACCAACCTTAGCAGATGGCTGGCTCTTTGAGTAACCGTAAAGTGAGTTACCAGCAGCGTCAGTAACGATAACACCCTGCTTGTGAACACCTGTTACTACACCTGTTACAGAAAGCCACTCGCCCTTAGGCATTGCTACTGCGTCAGCGATAGCGATCGGATCTGGAGTGATACCATACTGAGTGATAGTTACAGGAACTGCAGACACGCGGTCACCCTTAGCTACTGTGAAAGTAATAGTTGCTGTTCTTGGAGCATCCTTAACCTCGTATGCCTCGTATGAGAAGTAAGCACCTGAAGTAGTGATACCCTCAAACTTGATCCAGTCAGCATCAACTTCAACCTTGCAATTTGCCTTGTTGTCAACAGTAATCTCGAATGAACCAGCCTTCTCTGTAAGCTCAAGAGCCTTAGGATCAACAGTTACGAGAGACTTCTCGATAGAGATTACGTCTACGTTCTTAAGCTGTGGAGAACCATTGTATGGTGAGAGAGGACCCTCAACAACAACGAGGTCACCAACTGCGATACCATGCTTTGAGAACTGCTTCTCAGCACCCTGATAAAGTGTACCATAAACATATACTGTACCTGTCTCATCCTGAATATAGAGGTTACCATACTCAGTGTTTGCGATAGATGTTACAGTACCCTTAACACGATATCTCTTACCAGTCTCACCCTCATTAACCTCTTTACAAGGGGTAATTGGGAGGTCAACCTTCTCAGCAAGCTGAAGAACAGTGATAAGCTGAGTTGCACCGTCACATGAGAGCTCGAGGATAGCCTCGTTAGTAGCTTCTGCCTTAGCAGCAGTGAAAGTAACTTCAGTCTTACCTGCAGCACCTGAAGCAGGGCTTACTGTAAGCCACTCAGGAACTCCGGCGATTGCCCACTCGGCTGCTGCATCAACAGTAACCTTTACTGAGCCACCAGTTACAGGGATAGCCACGAATGACTTGTCAACCTGTACCTCTTCCAGGAATCGCTCCTCCTCCTGACATCCTACAAATGCGAATGCAAGAGCGGCTGCGAGCATTGTGAAAATATTTCTAAGTTTCATATTATTCCTGATAATAAATTAGTTAAACATATACTTGATACCGATAGAAGCGTACCAGCAGTTGCCAAGAGTATGGCTGAGGTGCCACTTCTCAACAGAACCGTTTACTGCAGCTGGAGTAGAGAATGTAGCTACACCGTCAGCGTCATAGCCCTCATACTTGAGGATACGGCCCTCACCGAGTGCAGGGTTCATGTACTTGTATACGCCCCAGCTTGAGTTGAAGAGGTTGAGAACGTTCTTCACGTCGAAGCTAAGCTGAAGAGTATTAGTAGAGTTACCAGCCTTCACCTTGAAGTCATGCTTGTAGCTGAAGTCTACTCTGTGACCCCATGGAGAATATACGCTGTAAGCCTCTGCATACTTACCCTGGTTCTTGCTGAGATAAGGATCAGCGTGAACGAATGCCATGAAACGATCTGCATCATCCTGTGAAACGAAACGGAAGTCACCGTCAGCAACCTGCTTGTCAGTAGGGATGTAGATGAGGTCATAGTTGTAACCGTCACCGTTCATATCGTTTGCAGTCATGTAAGTATAGTTGCTACCACCACGAGTTGCCTCATAGATAAGGCTGAAGTGGTTACCGCTCTTATCGTTATAAGTTGCAGATGCAACAACGCGGTCTGGAACTACATACTCAGAGTTGTGGAGACCTGGGTCGTTAGGACCATTTACAGTTCCGATGTAGTTGAGTACTGAAGAAGCGTTTGAACCAGGCATACCTGTTACCTCCTTAGAAGCTGTACGTGTATAAGCTGCCATGAGGTTGAGGCCTGATACAGGAGCCATGTTTACAGTGAATGAAGCTGAGTAACCATAACCCTTGTTAGTGTTCTCAAGAACGTATGCTGCAGGCATGTTCTTAGTCTTACCATCAACTTCGTAAGTCTGCTTGAAGTCCTGGTAAAGTGGACGGTTGTCAGCACCGTTGAGTCTTGTGAAGCCATCAACAGACTTAACGCTCCAGTCACGAAGAACCACACCATTTACAGTCTTGTTGAAGATACCCTCAGCACTGATTGAGAATGGGAATGAAGTAGGGAAAGAGTAGTCTACTGCGAGAGAAGTCTTCCATACCTGTGGCATCTTGAACTTAGGATCTACAGCTGAGATCTCTGAAGGAAGAGTACCATCCTCTGGAGAGATTGTGTTAGGGTAACCGAGCTCGAGGAGCTTTGCAAGGAGTTCCTCACGCATAAGGACGCCACCCTTGAAGTTATTCATATCAACCTGAGTACCACCGTTCTTACCGTCGCCGTTAAGCTTAGCCTGGTACTGAACCATACCTGAGTTGGTAGGCATGTTAGTGAAGAATACGAGTGGGAGACGACCTGAGAAGAGACCTGTACCACCACGAACCTTAAGGCTGTTGTCACCAAGAACATTCCAAGTGAAACCGATACGTGGAGAAACTGTAACAGTTGAAGAAGGCCACTTACCTGTATCAATGTGACGCTCCTCACCATCTACTACGTAAGCGAGATCGTAGATAGCCTTATTTCTCATAAGGTCCTGATTGTCGAAGAAGAGACCATCGAAACGGATACCTGCTGTAAGCTTAAATGCATCGTTTACCTGCCACTCATCCTGACCATAGATACCTGCCTTGTGGAAACGTACACGTGCTGCTGGGTTAGCCTCACCGTCGTAACCATAAGTAAGACATACAACCTCAGGAGCAGCACCTGTAAGGAAGTCATCCATGCTTCTATAACGATAGTAACCTGTACCGTTTCTCATATATGAGTTGTCAGCCATCTGATACTCATAGTTGAGACCTGCAGTGAACTTGTGGTCACCCGCATAGTAAGTAAGGTCATCCTTCACGCTGATGTGTGTATTGTGCACACCGTTGTTCCATGTAAAGAGCTCGTATCCGAGTGAGATGTAAGGCATTACAACGCTACCATCATCGTTACGGATGTCGATGAATGGGAAGTCCTCAGAGTTTGTACCTCTCATGTCATCGAGCTTAGACCAAGTTGCGAGGAACTGGTTAGAAAGATTGTCTGAAAGACGGCTGTTGAGGTCGAATGACAATGTGCTCGCAAGGTTGTCCATTGAGTAGAGTGAGTTAGCATAAGCCATACTGTACTGTGACAGACGGCTATAAGCTGAACGTGTACCACCGTCCATTGAAGAACCGTTAGTATTGTTCCAACCCTGGTTGAGAGTATAGTTGTATCTTACAGCGAGCTTGTGGTTGTCATTGATGTTCCAGTCAACACGAGCGAGGAGCTTCATATTGCTCTCGTTTGCAGGATAGTCAGTCCATGAACCTGTGTCATAACCATACTTCTCCTTAACAAACTCTGAAATCTTCTGGAGATCCTCAAGCTTAGTGCGTGAGATGTAGTTGTTAGGATCTGCAACACCGTCAGCAGATGGTCTCCAACGGTTAACCACTGTAGGGATCTTAGAGTACTCTGCATTCACGAAGAAGAAGAGCTTGTTCTTGATGATAGGACCACCGAGTGTGAAACCATACGTAGTAGTTCTGTTCTTGTCACGTGCACCGCCGAGCTGCTCGCCTTCGATTGTGTCACCACCCATGTTCTCATTCTTATGATATACATAAGCTGATCCCTTGAATGTGTTTGTACCAGACTTAGTAATAGCGTTTACACCACCACCCACGAAGTTAGTCTGACGTACATCGTAAGGAGAGATAACAACCTGCATTTCCTCGATAGCATCGATAGAGATAGGGCTACCGCCACCTGGAAGGCTACCGCTGAGACCGAAGTTATTGTTGAAGTTTGCTCCATCGACAGTGAAGTTAGCTGTACGTGAGTCAGCACCTGCGAAGCTCATTCCATTACCACCGTAAGGTGAAAGTCTTGTAGCATCAGTCAAGCTGCGGCTTACACTTGGAAGAGCTGCGATCTGTGAGCTTGAGATGTTTGTAGCTGCACCGGTCTTCTCAGCATTGAACTTAGAAGCAGAAGCTGCAATCACCATAGCCTCGCCGAGCATTTCTGCATCTTCCTTGAGCTCAGCATTGAGCTGGAAAGTTTCAGCGAGCTGAAGATTCACCTCAGTGTAAGTAACGGTCTGGTAACCCAGACATGAGAAATCTACGGTGTAAGGACCGCCGGTACGCATACCGTTGATGGTATAACGACCATTCTCATTAGTGATAACGCCGTAAACGGTACCTGAAGGAGTGTGTGTAGCAACCACTGCTGCACCGATCACTGCCTCGCCGTTAACGTCAACTACGCGTCCACTGAGAGATGAAGTTGTTACCTGCGCGTAGGCAGAAACAACAGCAAACGTTGCCACCAAAGCAGCAACAAGACACTTAATTGTTTGTTTCATAACGATTTAGTTGTTTTACAATAGGTTTTATCCCGCGAAGATACTACATTTTAAGTAATATTAAAAGGTTGAAATCAATATAAAATGGAGTTTTAATGAAATTTAAACATTCCATTAAATTATTTTTTGAAAATATTTTCTCAAACGCTTGTGATTCAGAAAATTTGATTACCTTTGCCGCCCGAAATGAGAAAGTGGAGAGATTTGGCTGCTTGCAACCACGCTAAAAAATGCTAAAATGTTGACTGTATAGGTCATCAATGCCTTGGTGACCGCTTTCATATCAATGTTTTGTGTTTTTGTGACGGCTCCGCATTCTTGTGGGGCTTTGTTTTTTCCTTGAAATATAAAATATTGACGATATGAATTATTTATTTACATCTGAATCGGTGTCTGAGGGACACCCTGACAAGGTATCGGACCAGATTTCCGACGCTATTCTTGACGAATTCCTCCGCCAGGACCCTGAGTCAAAGGTTGCCTGCGAGACATTCTGCAGTACAGGACTCGTAGTGGTTGGCGGTGAGGTCCGCTCAGAGGATGCTTATGTAGACATTCCTAAGACTGTCCGTCGCGTAATCAACAAGATCGGTTATAACAAGGCTGAGTATATGTTCGACGGCAACTCATGCGGTATTCTCTCAGCTCTTCACGAGCAGAGCGTAGACATCAACCGCGGTGTTGTAGGTGAGGACGCAGACGCACAGGGTGCAGGTGACCAGGGTATGATGTTCGGTTACGCATGTAACGACACTGAGGAGTACATGCCACTCCCACTCGCTCTTTCACATCAGGCACTTCTCATGCTCGCTAAGATCCGTAAGCAGCAGCCAGAGCTCATGCCTTATCTCCGTCCAGACTCAAAGTCACAGTTCACTATCGAGTATGACGGCGAGACTAACCAGCCAGTACGCGTACATACAATAGTTATCTCTACCCAGCACGATGAGTTCACTCCTGCTTCTCTTGGCAACATGAACTACGCAGACGGTTGCGCTCAGTTCGGCCAGAAGAGAGTTGACGAAGCTATGCAGGCAAAGATCCGCGAGGATGTTCAGAATATCCTTCTTCCTATGCTCATCGAGACACTCGCTCCTGAGACTGCTGCCCTCTTCAAGGGCGACCATATCCTTCACGTAAATCCTACAGGAAAGTTCGTGATCGGTGGTCCTCATGGTGACACAGGTCTCACAGGCCGTAAGATCATCGTTGACACTTATGGCGGCAAGGGTGCACACGGTGGTGGAGCATTCTCTGGTAAGGACCCTTCAAAGGTTGACCGCTCTGCAGCATATGCAGCTCGCTACATCGCTAAGAACATGGTGGCAGCAGGTGTTGCACGCGAAATGCTTGTTCAGGTGTCATACGCAATCGGCGTTGCACGTCCGCTCAGTATCTTCGTGAATACATATGGCACAGCAGTAAACGGAATCTCAGATGCAGAGATCGCAGAGAAGATCAACGAGCTCTTCGACCTCCGTCCTGCAAAGATCATCGAGAAGTTCGGTCTCAAGAAGCCTATCTATGAGCCAACAGCTTCATATGGCCACGTAGGTCGCGACCCATACAAGGCATCTGTAACAGTCCGCCGTAATGGTCAGGAAGTTCAGGAGCTTGTTCAGTTCTTCGGATGGGAGCTCCTCGACTCAGTCGACATGATCAAGACTGCATTCAACCTCTAGGAAAAGAAAAAAGGAAACCGGTCGGTTTCCTTTTTTCTTTTATATCCTTTCCATCTCGCGTCGGAGATCCTTCTCCTTGATGGAAGCACGCTTGTCGTATTCCTTCTTACCTTTTGCAAGGGCGATGAGCAGCTTTGCATATCCGTTGTCGGCGATATAGAGCTTCACACCAACGATAGTCAGACCCTTTTCTTTGACAGCTCTCTGAAGCTTGTTAAGTTCCTTGCGGCTGAGAAGGAGCTTACGGTCACGACGAGGATCATGCTTTCCCCAGCTGCCCCACCAGTATTCCGCGATATGCATATTCTTGACATACAGCTCATTGCTGTTGAAATAACAGAATGTGTCCACCAATGAAGCCTTTCCTGCTCTGATGGATTTGATTTCTGTGCCGGTAAGCACAATACCCGCCTGGAAGGTCTCGATGAATTCATAATCGAATGAAGCCCTCCTGTTCTTTATCTCTACACTGCTTTTTGCTTTCGGCATATTATCTCTTTACTGGCCTTCCGTATGAAGGCGATGCTACATAAATCTATTGTTTTCTTGTAGCAACGGTAGCGATTTCAAGCTTTTATACCGTGTTTTTAATAGCGATGCTACAAGAATCTGCCATTTTCGTGTCACAACGATGTTAGCTGTGATAAATATGGAATGCAAATGTAGTGCTTTTTTCACAAAAGCACATAAAATCGTATATTTGCACTATGGCAAAAAGACAATTCATCCCTATACCACCTATGGCAGAGCTCCCTCCTGCTGAAAACATCGATGTCAGAGAGGTGCTGGACAAATATCTCTCCGGTGAGATCGACCTGATCTGCGTGCTGGGCCCGACGGCTTCCGGCAAGACTCGTTATGCTGTGCAGCTGGCAAGAGAGATAAACAAGCTTTCAAGCCTTCACAACCCTGAAGGCTTGAAAGCGGAGATAATATCTGCAGATTCGCGACAGGTGTACAGAGGAATGGATATAGGAACCGGTAAGGATCTGGGTGAGTATGAGGAGATTCCGTATCATCTGATGGATATCGTAGATGCCGGTGAGAAATACAATATCTTTGAATATCAGAGAGATTTTGAAAAGGTCTATAAGGATATAAGGGAAAGGGGATGCATTCCTATACTTTGCGGTGGCTCAGGTCTATACATCGAAGCGGCTACTTGCGGATATTCTCTTCCTGAGGTTCCGCCTGATCCTGAACTTCGTGCTGAACTCGAGACCAAATCTGATGAAGAACTGATAAACCGTCTTGCCGAACTCAAACCACTTCACAACAGCACGGACTATGACACCCGCAAAAGACTGATCCGCGCACTGGAGATAGCGATTTACGAAGCCGAGCATCCGGTTGAACGCACATCTTTCCTTCCGAAGAATACATATTATATAGGTACGCTTGTCAGTCGTGATGAAAGGAACGCCCGCATCGACCGCCGACTGGACGCACGTCTGGAGGAAGGTATGGTTAAGGAAATCCAGGGACTGCTTGAAGGTACTCACCCTGCAGTCAAGCCTGATGCAGACGGAAACCGCAGGCCTGTTCCGGCTGAAGACCTCATATATTACGGACTGGAATATAAATTCGTTACCTTATATATAATAGGTGAACTATCGTATGAAGACATGCGAAACCAGCTGGCCACAGCCATCCACCAGTTTGCGAAGCGTCAGATGACCTGGTTCCGCGGCATGGAGCGCAAAGGCATCCGCATCCACTGGACAGACCCGTGCCCAGTATCTATTTAAAAATCAATAAATTACGCATTTATCGGTATCTGAAAACAAGGAGGGACAAAGACATAAGTCACTGTCCTACAACATGTTACCGAGCACGCAAACTCTATCTCTCAGGAATAACAAGGCGCTTCAGCGCCGCGACATCCGCGTCAGCAAGACTTTCAAAGAAAGTCGCAGCAGCGGGGTCGCCCGACATTGTGCAGCAATGGCGGCATGCCCCTGGGGGCTGTCGCATAAGCGACTGGGGGTCTGACATATAGCATCGAAGTTCTATCCCTCAGGATAGAACTTCGATGCGACTGGAAGTCCTGAAGGAATCACGAAATGATGCCCTTCGTCTTTATAAAGATCTTCTTCCCATTCAGGACTGACATAGTCACCAGAATGGTCGACTATGAATGACAGATAGGTGATCGGGAAACCCTGCGCCAGGTACTGAGACTCATAGAATGTCTGCACTTCGAAGAGGGCATCCACTGCCGCGCGACCGCACAGCGAAGAAAGTCCGCTCTCGTAAAGCCTCTCACGGTCAGCACCATAGATATCCGTAGCGGCAGCAAGAATCTTAAGCTCGTTCTGCTGAGCCATTGCTATCGAATACTCGTAGAGATAACGGCTGTCTGTCTTTAGATGGACGATTCCGCCTTCACGCAGGAAGTTGCGGTAGCGGTTCATGAAAAGCGGAGCTGTGAGACGCTTCTTCTCACGACCGATCTGAGGGTCAGCAAATGTGATCCAGATCTCCGAAACTTCGCCCGGAGCAAAGAGCGACTCGATGAATTCGATGCGGGTGCGAAGGAAACCGACATTCTTAAGTCCATGTTCCTCAGCGTATTTTGCACCTTTCCAGAGACGCGCTCCCTTGATGTCCACTCCGATATAGTTGAAAGAAGGATTCCTCTCTGCAAGATCCACGGTGTAATCACCTTTGCCGCAGCCAAGTTCTACAACTATCGGTTTGTCGTTTCCGAAGAAATCGCTGCCCCAGCGGCCCTTCAAAGGGTGATCGACACCCAGCACTTCTGATGTGGCCGGCTGGATCAGACATTTGAATGTCTCGTTCTCGCGGAATTTTCTCAGTTTATCCTTACCCATTCTTATCCTCCTTTCGTGGACGATTGTCTCTTCTATGGTTGTTATTGCGGCGCTTGTTCTGCTGAGGCTTTGCCTGCTGACCCTCGCCCTGAGGACGGGCATCCTGCTTAGGAGCCTCTCCCTGCTTCTTCGAGCCGGATCTCTTTTTCTTCTTGCGCTTGCGAGCCTCATCGAAACGGTTGATGGCATCATCACCTACTGCTGTAACGAACTCCGGAGCCGCCGGTGCCGAATCATCCTTGAGAGAAGCAGGTCTCTCGCCGTTGCGGTTCATGCGGATGATGTCCCATACATCCTCTGCATAAAGAGGATAGAGGTTTGCAAGTGACTGAGGATCATAT
The DNA here is from genome assembly GCA_045125535.1 of Candidatus Cryptobacteroides sp. Lineage (GTDB taxonomy): Bacteria > Bacteroidota > Bacteroidia > Bacteroidales > UBA932 > Cryptobacteroides. Next base: position 32,762 of record JBGVNK010000065.1, read on the forward strand.
GAGAAGTACATGATCTCACGAAGAATATCCGTCTTCATAAGATATGCAAGTCCATCCTCGAACTCAAGAGGATTGTTGACCTTAGGGATACGTGAAGACGCATCCATATATGCTACAGTCTCATAGTTGAGACAACATTTAAGCTTTCCGCACTGTCCTGCAAGCTTCTGAGGATTAAGAGAAAGATCCTGGATACGAGCAGCAGATGTTGTGATTGACTGGAAACTTGAAATATAGTTCGAGCAGCAGAGTTCGCGGCCACATACTCCGAGACCTCCGATAAGACCTGCCTCCTGACGCGCACCGATCTGCTTCATCTCGATCCTGATGCGGAATTCCTCTGCAAACACCTTGATGAGCTGGCGGAAGTCCACGCGGCCGTCTGCGATATAGTAGAAGATCGCCTTCGTGCCGTCACCCTGAAACTCTACATCTCCGATCTTCATCTCAAGTCCGAGTTCTGCTGCGATCTGACGCGAACGTATCATTGTCTCGTGTTCACGTGCTATGGCTTCCTGCCATCTCTCGATATCGAACAACTTTGCCTTGCGGTAAATCCTCTTGAACTCGAAAGTCTCGGGATCGATCCTCTTGCACTTGAGCTGACGCGCAACGATAGGACCTTCCAATGTCACGATGCCAAGATCGTGACCGTTGGCAGACTCCACGATGACCATATCACCGGTCTTGATGGTCTGTCCCGAACCGTTGCGATAGATTCCTTTACGTGTGTTCTTGAACCGGACCTCGAACAGATCCTTGTACTGCTCCTGACTCACTCCCTGAAGCCAGTCGTAGACTTCAAGCTTGCAGCATCCCTGACGGTAGGTGCACTCTGTCTCACCTGACTCAGTGCGCTCGACCACGCATCCGCGCGAGCAGTCATATCTCTTTATTTCATTTGACTCTGTCATATGCTTAAAAACATCCTGTCGACAAGGTCGCAGAACAGAATCTTGGAACTTACATTCCTGTCGATCATGGCAACGACCTTCTCTATATTTGTTATTGATTTCATGCAGAAGCCTTTACCGAGGCGGGAAGCCATAAGTTCATAGAACTCCCGTCCCTCTCCGGACACATCCGCAAGCTGCGGAAGCCCCTGCTGAATCATGAATATATTCCTTATGCAATCGCTTGCAAATGTACAAAAAGCTTTCTGTTTTTCACGTGACTCCAGCGCCGCCATTACCTCGCCACACTCCAGTGCCGCCATAAGGTCACGTCCTGTGATTGCATTCATGAGATCCGTAAAGATCTCCATGAACAAAGCATCATCTTCATTATCGGCCGACGGCTTCAGTTCCCTGACCTTTTCAGCCTCTTCCTTACTAAGAGGAAGAACCCTTATGCTCTGACAACGAGAGAAAATGGTCTGGAGCACCTTCTCAGGAGCATGGGTGATGAAAATGAATATTGTCTTTTCAGGCGGTTCCTCGACCAGTTTGAGAAGTCGGTTGGCAGTCTCCTGATTCATCTTTTCTGGCAGATAGAAAATCACTGCCTTATATCCGTCCGCTACAGCCGTAAGCGAGAGTTTTCCAATGATGGATTTTGCCTCCGCAACGGCAATCAGACCGTTCTTCGACTCTATTCCGATCGCACGCTGAAGGTCAGCCTCGACGAAATATGGGTCTGCAAGAGCTAGTTCGCGCCAGTACTTTATGTACGACTCCGACACAGGCTTCTCATCCGACGACTTAGGTCCCTTGTTCACGGGAAACACGAAATGCACATCCGGGTGGATGAGCTTCATCATCTGCCTGCACGAAGGACACTCGCCGCATGAATCCCCGTCATGAGGATTGCTGCAGTTGAGATACTGCACATAGGCAAGAGCAAGAGCCAAGGCTCCACAGCCCTCATTCTCATACATGAGCATGGCATGCGCAACCCTGCCGCTGTCCGCCATCGAGGACAGCACCTTCGCCACCGAAGCATTGCCTATGACATCTGCAAAACGCATCCTTACATTATCCTTTCAGCCGTGAAATAAGCCAGTTCCACAAGGCATTTCTTTTCAAAAGACTCCGGAAGCACATCCAATGCCTTCACCGCCTCCTCGACATGTCTGTCGAGTTCGGCATGCGACGCCTCCAGTCCTCCGTTACACTTTACGAAGTCAACAATCTCATCCCTGTATTCCGGATGACCTACGATATCCTTCACCAATCCTCTCACTCTTTCCGCATCATCATCCAACACGGCCGCAAGGGCACCAAGAAGTGGCATGGTGATCTTCTGTTCAAGAATATCAACCCCCAGAGGTTTTCCTACCGAATCCGTTCCGGCGTAGTCAAGCATGTCATCTCTGATCTGGAATGCATTTCCCAAAGCCACCGAATATTCGCGGGCAGCCTTTTCCATTGCCTCTGACGCTCCTACTGAAATTGCCGCCGTAACACATGAAGCCTCGAACAGTGAAGCAGTCTTACAATATATGATTCTCAGATAATCGTTCTTATCAGTATCACCTTTCTGAGCCTTCTGAAGCTGAAGCATCTCACCTTCAGCCAGATCGCTGAGGGTCTTGGCAAATATCCCGATAGCGCGAATCGCACCTTGATCTGCACCAAGTATCTGAGATACAGCCTTTACAAGCCAGTAGTCACCTACAAGAACCGATACCGACGGACCCATAAGAGACTTTATCGTCGGCATTCCCCTGCGCTTGTCGCTGTCATCAGCCACATCATCATGAAGAAGCGTCGCATTATGCAGAAGTTCAGAAGCTGCCGCATAGCGCAAAGAATCCTCGTTGGCAGATCCTCCGGAACATGCTCTGGCAAAAAGCAGAGAAAGCAATGGCCTGAGCTGCTTGCCTGAATTGGAAAGGATGGAAGCATTGGTCATGTTCAACAGATCGATGTCGCTCTTGAGAGCATCAGCGATCTTGGCCTGAAGCGCAGTCCAGTCCTGTCCAAGATGTTCCTTTATCGATTTTATATCCATTTATCAGAAGATAATCATTAATCCTGAAGAGCATCAAGAATCTCTTCCACAGTATCGGCAAAAACCATCATCGAGCATGTCTCTTCGCTCATCATGCCAGTCTTGACATAATGATCGAGAAGGAGTCTCAACGGCTCATAGAATCCGCCATGATTGAGCACGAACATCTTGCCTTCATGCTGCTTGAGATGAACGAGAGCAAATGTTTCGATCAGTTCGTCAAGAGTTCCGATGCCTCCGGGAAGAGCAACCACTGCACAAGTATCTTTCCTTAGCAGGGTCTTCCTTTCAGCCATGGTGTCTGTCCAGATCACCTCAGAAAGGTCCGGATAGACATATTCTTCCATGAAACGCGGAATCACGCCTAGATGATACCCGCCACACGCATGAAGTTCGTCCGATATTTCACCCATAGTTCCCTTGATGGTACCACCGGAAACTATGCCATATCCACGCAACGAAGCCGCCCGTACGAACTCACGGGCGACTTTGTTGTATTCGGGATCTATTTCTTTTCTTGCAGAGCAGAAAACCGCTATCTTCTTCATGTCCATTATTTACCGAACATGTAAGTAAGAGAAAGGGAAACTCCACCGAAGTTCTTTCCCTTCACGGCATCCTTGATCTGGTTCTGCACGATCTCAGGAACCTCCGCATCAACAGTCTTTACAAGCGGACCGAAGTTCCAGTTATATCTGCAGAGAACCTGGAATCTCCATACCTCGACACCGGCTCCAAGTCCGAGACCGTATTCAAGGTCATTCACCATATTTCTGAAACCCTGCTTGACATCTTCCATCGCCTGATCCTTGATCTGATTGAGATTGTCAAGACCAAGATCAACATCATCAGCAACAGTCTTGATGTTTGAATGAAGTGCATATCCTATATATGGAGACACATCGACGAACGGTCTGAAGATGAGAAGATCCGGTCCCCACTGTACAGATACAGGAAGTTCGAGATATCCGACATTCATCTTGAAAGTAGTCAATGCATTGTCACCCACCTCTGAAACCTTCGCAGAATAAAGAAGAGAAGGCTGGATCGAGAATCCGAGAGGAAGCTTGAACTGAGAAGTAACTCCGACAGCATAACCAGTAGCAGAACTCTTGTCAATGCTCTGCATGCTTGTAAAGTTAGCACCTGCAGTTACACCAAGTCTCTGTGCGCTGATCTCAGATGAACAGAAAAGAGCAGCCAATGAAATGGCCGCAATAGCCAATATGCGTTTCATAGGTCGGTATTTTTAAAGATGTGATTCGATCTTAGCAGCAAGGTCAGCCTTTGAAGCTGCACCTACATGTCTGTCGACAACCTCACCGTTCTTGAAGAAAATGAGTGTCGGGATGCTTCTGATGCCATAATTCATAGGAACGTCGTCACACTCGTCCACATTGCATTTGCAGATGACAGCCTTGTCAGCATATTCGTTTGCAAGTTCCTCGACGATTGGAGCGATAGCCTTGCATGGGCCGCACCATGTTGCCCAGAAGTCAACTACTACGAGTTTGTCAGTATTAAGCGTTTCAGCGAAGTTCGCGTCTGTAATTACATGTGCCATAATGATATTGTTTTAGTGGTTAAAGCCCTCGCCTGCCTCATGAAGCCTGCTAAGGCATAATAAATTAAAAATTCCAGTCGCAAATATAAAAATTTGCAACTGGAATTACAATATTGATACCTATTTAAAATAGGATGCTTATGCCCTATTAATAGAATTTCTCAACGTTCCAGACAAATGCTCTGAGTCCGAGAGCCGGTGTCTCCTCGTCCATAGCTCTTACAGCCGCAAGGATGTCATCAACCTTCTCATCAGGGACGAATGTCAGAATGGCGTTGTTCATGGTAGGCCATGCGTGGTTTCCGAGGTGAGGCTCACCTGTCTCGCTTCCACGGCCTGCAATGTCCTGCCACATGGTGAAACCGCGCACTCCGATCTTCTCGATAGCGTCAGCCACCTCCATGTTGTATGCCTGGTCGTATGCTAGAAAAATACCTTTCATATTTTTGAACTTTATCACATTTTTCAATTTCGTTAGAACTTCACTTTTTTCAAGGACGTGCATAAATATAAAAATGACAACGTTACCTCTCCCCTAAATCCCCTCTCTCGGAGAGGGGACTTACTATCGCTCCGCTCTAATGAACTTTATCACATTTTTCAATTTCGTTAGAACTTCACTACGCTTTTGCAGCGGCTTTCTTTGCAGCCTTACGATCCTGCATGGTGGCAAGGGATGCGTAGACGGTAGGGATGATCACGAGGGTCACGAGAGTAGATACCGAAAGACCGAAAGCTACTACCATACCGAGCGAACGCCACATTTCCGAGCCTTCACCCTGACCTACCGCCATAGGGATCATACCGAGCACAGTGGTCAAAGTGGTCATGAGGATAGGACGAAGACGCGACTTCGCTGCAATCACAGTAGACTCGACAATGCCGAAGCCGCGCTCGCGCATGAGAATTGTGTAGTCGATGAGCACGATACCGTTCTTCACCACAATACCCATGAGGATGAGGACACCGATCATACCCATTGTTCCGAGAGGTGTTCCTGTAAGAACGAGTCCGAGGAATACACCGACGAATGCAAACGGAATCGAGAACATGATCACGAACGGACTCATGAACGACTCGAACTGCGATGCCATCACTACGTATACGAGGATGATGATCATGATGAGGAGCATGATGAGGTCACCGAATGTTTCCTGCATCTTCTCGAACGAACCGGCGATCTTGTATGTAAGTTCACCTGGCATATCCACATCGGCAATGGCTGCTTCAGTCATCTTTACTGCCTTCGAGAGAGACATATCCTTTGAAACCACACCGGAAACTGTAAGCACACGCTCACGATTCTTTCTTGTGATTGAAGGCGGTACCTGGCTCTCGATCACTGTACCGAGATCCTTGATGCGGAAGCCCTGTCCCCTGGTGTTGTAGATCATGATGTTCTCGATATCCTCGATGCCTGTTCTGAATTCAGGAGCATAGCGCACACGGATATCATACTCATCACCGTCCTCACGATAGAACGACTGGGTTGTACCATTGATAGCCGCACTGAGGAATGATGCTGCCGTAGAACTGTTCAAACCATTGATTGCAAGCTTTTCGCGATCGAAATCTACCTGATACTCAGGTGTATACTCGTCACGGCTGATGAGAACCTGCGGGAACGCACCTGATGCAAGCATCTTTTCCTGAATCTGCTTACCGATCTGGTCTGAAGTCTCGAAGTCATGACCGTAGATCTCCACGTCAACAGTTGAAGCTCCACCCATTCCGCCACCGCCGGCACCTTCTGTAACACGTGTCTTCTTGATCTGAGGATAGTCAGCAAGGATTGCACGGATCACATCAGCAATTTCAGCCTGAGACCTCTCACGCTCTTCCATACTTCCGATATTTACGTTATATGAAATGACGTGTGTACCGTTTGTCTGCATTGCTGCGAATGAGTTGTCTGAATCTGCCTGACCGAGAGAGAACGAGCAGTTCACGATTTCAGGAATATTATCGACGAACTTTCCATATATCTCGTGACCAAGGTCGCGGGTGATGCTCTGGCCTGTACCTGCAGGAAGTTCGAGCTGTACTGTGATTCGTCCCTGGTCAGAAGAAGGCATGAACTCAGTCTCGATCAATGGATAAAGTCCTGCTATTGTAGCCACAAACACACCAAGAGCAGTAAGGATTACTACCGGCCTGTGCAGAACACACCAGTTGATGAGGTGGCCGTAACCTACTGACACCTTGTCGATGAACTTGTTGAAGGTACCGAAGATGATGTCGTGCATTTTTCCATGCTTAGGCTTGAAACGGAGGAACTTTGCACAAAGCATTGGGATAAGGGTAAGAGCACCGATTGTAGAGACAATCATGATGATGCTGGTGATCCATCCGAGCTGCTTGAACATGAGACCCGCCATACCCTTTACGAGTGTAAGAGGCATGAACACGGCGAGCATGGTCAAAGTAGAAGCGATTACCGAGATACCCACCTCCTGAGTTGCATGAACGGCTGCCTCCTTAGGTTTAGCTCCTCTCTCAAGGTGTGTCGAAATGTTCTCGAGTACCACGATGGCGTCATCCACAACCATACCGATGGCGATCGAAAGTGCTGACATAGACACGATGTTGAGTGTGTTTCCTGTAGCCCAGAGATACATCAATGATGCAAGGAGGGAAATAGGAATCGCAAGCACGATGATGAATGTCGCTCTCCATCTTCCAAGGAAGAGATAAACCACGAGCATGACAATGAGGAATGTCACGAGGATGGTCTCAGCCAAAGAGTTGAGTGTGTTGAGGATGTTGTCGGAGCTGTCCATCACGGTTGTGATCTTGATGTCGGAAGGAAGTCCCTTCTCGATATTCTTCATTTCCTTCTTCACACCCTTGATCACATTCACCGTATTGGCATCTGACTGCTTCTGGATAACGATCTGAGCACCCTGGATACCATTGATGTATGCTTCCTGATATCTTTCCTCTACTCCGTCAATGACTCTCGCTACGTCACGGAGATAAACAGTCTTTCCGTTTACATGTCCCACCACGATATCGAGCATCTGATCGGCAGCTGTAAACTCCTTCTCAACACGAAGAGCGTATGTATTGGATCCTATGTCGATGCTACCGCTAGGAATGTTTCTGTTCTCAGTAGCGATAGTTCCTGCGATACCTGAAATGGTAAGTCCGTATGCCTCAAGCTTGTTAGGATCCACATACACCTGAATCTCACGCTGAGGTGCACCGGCTACAGACACAGTACCCACTCCTGAAACACGTGCAAGAGGTGTCGCAACCTTGTCATCAAGAATCTTTTCAAGGGCCGAAAGGCTCTCATTTGCAGTCGCAGCCATAATCATGATAGGCATGTCGTCTGCACTGAACTTGAAGATGACAGGAAGCGAAGCACCGTCTGGAAGAACCGAGTTCACCATATCGAGCTTGTCTCGTACATCATTTGTAGCTACGTCGATATCAACGCCTTCGACGAATTCGAGAGTAATGAGGGAGATGTTCTCTCTTGAAGTAGAACTGATGTTCTTGAGGTCACTCACACCGTTGAGCGAGTTCTCGAGTACCTTTGTAAGGTTAGTCTCGATATCCTCGGCACTGGCTCCCGGATACGACGACATGACCATAACTACATTGGCGTCGAACTTAGGGAATCGGTCGAGCGATATGTTGACCAGCGAGAAAACACCGAAGATCGCCAGGGTGATGAACACCAGAGCCGTGGTGACCGGGTTATTGACCGCTTTTCTATATATACTCATAGTCTGATTTTTCTAAGATTATTTCACCTCTACCTTAATGCCGTTCTTGAGACGGATCTGACCGCCTGTAACGACAGTCGCGCCATCCTGAAGTCCTTCGAGAACCTCGTACTCCGAGCCGAGACGACGGCCGAGGACTACCGGCTGATATGTAACTGTTCCATCCTCGTTGAGGACATATACGAAACGCTCGCCTGAACCCTGCTGCTTGACTACAGCCACGTCAGGAATAACCACGCTCTTGTTTGTGCCGTAGTTGAGCTTCACTCTTGTGAACATACCAGGACGGAGGGTGTTGTAGTTGTTGGCAACAAGAACCTCTACTGTAACGGTACGGGTAGCCGCATCTACTGTAGGATATATTCTTCCGACATTTCCGTAGAAAGTTACTTCTGGTACAGCATCAGCTGTAATCTCAACAGAATCACCCTTCTTTACCTTTGAGTAGTCAGACTCAGAAACAGCCACAAGAAGCTTTACAGGCTTGATCTGCTCTACTGTGAATAGAGGGGCGCTCATGGCATACATGTCACCTACATCATAGTTACGTGCAGTTACCACACCGTCTATAGGAGACTTGAGGATAGAGTTCTCAAGAAGGTTCTCATAAGTAGTCTTGCTCACCTTGTAAGCCATCTCGATAGCATCGAGGTCTGACTTTGCAAGTCCGCCTGCATTATAAAGCTTCCTGAGACGCTCAAGCTCGATTTCGTTGTTGAGGAGCTGGAGTTCTGCCTGCTGGAGCTGTGTCATGTCCATTTCAGCGAGAACCTGACCCTTCTTCACGAAGTCGCCGACCTCGACATTGATCTTCTTGATACGGTTGCCGGCCTGAGGAACGATGTTGTTCTTAACATATGGCTGGACTGTAGATGTATATGTTACCTCCTGAGGTACATCCTGTACTCCCACCTGTACAACAGAAACTGTAGGTGTGGTGTCAACCACTGCAACAGCATCTGCCTTTTTTCCTGCATTGCCGCAGCTTGCCGCCATAACGACAGCGCCGGCAAGGAACATTGTTCTGAAAATAGTCTTCATGGATATATTTCTTTTTATTGATTACAACTTGTTTTACTCGGCATTCACTTCCTCGCCGATAGTCTGCTCAAGCTGAGCCTTTGCAGTCACGAAATTATAGATTGCCTGATACTCTGACAGACGGGTCTGTGTCAGGGCGAGCTGAGCATCATTAAGCTCTGTGAGAGTGCTCATTCCAGCCTCATATGATGCCTGAGCGATATCATAAGCCTTCTGAGCCGAAGCCACTGCGTTCTGAGCCGCATAATAGCTCTTCATGTTCATCTCCATGGTGTTGAGGCTCTGACGCACTGCGATCATGAGCTGACGCTCTGTGTTTTCAGCCTGAAGCTTCACCTGCTCGTACTGGTTCTTTGCCTGACGGATGGCCTGATAACGCTTTCCGCCTGCGAAGATCGGAATGCTGAGGCTGACACCTACAGTAGAATATGGGCTTACAGGCATATCCTTGAAGTCATTGTCCATCGACATCAAAGCAAAGTTGAATGAAGCCGCAAGTGTAGGAAGCGCCGCATACTTCTGGAGCTTCACTGTCTCGGCAAGCATCTGAGTCTGGATAGCGAGCTGCTTTACTGCTGAATTATTGTCAAGAGAAATGTTTTCATGCTGATGGATGTCGTAAAGCATGTGCTGCGCATAGTCTGAAAGCGAGCCCGCAACCTCGATGTTCATGTCGAGATCCACACCGAGTACAGCCTTGAGCTGCCACAATGCAAGAATGATTGAACTTTCTGCATTATATACGTTTGGAATAGCCTGCTCTACGGTAGTCTTTGCTCTCACAAGCTCGAACTCAGACGCCTTCTGTGCGTCATACTTTCTCTGAACCTGTGCAAGATTGTCCATCGCATTTTCATAGACATCCTTGTAAACGTTGAATGCCTCCTTTGAAAGAAGGATAGCATAATATGCATTCTTTACCTGAGTCACGGTCTCGAGACGTGAACTGCGTGCCTTCTCGACTGCAAGTTCTACATCCATACCTGAAAGCTTGATGCTCTGCCAGAGCTGAGCGCTCACCAAAGGCATCGCCGCAGAAACGGAACCGTTCAAAGAGTTGTACATACCGACCTCGATCTTCATAGGCTCCTGGCCTTCACCCATCGCCATGTACATCGCCTGCTTCTTGATGGTTCTTGAATATGAACCAGCCACATCGATCTGTGGGAAGAGGGCCGCATAGCTGCCTTTCTTGGCATAGCCGGTCCTTTCGATCTCCATGCCGGCAACCTTTACCGACACATTCTCGCTCAAGGCAATCTCGAGCGCCTGTTCCAATGTGATCACTACCGGAGTCTCAGAAGTCTCCGCCTCCTGAAGCAGGAGCTGAGATTCTGTCATAGGAGCGACTTCTTCTTCAGAGTTCCTGTTCCTGAACTGAGCATCGGCCGATGCCGGGAAGAGTACACCTGCAGCAATCACAGAAAATACCGCTAAATTCTTCTTCATTTTATATTACACTAAACTATTAAAATATTTCAATTTACAGATGGTTAGACCTATTTATCAGGCAAACGCAAAAGGTTTGCAAATTTCACACCATTTAAGTTCACTTTGTTGGTTCAAAGTTATATACTTTTGGTTTTAAATGCTAAAAGAGTTATATTTGTGGACAAATGTACTAAAATGAGCGACAAAAGGCAAAAAAACGCCAAACCAGCTATTCTGTTCGGCGAAAAATGCGTCAAAAGGATAGGATATATCGACGGCTTCCTGTTTGCATGTGAAATCACAGGCAAAGACCACATCGTCTATCATAAGCCCAGACGTCCGAAATACCACCTTGTTATCATAGTTCTCGAAGGCGAAATCAGGCTCATCATCAATGGAGAAAAACTGACTTTCGGAAAGAATTCATACATCAATCTTCCTACTTGGGTGGATATTTATGAGATCGAGTACGGTGCGGATTTCCATGCAATGGCTACTGCAGCGGACAGGACAGTGGTGGAAGACATCTTCAGAAACCGAAATCCATTCCCAGCCGATTTCATGTTCAGGGTGGACCACAGTCTCGACGGAGTCATCATGAGCAAAGAGGACCTGAAGACCCTGTGCAAGGACATCAGCAACCTCATCGAGTCGCTTTCAAGAAAGAATCATTATTTTGTCGAAGAAATAAATTACGCGTATTTCTATATTCTCCTGACAGACATGGCGGATATGATATGGAAGAAATATGGAAAGGATCTGCCTTCGCACACGTCGGAAATGAAACGATCGGATGGAATAATGAAGGACTTCATAGACCTGATGCTCGAGAACATAGCGACAGAGACGTCGGTAGGATTCTATGCGGAAAAACTCTGTATATCAAAGCAATATCTGTCTTTGATTGTAAAAAAGAAAACCCGCGTTTCAATCGGTACCATCCTATCTTCCATGAGGACCGAGGCTGCAACCAGACTGCTCCGCGAGCCTGATCTCACCATCCAGGAGGTGGCGGAAAAACTGTCTTTCTCAGATCAGTCTTCGTTCGGAAAATTCTTCAAGAAACACACGGGCGTATCGCCTCTGAAATACAGGCAGACACTACGAAAGACCCTCCTGACCTTGAGGCCGAAACAAGGATTCCTTACGAAGGATTAAGATTCCGGAGTAACGTCGATCCATTCGTACTCCCCTCCCCAGATTTCAAGGAACTTCCTGAAATCTGCGTTCGAAAGCACAACGCTTGCGGTGTTGTCGCACGGGTGGAAGCTGACTCTTTCAGCATCCTGCAGTTCCTTGTCCAGAAACAGCTTGACCCTGTGGCCGTTAGGAAAATGCTCCTTGGCGAGTTCTTCCGATTTCATGTCGTTGATGAGCCCCAGAGGAGATACCGAACCAGGCTGAAGACCAAGACAACGGTCCATTCTTTCAGGTGAAGCAAATGAAAGCTTGCCTTGCTTGAGAGCATGCTCAAGCGAGTGTATGTCAAGATCCTTATGACATTCGAACACCACCAGATAGTGCCTGTTTCCTTTATGATTACGGAAAAAGAGATTCTTGCAATGAGTCGAATCTATATCCTTCCAGTATTCAAGAGCAAGCTCGATTGTCGGAAGCGGCGGATGAGTATGCAGTTCATATGAAAGTCCATGTCCTTCAAGGAATTCGAGGACGGCCTTAGTCTTTGCGCTTATGGTTTCCATGCTTTCTGAAATGCTTTGAGGTTATCGCAGACTCTTTGCATAATGGGTAGGAGCAGCCTTCTTCTTTTCAGGATGCACCGCTTCCACAGGCTGTTTCTTTATCAGACCATATATGACAAGCCCGACACCGAGAAGGATGAACGGCACGCTGAGCCACTGTCCCATGTTGAGCACCATATTCTCTTCGAATCCCACCTGAGGTTCCTTGATGAATTCGATGAGGAAACGCATTCCGAAAAGAACGATGAAGAAGATGCCGATGAATGTACCCTTGTACATCTTCTTGACCTTGTATTTATAAAGAAGGATAAGGATGACTCCGAGAATGGTGTAGCTGAGAGCTTCGTAAAGCTGGGTCGGATGCTTCGGAAGGACTTCGCCCCTGAGTTCGAAGATGAAACCCCATGGAAGGTTTGTTACATCTCCATAAATTTCTGAATTACAAAGATTTCCGAGACGAATAAGCGCTCCTGCGAAACATACCGGGATACAGAGATGATCGAGGATCCAGAGGAAGTCGAAATCATGCTTGCGACCATATTTCTTCGCAAACCACATCATCGCGAAAATCAAGGCTATAGTGCCTCCATGACTGGCAAGTCCGCCTTTCCAAGGCATGAATATCTCTGCGAATCCCTGCCAGCTGCCCAGATAATAGTCCGGCTGATAGAAGAGGCAGTGTCCGAGACGTGCTCCGACGATGGTACCGATCAGAAGTGTGAAGAGGAGCGGATCCAGAAGAGTTGTCGGAATGCCTTCCCTCTTGAAGAACCACTTGAATATATACCATCCGAAACCGAATCCCGAAAGGAAAAGCACCGAATACCATCTGAGCGAAACCGGACCGATGCTGAATATCTCCGGATTCCAATGCCAGTTCACAAACAATGTCTCTAACATACCGTTCTCATTTATAAAACACACAAAGATAGCAAAAAATAAATAAGGTATTAATAAGGCGCGCCAGCGCCGCGTCGCTCGCGTCAGCGAGATGTCGGAGACATCGAAGCAGCGACGACGCCCGTCGACCGAAGGGAGACGGCATGCCCCTGGGGGCTGTCGCCAAAGGCGACTGGGGGTAAACGAGAAGAGGACGACCCTATGGTCGTCCTCTTCGTAGCTATCAGAGCGTTACGCTCTGATAGCTGCGATACCTGGAAGCTCCTTACCCTCGAGATACTCGAGCATAGCGCCACCACCTGTCGATACGTAGCTTACCTTGTTTGCATAACCCATCTGAGTTACAGCTGCGACTGAGTCACCACCTCCTACGAGAGTGAATGCGCCGTTCTCAGTAGCCTTTGCAAGGATCTCAGCGATGCGGTTTGTACCCTTTGCGAATGCAGGGATCTCGAATACGCCTACTGGACCGTTCCAGAGGATGGTCTTAGAGTTCATGAGAACCTCCTCCCACATAGCGAGAGTGCTTGGAGCTGCGTCCATACCTTCCCAACCGTCAGGAATCTCTGAGTTGAGGCAGATCTTTGTGTTAGCGTCGTTAGAGAAATCGTCAGCGATAACAACCTCCTTTGAGAGATAGATCTTCACGCCCTTCTCCTCTGCCTTCTTGAGAGTGTCGAGAGCGAGCTGCATCTGATCGTCCTCGCAGAGTGA
>JBGVNK010000066.1:0-9300 GCA_045125535.1 Candidatus Cryptobacteroides sp.
GTGTCACATCGTTTAACATCTCGTTTAGATTGTCCTTTCGTTGTGATGCTAATTTTAAAATTCCAACAAATTCTGTTAAAACAAATTATAAATATCGTATTATACCGTATTACAAGACGGGTATGCAGAAATAAAAAGGAGCGACGCGTGTCACTCCTAACTATTTGTGTATCAATACGATAGCTTGTTAATTTTTGTTGAAATTTACTTTCCTATGCAGAAATTCCTAAAGATATTCCCCAGCACTTCATCAGTAGAGATCTCTCCTACGATGCTGCCGAGGTGGTAGATGGCTTCGCGGATGTCCTGGGCGGCAAGGTCGGTAGGGAGGCCTGTGGCAAGACCTTCGCGGACTCGGAAGAGGGAAGTGCAGGCGTCGGAGAGTGCCTGGGCGTGGCGCTGGTTGGTCACTAGTGTCTCTTCAGATGAACCGAGAAGATCCTTCTGACTTTGGGCAAGAATCTGCTTCAGATTTTCGATTCCGAGGCCGGTTTTCGCTGAAATTTTCAGGATATTCACCCCTGAAAAGGCGTTAACAGAATTGTTTATGACCTTTTCTCCAATCAGGCTTTCGGAGGTTAATATATTGTTTTTAACATTCTTATTATCAAGATAAGAAACAATGAAGTTTTTAAAATTAACATTTTTGTTACCAGTCTCGATATCGGCCTTGTTGAGTAAAATCAGCAGTTTTTGAGACTGTAGATCGACTTTCTCGAACACCTCTTGGATAAGTGCCTCGTTTTCTTCTAAATTTCTGGTAAGGTCGAGCATTGCAAGCACGATCGAAGCCTCGGAAATCTTCATGAATGTCCTTTCAATTCCGATTTTCTCGACTATTTCGTCTGTCTCGCGGATACCGGCTGTGTCAATGAATCTGAAAAGGACGCCTCCTATGTTCAGGGTCTCTTCAATGGTGTCGCGGGTTGTGCCATGTACATCTGATACGATTGCACGGTTTTCACCGAGCAGGGCATTCAACAATGTACTCTTACCGGTATTTGTAGCACCTGCAATGGCAACAGGAATACCGTTCTTGATGGCATTTCCTAGTTTGAAAGACTCGATAAGGCGTGATATGTGGGCGATTATCTGTTCAAGCAAAGAATCGAGGCGTGAGCGGTCTGCGAATTCGACTTCTTCCTCGCTGAAATCGAGTTCGAGTTCCATCAGTGACACCAGTTCGAGGAGTTCGGAACGCATGCCCTTGAGTTCTGATGAGAATCCGCCTTTCATCTGCTTGAAGGCAATGCGATGCGCTGTGGCGTTCTGCGATGCTATGACATCTGCAACTGCCTCAGCCTGAGCGAGGTCCATCTTTCCGTTAAGGAAGGCTCTTTGGGTGAATTCGCCTGGTTCCGCTGCGCGAGCGCCGGCTTCATAAAGCAGATCCATCAATGATGAAACGATGTACGATGAAGCGTGGCAAGAGATTTCGACCGAGTTCTCGCCTGTGTAGGAGTGGGGAGCGCGGAATACGCTGACAAGCACCTCGTCCAGTACTTCACCTGAAGCGGTGCGGACCGTACCGAATTTCATGGTGTAGCCTGGTGCTTCTGATATCGATCCCTTGATGCATGTGACTACCTTGTCAGCGACATTCAAGGCCTCAGGGCCGCTTACCCTGATCACTGAAATCGCTCCGGTTCCGGGAACCGTCGCAGGTGCGCATATCGTATCTTCGTTTCGTATAAACATTTTTCAGTCATTGCCGTCCGGAAAAATGGCCGAATTTCCGGATGAGAATTAATATTCAGGCTTGCCGTCCAGAAAACAGGCCATATTCACGGACGAGAAGTAAACTGCACCGCAAAATTACCATAAATGGTAAAGAATGCGAAATTTTATGGTGGAAAATCGACTAAAAATATCTATCTTCGCAAAGATTTACCGAAACCTGACGGGATATAATCAGGATTAAGATAAAAGGGATAAGTTATGTGTAAACGATCAACCATCGGAACATATCTGAGAATGAACGCATTACAAGATAATGCACAGTCTTTCGTTTTCCCTTTTACTATTACTGTCGGCCATATTCTCTGAATGAGAACGTGGTCGTTTTTTTATATACGCGAGAGGAATTAAGAAGAAATATAAATACTTAACGACTATATAGAATGAAACTTAAAGCAACACTTCGTCTTGAGAACGGCATGGAATTCCATGGCTGGTCATTCGGAAGCGAGCAGGCAGTCAGCGGAGAGGTGGTATTCAACACCTCTATGGTCGGCTACCCTGAGCAACTCACCGATGCGACTTACTGCGGCCAGATTCTCTGCCTCACTTATCCGCTCATCGGTAACTATGGTGTCCCTTCTGAGGAACTTATGGCCGAAGAACTCTCAAAGAACCTTGAGTCTGAAAAGATTCAGCCAAAGGGACTTATCGTATTCGATTATTGCGAGGACTACAGCAACTGGGAAGCAGAAAAGAGTCTCGAGCAGTGGATGAAGGAACAGAATCTCACAGGTATCTACGGTATTGACACACGCGAACTTACCAAGATCCTCAGAGATAAGGGTTCAATGAACGGCGAAATCATCCCTGAAGGTGCTGCAAAGCCTGAAGAGGCACAGAAGGCGACACCTGCAGATGTATGCTGCAAGGACGTGATCGTCTACAAAGCGGAAAAGGCACAGGATGTCGAGAACATAAACGGCAGCAAGGCTGCTGTAACTGAAGGCAAGAAGGTTGTCCTCGTTGACTGCGGTGTAAAGCACAGCATCATCCGCGGTCTCATCGCAAGAGGTGCAGAGGTGATCCGAGTGCCTTACGACTACGATTTTACAACCCTCGAATATGACGGTGTGTATGTTTCAAACGGTCCTGGCTGCACATGCAGCTGCGAGGCAACAGTTGAAAACCTCAAGAAGGCACTCGCAGGCAATAAGCCTGTTTTCGGCCTCGGAATGGGTTACCATCTCATCGCTAAGGCTGCAGGATGCGAGCTCGAAAGACTCGCTCATCCGCATAGAGGCGCAAACCAGCCTGTAAGAAAGGAAGGTACAAACCGT
This sequence comes from Candidatus Cryptobacteroides sp., assembly GCA_045125535.1. Taxonomy (GTDB): domain Bacteria; phylum Bacteroidota; class Bacteroidia; order Bacteroidales; family UBA932; genus Cryptobacteroides. Next base: position 3,018 of record JBGVNK010000066.1, read on the forward strand.
ACATATATTTCTTCTCAGAACGTATATCGTGCAGTGAAGGCAAAGCTCATCCCTTCAGACTGGGAGGTTTACTTCACCAACCTCAATGACGGTGCTGTCGACGGTCTCCGTCACAAGACCAAGCCATTTACAGGTCTCAACTTCGCCCCGGAAGTATGTGTAGGCCTCACTGAGAATGTTACACCGCTTGACGAATTCATCAGCAAACTCTAAGGTTATGATAGACAACAGCATAAAGAAAGTCCTCGTGCTCGGTTCAGGAGCACTCAAGATCGGTCAGGCCGGAGAGTTTGACTACTCAGGATCGCAGGCCCTCAAGGCCCTCAAGGAGGAAGGCATCGAGACCATCCTCATCAACCCTAACATTGCCACTGTCCAGACTTCTGAGCAGGTGGCGGACAAAGTGTACTTCCTCCCCGTTACAGCATACTTTGTAGAGAAGGTTATCCAGAAGGAAGCTCCTCAGGGAATCCTCCTCGCATTCGGTGGCCAGACAGCCCTGAACTGCGGTGTGGATCTCTATGAGGCAGGAATCCTCGAGAAATATAATGTGAAGGTGCTCGGTACTCCGGTTCAGGCAATCATGGACACTGAGGACCGTGAGTTCTTCAACGCGAAACTCGCTGAAATCAATGTGAAGACCATCAAGTCTCACGCTGTAGAGACTGTGGAGGCTGCAAAAGAAGCTGCCAAGGAACTCGGCTATCCTGTCATCGTCCGCGCGGCTTACGCTCTCGGCGGTCTCGGTTCAGGATTCTGCAACAACGAGGAAGAACTCGTCACACTTTGCGAAAGTTCATTCTCATTCTCTCCTCAGGTGCTCGTCGAGAAGTCTCTCAAGGGCTGGAAGGAGATCGAGTACGAGGTGATGCGCGACCGCTACGACAACTGTATCGCAATCTGTAACATGGAGAACTTCGACCCGCTCGGAATCCACACAGGTGAGTCGATCGTTGTTGCTCCTACACAGACACTTAGCGCAAAGGAATGCCAGTTCCTCCACGACCTCGCGATCAAGATGGTACGCCATATCGGCATCGTGGGTGAGTGTAACGTGCAGTATGCATACGATACAGACTCTATGGAGTACTATGTTATCGAGATGAATGCACGTCTCAGCCGTTCTTCTGCACTCGCATCTAAGGCTACAGGTTTCCCTATCGCCTTCGTTGCTGCGAAGATCGGTCTCGGATACGGTCTCTTCGACATCAAGAACTCAGTTACAAAGCAGACTCCTGCATTCTTCGAGCCGGCTCTTGACTATGTTGTGGCAAAGATCCCACGTTGGGACCTCTCGAAGTTCACAGGTGTATCACGCAAGATCGGTTCTTCGATGAAGTCGGTAGGTGAGGTGATGTCTCTCGGACGTAACTTCGAGGAGATTATCCAGAAGGGTCTCCGTATGATCGGTCAGGGTGCAAACGGATTCGTTGGCAACAAGGAAATCAAGGTTGACGATATCGACAAGGCGCTCAACGAGCCTACAGATAACCGTATCTTCGTGATCAGCAAGGCAATGCAGGCTGGCTACACAGTTGACCAGATCCACGATCTCACAAAGATCGACAAGTGGTTCCTCAACAAACTCATGGGCATTGTCGAGACTCACAAGGAAATGCGTAAATATGACAACTGTGAATCTATGCCTCTCGATCTTCTTAAAAAGGCAAAGGTACAGGGATTCTCAGACGTACAGGTAGCAAACGCACTCTATAAGGGTATGGACAGCGACATGGCAGAAGACATCGTTCGCGCATTCCGTAAGGCAAATGGTGTTCTTCCATGCGTGAAGCAGATCGACACCCTTGCAGCAGACTATCCTGCTGCAACAAACTACCTCTATCTTACTTACGGTGGTAACTTCAATGACGTTAAGTATCAGCACGATAAGAATTCTGTAATCGTTCTTGGTTCTGGTGCATACCGCATCGGTAGCTCAGTTGAGTTCGACTGGTGTTCTGTTAATGCCCTCCAGACTATCCGCAACCAGGGATACAGGGGAGTGATGATCAACTATAACCCTGAGACCGTATCTACAGACTACGATATGTGTGACCGTCTCTATTTCGACGAACTCACATTTGAGCGCGTGATGGATATCCACGACCTCGAGAATCCGCACGGCACAGTGGTTTCTGTAGGTGGTCAGATTCCTAACAACCTTGCTCTCCGTCTCGACCAGAACAAGGTGAACATCCTCGGAACAAAGGCGACATCTATCGACAAGGCTGAGGACCGCCACAAGTTCTCTTCAATCGTGGATGCTCTCGGAATCGACCAGCCTAAGTGGAAAGAACTTACAAACTTCGACGAGGTGGACCAGTTTATCGATCAGGTAGGTTTCCCTGTTCTTGTTCGTCCTTCATACGTACTTTCTGGTGCGGCAATGAACGTATGCTACAATCATGAGGAGCTCCGCAATTTCCTTGGTCTTGCTGCGGAAGTGTCTGAGAAACATCCAGTTGTGATGTCTGAGTTCATGCAGCGCTGCAAGGAGATCGAGTTCGATGCAGTGGCTGACAACGGTGAGGTAATTGCTTACGCAATCTCAGAACACATTGAGTTTGCCGGCGTACACTCAGGTGACGCGACAATTCAGTTCCCTCCACAGAAACTCTATGTAGAGACTGTACGTCGCATCAAGAAGATCGCAAAGAAGATCGCTGCAGCCCTTGAGATCACAGGACCATTCAACATCCAGTTCCTTGCGAAGGAGAACTACATCAAGGTGATCGAGTGTAATCTCCGTGCTTCACGAAGCTTCCCATTCGTTTCCAAGGTTCTCAAGATCAACATGATCGAACTTGCAACCAAGGCAATGCTCGGGCTGAAGCCTGCAGCACCTCGCAAGTCTGCATTCGACCTTGACTATGTAGGTATCAAGTCTTCACAGTTCTCGTTCTCACGTCTCCAGCAGGCCGACCCTGTTCTTGGTGTCGACATGCACTCTACCGGTGAGGTAGGTTGCCTTGGCGATGACTTCAATGAGGCGCTTCTCAACTCAATGCTTTCTGTAGGATATGAGATTCCTGAAAAGAATGTCCTTATTTCATCAGGTAACGCTCTCCAGAAGGCAGACCTCCTCGGAGCATGCAAACTCCTTCACGAGAGAGGATACAACCTCTATGGTACTGAAGGAACTGCAAAATACCTTAATGAAAACGGCGTCCCTGCTGAGCGCGTGATCTGGCCTACAGAGGCTAACGATCCTGAACTTTCAGGCAAGTATAAGGCTGCCATGGAGATGCTCGCAAACAAGGAAATCGACCTTGTGATCAATATTCCTAAGAACTTCTCACACGGAGAACTTACAAACGGCTATCACGTACGTCGTGCAGCCATCGACTTCAACATTCCGCTCATTACAAATGCACGTCTTGCAACAGCATTCATCCGTGCATTCTGCGCGATGTCAATCGATGACATCCAGATCAAGAGCTGGGATCAGTATTAATAGAATACGGCATAAATATTGACATTTCTCATAGCACTATTAATTATTAGTGTTATGAGAAATGTTTTTTTTATTATGTCTATTGCAGCCATGTTTGCTGTAATGACAGCCTGCACTACAAATGAGAGACAGGCAAAAGCAATGATGGATGAGCCGTTCAGACAGGAACGACAGTTCATGAGAAAAGCTATCCAGGAACGGAGTCCTGATGTGCAGAGAGTTGACATTATCGGAAATACAGTGGTTTACACACACATCTATGACGGAATCATCGACATGAAGTCATACACATACGACGGCGATGTGTGCGTTGAAGCCGAAAGAGTATATACATTCCCAACTCAGATGTCCGCTCTGCGTCATTACAGGAGAGCAGTCGAGCAGGCTGAACTGTACGACAATATCCAGCTTATGAAGAATGAGGTAAGATATAATCTTAAAGATCAGCAGCACAAGGTTGAAACAGACGGTCTTACAAAGGAACAGCTGAAGGCTAAGTTTGACAAGCATATCGAAGATGCAAAAGCAGACCTGAAAGCAGACAAAGAAAAGATGAAGACCGACCTTGACAAGGACCATCACAGAAAAGACGGTAAGAAATGATTCTCTTATCGTAACGGAAAGGCCCTCGCATCAGTGAATGAGCGAGGGCCTTTCTAATTTGTATGTTGACTTACATGTCTTCTTTGTCCATGTTCTGGAGAAGCGCGTCGTTTGTGCCGTAGCGCTGCATCCTGTTCTGGAGAAGCTCCATAGCTTCGATGCAGTTCATGTCTGCAAGGAACTTGCGCATGACCCAGATGCGGTTTGCAAGAGCAGGGGAGTAGAGCAGGTCGTCGCGACGTGTACTTGAAAGAGTAACATCCACTGCTGGGAAGATCCTCTTGTTGGAAAGACGTCTGTCGAGCTGAAGCTCCATGTTACCTGTACCCTTGAATTCCTCGAAGATGACTTCGTCCATCTTTGAACCGGTCTCTGTAAGAGCAGTTGCAAGGATTGTGAGCGATCCGCCGTTCTCGATGTTACGTGCAGCACCGAAGAATCTCTTTGGCTTATGGAGGGCATTTGCGTCAACACCTCCGGAAAGGACCTTTCCTGATGCAGGCTGAACGGTATTATAAGCACGTGCAAGGCGTGTGATGGAGTCCAGAAGGATAACTACATCATGGCCGCATTCGACCATTCTCTTGGCCTTTTCCAGCACCATGTTGGCAACCTTTACGTGCCTTTCAGCCGGCTCGTCAAATGTCGATGCAACAACCTCTGCCTTTACGCTGCGTGCCATGTCGGTAACCTCCTCCGGACGCTCGTCGATCAGAAGAACAATCATGTAAACTTCAGGGTGATTGTCCGCGATAGCATTTGCTATAGACTTGAGAAGCATTGTCTTACCTGTCTTAGGCTGAGCCACGATAAGTCCTCGCTGTCCCTTTCCGATAGGAGTGAACATATCCACGATACGGCATGACATGTCATTGTGACCGTTACCGAGAAGGTTGAATTTCTCTTCTGGGAAAAGAGGTGTAAGGAAATCGAACGGAATTCTGTCGCGGATGAATTCCGGAGTACGTCCGTTGATGAACTTGATCCTGACGAGAGGGAAGTATTTGTCACCTGGCTTCGGCGGCTTGATCTCTCCGGTAACGGTATCACCAGTCTTCAAAGCATGCTGCTTGATCTGATACTGTGATACATAAATATCATCCGGTGAGTTAAGATAATTATAGTCTGATGAACGGAGGAATCCGTATCCGTCAGGCATGATTTCGAGAACTCCTGTAGCCTCTACCACGCCGTCAAATTCAATGACAGGCTTTACCTGCTGCTGTGGCTTCTCCTGCTTTTCCTGTTTAGGCTTTTGAGGTTCCTGTACCTCTTTAACCTCAGCAACAGGTGCTTCTTCTGTTTTGATTTCTGCTGGAGTATCTGCCTTTGGAGTATTATTCTTTGATATTCTCTGACGTTTCTGCTTGCCCAGCTGCTTCTGCTGCTGAGGAGCGTCTTCCTTTGGCTTCTCAGGTGAATTTTCAGCAGACTCAGCTGCCTTTACTTCAATAACTTCAGCCGCAGGTGCTTCTGCTGGAGCCTGTGCCTGTGTATTCTTTGGCTTGCGTCCACGTTTCTTAGGCTGCTGCTTCTGTTCTGCAACAACTTCCTTAGCCTTTTCATTCTCAGCTTCAGACTTTTCTGTCTTAGGCTCTTCCTTTTTCTCAACAGTCTTGACCACTTCTTTAGGTTTGGACTGTTCTGACGCCTGCTTCTCTGATTTTTTCGGACGGCCTCTGCGGCTTCTTTCCGGTCTTTCAGGTGCATTCAGCGCATTTTTCCTCGCTTCCTCATCAAGAATGGCATATACGAGCGTTTCCTTATCCATTTTCTTGAAACTCTTGATTTCAAGTTCACCGGCAAGTGCCTGAAGCTGCTCGATTTCCATCTCCTTAAGATCAAAAATCTTATGCATTACAAAATGTTTAAAAATGATTTAAATTTCAGACAGAACTGATCTGGGGATACACAAAGGTAGTAAAAATAATCTAACCTGCAACCACCGCAGGGGATTTACCGCCATTAATAATTGTTATCCCAGTAGCTGCTGCTCTTCTTGAATCGCAAAAGGTCTGCCAAAGCAGCCGCATTTGCAGCAATTCTGAAGCTCCATGACTCCCACTGACCTGTAGGGACCCATGAAACATCGATATTGAAGCAGTGAAGGTCGTATCTCGCACTCAACTGAGTGGTTGTCATCTTGAGTGCCATGAGGTCGAAACCGGTGCTCATATTCAATGACAGACGAGGAGTGAGCTTGATGTTGCCGCTCAATCCGAGTGT
>JBGVNK010000067.1:0-7026 GCA_045125535.1 Candidatus Cryptobacteroides sp.
CTCCTTTTTATTTCTGCATACCCGTCTTGTAATACGGTATAATACGATATTTATAATTTGTTTTAACAGAATTTGTTGGAATTTTAAAATTAGCATCACAACGAAAGGACAATCTAAACGAGATGTTAAACGATGTGACACACCCTGACACACAGTGACACAAGATGACACAAATTTTGGGGTGAAATAGGGAGAAATAAAGATGAGATATACACGAATATGCGCTTTCTGCGGTAAAGAATTTACTGCCCAGAAGTCATGCACTCAGTACTGCTCGCACCAGTGCTCGCAAAGGGCTTACAAAGCTCGGCACAGGGCAATGAACAGGAAGATTGTAGTTTCTCGTGACCAGGAGCAAATCATATCTGAATACACAAAGAAAGAGGTCGTGAGTATAAGGGAAGCTCTTGTCTATCTAGGGATCAGCCGGTCGACATTATTCCGCTATATACAATCAGGAATGATTCCGTCAATGAAATTGGGAGCGACAGTAAGGCTAAGACGAGCTGACCTGGATTGTCTGTTTGAAAAAAGACTGCCCTATTCCAAAGAGGAGAGAATCATCAAGCTTGCTGAATCAAAAGCAGGAGCATCCACACAGGAAGAACTCAATGAAGACATTGCAGACAAATACGTAAGCAAGAAAGAAGCGTGTGTAATACTGGGAGTATGCAATGCCACAGCCTGGAAATTATTCAAGAAGCATAAACTGGAATCTGTCACATTCGGCAACTGCAAATACTATAAAAGGTCCCAGATCGAGAACCTCTCCAGACGCAGGAACAAAGACCCGTACCCTGAAATTACAGACTGGATCAGCAAGGAAGAGATAAAGGAGATGTTTTCAATGACAGACAGTGCCATATATTCGCTTGTCAGCGAAAGAGCAATACCAAAGAAGCCACACATAGGCAGCAGTGTTCTATACTCACGAAAGCATGTCTATGAAGCAAAGCATGTCGGAATCGACTTCAAGAAAGAATACTATAAAGCCGAAGAAGTTATGGAGCTGATGGGACTTAGCAGGAAGCAGCTTCATAACAGACTGCGAGGACATAACATAAGACGTCTCACAGTAAAACGGACATTATGGATAAACAAGGCTGATTTCATTGCTGCATATGGGGAGTTGGAGTAAGGTTCAATCTTACCAGACTCTAATCTCGCTCTAATCTCACCCTATCAAGATTTCAGAAAGTAAAAATATTATCATCATTGCAGCATAAATAATTGAGCATATGATTTCAACAGTATCTTTAAGGCAAAGCAACAGGAAAAACGGCAAGGGATATTTGTTTCTTGACTATCATCCTCCCATCAAGAATCAAGTGACAGGAAGGACTTACAGGCAGGAATACCTACACATGACTGTCTACCTCAATCCGACTAATAAGGAACAGAGGGAGCATAATGAGAACACTATGCGACAAGCTGAAGAGATTCGATCCCGCAAAGCTATAGAGATGATCAACAAGCAGTATGGTCTGTATGATACACGCAATGAGAAGAATGATTTCCTGGCATATTATAAAGATAAGGTTGGCCAGAAGGATTCATCTTATATACATTTCTTCAGATTCTGTAACGGCCAGTGCAGATTCGGCGACATAAGCATGTTCTTATGTAACGGCTACCGAGACCATCTTACGAATACGGCAAAAAAGAAGGACGGAAACAAACTGAGCCATAATTCAGCATGCAGTTATTTCAGCCGCTTCCAATACATACTGAAGCTAGCTTATAAGGAGCATCTGATTCCCAATAACATAGCCGAATGTCTAGAGAAAATACCTTACAGGAATCCCCAGAGGGCATATCTGATTATGGAGGAAGTCATGCGTCTTGAAAAGACGCCGTGCAGATATGCCGTGCTCAAGAGAGCTTCGATGTTTTCCATATTCACCGGTTTGCGAATCAGTGACATTCTTGACCTTGACTGGAGTGACATAAAAACAGCACCTGATGGTGGCCCATGCATTATCAAGAATATCGTAAAGGCAGGTAGAGATGATGTCATATTCATCAGTGAGGAAGCTCTCGCATACTGTGGAGAAAGAAAAGAATCTGGACTTGTGTTTTACGGTTTGAATAGAGCCATGACATACGCTCCTTTAAAACAATGGATAAAGGATGCTGGGATATCCAAGGAGATCACGTTTCATAACTTTCGTCACACCTACGCCACCCTACTTATGGCATATGGTACCGACATTTATACCGTGTCACACCAGTTAACTCATAGGGATGTCAAAACCACACAGATTTATGCTGATCTTGTTGATGACAAGAGACGAATGGCAGCTAATGCAATTACCTTAAAAAAGAAAAGAAGGAAATGAGCAACGAAAGGCGCAGAGCCATCATAGAAATCTTTCAAAAGAAAATAGGTCACGGCTGGGCGAGGCTTCTTATCAGATACACTCCGGCCCTTATTGACATGAATAGAGGCCTTACCCTTGATTATGAGGATATAGGTATCAAGGTATATACGAACCCAGCAAATGCAAATCAGGAGAAATTCAACAGACTAAGATACTCCAAAGCTAACTCATTACTTGATAAGCGCAGATCAGAATTCGACGATGGCAGGATCCGACTACCATCTGAAGACTTCATCTCGTTCTATAGACATCTGGCATCAAGTATGGGATACAATCTAACAGCATCGCTCAAGCAGTTGATTAAATTCACCGGTGAGCGATGTGCTTTCGACAGAATAAACGCTGGATTCATTGCCGAATATCAGACCTTTCTTGAATGCAAGGCATCCACATCCAAAGGCGCCCTGCTTGCCAACTCGACTGTATTGCTATACATGCGTCAGATGCTATTTGTATGCAGGACAGCCATAAGTAAAGGTTTCATTTCTGAGGATGGCATTGCCGGTGCAGGGTTACCACGCTATCCTGATGATGACTGCGTAGTTTCATTTGCTGATCTGAGGAAGCTATATCGGTATCCGGAACGAGACCACAGGGTCGAAAAATTGCTTAACCTCCATCTTTTGACTGGTCTACCTGTATCTTACCTTTTAAGGCTTGAAGTAAAGGACTTGACTAGTGACGACTTCGGCAATTGGTCCTTAGATATCAAAGGGAAAAGAGGCAAACGAACATATATATCAAGCGAGGCGGCTGAAATAATCCGCCAATGCGATAACGAAGGGCACGTGTTTCAAGGGATGTCTTACCCTGAAGCAAACTCGCTCTTAACACAGTGGACTACAAACGCTGGATTAAAGAAAAGCTATAGGTTCCACAATTTCAGAATACAATTGGATTCGCTGGATGATATATTCTTAAGAAAACCCCGAGAGTCCTAGCAATCAAGTTCAGAGTTTAGGAATATAACAAAAAAACGAAGAGTGGATTACTCCATTCTTCGTTCCAGACGTTGTTAAGTATCTTGTTCAGATTACTTTATTGCCTCGAGTGACAGGCGTCTAAAATTTTTGAGTTCCTTCTCCAAAGCGAGTGAAACTTTTCTTGCTCTCTGACCTGCAGCTTTGTTTCCCTTGTCAGCCTGAGCTGTCGCATCCTTCTCAAACTCTGCATAGAGAGCGTTGATCTTTTCTACCAATTCTTTCATGTTAAATACTATTTAAGTGTTCTACTTAGTGTTCTTGTTTGGTGTAATCTTGATCGACACCTTCAGTCCTGCCACTTCAGCAAGCTGATAGATGTACGAGATGAATACATCATCATGGCTGAGCCAGTAGTAGATTGTAGTGGTTCCGATACCCATCTTAGGAGAGATTTCCTCCCTGTAGATGTTGTATCTCTTGAGGGCGCTTGCCAGGAATTCAAGTCTCTTTCCGGTCTTCGACTCTCTCTCGACCTCCATTTCAACTCTTGCAGGCTCCCCTTCTGTAGGTCTTTCCTTGATCAGGTCGAACTCGATCCTGTAGCCGTAAGCCTCGAAAAGCTTGTAGATCATCGAGATTCTGACGTTGTCCTTCTTGAACCAGTAGTAGACAGCCTGTCTGGAGATGCCTACCAATTCTGCTACTGACGCGGTTGTCAGTCCAGTCTCTTCCATGAAGTCGGTCAGGAACTTGAGATGTACCAGGTTCCACTGACCATCCTGATAATTGCTTTCAGGATTGCTAGCCTCTTTACGCATTTTTAGTGAGCATTGCATCAAGAACTGGGTCAAAAGTTGCAAAAACAATTAGTTTCTTTTAACTTTGTCCTTGAAAGTATTTAACAACAGTATTCGTATTCCTTGCGATAGTGCTGCAAATGTATGTAAATATTTTTATTTAACAAACATTTAGTAACATTTAACGAACAATTTAGATTCTTATGGCAAGCTATACATATGAAGAGAAGGGAATCCTCCTTTCGACTCCTATAGAGGCTGTCCTGTCGTTCTACGGCAAGGACACCAGCCATGACAGGACCTATCACTACTACTCCCCTTTCAGGGAGGAGTCCAACCGTTCGTTTCATGTGAACCCGAGGAAGAACGTATGGTATGACTTCGGCCTTGCCGAGGGAGGCGGTGTGCTGACCCTGGTGACGAAGCTTTCCGGCTGTGGCAATGACGAGGCGTTCGACATCCTCGCCCAGATGAACACCTCGTTCATCCCGTCATACACATACCGCTCCCCTTCACCTGCCTCAAAGGAACCCGAAAGGACAATCATCATAGACCACAAGGCAAAGGGATTCACCCGCAAGGGTCTGCTCAGATACGCAGCCGCGCGAGGGGTTTCCAAGGAGACTCTGGACAGGTACTGCGTGCAGATAACCTATCACAGCGTCTATTCCCCCACCCTCAAGCATACGGTCATAGGATTCGCCAATGAACCCGGAGGGTATGTCCTTCGCTCGAATTCTGTAAAGAAATGTTCGGCCAGCGGCATATCCGTAATCAGGAGCGGAGAGTCTTCTGATGCCGTGGCCGTGTTCGAGGGGTTCTTCGACTTCCTGTCATGGATCGAAGACCAAGGAATAGGCACTCTCCCGTGCGACGTATGCGTTCTTAACAGTGTATCCAACCTCAGGAGGGCCCTGGAGTTCCTTTCGGCCCACAAGGAGATACACCTGTACCTGGATAACGACAGGGCCGGCGCCGATGCCGCAGCCCAGATTGAATGTTTCTGTGTGAATGAAGACACTCGTGTAGTAAGCATGTCCCACCTCTTCGATGGGTACAAGGACTACAACGAGATGTTGGTTGCAACGACATCAACCCATAAATCACATTCATATGGAAAATTCATTACCGAACGACGTTCAGAACAGACTGAACAAGATCAACTGGGATCACCTGAAGGAGAAGTACGGGATCTCTAAGGAAACAATCATGAAGAACCCTACCGTGGCGACCCAGCTCGCCTACGGACAGATGACCGATCTCGTGTACGGCAGCACAAAGGAGCTGACCGGACTCTTCTCGCTCAGGGCCTATCCGCAGGGAGAGGGCCAGGAATGGGCGGTCAAGCTCTTCACCATGGAGAAGGCCAAGACGCCGAACGACACCCTCTATCTCTACAATCAGCCGATCACAAGCCAGAAGGTCAAGGAGGCGCTCACCGAGAGAACCTCGTGGGAGGACAACAGCAAGAACACACGATACGGACTTGCCAATGCCAACGGTGGACGTCCAATCGCCATCGAGGTAGACGGACGCAAACAGGAGTTCCTTGTATCCATCCATCAGCCTACCAACCGTGTCGTGGGAATGCCTGTGGAGCAGGTAAAGGCCATGCTCCTGGATGACAAGGGACACTCCAGAGGCAAGGGAATCTACGGAGTGACCTTCACCGACGAGCAGGCCAAGGCGCTCGCAGAGGGCAAGGCCATCGCCATCTCCGGCATGAAGCGTGATGGCGAGAGATTCACCTGCTGCGTGCAGTTCGACGCCGCACAGCGTCAGGTGGTGACCTGCCATCCTACCTGGTTCAAGGAAGCGCAGAAGGCAGGCCTGGACATGAAGTACTCCAAGGAGCTGAAGGTGGACCCGCAGGTCAAGCAGCAGGTGGAGAACTCCATGAAGGAGGGACAGAAGAAAGGCAAAAGTCAATCAATGAAGGTGAAATAGTATGCTTGGAGCTGTTGCCGGGGACATCATCGCGTCTCCATACGAGAGGACCAATGCTAAGGACAGCGGCTTCGAGATGTTCGCCGGAGTCCGCGGCCGTCATGGCGGCGAGGAGGTGACCTTCCACCCGAAGGTGACTGACGCCACCGTCATGACCCTTGCGGTAGCGCGCTGGATCGCCACTGATCCGGAGCACCGCAAGGACACCTTCATATCTTGCATGCAGGAGGCTTACTGCCGTCATCCCGGCTGCGGGTTCTCCCCTACGATGAACATATGGTGCCGGAGCGAGTACTTCAAGCCGTTCTCAAGGGACAACAACGACCCTGCGTCAAGGATATCGCCGATCGCCTTGAGCGTTAGCGACCTCAAGGAGGCGATCGACCTTGCAAGGATGAGCGCGGAGTTCACGCACAGCCATCCGGACAGCATCAAGGGAGCAGAAGCCATGACCGAAGCCGTCTGGCAGGCATGGCACGGACGCAGCAAGGACGATATCCGCTTCGCGATGGAGAACTGCTACGGGATAGACTTCTCCCTGCCGGAATCCGATCTGAAGACGATCCTCTCGGGAGCTCAGAAGGAGGATGTGCTGATCAACGGTGAGCCGAGCGGAGAGTTCTACTACCGCCCGACCGGCAAGACGGACTACTCCACTATGAATACGGTCACAGCCGCCCTCAGGTGCTTCATGGAAGGCAATGGTTTCGAGGATGTAGTCCGACGGGCCGTAGCCATGGGAGGAGACTCCACCACCATAGCATCGATGGCGGGGGCAGTGGCGCATGCGTTCTACAGGGACATCCCGGAGGAGATCGTCAAGCAGTGCGGCAAGGTCATGGAAACGGACCTCAGGAATACGATGGATTCGTATGAGAGGTCTCTGAACAGGAAGCCTGCAGAGGAACCCGTCAGGAAGGTCGAGCAGACAAATGAACTGGCATTCCAGATCATCAAGAAGCCCGACGGGGACAGGAT
>JBGVNK010000068.1:0-51564 GCA_045125535.1 Candidatus Cryptobacteroides sp.
TGTATATACATTATAGTAAGACCGCTGGCGGGATTGATGAACCTTTAATTTTTAAATCATTATGAATCAAAAAGATTTTTTGATCCTGACCAAAGGCCGGGCTGTGTGCCTCTTGCTGGACACAGCAATCGGATTGCTGGCAGAGATGGACTTTAAGAACGAAGTATCAGATGCTGTACGCGATGAATGTTCTACGGATATTTACAACATCATTGTGCAGGTGGCGGCAATTTCCTGCGGCAAAGACACTTGGGGTGATGTGTATGATTTCCTGATCAGCATAGGTATTCGCGTGTCATCCGACCTTAATCTTGAGATGATGTATATGGAATCTATATCCGAGGTTAAGCCTTCTGATGAAAGGCATAACTGATTTTCTGAAATAATTCTTACCTTTGCATCATTGGTAAAAAATAACATCATCAAATATTAGCATTTGCTATTTATTCGGGCAATCTGAAACCTGAGAAATTTCAATTTGTTACGACCGGATAAGTTGGTAAATGCCTGCGCGTTTGCGTGGGCTCGACTTATCATCGTAATATGGTTTTCTCAGGACCACAGATGCTGATAAGTTTCTGCCCACGCATTTTTTCGTTAAATATCCCTAAAAAACCGTAAAAATTTGCACATCGTGCCACGATGATTACCTTTGCTGTGTAGAAATCGTGAGAGAGATATGAAGGTGTTGACATTTTTTACGGTCAGAGGTGGGTCTGGCAAGACGGTGCTGAGTGCGGCGTTTGCATCATATGTGAGTTATATTCTCGGTAAGAGGGCTATGGTGCTTGACTTTGACGGACCTGAATACAATCTGTATAATATGAGATTGAGGGAGCTGAGCCTTATGAAGGAAGGTGATGCCGAGTGCGACAGGGATGGGCTGTATATTGTGGAGAAGGTGGAGAACACCGACAGCGACAGCCTCGACGAGTTTGCAGCAAGCATCAGGAGAATAAAGGAGCAGTTCGACTATATCATTCTGGATTTCCCGGGATCATTTTCAAAAGACGATGCCATATGCCATCTGGCTACTGCAGGAGTGATCGATATGGTGGTCATCCCTGTGGAACTGGATGCCATCAGCATTTGTTCAGCAAAGACCTTGTCGCAGATATTCGAGGAGACAGGGTTGAAGACACTACCCTTTTTCAACAGAGTGCACGGCAAGGAAGATCCTGCCTTATATGGCAGGCTGCGTGAATGGTTTGAAAGGCACGGAGTGAGAGTGTCGGAGGCTATGGTGAAGAATTCCATTGCTATGAAGAGAGAGATGGGAGCCAAAGGGTTCCTGAGGAGCACTGTATGTTTCCCGGAAAAGGAGATAAGAGCGAAGAATCCGGGCATTATTAACCTGTTTGAGGAGATTGTGAGGTATGAGGAGAGAGGAGTTCAAAAGGCAGAAGATTCCTGATGGTCTGGTGCCTGTTGTCTGCGTAGAGCCTATCGTTGTGCCGGAACGGTTCAAGGTGTGTTGTGATGAATCGGAAAAGGAGGCGAAGAAGGTCAAGCAGAAGAAGGAATCAATAATAGACAAGTTCGCTGTGAAGACCAGTGAACTTGATGAAATACAAGAAGTAATTAACGGACATTAGTGATGAGGATTAGAGGAGAGAGAAATGTCGCGTTGGGATTGCTGTTTCTGGCATCTCCGGCATTGATGGCACAGGATGCCATTTCGTTTTTGAATGAGGCGAATATGCAGATCAGGTCTGCCGGTTCGCTGATCTATCAGGTGGTGATTGCAGTTCTGAGCATCATCGCAATCGTGTCGCTGATCACGGTGGGAATCAAACTCTATAGCGGAGATCAGCAGTCTGCAAACAAGGCACTGGGATGGTGCGGAGGAATGATATTCTGCATCATTGCCGCTCTGGTGCTGAAAAACTTCATAGGACTATGAGATGCAAGGTCTATAGGAACCTTGACCGCCCTTTTTCTCTGTTCGGGATCAAGGGCAGGTATATCATTGTCGCTGGTGCAGCGGTGATGATTGATGTTGTGGTGGCTATGATCATCGGCTCGGTATTCGGGAGCATAACCGGTATGGCTGCGGCTGCCGTACTGTTTGCTGCCGGATATATGGCAATCGGTGAGATTCAGCAGAGATTCGGGACAAAGGCCATTGACAGGAAGATTGCCGGGCTGAGTATTCCCAAACATATCATAATGAAATATAAAGTATGGAAAAGATAGACATCAGAGATTGCTTCCCCGTGATGAACGGTGGGGATGGAGTCATCCTGTCGAAGAGAGGTGACATTTGTGTCGGGTGGGAGATGTCGCTTCCTCCGGCTTTCAGATGCAACGAAGAAAAGTATGACAGCATTATCAGTACGCTTAATGCGGCAATTGCATTGCTGCCGGACTACAGTATCGTGCATAAGCAGGACATATATATGAAAAAGAAGTATGCTTCTGAAAGGGCGAAAGGACTGCTGGATGAGGCATACGAGAGGCATTTTGACGGAAGGGAGTATCTTGACCACAGGTGCAGGCTGTTCGTGACATTCTCGAACAAGAACAATGTGAAAGGCAGCCCTTCAGGAATTGCCGGAATGGGTACAGGCAGGGTTCCGGGCAGCGAAGGAATTGCCAGGATGCTTGGGGCGGCAGAGCAGTTCGAGAGTGTGGTAAACAGCAATCCATTACTGGAACTGAAAAGGCTTGCCGAAAAGGACATATTCGGGAACGAAGAGACTCCGGGCATTCTCCAGGATTATCTGAATTTCACGGATGGCGGTGAAGATGTCCTGTCTGACATTGCTGCCACCGGAGTGGCTGTGACTGTCGGCGACAAACGGGTGGGATGTCATCTGATTGCCGATCTGGACCAGTTGCCTGCGGAGGTGGCTTCGTGCAGAAGGGTGGCTTCGCTGAGTACCGACAGTTCTGCCGTCAATCTGTCTTTTCTTTACGATATAGGACAGGAACTTGACTGCGAGCATATTGTGAACGCATTTATCTTGAGGGAACCGATAAAGGATGTGCATAACAGCCTGGATGCGAAGAGAAGACAGATGCTGTCGATGTCGGCACGGTCGGCAGAGAACAGGATGTATGCAGATGAGATCAATGAGTTTCTTGAGAACTCTGCTTCGGAGCAGATGTTTACGGTGAAGTTTCATATAAACATATTGTCCGGCGAGCCTGTCGATGAGTCCGGCAGGGCAAGCGATATGGTGACTGCTGCCATCTCGAAGATGGGTATCACTCCTGTGCTGGACAAGTTTGATACTCCCTGCCAGTTCTGGGCATCCATCCCGGGAAATGAGGCGGGGCTTGCATACGGAGAGTATATGACTATGGAACTGACCTCTGCCCTGTGCATAGGCATATATGACGGAGAGGAAGAAGGTGTATCGGATGGAGTGTTGAAGATGAGCGACAGGCTCAGACTTGTGCCTCAGAGATTCGACATTCAGGAAAAGGCTCTGGAGATGGGCCTGATCGAGAATTATAATGTGTTTCTGCTGGGTCCTTCGGGAAGTGGAAAGTCTTTCTTTATGAACAAATATCTGTGGTCGTGCTATAATGCCGGGCAGCACGTATTTCTGATAGATGTGGGTGATTCGTATCGTGCCCTGTGCAATATCATAAGAGAAGAAAGCAAGGGCTTGGATGGCACTTATTACACTTTTGAGAAGGGTAAGCCGATTTCGTTCAATCCTTTCAGAAATGTGGAGCGATTCAGGACTGCCGACAACCAAGCTCTGAACTTCCTGTTTACGCTGATGCTTACGCTTTGGAAGAACGGAAACGAATCTACGAGTTCTGCTTCTATGAAGATTGTCAGAGACAGCATCATCGCTTTCATCGACAGGTGGGAGGATGAATGCGATCCTGTGTTCAATGATTATTTCAGATTCGTAAGGGATGAGTTCTGCCTCAGCCTTGGTGAAAAGGAGATTGGGAAAGAGTACTTTGACCTTAAGGATTATCTGATCTCGCTGGAACAGTTCTATGAAGGTGGGGTGTATGATTACCTGCTGAATTCATACGATAATGCAGATATTCTGAATGACAGGTTTGTGGTGTTTGAGATCGATCACATCAAGGGTGATCCTGTGATTTATCCGATCACTACGCTTGTGATTATGGATGCCTTTGCCGAGAAGATGGCATCGAACGGAGACTTCAAGGTGATGTGTATCGAGGAAGCCTGGAAAGCGATAATGGGTACTCAGATGGCCGCATATATGATGGAGTTGTGGAAGACTGCACGTAAGCACAGGACTTCGGCTGTGGTGGTGACACAGGAGTTGAAGGATATAATCTCCTCCCCTATCATCAAGGATACCATCGTGGAGAATTCGGCTGTGAAGATTCTGCTTGATCAGACCAGGTATGTGAACAGGTTTGACGCTCTGGCAGAGCATCTGTCGCTGAACGAGGATGACAAGGCGATGGTGTTGTCTCTCAACAGGTACAGGAAGGGCTTCGGTGCCGGGCGTGAGGTGTTCTTTAATCTGGGGAACAGGAATTCATTCGTGATGAGGCTGGAGGTGTCGCCGGAGGAAAGGATTGCGTTTTCTTCGCAGAAAAGGGATAAGGAGAGGCTTGCCAAGGAGGTGGCGAAGGCTGGGAGTTTTGTAAAGGCAATTAGGAGGCTCGTGAAATGAGACGGTGGGTGATGGGGCTGATTTTAAGTATCGGTCTGTTTGTAGGAGGAAGTCAGAAATCACACGCTCAGTTGGCTACATTTGACTTCGGGAATCTGACTCAAGCGATTCTGTCGTTCCTTCAGGACGGCGACAATATCGCTCTGAACACATCCCAGTTCCTTCAGAATCTTGGAGTGATGGAAGAGCAGTTGAAGTTCCTGAAGGAGATGAACGAGCGATACAGGGAGGTGCGTTCCGATCTGTATAGGGTTCAGGAGGTGATAAGGATTGCACAGACTTACGAGATGACTTTACGGATGTTCTCGCATTATGTGGAGAGGATAAACAATCTTGAACGGGATGACTTGAATTATTATCAGGTGAGGAATCTTGTTAATCAGGGGTTCCAGTTTCTGCTGATTGCTTCGAGGGAGGTGAAAAGGGCAAGAGAGTATCTGGATTCCAGAAACGAGATGAGCGAAGATCAGAGGCGAAAGGGTCTGCAGGAGTGTGACCGGCAGATGTGCAAGGCTAATGTGGCTATGTACAATCACATTATGGACAGTTATGGTGCTATAGACAGGGGGCGTATGGTGGCTGATACTGTGGAAAGCATCGATGAGGCGTTTGCAATTAAATGGTAGGGTTATGATGATGAATTATCTTGAGATGCTGGACAGCATCAAGTGGGGAATATTCACCGGAGAAATGGGCGGGCTGTATATGCTGGCTCGTGGTATTGCCTGCATTTGTGCCTGTGTGTCGTTGATATGGTGGTACAATAAGTATATGAATGATCCGTTTGCTCAGCTGGACATCAGGTCGATCATCAAGGCTCTGGCTATCCTTGCCCTTACCTGGAATTTCTATACTATGGTTCTGATGCCGTTCGACCATCTGACCACTGCTGTGACAAGAGGAATAACCGCTTTCGTGGATTGCGACAGACAGGGATTGGATGAGAGGTATGCGGAACTGATGAGGAGTATCGAGGAGGACAGGAAAACCACTACTCTACAGGGAGAGTTCGAGCAGATGATGCAGAATGAGGTGGCTGATACTACCGTGACTTCAGGTATGTCGTTCGGCACAAGTTCCTATATGGAGTCGATTGCCGAAGAGACCGTTGCCAAAGGTGAGGAAATGGGATTCTGGGAGAAGCTTTGGGAAAGCATAAAGATGGGAGCCACGATGATTTTCAGTGTGCCGGTGAGCAACAGCACAAGCATATTGTCTTGGGTGATAACACTGCTCGCAAAGATAGTGCAGTATATACTGCTGGCCGTAAGCAGTGTGTTTCTGATCATCCTTGGACTTGTCGGGCCTTTTTCATTTGCCTTGGCTCTTATGCCCGGATTCACGGGGAACATCCGTACCTGGCTGGCAAGATATATACAGATTTCATTCTGGATTCCTCTCGCTTCTATGGTGGATTTCGTGAATTTCAAGATGAGGGATATGATGATTTCATTCTTCTGGACTTCTACGGATGTATGGAAGTTTGCCGCACCTACTCATCTGATCATATTGGACATTGTGACGATCATCTGTCTCCTTGCGGTGCCAAGTATGAGTTCGTGGGTGATTTCAGGCTCCGGTGGCGGCGGTGTGATGAGGTCTGCCATAAATACGGCAGCGAAAGCGTTTATGTTATCTAAATAAGTGTTGTATGAATAAGATTCAATTATTGACGAAGGACATCGAGAAGTCCTTCAAGGGGCTGAACAGGCTGACGTTGGTGTGTGTCTGCCTTTCATTCATTTTTTCTCTGGTCGTGGGGCTGGCAGCCTTGAACTATGCGGAGAGACAGAGGGAAAAGATTTATGTGCTGGACCAGGGAAAATCGCTTCTGCTGGCATTGCAGACCGATGCGGTGATGAGCAAGGAACTGGAGATAAAGGATCACGTGAGCAGGTTTCACGAACTGATGTTTACACTCTCGCCACAGAAAAAGACCATTCAGGAGAATCTTGACAGAGCCTTCAACCTGGCCGACAAGTCGGCTTATGAGTATTCGCAGGACCTTGCAGAGAAGGGATATTATTCACGGCTTGTGTCGGCGAATATATCGCAGCAGATGATTGTGGATTCGGTGGTGTTTCAGGGTAATGGGTATCCGTATCAGGTGAAGACTTTTGCCAGGCAGTATGTGATCCGTGAAAGCACGATGAGTGAATATGACTTTGTGAGCTCGTGCCAGGTGCTGAATGCGTCGAGGTCGGATGTGAATCCGCACGGACTGATCATAGAGAAGTTCGTTGTGCTTGAGAATAATCTTGTAGAAACCAGAAAAAGATAGTGTGATATGAAGGATAAGAAATCTTGGATGTTATTTATGTTGATGCTGGTTGCCCTTATAGGGTTGCTGTGGCTGGTGTTTCTGCCTGGCTGCAGAGATGAGACGGCAGCGGAAAAGGTGGCGATGGATGTGCCGGAAGGAATTGCCGAGGAGATTCCGGAGAGCAAGAGGGAGGCTTATCAGGAGAAAGGCAGGAAGAGTGTTTCGACTGATGAGTATTTTGAGATGCTGATGGCGGAGGAGGAGATTTCGCTTGTGTCGTCAGAGAAGATTCCCGGTCAGGCCGGGAATGACGGTTACGGGGGTGCTGGTCAGGCCGGTCGGAGATCCCCGGTCGGAGCCGGGGATGACGGGCAGGACGTATCCGGTCGGATGGATGGTGTTATGGCGCAGCCGGGGAAAGGAGGATCTGCGGCTGAAAGGGTGTTCGGGCCGGCTCCGGTAGAGCGTAGCGTGCCAAGGCAGCCGGGAGGTTCTTCAGGTTCCGGTGGTTCTGCGGGGGCTGGCGGCTATTCGGGGGCGGTTCGGCAGCGGCAGATGAGTGAGGAAGAGCAGCTGGAGTATGACAGGAAGAGGGCTGAAATGGTGCGTGATGTGATTACAGGTACTTCATCTGAGGCAGAGGGTGCATCCCCTCCTGACAGCGTGGATGAGGATGAGGTGGAACTGAGATACCATTCTGATGATGATATTGTGTTCTCGTTGGATGATGAATTTACAGACGATGGTGTCAATTATCCGGAAGATAGCAAGAGGCCTTTCCGATGTATGTTCATCAGAGATGAGAAGTTGAAGGAAGGTCAGAGGGTAACTTTGAGACTTCTGGAGACTTACGAAGAGAATGGAGTCCGTATTCCGGCGAATTCACATCTGAATGCGATCTGCAAGATAGGCAACAGGCTGGAATTGAATGTAAAGAGTGTGGAAATGAACGGGAAGATAATTCCGCTGAATCTATGTGCTTATGACACGGACGGATTAAAGGGTATCTATTGCCCGGAGACATCATCGAACAAGAATGCGAAAAAGGCTGAGAACGACGCCTTGAGTGCATCGGGAGCGACATTCGGAGGGCTGGTCGGAGACATTGCGAATACGATCATCCGCACTGGAGTCAATATAGCGAGGTCCTCTTCCGGAGAGGTGTCGGTGAATGTGTCATCGGGATATGAGTTTTTTCTGGTAAAATCTGAACGGAAGTAAATGATATGAAGGGATTGATGAGTATTGTGATTATGTGTTTGTTGGGGTGCAGATGTATGGCTGCGGAGGGGTGTGATACTCTATCAGTGTCGCTTACGCAGACAGTGCACCTTCGTTTTGCGTCTGAACTGAAATATGTGAATCTTGGAAACAGATCGATGGTGGCGAAGATCATCGACGGAAGTAAGGATATTGTTGCAATCAAGGCTCGGGAGGCATTTGATTACTGTACGTCGGTAACCTGCCTGGAGTCGAACGGACAGATGCACACTTTTGTAGTGAGGTATGATGAATATCCTTCATCACTTTTGATTGACACCAGGGGGAAGGAGCGTGCCGGGATTGAGACGGTATCAGAGATTGCCGATATATCCGGCCAGGGTAAGGAACTGTATCATCTGGGATGCAGCGGATATGACATTTCCCTACAATGCGACAACATCTTCATCAAGGATGATATGCTGTATGTCTCCATTTCGCTGAAGAACGGGTCGCAGGTGAGTTATGAGTTTGATGACCCGCGATTCTCGATCGAGAGCAGAAAGAAGACTAAAAGAAGTCTGGTGTATGAGAAGAGCGTGATTCCTCGTTGTGTATATGGTATGGGGCTTGTGGAGCCTGATGGAGAAGGACATATCGTGTTTGGCTTCGACAAGATTTCGCTTGTGAAGGGACAGGTGCTCCGGATATTCATATATGAGACTGGAGGGTCAAGGAATTTCGTGCTTACTTTGGAAATGAACGATATAAACAAGGCAAGAAGGATTTAGGCCTTCTTGTTTTCCTGAAAGAGTTGGAGGGCAAGATCGACATCCACGATGATTTTCCTGCCGTTCTGGGATATGGCTTCGGTGATCACATTATCCTTGAGATGTTGAGCTGTGGAATGAGCACAGCCAAAGAGGTCGCAGATGCCTTTCAATCCATAGACATAGCGTTTGACCGGAATCGGTTCCGGAGCAGGCTGCTCTTGTTTATCGGCAAAGCAGGATGCCACCAATGCCTGGAATTGCGATACGGTGAGCATCATCAAAGGGGTGTCTGATTTAATAGTCTCCATAAATTACTCCATCTTTACTGTGTAGGCAAAGGTGGAGTAATTTCTTTAATTCGCAAATTTTTACAAGTATTTTGGAGTCTTTTAGAGTTTTATACGGTTTTTCTATCGGAAAACTTGCTCATTGCATCTGCTTTTGTCTTGTCGGTGATGGCGATGTATGGCCGCATTGCCGCTTCGTTGGCGTGTCCTGTGATCTTGCGGATTACTGTGGTCGGGATGCCCATTTCGAGGGCGGCACAGATGAATGTTCTTCTTCCACCGTGAGTGCCGAGGACAGCCCATTTCGGATGGACTTCATCGTATCTGGCGTTGTCCTTATAGTAACTGTACTTTACCGGAGTGGTGAAGCCGCATAGTTCGCAAATATCTTTCAGGTATTCGTTCATCTTCTGGTTGGATATGACCGGAAGAGCGAGATTGCCGGGATAGTTCTCATCTTCGTATTTCTGAAGGATGGTGCGTGAGTAGGCGTTGAACGGCACTTTCAGGGCACAATCGGTCTTTTCGGTGATGACGTTGATTCCGTCCTCTGTGATGTCTGTCCTTTTGAGGGAGGCCATATCGCTGTAGCGGAGACCGGTAAATGCACAGAAGCAGAAGAGGTCGCGGGTCTTGATCAGGGATGATCGGTTCTGTACGACCTTCTTATATATCTTCCCGTTAATGTCCTTCAGGCGGACTTCCGTTCCGTCTTTAGGGACATCGAAGTTGTAGAGTCTGAGCAGTTCATCCCAGGTAAGGAAAACGACTTCGTTGTCGATGAGTTTGAATTTAGGCTTGAAGGTGATGAAGTCGGCCGGAACTTTCACGCCGATCTCCATTGCACGACGTAAGAACCATTTGAGCATCTTCAGGTCTTTCTGAATAGAGACGTCCTTCATATCGAGTTCTGCACCTTCATAGGCGACAAATTCGCTGAGTTTGTCGGAAGTCCAGTCGGCAAAGCGTGTCTTTGCTGCGAAGGATACAAGATGTTTCCTGAATGTGTTATGCTTCTTGATCGTGCTGTCTGACCACTTGCATTCCACCCTTGCTGTGGCTACGATCTTGTCAAAAGTCTCGTAGAAGTCGTGCTGTTCCTTCTTTGGCTTGCCGGTCTTTCCATAGAGGGTATCGCGAAGAATATCCTTTAAAACCTGCCTTGTTGTGGGTGTGCCGTTGTTGCTTGTCTCGAAAGCGCTGAAGGCCTTTGAGATAGCATCAAGTTTGTCGTTGATTTCGTTGAATTTCAAGCCTTTGGCATTGACGGCTCCTTTCTTTACTTTCTGTTTGGCGTCGAGCCAGTAATCTGGATTGACGGAGATGCCGATGGTAGTCTGGATACGGGTGTTGGCGATGTGTGCAGACATCGTGATGGGTTTTTCGCCGGATTTAAGAGGGCGAGATGATAAGTAAAATTGTAGTGCCATAGCGCAGTTTTTTAAGGTTACTACTGTGTGTAAATCCCAACAAACTGTGTGTAAATTCTTATTAAAACTGTGTGTGTTTGGGGCTACTGCCGAAACCATCAAAAAACAGGGGTCAGAAGTTGCACGAACTGTGTGTAAATTTTCTGACAACTGTGTGTAGATTTCGGGCAAAGTGTGGTTAAAACTGTGTGTTGTTTTTCTGTTTTCACTGTGTGTGTTTCTTCAAATTTCTAAAGGGTTTTTCACGTTACCAAATTTTTGCAGTTTTTTGGCAAGTTTCATTCACCTCTGAAAATCTACCCACAGTTTTACCCACAGTTTTAACCACACTTTTTGCAAATTACTTTCAAACTCTATCGTACTCTAAAAAAACAAATCGGCCTCTGAGTTATCTCAAAGACCGATTCATCATACTTTAATAGACTATATAAGACTATCTTTGTGCTCCCCCAGGGGCTCGAACCCTGGACCCCAACATTAAGAGTGTCGTGCTCTACCAACTGAGCTAGGGAAGCATTGCTTCATTATGTATTTTAGACTTTCGTCTAGTGCTCCCCCAGGGGCTCGAACCCTGGACCCCAACATTAAGAGTGTCGTGCTCTACCAACTGAGCTAGGGAAGCATTGTCAAAAAGAACTTGTTCTTGTGATTCGTTTGGGGCTCGAACCCAAGACCCCAACATTAAAAGTGTTGTGCTCTACCTACTGAGCTAACGAATCAATCCGTGTCCGTATCGCTGGGTCTCAATTGAGCTCCTCTCGAATTGGGACTGCAAAGGTACATTTTTTTTCTTTGCCTGCAAATTATTTTTGAACTTTTTTATGTTTTCCAGTTTATAATCCGACATAACACCTGAAAACATAAAGAAATTACACTCTGCCGCCTTCCTGTGACTGCCTTCAGGCTGACGGATCCGGTATATCCGGAATCAGAGTGTAAAGTCTTTTAAGTTTCAGATAAGTCATCAAAAGGCTATACCGAGCTTGAAGCCGAGGTTGTTGAGACCTTTGATATCATATGTATCATTCTTGTTCGTAGCGAAGCTGTAGTAGGCTGCGAGATGGAATCCGAAGTCATCCTTAGGGAAAGGATAGACGGCAAATCCGATTTCTGGAGAGATATAGAATCCCCAGTTGTCCTGTCTGTTGACAAAGGTGGACATATATGTGCTCTGTGTCGCATATTCTGCTCCGATCTTCGCCTCAAGGTATGGCTGGAATTCTCTGGTCATGAAACGTAGTCTGACTGTTGCTCCAAAAGGCACCTGATAGATGGACTTGTCCACGTCTGTGGTGAGAGCCGACTTGTCTTCGAAAGTGTAGGTAGCTTTCGGGATATAGTCATTATTTGTGTTGAAGCTTGCAAATCCTCCGAACGCCACCATCGGGCTGATGTAGTAACCGCCTTCGAGGTATGCTCCGTATCCCTGTGCAGTCTCGGCGAAATC
The DNA here is from genome assembly GCA_045125535.1 of Candidatus Cryptobacteroides sp. Taxonomy (GTDB): domain Bacteria; phylum Bacteroidota; class Bacteroidia; order Bacteroidales; family UBA932; genus Cryptobacteroides. Next base: position 12,023 of record JBGVNK010000068.1, read on the forward strand.
GTTTGCCAAAGTTCCGTTGAACTGCCAGCCGCCGTTCACGTAATGCCTCTTGCCCATCTGGGCGTCAGCTTCTCCCGCCATGAGCAGGAATGCCGATAAAGCGGCAATTATATATATGATCTTTTTCATATTCTATTGATTTAATCGTTTAACTATTTTGAGGTTGCTGTGCGTGAAAGATATGGCGACTGCACAAAGGCCTGGTCGATCGAAGATTTCATTCTGTCAACATCGTAATTTATGCTCGAGCTTGCCGGACCGCCGATGTAGCATGACCATACAATCTCCAGAGGAGTACCTGCTTTCTCATCGCCTGTCAGGTTGACCATATCGGTGACGAGAGCATTGGTTGTGTAGGTGTAGGTCACAGGATATGGATAATTGTATCCGAACCAGTTGCCCCAGTAACCTGAAGGCCAGTATCCCGGATAGTCCAGCCACCAGTACGGATCCTTGTAGTACTGCACATATCTTTCTGTCTTCACGATGTATGTGAGCTGGATTCCAAGATTTGCATCCGGATTTGACGGAGTGTAGATGTAACCTAGCTTCTCCATATTGACTCTAAACTGCTGGATGAGCGCAAGTGCATTGTTTGACTGAGAATACTGAGGCTTGTCACTCTGACCGATGACAAGCAGACTATCTACAATGTCAAAGGTCTGGAACTGTGTAAAATTCACATTCTTTGCAGGAGCTGTATATACAAGGTATTCCATGTCGCCGTCCTGCGGATATGGCTCCTTATGGCAGGCCGCTGCCATGAGAGCCAGCACTGAGAAAAATAATATCTTCTTCATGATTTATCTTTTTAAATGATTTATAATGAACTTCCTTCTATGACATTCGAATTCTCATAAGGAACGATGTTTCCCTGCATCCACACTGTGTTGGAATTGAAGTTCGGATATACTACGGCAGTTGCGCCGTTGGTGTCAGGATACATGTAGATCTCAACCTGGGCATTGATTCCGACGCCCATGACATTCATGGAATAATTGATGTTTCCCTTCTTGTCCCTGGTGATGCTTCTGTCTGTAATCATTCCATCCACCGTAACACCTCCCACACCGTTAGGGCCAGAGGCGAAGTTGCTTGGGGAGATCTGCACGACCGCTCTGTTACCTTTAACAGCAATAAAATTAGTATTGGAGTTCACGAACGTATTAGCACCGTTCTTGAATGTGATGCTCTGAGCTTCAAGAACAAAGTCCTGATTCTTGATTGCCGCTGCTGCCTGAACCGAAGCAAGGGAATCTGCTAATGCATGCAGCATCCTGTCATGCTCGGAGCGGGCTCTGAACTCTGCCATATCCTTCTGCCAGGCGTCGTGCCTCTTCTGTCTGGCAGTCGCAGGAGGAGGATTATAGCCTGACTGTGCGTTTATGTCGGGAGCCATCATCGAAAGCCCTGCGACAATGACCGTAAAGGTCAGTAAGATTCGTTTCATATACTTTTAATTTTTAAAGTTTCAATATTACCCCGAGGCAAAGAGCGGACCATACTGATTTTTCGGAATAATTTTCGTAACTTTGCAAGTTGGTATAAAACGGACGGATATGGATAGGATTGATGAATTGTTCCCACGATACGACGAGGCCGGAAGGGCTATGATAAAGAAAGCCTACAACATTGCTGATGAAGCACTTAAAGAGCACAAAAGAAGCAATGGGGCACCTTTCATCGAACATCCTCTGGCTGTTTCTGTAATAGCATGCGACGAGATCGGTCTTTCAGCGGAATGCATTGCTGCGGTATTTCTTCATGAGGCTGTCAGATTCACTCCTGAGACAGATATTGAATCCGCAGGATTCGGAAAGGACGTATATACGATAGTAGACGGTCTGAACAAGATATCCACCATCAAGCCCAAGGATACTCGTCTCGAGGCGGAAAACTATAAGAAACTCATTGTCTCTTACTCAAAGGATCCACGCGTGACCGTCCTCAAGATCGCGGACAGGCTTGAAGTGATGAGGTCGCTGGAGATGTTCCCTAAGCCGTCGCGCGAAAGGAAGGTGTTGGAAACCATGATGCTCTACATTCCCCTCGCTCACCAGCTCGGACTTTATAACATCAAGAGCGAGCTCGAGGACATATATTTCCGCTATGCGGACCCTGAGCAGTACAGGGCCATCACCAACAAGCTCAAGAGCACAGAGGGAGACAGACAGAAGCTTATGACCCAGTTCATCGAGCCTCTCAAGCAGAAGCTTTCCGACGAAGGAATCCAATACAAGCTTAAAGTCAGGACCAAGACCGCCCTCTCCATCTATAAGAAGATGCAGAAGCAGAAGGTGCCGTTCGAGGGCGTCTTCGATGTTTTTGCCATCCGTTTCATCATCGATTGCGAGGAAGACAGGTCTGTGGAGCATGCACTCTGCTGGAAGGTGTTCTCTTACGTGACCGAGGAGTACGAATCAGACACAAAGAGACTGCGCGACTGGATCTCCAATCCTAAGCCTAACGGCTACGAATCCCTCCATATAACCGTAAAGAACCGCGAAGGAAGCTTCCTTGAGGTTCAGATCAGGACAAAGAGAATGGATGACATGGCCGAAAGCGGACTTGCATCGCATTGGTCATACAAGGGAATACGCCACGAAGCGACACTCGACAAATGGCTTACTGCAGTGCGCAGGGCGCTGGAGAATCCTCTCGGTTCCGAAGGAGACCCGATGTCTTCATATTACGAGGACGAGGTGCATGACCTCCCTACCCGCGAGGTATTCGTGTTCACCCCTTCCGGTGAGCTCCGTAAGCTTACTGCAGGTGCTACCGTGCTTGACTTCGCTTTTGACATACATACCAACCTCGGCATCAAGTGCACAGGCGGAAAGATAAACGGCAAGGCCGTCAGGATCAATGAGAAGCTCAAGACGGGTGACATCGTGGAGATCATGTCCGGAAAGAACCAGAAGCCTTCACCTGACTGGCTGAACATAGTGGTGACCAACAAGGCCCGCAACAAGATACGTCAGAAACTGGATGAGGCGGAACTCAAGAAGGCTGCAGACGGAAAGGAACTTCTCGGAAGAAGGCTCAAGAACTGGAAGATGGAACTGGACGACAAGACCATGGCCGGAATCCTCAAGAAGCTGCAGTTCAAGACAGTAAATGCATTCTACGCTGCTATCGGCGAGGGTACGCTTGATGTCGCTGACGTAAAGAACATGCTGACCTCTGCGGAATCTGAACAGAGTCCGGCACCAGAGCAGGAAAAGAGGGCTTCAAAGCCTGGCATTTCAGAAAGCAAGGGCAATGACGACATTCTTGTCATCGACGCCAAGAACGTGCGTGGAATCGACTACAGGATGGCAAAGTGCTGTAATCCTGTCTTCGGAGACGATGTGTTCGGATTCGTGACAAGGACAGAGGGCATCAAGATCCACAGAATGTCATGTCCGAACGCGGCAAGGCTCATCGACATGTATCCATACCGCATCCAGAAGGTGAAATGGAGCGAGACTCCTAGCAGCGGCAACTTCCAGACAGGCCTGAGAGTGATCGCGGCGCTGGAGGCTTCGGTCATCAACGAGATAATGGATATTGTGAATTCATTCAGAGCTTCCCTCAGAATGTTCAACGTGAGCGAGAACAACCGTCAGGGCACATATGACATAAACATGAAGATTGCAGTACCGAGCAATCTGGAGCTTGACAAGGTCATCTCGCAGATACGCAATCTGAAGAACGTAATTAAAATAAACAGAATATGATCGATCTGGAAGAAAGAGTAGAGAAAGCCGGAAGGCTGTTCAAGGAAGACGGATACAACTGCTGTCAGGCTGTTGTCCTGGCTTACTGTGACGTATTTGGGCTTGATGAAAAGACTGCAGCATCCATTGCATCCGGATTTGGAGGAGGAATGGGAAGGATGCGCGAAGTATGCGGTGCAGTGAGCGGAATGACTTTCCTGAGCGGACTCATCTGCCCGGCAGATGACCCGAACGCAAAGACAGCAAAGACAGCCAATTATGCTCTTGTGCAGGAGATGGCGGAAGACTTCAGAAAGATCAACGGATCTATCGTTTGCCGTGAACTTCTCGGACTCGTCCCTATGGGAAGCGGGGCCGGTGTTGCGAAGGAAAGTCCAGAGCCGTCAGACAGGACAGCGGAGTATTACAAGAAGCGTCCGTGCGAGGAACTTGTAAGGATTGCAGCAAGGATTGTCGGAGAAAGGATCAAATAAATGCCTTACTCATTGACATTTAAGGTGAAACTTTATAACTTTGTATGATTTAAAACTATTCAGATGGATTTCAGCCACGCACATAAAGCACATCCATGGCATGGAATAAGCCTCGGAAATGAAGTTCCTGACGGAGTCAGAGCATTCATCGAGATCGTGCCTACAGACACAGTGAAATACGAAGTCGACAAGGAATCAGGCTATCTCTGCCTTGACCGTCCTCAGAAATTCTCCAATATCGTTCCGTCTCTTTATGGATTCCTTCCGAAGACATATTGCGGTCCGAAGATGGCCGAACTCACAAACAAGGCCCTCGTACGATTCGACGTGGAAGGTGACGGCGACCCTCTTGACATATGCGTACTCACCGAGAAGGATGTAACTCACGGAGACGTAATCGTGAATGCCCGTCCGATCGGAGGCCTCAGACTTCTCGACAACAACCAGGCTGACGACAAGATCATAGCGGTGCTTAAAAATGATGCTGTCTACGGAATGATGACAGACATCGAGCAGGTTCCTGCAGACATCATCCGCCGTCTGATCCATTACTTCAGCACTTACAAGGACATCCCTGGCGAACACACAAGCAGAATGCAGTTCATCAGCATCTACGGTCCGGACGTCGCAAAAGATGTCATCCTCCGCTCGATGGAAGATTACAAAGACTACATCGCAAATAAATAAAAAATGGTTCCGAAGATTTTCGGAACCATTTTTTATTTATTTGACCGGAATTACTCAGCCTTACCGTTTGAACCGAGAACGTTTACGATCTTGTGGATGTAAAGCTTCTTCATGTTGTCACGTGCAGGACCGAGGTACTTACGTGGGTCGAACTCAGCTGGCTTGGTTGCGAATACCTCGCGGATAGCTGCAGTCATAGCGAGACGTGAGTCAGAGTCGATGTTGATCTTGCAGACAGCAGACTCAGCAGCCTTGCGGAGCCATGGCTCAGGAATACCGATAGCAGCCTTGAGAGCACCACCGTACTGGTTGATAGTTGCAACCTCATCCTGTGGAACTGATGATGAACCGTGGAGAACGATTGGGAATCCAGGGAGCTCCTTCTCTACGCCCTCGAGTACGTCGAATGCGAGCATAGGTGGAACGAGGAGACCTGTCTCAGGGTCAGTTGTGCACTGCTCTGGAGTGAACTTGTAAGCACCGTGTGAAGTTCCGATTGAGATAGCGAGAGAGTCGCAGCCTGTGCGTGATACGAAGTCAACAACCTCCTCTGGCTTAGTGTAAGTGTGGTGGTCTGAGCTAACCTCATCCTCAACACCTGCGAGGACTCCAAGCTCACCCTCAACTGTTACGTCGAACTGGTGTGCATACTCAACAACCTTCTTAGTGAGAGCAACGTTCTCCTCGTAAGGGAGGTGTGAACCGTCGATCATTACTGAAGAGAAGCCCATGTCGATGCAGCTCTTGCAAGTCTCGAAAGAGTCACCGTGGTCGAGGTGAAGAACGATCTGTGGGTTCTCCCAACCGAGTTCCTTAGCGTACTCTACAGCACCCTCTGCCATGTAACGGAGGAGAGTCTGGTTAGCGTACTGACGTGCGCCCTTTGAAACCTGGAGGATAACTGGAGACTTGGTCTCAGCTGCTGCTGAGATGATAGCCTGGAGCTGCTCCATGTTGTTGAAGTTGAATGCAGGGATGGCATAGCCACCTTCAATTGCCTTAGCGAACATTTCCTTGGTGTTCACGAGGCCGAGTTCCTTGTAAGAAATCATAATCGTATAATTTGTTTAAAAATCGTTTACTTTTCGCAAAACTCCGCAAAATTAATTAATTTTGCTGAATAATAAAAGAGTTAACTGATGAACAATAAGGTAATAATTTTCTCTGCACCTTCAGGCGCTGGAAAGAGCACAATCGTCAATCATCTCCTCGGTCTTCGCAAAGATCTTGAATTCTCAATATCAGCGACTTCGCGCGCTCCACGAGGTCAGGAGAAGCACGGAATCGAGTATTATTTCTTCAGCGCTGACGAGTTCCGTCAGATGATCGAGGAAGATAAGTTCGTTGAATATGAAGAGGTCTATGCCGGTTCGTTCTACGGCACATTGAAGTCTGAAGTGGAGAGAATCTGGGCAAAAGGCCACGCCATCGTGTTCGACATCGACGTTCAGGGCGGAGTGAACCTCAAGAGGATCTTCGGTGACAAGGCTCTCTCTGTGTTCATCCAGGCGCCTTCTGTAGAAGTTCTCCGCGAAAGACTCGTCGGACGAGGCACTGACACAGAAGAGGCTATCGAAAGAAGAGTCGCAAAGGCTGCATCCGAAATGGAATTCGCCGCCGGCAAATTCGACCATGTCCTTATCAATGACAATCTTGAGACAGCATTAGCTGAGGCTGAACGCATTATAGAAAGTTTTCTCAAGCGTGACGAGTAAAACATGGCACGCAAAACGGCAATATACAGCGGTTCATTCAACCCATTGCACATCGGTCACCTCGCTATCATCAAATATATGATAGAAGAGGCCGGTTTCGACATGGTCTATCTCATAGTTTCCCCGAAGAACCCACTGAAAGACGGCATCAGCAGCGCCACCGGCGCAGACCGCTACAAGGCAGCCGTCGAAGCTGTCAACCGACACTTTCCTGCCTGTTCTGATACAGAAGCAAAAGTAAAGGTCGATGACATCGAACTGAACATGCCGGAGCCGCACTATACGATCCGCACCCTCGACGCCCTGAAAGAACGCGAACCCGACAACGCATTCACTTTCGTCATGGGCGCCGACAACCTCGCCGACATCCGCCGCTGGCGCGACTACTCCCGCATCCTGAAGGAATACGGCACAGCAGTCTACCCCCGCAAGGGCTTCGATCTGGACAAAATAAAACAGGACCTTCTTAACGAAGATCCTGCATATAAGATTCAGATTCTGAATGCTGAAATGGTGGACATCTCCTCAACCGAGATCCGCAACGCCATCGCCTCCGGCCACGACATCTCCCACCTTCTGATGTAACTACTTCACCAGTTCTGTAGCCTTGGAAAGAGCCGGAACGATATGAGGGAAAATGTTCTCAGCACCGATCTCCTTATCGACCCCGAACTTGACAAGCGTCTCCTGCACCTTCTCAGTAACACCCGAAAGAATCACAGTGACTCCCCTCTTGCGAGTACGCTCGCAAAGGTTGCGGAGGTTGTTCACACCTGTAGAATCGATGAACGGAACCTTACGCATACGGATGATACGAACCTTTGTACCAGGCTTCTTCATCTGCTCAAGCTCCTCGAAACGGCTCGCAAGACCGAAGAAGAAAGGACCGTCGATCTCATAGACCTCAACTCCCTCAGGAATATCAAGACGGTCAGTATCCTCCATAGATGCCACCTCAGAATCCTCAGTAGCGGCAATCTTATTGTTCTCAAGAACATTGATAGACGAAGTCTGCATCACACGACGCACGAAGAGCACGATAGCAAGCACGACACCCACCTCGATCGCAACTGTAAGGTCAACGATAACGGTAAGGAAGAATGTGATAAGAAGCACGGCCACATCAGACTTGTCTCCCTTGAGCAGATACTTGAATGTCCTCCACTCACTCATGTTGTATGCCACCTGCACGAGAATCGCAGCAAGACATGAAAGCGGAATATATACCGCATACGGCATGAGGAACAGATAGATCAGAAGGAGAACGACAGCATGTATGATACCGGTAACAGGTGACTTACCGCCATTGTTGATGCTCGCCATTGTACGAGCAAGGGCACCTGTCGCAGGGATACCTCCGAAAAGCGGAGTCACGATGTTCGCGATACCCTGACCGATAAGCTCGGTATTCGCATGGTGACGCTTACCCGTAGCACCATCAGCCACCATGGCTGCGAGAAGAGACTCGATGGCACAGAGGATGGCGATTGTGAATGCCGGAGAAACAAGGCCCTTGATGGTATTGTAATCGAACTCAGGAGCAACCGGCTTCGGCATAGGGAGTCCTTCTGCAAGCTCAGGGAACTTGGATCCGATGGTTGCAAGCTCGACTCCAGCGAACTTGCTCAGGAGAACAGAAGCAAGAGTACCGATGATCAGAGCGATAAGCGATCCTGGCACCTTCTTGGTCACCTTGCCCCAACTGAAACAGATCACAAGGCAGACAACGCTCATAACAAGTTCGATCCAGTTCACAGAACCTGCATTCTGGAAATAGCATATCCACTGAGGGATGAATCCTGCAGGCACCTCAAGATCAAGAGGAAGACCGAAGAAATCCTTCATCTGAGTCGAGAAGATAGTCAGGGCGATACCGCTGGTGAATCCCACGACGATAGGATAAGGGATGAATTTGAATATCGCTCCCATCTTGCACACACCCATCACGACAAGGAATACACCGGCCATGATGGTGGCGATGATGAGTCCCTGCATTCCGTACTGGCTCACGATGCCTGCAACGATCACGATGAAGGCACCGGTAGGACCTCCGATAAGGAAGTTGGATCCACCGAAGAACGAAATGAGGAAACCTGCTACAATCGCAGTGATGAGTCCCTGCTGAGGCGTCACACCACTGGCGATACCGAATGCGATCGCAAGCGGAAGAGCGATGATGCCGACGATGATACCGGCGATGAGGTCAGACATGAATTTGTTCTTGTCATAATGACCTTTCTTGAACAGCCCGAAAAGCTTGGGCTGGAATACATCTTTCAGGTTAAAGTTCATATCACACTAATTTTTACACTACATGTTATAATGTTATAAAGGGCATCTTCACAGATGCTCATAATTTCATAAATCATTTCTGCGGCATTTCAAAGAAAGAGAAATGCACATTTCCGTATTTTCTTTCCTTGACGAAATACGGATGGGTTTCAAAATTGAATTCCTCGGGATGCTCGAGGATAAGATAGGCCCCTGGATGAAGAATGTCTCGCGCGAAAACCTTGTCAGGAATAGTCGCCAGGTCCTCCAGTGCATAAGGCGGGTCTGCAAAGACGATATCAAACTTTTCGTGACATATCTCAAGGAATTCAAAGACATTATGACGGACCACGGTAAGGTTCTTCATTCCGAACTTCGCCGCCTGAGACTTGATGAAGTTCGCATGAAGGGGAAGCATCTCGACGCAATAGACCATGGATGCTCCGCGCGAAGCGAATTCATAGGAAATGGCACCGGTACCTCCGAAAAGGTCGAGCACCTGAAGGCCCTCCATCTCATATTCGTTGTTCAGGATATTGAAAAGCCCCTCCTTGGCAAAGTCCGTAGTCGGGCGAGCCTTGTATCCCTGAGGGGGAAATATGGTCTTGCCTTTAAGTTTACCGCCGATAATCCTCATACCTATATATATTATATAAGTTCAACGCTTTTGAAATAACGATAAAGAGACATCTCCTGATCAGGATCGAGCTGCGTCCTGAAGCATATGGTAGAAATCTCAGGGTTCAGCTGAAGTTTCTTCAGAGCAAGGAAGATGAAATACTCGGCTGTCGTGAAATCAGGAGCCATAAAAGAATTACACAGCATCAGGCTGTTGCCCTGAGCAATGACAAGATAGAGTCTTCCGTCCATGTATGAAGCCAGTATCTTATTGTATTCTTTCATTTCAGACAGGCTCTTGAGCATGTAGTAATGCTCTGGAAGAGGACTGACACGTCTGCCGTCAACCGTAAGGACAGTCTCTGAAATAACCTTAGACAAAGTCTCGCCCACACTGTTTGAGAACACAAGCACGGCTCCAAGTTCTGGTATCTCGACAGAATCTACAGAGTCACCGTCAGACAATCTGATCACATCAGACAGATAACGCCTCTTGTCTTCATGAGAATAAAATTGAGACGGAACCAGAGTGGTCTTGGGTGTGAAGAGCGAGATCTCCACTTCTTCATATTTCTTCTGGAATTCAGGAGACGTGAAAATGCGTTCAGCGCCCATCCAACCGGAAGAACGCTGCTGACCGTCGGTCTCTAAGCGAAAAGAATATCCACTCAAGCCGACTTGAATGGATATTCTGTCTTTATTATTCTGATTCATGAGAGATTACTCCCAGTTACCTGCATTGTTGTTAGGTGCATCGATGCTGCCGACCATGAGGCCCTGATACTTGCCCTGATCCTCAAGCTGAGCGTCAAGGTTGATACGGAGCTGGTTGTTAAGACCCTTGAGGAGCTTCTTCCATGGCATCTTAGCCTCGAAGAGAGGAACGTTCACACCTGACACCTTCTTTACTGTAGACTCCATGAGGATTGAGTCACCGCAGAATGGAATGAATGCGAGAGAGTCAACACGGAAGTTCTCACGAGTATGGAAAAGTGTATCCTTTACTGCGATCTCATTCTCGATCTGGAACACAAGAGACTGACCCTGCTGATAAAGCTTGAGCATATCCTCTGGCTTGATTCTTGGGTTTCTCTTCTTGAGAGCCTGAGTGTTTGCCATTGCGAGAGAGTCATCCTTTGAACCGATCTGCATGACTACCTTCATCTTGCCTTCATTGTAGAAAGCCTTGAGTGAGTCGATGTCAGCTGTGTAATGTCCATTGACATTCTTGAAAGCGACCTGAAGATCACGGATATCCTTAAGTCTCTGAACAGCAATGTCCTGACGATAAGCCTTGTGCTTATTGAACTCTACTGGTTCCATGATGCTCGAAACGAGAGCATAGGTCAATCCCACGATAGCCGCTGGGAGAAGGAGGTAGGTGAAAACCTTTCTTACAATTGAATTCATTATAGTGATGTTTTATTTTTTTCAAATTCCGGACAAAGTTAGGAAATTGATTTATGAAATGCAATATAATTTGTAATTTTGCGTCGTCAAAAAATCAACAGAGATGACCGGTCTGAACATTAAAGACATAAGAGAATTGGAAACTTTGGTGCAGAAAGCATCGAAGATCGTGATAGTCACCCACATGAAACCGGACGGAGATGCCATGGGCAGCAGCACGGCCATGTACAGTTTCCTGAAGTCACTGGGCAAAGAAAACGTAAAAATCGTGATTTCGGACCCATATCCCGACTATCTCGGCTTCATGATTTCCGAAGAAACCGGCCGAAATATCCTCACATATGAAGACAGGCCTTCGGAGTCAGTGGCTTCAATAAAGGAAAGCGATTTGGTCATCTGCCTGGACTTCAACGCATTCCATCGCACCGACCGCTTAGAGCAGGCGCTCGAGGAATCAGATGCTGTCAAGGTCCTCATAGATCACCACCTGTGTCCTGACACTGAAAAGTTCAGCCTCGTCTTCTCAGAGACAGAGATCTCATCAGCATCCGAACTGCTATACCAGATTCTGACCAGGACATCTGTCATAGACGGAAAAACTGAAAGACTTCCGAAAGAGGCCGCTACAGCCCTCATGACGGGCATGACGACTGACACCAACAATTTCGCAAACTCGACCTACCCTTCGACGCTGATCATGGCTTCAGACCTGCTTTCAGCCGGAGTGGACAGGAACATGATAGTATACGAACTGTACAACAGGCAGAGGGAGAACAGGATAAGACTGATGGGACATGTCCTGAAAGACCTCCTCACCATTACTGACGACGGCGTTGCATACATGGTCATCGATGGCGAGACCCTTAAAAGATACGACATCAGGGAAGGAGAGACCGAAGGATTCGTGAACATGCCGCTGACCATCGGAAAAGTCAGGATGAGTCTTCTTCTGAAAGAGGACGGAGACAGGGTCAGGGTTTCCATCAGATCCAAGAAAGGGACCTCGGCAAACCGTTGCGCACGTATGTATTTCAACGGAGGAGGACACGAGAACGCTGCCGGCGGCAAGCTTTTCATACCTGGGGACATCAGGAACATATCAGAAGCCGGAGACTACATCGAACAATACACACATAAATTTCTGACAGAGGACAAATGATAAAGAGGATTTTCATTTTGGCGGCAGCCTTGGCATGCATGGCCACATCATCTTGCGTAAAGGAGCAGCTGGAAGTGACATACAACAGGCAGGAGGACCAGATCGACTCCTACATCAGCAAGAACATGACCGTGAAGAATGAAAGCGGAGAAACCGATACTCTCCGAGTTGTCAGAAACGGCGGTTCGAACAGGCTTATAAAGATCGAGGGCACAGGAGAAGAGCTCAAGACTGACGGTCATGTGGGCTTCTACTATGCCGGCTACACATTCAGCGGAAGCGTCAGCGCGTCCAACATGTTCGGCACCAACCATCAGGCTACTGCAGAGCAGGCCGGCTGGAACCTGACTGATCCGGACTATGCCCTTATGGAGATAAACATCACAGAGGACAAGCTGCTTGACGGCCTTAGGAAAGGGCTCATGGGTGTCAGGGCCGGTGAAGAATGCGAAATCATTTTCAGCGGAAAGTACGGCTTCGGCAACAACCCGTTTGGCATGATTCCTGCAAAATCCGCACTGCTCTATAAGATTTGGGTGGTCAGCGTAACTAACGAGTAGAGCCTATCACTATTTTTATTATCTTTGTCGGTTCAAATCAAAAGACTAATGAAGAAGACAATTGCAATTGCATTATCAATAGCGGCAGCGCTCTGCATTTTCAGCTGCGCAAAGGATCCGAAACCAGGTGCGAATGATGCCAACAGAAGATATTTCGAGGCATGGCTTCATGTAAACTATCCGGACGCAAAACCTACCGGCCTCGGAATCTACATCATAGAAGAAGAAGTCGGAACAAGATATGCCGTAGCAGATTCAGGCTGCGCTTTCGTAAATTATGTCGTACGCGATCTTGAGGGCAACATCACATCCTACAATGGCAAGGAGACAGCTAAACAGATGGGCACTTACGACACCACGACCTACTATGGCCCGGCAAAGTGGTTCACCACTCCAGGCGTTCTTCAGGCAGGAGTACATGAGGCCATCAGAGGCATGAAGATGGGAGGAAGAAGAAAAGTCATCATCCCTAGCTGGCTCATGAGCTACAAGGTATATGAGACTGAGGAGGAATATCTTGAGAAGGACACTGACGGAACAGGTTCGATCTACGACATCACAGTGGAAGACTTCACTGATGACATCAAGTCATGGGAACTCAGACAGATAGGAACATATTTTGACGAAAACATGGACATTTTCCATGGTAAGCTCGTCTCTGATTCCTTGAAATACGGATTCTATTACCAGCAGCTTGAAAAGCCAACAGCAAAGGACACTCTCAAGAGCGACACTACAATCTATATCAACTACACCGGCAAACTCCTCAACGGACTTGTATTCGACACAACCATCGAGAAGGTTGCCAAGGATAACGGTCTTTACAAGGAAGGCAAGACATATCAGCCTGTCCCTGTTACCATGGCGTCGGAATACAAGGACATCAAGCTTGACGGAAGCAGCGTGATTTCAGGCTTTGCAATGACGATCCAGCAGATGAAGGCCAACGAGAAAGGTATCGGAGTCTTTGTCTCCGACCTGGGATACCAGTCAAGCGGAAGCGGCGCAAGCATTCCAGGATATTCGCCTCTGGTCTTTGAAATCGAACTTACAGCTAAACCGGAGTAAAAGATGGCTCAAGGAAATTCAATACCGTTGGAACTCGGAACGGAAAAGATAAGCAAGCTGCTAAAGCAATACGCGCTGCCCGCGATCATTGCACAGATAGCAGCTTCGCTTTATAATATGGTTGACAGTATCTTCATCGGTCAGGGAGTAGGTCCTCTTGCCATATCAGGACTTGCCGTAACCTTCCCTCTGATGAACCTTTCGACTGCATTCGGAACTCTTGTAGGAGTCGGAGCATCGACCATGCTCTCTGTACTTCTGGGACAACGCAACTATTCTGCAGCCAACAAGGTGCTTGGAAATGTGGTTACATTGAATACCATCATCGGCATCATCTTCATGATAGTGGCTCTGATCTTCATCGACCCTATCCTCTACTTCTTCGGAGCAAGCGAAAACACACTCCCTTATGCCAAGGAGTACATGACGGTCATCCTTTTGGGAAATGTCATAACACATCTCTATTTCGGACTCAACTCAGCAATGAGGTCGACCGGAAATCCTCGCAAGGCAATGGGACTGACCATATTCACGGTCATCTTCAATGCCATCCTCGACCCGATCTTCATATTTGTTCTTGACATGGGTATCGCCGGCGCGGCATGGGCTACCGTGATAGCTCAGACCGCAGCATTGATTCTCATCATGAAGCATTTCACCAACAGAGACAGAGAGGTGCATTTCGAGAAAGGAATATTCAGGTTCGACATGAGAGTGGCAAAGGATTCCCTCGCTATAGGCTTCGGCCCGTTCCTTATGAATGCAGCCGCCTGTCTGGTGAGCCTTTTCATCAACCAGCAGTTCCGCAAATACAGCGGTGACCTCGGAATCGGAGCATACGGAATATGCAATAGGATCAACTTCATGTTCGTGATGATCTGTCTCGGCCTTAACCAGGGAATGCAGCCTATTGCAGGATACAATTACGGAGCGAGAAAATACAGCAGAGTGAAAGAAGTCTATAAAAGGACTGCTATATTCGCAACTCTGGTCACAGTTATAGGATTCCTTATCACAGAACTGTTCCCGCGTGCTACAGTCGGCATATTCACAAGCGATGCGGAACTTCTTGAGATGTCTTCAAAAGGTATCAGGATCATGAACATCATGCTTCCTATCGTAGGATTCCAGATTGCATCGTCCAACCTGTTCCAGAGCCTGGGCATGGTAAAGAAATCCATTATTCTTTCTTTGTCAAGACAATTGCTGTTCCTGCTCCCATGCCTTTACTTCCTGCCTATGAGTTTTGATGCAAAAGGCATATGGATGAGTTATCCTGTGGCAGACGGCATAGCAAGCCTGGTTACCATAGTCCTTCTTTCAAGACTCCTCAAGAAATTCAGGAAGCTCAATGACGGAGATGATCCATCAATATTAGGAAGCACAATCTAAATGATATGAAGAAGCTCATAATAACAATAGGAAGACAGTTCGGAAGCGGCGGAAAGGCCGTTGCCGACGAACTCGGACGCAGACTCGGAATACCCGTGTATGATAACGAGCTCATCACAAAAGCTGCTCAGGAAAGCGGATTCAGCGCCGAACTCTTCGTTCAGAGTGACGAGAAGAAGCGCTTCTTCTCTCTCACCTCCATCTTCACCAGCAATTTCGGCGGAGATTCAGACAACTACATGAGCGACAAGAATCTCTTCAACATCCAGTGCTCGACCATCCGAAACATCGCTGAGCAAGGATCTGCAGTTATCGTAGGAAGATGTTCGGACTATGTCCTCCGTGACAGCGGCTGCACACTTGACGTGTTCCTGACCTCTTCAGATGAGGTGCGCGCAGCACGAATCATGGAAAGAGAAGGACTCACAAAAGAAAAGGCTCTGGAACTGATGGAACGCAGGGACAAGGCAAGAGCCGACTACTATAACTATTATACATTCGGCAACTGGGGTGTAGCCTCAACATACGACCTTTGTCTTGATTCCGGACTACTCGGCATAGAAGGTACAGCCGACTTCATCATTGAATATGCCCGCAGGGCAGGTTTGCTCTAGGAGGTGCGGATGGAAAAGAAGATTCTGACCGTCTTGTCCGTGATCGGACTGTTCTTCATCATCTTCTCTGCAATTTCGCTTAAGCATGACCGTATGGAAATGCCAGTGGAGGAGATTGTGGAATTCATACATCTCAACGACAGCATAACAAACTCCATGTCTGACATACCGGAACTAGAGGGTCTGGACAACAGGATGGAGAAATACCTGAAACGCTGGCAGATGAAGGGAGGTTCGCTGGCCATCACCCGAGGCGACTCTCTCGTATATGCAAAAGGTTACGGTTGGGCGGATGAAGAACTCGGTATCTCTATGGAACCAGGTCACATCCTCCGTATGGCTTCCGTATCAAAACTGATCACCGCCACCGGCATAATGGTCCTTCAGGACAGAGATTCACTCAGCATCAGAGACACAGTCTTCGGTCCACGAGGCATCCTCAACGATTCGATATTCACTTCCCTTGTAAGATATCGTGACTATAAGAAGATCACTGTCGAGCATCTTCTGAGACATCAGGCAGGATTCGGACGCGACCCGCTGTTCTCATCGCGCGATGTCAAGCATCAGCTTCATCTCGACCGCACACCTGTTGCTGAAGATTTCTACAGTGTGGTGCTGAACCGCCCTCTGAGATTCAAGCCAGGATCATGGCAGCAGTACTCAAACCTCGGCTATCTCCTTCTGTCTGAAATCATAGAGAAGGTTTCCGGAATGCCATATGAGGAATTCATCCGCAAAGAGGTCCTTGAACCTGCAGGCTGCTTCGACATGCATATCGCTGGCAACTACTATGAGGACAAGAGGCCTAACGAAGTACGCTACTACACTCATGATGGTGACGGAAAGTATATAGAGGATTTCACAGACAACGGGGTAATGGTGGAGCGCAGTTATGGCGGCAACAACATTCCTCTCCTGCAGGGCGCAGGAGCATGGTGCGGCTCCCCTATCGAGATCGCCAGACTTGTGGCTTCCATCGACGGCAGCCCGGAAGTTCCGGACATCATCTCGCCTGAGGCCGTAGCAGAAATGACAGGATATTACGACAGGGATACATTCTCATTGGGATGGAACGACACCCATCCTGACAAAGGATGGACACGAACAGGAACACTTTCCGGAACATGTGCTCTCATCCACAGATATCCTGACGGAGAATGCTGGATCCTGATCACAAACACCAGCACATGGCGCGGTCCTAATCAGGCTCGATACACAGAAGCTCTATTCAAGCAGTGCCGCGAGCTGTACAGCCCGCTTCTCCCGAAAAGCAATCTCTTTGACGGAATATAATTTCTCAAGACCTGACACGGAATCCTTTACGGAACGTGCCAGGTCTTATGTTATTTATGATAGTATTTCACTTCGAAGTCACCTGCGAGGATGCCGTAGCCGTTCTCAGCAAGTGATTCGAGCTCATTCTCTCCGCCGTAGACCTCTACAGGTGCAATGAACTGAACCATTTCTGTAATTGCACTTGCGATATAATTGCTGTATGCGATTCCACCTGTAAGGATAATCGCGTCCACCTTGCCGCCGACTACAGTTGCTTCTGCACCGATATACTTTGCGACAGACACGCAGAATGCCTTAAGGAACTTGGCACAAGACTCATCTCCAACCTCTGCGCGTGAAATGATCTCACGGAAATCGTTTGTACCGAGGTGAGCGACTGCACCACCCTTGCCGACAAGCATCTTCTTGACCTCAGCCTTGGTGTACTTGCCGCTGAAGCAGAGTTCTACAAGAGGGAATGCAGGAACTGAACCTGCACGCTCCGGACTCATAGGACCGTCTCCACCGAGAGCATCATTCACATCGATCACAAGACCGTTTCTATGCAGAGATACAGACGAGCCGCCACCCATGTGAGCAACGATCACAGTAACATCCTTATTGGTCTTTCCGACATTTCTTGCATAACGGCGGACCATCGCACGTGAGTTCAGAGTATGGAAGGCCGCTCTGCGCTCGAATGCAGGATGACCTGAAATCTTCAATTCAGGAAGCATCTCATCCGATGTAGGGGCGTCAGCAATATATGCCTTGCATATGCCCTCGACTCTCTTTTCCTGACGTGACTTGTTGATGTCTGCCGCCATGTCATCGGCGATAAGGGCACTGAGATTACATGCATGTACGCCGTTCTTTCCTTCAATAAGAGCCTCACGCATCTCAGGGGTAACTTCATATACTCCAGCCTCGATAGGAGTGATGAGACCTCCGCGGGCCATGATCACATCTATTGTATCAAGATCCACTCCATTTTCTGCCAGGAAACCGGCTATGGCATCACGACGCATGCCTCCCTGATCCATTACTGAATCGTATTTTGCGATTTCTTCTGCTGAGTGAGTAAGGTTGGTCTCGAAGAGCTGCTTACCGTCTTCATAGAAGCCGATCTTGGTAGAAGTCGAGCCCGGGTTGATTACAAGTACTTTTCCTTTCATGGCTGTCATTACATTGCCGCAATGGCGATTGAGTTAAGTTTTGTCTCTATGCTGTCCGCACGGCTTGAAAGCACGCATGGAACTTTAGCACCTACGAGAATACCGGCCTGCTTCACGCCTGGAACAAGCTTGGAGTTAGCTTTATAGAATACGTTTCCAGATTCGATGTTAGGGAAGAGGATGCAGTCTGCATCTCCGGCAACCGGACTTACAAGACCCTTGATCTGAACCGACTCCATGTCGATAGCCACGTCAAGAGCAAGAGGGCCGTCTGCGATGCAGCCCTTGATCTGGCCGCGCTCCACCATCTTCGAGAGCATTGCCGCCTCCACTGACGCAGGCTGGCTTGTGAGGACCTGCTCTGTCGCAGCAAGAATCGCCACCTTCGGCTTATCGATACCTACAGACTTCGCTGTCTGAACGAGGCAGTTCATGATCACCTGCTTCTGCTTGAAGTCAGGAGCCGGAATCACAGCGACGTCACCTACGAAAAGAAGTTTGTGATAACTAGGGATCTCAAGTGTAGTACAGTGAGTGAGGGTTCCCTTCGGAGGAAGAAGGCCTGTCTCCTTGTTAAGGATGGCACGAAGGAACTTGTCGGTCGAGCAGAGTCCCTTCATGAGGAAATCACCCTGACCTTCACGAACCATCTGCACAGCCTGAGCCACTGCAGCAAGTTCCACAGGATTATGAACTATTGTGAAACGGGCGATATCTACACCCTCTTCCTTGCACGCCTCGGCGATCATGTTCTCGTCACCCACGAGGGTTACATCTGCAAGTCCGAGTTCCACTGCCTTTGCAGCAGCTGCTATAGTGTGGCTGTCAACTCCCCATGCAGCAATCATTCTCTTCTTTGTGCCGCGGCTCTGGAGTTCTGCGAATATTTCAGAAAAACTTTTAAGCATAACTGGTATCTATAAGACACAGAGGCCGCAAAGCAGCCTCTGTGGAATGATTATTCTTCTTCGTTCTGAACGATGTTCATTGTGTCACGCGCGATCATCAGCTCCTCGTTGGTGGTGATGACTGCAACCTTGACCTTGGAATCAGGAAGTGAAACCATCACATCCTCTCCCTTTACGACATTGGCGTCATAGTCGAACTTGACTCCGAGGTAGGTGAGATTTTCGCACACGCGGCGACGCAGACGGCTGTTGTTCTCGCCGATACCGCCGGTGAAGATGATGAGGTCCACACCGTTCATTGCAGCGGCATATGCTCCGATGAACTTAGTGATATCATAGGTGAGCTTCTTAAGAGTAAGCTTAGCCTTTGCATCACCTTCATTTGCTGCTGCATCGAGGTCACGTGCGTCAGATGAAACGCATGAAAGACCGAGGAAACCGCTCTTCTTGTTGAGCACCTTGCTCATCTCTGCTGCAGAAAGACCTTCCTTCTCCTGGATGTATGTCACCACGTCAGGATCGACGTTACCGCAACGGGTACCCATGATGAGACCTTCGAGCGGAGTGAATCCCATTGTCGTGTCGATTGACTTGCCGTTCACGACTGCTGCGATAGAGCTTCCGTTACCGAGGTGGCAGGTGATGATCTTAGAGTAATTGATGTCGAGACCTGCGAACTTCGCTCCCTTTGCAGACACATATTTGTGGCTGGTTCCGTGGAAACCGTAGCGACGGATGCCGTATTTCTCATAATACTCGTATGGAAGCGCATACATATATGCATATGAAGGCATGGTCTGGTGGAATGCAGTGTCGAAAACACC
The DNA here is from genome assembly GCA_045125535.1 of Candidatus Cryptobacteroides sp. GTDB lineage: Bacteria > Bacteroidota > Bacteroidia > Bacteroidales > UBA932 > Cryptobacteroides. Next base: position 31,894 of record JBGVNK010000068.1, read on the forward strand.
AACCTGAGGAACGTCAGGAAGAACAGCGCTCACTGCCTTGATGCCGAGGATGTTTGCAGGATTGTGGAGAGGTGCGAACACCGAGCATTTCTCGAGCTGTGCCACTACCGCATCAGTGATGCGCTGGCTGCATACGAATTCCTCAGCGCCGTGAACCACGCGATGTCCTACAGCCTCGATATCCTCGAGAGTGGTGAGAACACCGTATTCCTTGTCAAGAAGAGCCTCGAGGACAGCCTTGATGCCGACTGTATGGTCTGCGATAGGCATTTCCTTCTCAAACTTTTCCTTTCCGGTTGCCTGATGCTTGAGACAGCCGATTTCCATACCGATCCTCTCGACGAGACCTTTGGCGAGGAGATCATATACCTCATCATTCTTCATATCAAGAAGCTGATACTTGAGTGACGAACTTCCGCAATTGAGTACTAAAATGATCATGATATTATTGTTTTATTCTGATTTCAATCCATTTGCGCAGATTTTCAAAATTATTCGCGCACATCTTTGCAAAGTTATAAAAATAATCGCTACTTTAGCCAAAAAGAGGAACATTATGACAGTGGAGAGAGAAACAGCAGGGTTTGCACTTCCTTTCGCGGCCGGAACTGCGGCTGCAATATATGCCGGAGCGTCTTCCGGCAGCATTTTCATCCATATATTGACAACAACGGCACTCGCCTTCCTTATGAGTCTTCTGCTCGCAGACAGGCGTCGTCAGTTCCCGGATGGAGCACTGCGGGTCATCATAATGTCGACAGCACTTGCAGCCGGAGCATTCTGCGGATTGATTTCAAACGAACTGGCCGCTACTTCCTATGACGTTCAAGGATTCTTTGACAATCTGGGAACATCACTGGAGACCGCCGCCGACAGGATTCCCTTCAAGGACACACGGACAAACGAATTCATAAAAGCGATTCTCACCGGTGAACGCAGAGGCATGAGCCAGGATGTCACGGACGCGTTTCGCAAAAGCGGAGCATCTCATATACTTGCCTTGTCCGGACTTCACCTGGGAGTCATCTACATGATGATAAGCAGAGCATTGTCCCTGATCGGTTTCAGTCCCCGGGCAGTCCGCGCCAGATCCGCTGCGACGATCCTGCTTTGCGGGACATATACTTTAGCGACAGGAGCGGGACCGTCGATCGTACGCGCATTCCTGTTCATCGTTCTTAACGAGGCCGCACGCCTGAGCGGGCGCTACAGAAGCACAGGCAATGTGCTTCTTACAGCACTCGTGATTCAGTCATGCATTTCCCCTGCTTCCCTAAAGTCGGTCGGATTCCAGTTGTCATACGCTGCAATGGCGGGGATCGCATACATATATCCATGGATGAAAGGTCTGTGGCCTGAGGGTTCAAACGGAAGGGCAAGGGAGGAAAGCGTTGCCAATGCTGCGATTGTCAGGCCCACAAGATGGTTATGGAATTCCATAGCCATGTCCGTCTCGTGCCAGGCAGCGACCGCTCCTCTGGTCTGGATGTATTTCAGGACATTCCCTACATATTTCATCCTTACAAACCTGATCGCACTGCCGTTGACAGGAGTTCTGATGCCATCTGCAGCATTGACACTTATGCTCAGCATGGCAGGAATATGCCCCGACCTGCTGGTCCGCATCACCGAATGGCTTGCAGGACTGCTGATCGGGGCATTGGGAATCATTGCCGTTATGTAAAAGCTCTACCAGCTTCCGCCGGCTCCGCCTCCGCCGAAGGATCCTCCGCCGAAGCCGCCGAAACCGCCTCCGCCGAAGCCGCCGCCAAAACCGCCGCCGAAGCCACCGCTTGAGCGTCCGCGGCTGCCGCTGTCAAGAAGGGATCCGTAAGTCAATATGGTTCCTATGACATCGGCCGCATCGACCTGAGATCGTCCTCCGCCACCGTTGTTTCCTCCGTTCTTTGTGCCGAAGACAGCCACGATCACCACAAAGCATATGAACATGATCATCAGCATAGCCATGACGATCGCAAAGGCATCATCCTCAAGTTCATCCTCCGCAGAAATCTCGCCTGAGGCAAGTTTAATCAGAGTGATGCAGGCAGCCTCTGTACCTCCGAAATAGTCATTTTCTCTGAAATGAGGAATCATCTCATCCTCGACTATCCTCTTCGCATACGCATCCGGAATCGCTCCCTCAAGGCCATAGCCCACAGCGATGAATGCCTGTCCGTTGGAATCCGGAGTCTTAGGCTTTACCAGAACCACTACTCCATTATTGAAGTCAGCAGTTCCCACCTGCCAGTCAAGGCCTATCCTTGTGGCATATTCTGCAGGATCGTATCCTTCAAGATCATTGACAGTAACCACGGTTATCTGATTGGATGTCGTGTCATCCAATGCGACAAGCATCCTTTCAAGCCTGTTTTCCTCTTCCCATGTGAAGATATCTGCGTAATCATTCACCAGTCTTGGAGGAACTGGTCGTCCAGGTATGGCAGATAAGGTCAGGACAGCCGTCACCGACAACAGGAAGACAGCCAGTGCCTTCATAAAGCGATTATTCAATCTTAAGCCCTGCATATCACTTTCCTCCCCCGAATGAAATCTCATCAGGCTGCTCGTTCACATCGTCTTCCTGATAAGGAAAGAATTCCTTCAGTTTTTCTCCAGCCATCACAGCCGCAGCAGAAAGTCCCTCTGCAAAACGTCCTGCGCGGAACTCTTCGGTCATTGCGAGAATAACATCATCCCAGAAATTCTCCGGCACAAGATCATTGATACCCTTGTCACCGATTACTGCGAACTTTTTGCTTTCGCAGGCAAGGTAGATGAGCACTCCGTTGCGAAGCGCCGTCTTGTCCATGCCTAAGGCAAAGAACATATGCTCTGCCCTCTGTACTGGATTTCCGTCACATACCGCATCGATATGGATGCGGATTTCCCCTGACGTACCTTTTTCTGCAAGTCTGACCGCCTCGACAACAGCATTCTGTTGCCCGGCGGTCAGAAATTTCTCCGGTTTCATAAGACTTAACTTAGAATTCAACCTTTGGTGCGGTTTCAGCTCCGGCCTGAGCCTCGAAATATCCCTTCTTCTCGAAACCGAAGATCGAAGCGATGATGTTTGTAGGGAAACTTCTCATCTTCGTGTTGTATGCTCTCGCTGTCTCATTGAACTTCATCCTCTCGGTAGCGATTCTGTTCTCAGTACCCTCGAGCTGAGCCTGAAGGTCACGAAAGTTCTCGTTTGCCTTGAGGTCAGGATAGTTCTCGGTGATCATGAGAAGTCTTCCGAGCGCGCTTGAGAGTTCTCCCTGAGCCTCATTGAACTTCTCTATCTGAGCCTCCGAAAGTTCTGCAGGATCGACTGTCACCTGAGTAGCCTTCGAACGGGCAGCCACCACGCTCTCGAGAGTCTCAGACTCATGTGCGGCATAACCCTTCACTGTCGCCACGAGATTAGGGATGAGGTCTGCTCTGCGCTGATATACGTTCTCAACCTGAGCCCATGTTGCGCTTACACCCTCATCGGCCTTGACAAGGCCGTTATAAGTGTTCTTCACCCATACGAAGCCGCCGATAAGAATGACGGCAACGACAATAAGAATGATGTAACTTTTCTTCATATCCGTTCAGTTGTTAATTGTTATATCTGATTACTGAGCATCGCGGACGCAACGTACGCTTGCTCCGAAAGCCTTAGGATCACCTTTGCTGATCATCATGTCCGGCTGATCGCAGATGAGATAGCGGTAATAAGCCATTCCGTCCTCATCCTTGTCTGCTGTCCAGAATGTAGCATATTCATATACGCCGTTGGACTCGACATCCTTATAGGAACCGTCAGATTCTCTTACCCCAAGGTTTGCATAACCTGCAGGGATCACCGACATATTGCTTGAATTTGTCTTGACGCCGACCTCAGGCCAGTATTCCCACATCTGCATGCCGTTGAAATACACATCGACCATGAGTTTTGAAGCGACATCAGGAATCAGTCCGTACTTCTCTCCTTCCGAACCTATTTCCTTTCCGAGCGAAAGCCAGTCCTCTTCGGTTGGAAGCCTCCATCCCTCAGGACATGCGGTCAACGCATCCTCATAACTGTAGAATCTGCCGAGCACATCAGACATGATGTCTACATTTGCATATGCAGCACCTCCCTTAGCGACAGCCAGGTTGTTTCTGAACCAGTCGAGATTGCCGATCCTCTCATAGTAGTAATCGTCACCGTCTACGGTAATATGAGGATCAGTCGGAACAAGGTCGGTTCCTGTCAAGGAGCCGTTTATGCCACCCTTCACAACTGTCACGCTGCGCTTTCCTGAAATGCCGGAATAATCCTTGGCAAAGGCATAACATGTGAATGTATAGGTCGTAAGGTCATCAGGGAATCTGAAAGAGTAAGTTCCATCTGACGGCGTGCCGTTATATGAAAGTCCGTTTTCATATCTTATGGTATCCCTGAGGTCTCCTGGAGAAACGATCCAGAAGAATCCGTAACCCTTGCCTTCCGGATGTTCCACACCCTTCGGCGTCATTGATATTGTCTGGCCAGGGGCTACAAAGTCCGGAGTGTAAAACGACACAAGACCCTCAAGTGACGGAAGAGACTCCTCTTCGTCATCCTTACATGATGCGACTGCCAGAATGGCAGCGGCGAGTAAAACAAGTTTTCTAAGACTCATTCTATATCGTAAAATTAGTTTCACAAAAGTGCAAATATCGGCATTTTAATTGGAAAAACCGCTACCTTTGTACAAATACTTTGCCTTAACGGCACGCTTGATGCATTAATTCTGAATTTTGTATGACAAGAGCAATCAACATATTCCTGACAGCTGCCGCTTATGCAGCATTCCTTCTGTTCACTGCCTGCACACAGCAGGACAGATACATCACCATTACAGGCTTCGCACAGGGGGGCACATACTCCGTGAAGATGAATCTGAAAGACGTTTCCGTAAAGCCGGAAGAGATTCGCGACTCCATCGACGCGATTCTTGTCAACATAGACAATTCACTTTCCGGATACAACAAGAAGTCCCTTCTGAGCCGTTTCAATACCGGGGAAGCCATTGAGCCGGACAGTCTTTTCCTTGACATCTATTCTCATGCATACAGGATTTATGAAGAGACCGACGGTGCAGTTGATGTGGCAGCCGGTCCTCTATTCAACCTATGGGGATTCGGATTCTCGGAAGGAGAGATGCCTTCCGACGCTGTTGTCGCTCAGGTCAGAGAAGGATCCGGAATGGGAAGGCTGGTTGAAGACATGTGGAGCGCAGTTGATGAAAGAGGCACCATCAACGGATATGCTTTGCTTGGAAACGGCACTGAAGAACTCCCCCAGCTGAATTACAATGCCATTGCCCAGGGATACAGCTGCGATGTGGTAGCCCGCTACCTCTACAGCATCGGGGTTCGCGATATGCTTGTGGACATAGGTGAAATCTTCTGCGACGGAGTCAATCCTTCCGGTCAGCCTTGGTCTTTAGGAATCGACAAGCCGGTGGACGGCAATCAGGAACTCGGAGCGGAAATCCAGGGAATCTTCCGCGCGCCTGCAGGTCCTCACGGCATCGTCACATCGGGCAACTATCGTAAATATTATGTGAAGGACGGAAAGAAATACGCCCACACAATAGACCCTCGCACAGGCTATCCGGCAGAACATAACCTCTTGAGCGCCACCATAGTAGCTTCAGACGCAACAATGGCTGACGCCTACGCCACCTACTGCATGGTGATCGGTCTTGAAGAATCTATAGATTTCCTGGAATCCCGTCCGGACCTTGAAGGCTGCCTGATCTACGACTCCGGTGACGGATTCAAGACCTGGTGCTCATCAGGATTCGTACTTGAAGAAATCTGACAATTTTCATGCAGTTCCAAGCCAAGTGTCCTATCATCTCTACGGAAACGGGTGCTTGAACAGCCTCGACTCGCCCATCTGCTAAGCTCAGAGGGAAAAATCAGCCATTTTTTGCCTCTGGGAAGTAATTTTAGCAGAAATTCGGGCTATTTTGGCAGTTCAGAGGTAAAAATCGCGGGATTTTTACCTCTGAACTATTTTAAGATACCTGATGCGGTACTAAGTACTTGGAAAACCTAGGTCAATTAACGAAGGTCGGTGATCACCCAGTCGGAAGAGAGGGTCGGAGTGAAGACTGATGCCGGTTTCTTTTCTGAGAGGGTGGTCTTGTGGACTTTTGCTGTCAGAGATGAACCTGCGGCTGCAACCGACTCATAGAAGGTGAGGAGGTCGTCATAGGACCATGCGGGTTCTACGTAGGCTTCTTTGGAAGAACTGTCGAGAATCCATGTTCCGGATGCATCGGTGTAGATTTCCAGCAGTGTGCCTTTCAAATGCCACATGTTGTCCTGAGCTTCTATCACGCCTTTGTCCTTGACATCTCCGTCCGAGCCGCTGATCTCGGCTGAATATTCCAGAGTAACGAAAGATTCTGCAGCATCTGCCTGAACTTTATCCAGCATTGTCTTGATGTCTTGGGCGTGAGCGGCCGCTGACACCATCAGTGTCAGAACTATTGCGGATATTTTGTTCAATACTTTCATTTCATAGATCCCTCGACAGGCTCGGGATGACAGGGGAAGGGTTCAGGCTCGGGATGACAGTGCTATACGAAGTGCGAAAGGATCTCGTCGAGCTCGTCGAAAGTGGTCACGAGGACCTGACGAGGCTTCGATCCTTCCTGAGGACCGACAATGCCGGCGCCCTCGAGCTGATCCATCACTCGTCCTGCTCTTGCATATCCCATGCCCATCTTTCTCTGAAGGTCGGAAGTAGAGCCTCTCTGCGAAGTCACGACCATACGTGCAGCATCCTCGAACAAAGGGTCGAGTTTGTCCATATCGATGCTTCCTCCGCTGGTCTCACCGTCCTGAGATTCAGGAACAGGAAGATAATATGGAGTATTGCAGCACTGTCTGTAGCCAGTCTGGTCTCCGATGAACTTGGTGATCTTGTTGATCTCGGCCATGCTGACAAGGGCGCACTGCACACGTTCCATCTCCACACCCGCATAGTAAAGCATATCTCCTCTACCGATGAGGTTCTCTGCTCCGTAGGAGTCGAGGATGGTTCTTGAATCCACTCCTGACACGACTCTGAAGGCGATTCGTGTAGGGAAGTTGGTCTTGATAAGACCGGTGATCACATTCACTGATGGACGCTGGGTCGCGATGATCACATGAAGACCTGCCGCTCTACCCTTCTGTGCCAGACGCACGATCGAATCACTGATGTTCTTCGCGCTCTTGCGAGCCTCTGAGTTCGCACCTCCTGTCATGGTAAGGTCGGCATACTCATCGATCACGACTACCAGATATGGAAGATACTTGTGACCGTCTGTAGGAAGAAGGTGACGGTCCTTGTATTTCTCGTTATAGAGTTTTATGTCGTTTACACCAGCCGCTGCGAGAAGCTTGTATCGCTCATCCATCTCGATACAGAGCGAGTTGAGCACCTGCTCTGCCTGCTTAGGCTGCTTGATGATGGCATTTTCCTTTTCGTCCTCTTCGCTTGCTGCCATAGGAAGAACTGCAAGATAATGTTTCAACAGAGCATTGTAGGCGGTGAATTCCACCATCTTAGGATCGATGAACACGAACTTGAGCTCGGTCGGATGCTTTGCATACAGGAGTGATGAAATGATGACATTGAGTCCCACAGACTTACCCTGCTTGGTAGCACCTGCAACAAGGAGGTGCGGAGCGTCTGTAAGGTCGAAGGTCTTCACTTCACGATTGATCGTGTAACCTATGGCGATAGGAAGTTCCGCCTTGCTGTGTCTGAACGAATCATCGTCAAGCATAGACTTGAGAGGAACGATAGAAGGCACATTGTTAGGCACCTCGATTCCCACGCTGTCACGAAGGGCAACGACTCTGACGCCACTGGCACCGAGAGACATGGCGATCTCACGATGGAGTGTCTCGATCGACGAAACCTTTACGCCAGGAGCAGGAACAACCTTGTAAAGAGTCACGGTAGGGCCGGTCACTGCACTGACGCTCTGGACTTCGATCTTATAGTTCTGAAGGGTGGAACGGATACGGTTGTTGTTGATCTCCAGTTCCTGTTTGCTTACAACATGTTGTCCGTCAGCATAATCCTTCAAGAGGCTCAAAGGAGGGAATTCGAAATTCTGAAGTTCCTCCCTGTTATCGATACGAGGAAGTTCCTCGGTCACATTCACATTATATCCCTCACCCTCTATCACCTTGACTTCAGTGTCTGTAACAGTCACTTCCTGAACCACCTTCGCCGGCTTTTCCTCTATAGGCTTATCATCAGCAAGTGGTTCATCAAGAAGTTCCGGAATAAAGAGATCCTCAGGATCGGGCTCATCATCAGAAGGCACCTGAGGCTCATCCGTATAAGCTTCTGTAAGTGCTTCTTCTCCTAAAGGTCCGTCCATAATGTCTTCTATTACAATCTCAGGCCCAGCCGGCACTTCCACATCCGGTTCAGGAACTGTTTCGGTCTCCGGTTTCGGCTCCCCAGTAGACGCGAACCACTGAGCGAAACGTCTGCTTGAAAGAAGAAGCCATCCGATCACCATCACCACAATAAGAGCACCTGTTACGGCAACACCCACGATGTTCTCCATCCAGCATATCACGGCATGACCGGCATCTCCTCCAAGTCCGCCTCCGAAAAATGCATCAGATCCGAATTTAAGAGAGACATATGAAAGCATGAGAGATGACACGAATGTGCCGCTAACTGCCACGAAAGTCGTCCTCAGAAGCCCCATGCTCTTCTTCCAGAAGAAAAGCCTTGCCGCCACGGCTCCGAGAAGGAAGATCAGAGCGAAACTTCCAAGACCGAAGCAACGGGAAACGAGAAACGATCCCCATCTGAAACCGGCCTTTCCAGCCCAGTTGGCCACTTCGACATTCTTATCCATCATCTCCGAATGCATCAGGAGACTCTGGTCCGCCTTCCATGTGAACAGATAGGACACAGCGGAAATCAAGGTGAACAGCGCAAACACTGCCACCACAGATCCTGTCACCTTGAAGAAATTGGATTTCTTCACTTCGTCCATATTTGAAAAGAAAGAGAAACGTGCTCGTTTCTCATTCTTCTCTTTCTTAACTGTCTTCTTTCTTTCAGCCATTACTTATGCTGGTTATTGTTGTTTCTCTTCTTCTGATTGAATTTCCTGAAGTTTCCGTTCTTTCCCTGCTTGCCACCCTGATTTCCAGGTCTTGAGTACGAGGAATCCGGACCGACCTTTCCAAGCGTCATTCCTTCCGGAACCTTGACTCTTCCGTCCGAAAGTTTCTCGATATCCTGGAATATGGTCTCTTCAGTAACCGTGTCCTTGTTCCAGATGAGATACTGCTGACGCATATATATCGCAAGAGAACGTATCATAGCTGTCTTCACCTCACCGTCCTCCTTCTCGGCGATCAGATCGATCATGCTTTCGATGTTGCGTCCGTAATGAGTCGCCTTGATCGGTTTCTTCTGGATAGGAACCAGCTGCGGACGCTCATGGAGACTTTCCGGAGCCGGCATCGGATATGGTGCATCTATATCGAGATCAAAACCTGAAATGATGTACAGGTGGTCCCAGAGCTTGTGCTCATAATCTTCCTGAAGATGCACTGCCGGATTGAGAATCTCCATGACCTTGATGATGGCACGGGCCTGCTCATTACGCTTCTCCCTGTCCTCAATGGTCTTCAGGTAATCTACCATCTTCTGCACGTTTCTTCCATATTCCGGAATATGGAGAGTCACTCTCTCAGTGTTGTACAGAAGTTTGCATGTATCGTTGTTTTCCATTTTGTCTTGCTTTTCTACAATCTGCAAATATAGCAAAATCTATCCAACTTTGACGACTTCTCCGGTCTGAACATACCATAAAAACGCTGAAACATCTTCTTGGCCCATCCTGCGCCATATATCAGCATATTTCATGAGCTGACGCTCATATGACCGTCTGTGCTCTCCGAACTTGTAATCAATGATGACTACACGTCCGTCCTTTACCACAACCCTGTCCGGGCGGTATATTTCTCCATCGGTATCTATGAGGCTTGTCTCATTGAGGACCTTTGCCCCAGGCACGTCAAACCAAGCGTAATCCATGACTGAAGCAATCCGCCCCGAGAGAAGGATACGGGCTTCGGCCGCCTCGCATTCAGAAAGTTCTCCATTCATGACAGAAGTTCGGACAGCAGCATCGAGATCATCGGACACAACCACACGCGAGAGAATGTCGTGAAGCACCACTCCCCTTATCCTGTTTGAAGCGGAGACTCCTGCCTGACCTTCCGGTGAAAAGAAATCAACTGCATCGGCAGAAAACCTGAGCCTTCCCCTCTCGCACACATCAATGACCTCTCCGTCGTCACCAAGCAGTTCAGGATTGAGGGCAAAGGAAGGATATTCGCTTCCCTGGGCCACATCAAAAGCCATCAACTGATCCTCGTCCTCTCTATACTCGTCAAAATCAGGCATCTCGCCAAAATCATAACGGATTATGCCATTTTCTTCCTTACAAACGAATGTATCCGACGATTCTGAAACATACCAATAGAGAAGCTGTGAGAAATCCGACATGCTGCTGAAATCCCCTTTAAGGCATTTTGCCGAAGGTGTCTTCGCTATGATATGCATGCCGAGGACGGCACGGGTCATGGCAACATACAGGGTATTGATATTATCCACCAGCTGCATGAACCTTTCATTCTTGTAGTTCTCTGCAAACAGCGTCGACTCCGAAGACTTGGACAAAGTCACATCGTACACGCCATCAGCGACTCCTTCAAGAGAGGTTCCTTCCAAAGCGGGAGAACACCAATAGTCACTGGCTTTATATAGATTTATATTTTCTGCAAAAGGCAGTATGACGTATTGGAAATCAAGACCTTTGGATTTATGAATGGTCATTACGCGGACGCTGTCTCCTGAAGAAGGGGACGAGATGGACGGATTCTCCCCTTCCCAATATTTCAAGAAGCCTCTGAGACTGTTGCCCTTAGATCCGACATAGTCCGTAAGATGATCCATAAACGACTGGATATGAAGTACCTCCCCTCTCCAGATGCCATCCTGATCACTTTCCTTAAGTTTACGAAGAAGATCTTCTGCCATATCTGTTATAGAGGTGCACGACTGTGGCAAGGAGATTTCAAGCGATTCGGCAAGATAGCCGTTCACTGTGTCAGCCGGGTTGTCCATATATGACAGAAGAGACATCAGGCGTCTGACAGTCACAGCCCCTTTTACCTTCAGCGAGTCATCCGTAATGACAGTAACCCCATTGTCAATAAGGAAGGATGCCACCTCTTCGCCGACAGCATTGCTTCTTACAAGCACTGCAATATCCGACAGACGTGCTCCTGAAGCACGGGCTTCATTCACGCTGTCAAGAACTTTCTGAAGTTCATCATCTTTCGAACAGAATGTAAGGCTTATCATGCCGGGAGCCTTCCCTTCCTTTGCCGGCTCCTGACGGACATCCTTATAGATATCAGACAGCGGACCTCCATCCACTCCATATCCATTGTCGGCATCAAGACGTGCAGCTATAGCCTTGAAGCACGAACTGTTGAAATCAACTATATTGGAATGGCTTCTCCAGTTACGCTCAAGAACCTCTGTGACATGTTCAGGGAATTCCGACGGAACAGTCTGATCCAGCAGGCTCCAGTCGGACCCTCTCCATCTGTAAATACTCTGTTTGACATCACCGACTATCAGATTGCTGCCGCCCTGAGACTCGCTGTTATGAAGAAGAGGGCTGAAATTGGTCCACTGCACACCGGCAGTATCCTGGAATTCATCCAGAAGGAAATGATCGAAACGCACACCCAGCTTTTCATATACGAAAGGAGCGTCCGACCCGTCGATTATATCTCTGAGAAGAGTATTGGAATCATCTATGCTCAGGACATTCTTCTCTCTCATCACATCATTATAGGTCTTGTGCAGCTCGGCCGCAACCCCAAGTCCATAAATCTGAGAATCCAGAATACAAGCCGTATTATATACCTGGAATTCAGCACCCCATAGGGCACATAAATCATTCAATGGAGCCTCCAGGAAAGGATAGACCTGAGGCAGAAGAGTCTTTGCCTTAGCCTTGGCAAACCATTGCTCATGATCCGGAGCCTTGGACATGAATGATGCACTCGGGGCCTCAACAGCATCATTTTCCCCCAGTTCATCATACACATAAAGCTGCTTCATGAAACCCCTGTTGCTGTCTGCCGGATTCACCCCAGCCTGCTCGATAATATTCAATGCCGCTCTGGTCCTGACCTTGAGCTCCTTACGGAAAGCATCCATGATCTTCCTGCACGAACGGCGTATTTCCATAAGTCTTTCCTTGGTATATGCATCATCTCCGCCAAGACCGGCCTTCTCCATAGCCTCCTGTCTTTGCGGAGACTTAAGTCTGAGCGCCATCGCCAGCAGGTTCGCATCCATACTGTAGCGTCCGCCCTGCTCTATCTGCTCCAGCACATTGTCAGTCAGCCATGAAAGCAGGCTGTCATCATCCTCTGTAAGCGAATCCAGAAGACGGTCCACACTTTCTGCCACAAGGGAATTCTTGTCAAGTTCCACCTGATAAGAGGCAAAACGTCCTATTTCACGGGAAAAGGCCTTGAGCGTCTGCTGGAAGAAGCGGTCTATGGTACTGACAGCAAAAGCACTGTAGTCATGAAGAATCTCCTGCAGGATCTCCTTTGCCTTGTCTGCGATAAAGTCCTCAGACAGACCCAGTTCCTTCTTCAGGTCCTTAAGGTATTTCGAACGGGATGCGTCAGTTGCAAGAGTATGCAGTTCCTTGAGGATACGGTCCTTCATCTCGTCCGTAGCCTTGTTGGTGAATGTCACGGCAAGAATATGCCTGTATGCATGCTTGTCCTTGTTCACAAGCAGCAGACTTATATATTTTTTTGCAAGGGTGTAGGTCTTACCCGACCCTGCTGAAGCTTTCATTATCGTGAGCATATCCTATCTTCCGCAAATTGTCCTGAAATCACAAAAACCACATATCTTCTCGTCCTGAGTCCTCCTGAATCCCACTTCCGGATCGCACATTTCATCCACCATCTTCTCAAGATGCCCGGAAACGGCGTCATAGAACTTCTTGTTCAGGGCGACAGTCACAGGGGCTTCCCTGAATATCTTGGATGTCGAATAGACACAATTGCAGATATTCCTTCCCGCACCCAAAGGATGCTGACGCACCAGATAGTCATAAATGAAGAACTGGAAGGCAATCTTAGGTCTGTCCTTGACATCAGGAGCGAATATATTATCAGCAATAGTCTCTGCATTTCCGTCATGAATATCCACATCGTCATCAAGGACCTTTCCGGTCTTGTAGTCGACCACTCTTGCCTGATCCGGAGTGAAACTGTCAAGTCTGTCGATGAATCCCTTCAGTTTCAGTCCATGAAAATCTCCCTTGACCCGGATCTCTCTGCCCAGGATTTCAAACGAGTCCTGGCCCGATTCCTTCAAAAGTTCAAGGTCCCTCTGCAGAGTCCTGATCACATATCGCACTATGACATCGGTCACGACAAGATTTCGTCCGCTGACATCCAAGGCATTGAGCTGATCTGCGATCAAAGCCTTCACCTTCTGTCTTATCTCATCTTCACGTCCCAGCCATCCTGCTATATATGAACGGCTTATACTTTTCATCTTATGATTGAGGGATTTCTCGTTTTCCCCTTTGTGGTCAAAGAAGAAATCCGGCGACATGGCTTCTTCTGAGGTATAAAGCGAACGCATCGTATCATGGTAAACGGTACCGAACATACCGTAATCCAGTGATTCCGCCACTTCTTCCTCGGCCTTCAGTCCCTTCACGGTTCCGTAATAGAACTTCGCAGGACAGGCAAGATAATTCTGCAGGGAAGTCGCAGAATGCTCCTTTTCCTTTATGACTTCAATATCCTCAGCCGTCTTCACGATATCAGGAAGAGCGGCAGTCTTCATGCCTGCAAATTTCACGACCTGACGCTTCAGAGGCAGACCGAAATGATACTCAAGCTGCTTTATATAACGGCTTTCCTCACCGGACTTCAAGCCTTCAGTACGGGAGTCCACCATCATCCATACCCTCTCCGCACGAGATATCATCCTGTAGAAATAGTATGCCCATATGGCATCCTGATATTCATAAGTCGGAAGTCCGAAGCCTTTTCGCAATTCCGGCGGAATGAAAGATGAACTCACATTTCTTCTTGGGAAGACACCTTCATTCGAAGACATTATGACCAGATTCCTGAAATCCAAGGCTCTCATTTCCAACGGTCCCATGATCTGAAGACCTTTCAGAGGCTCTCCACGGAAAGGAACTGATACGGTACCCAGCATCTGAGCGAGCAGACGGACGAAAGTTGAAGGCAGCAGTCCCCTCTCCTTCCCAGAACCGAAAAGACAATCCCCTATCATCGTCAAGCCCTTATGATATTCCTTTGCAAATTCCATTTCCACCGCCATCCCCGGATCATCAGACACCAATGGAGCAACCGTACGGACGACTTCCATGAGATATCCGGCAAACGCAGAAATCTGATCTGCAGAAGCGGACTTCGGATCAGTGACAGAGACACGGAAGACTGCATCCATCAATGGAGAACCGTTAAGTTTTTCCATCGGGATGTAATATCCGGCCTCCTTTCTTATCTCGGAAACGATATTTTCGGTCTGCTCGTCTGCAGCCTTCCTGAACACGGCGTTTGAAAAGAGATCCCACACCGGCTTGTGATAGAAGAACCATTGCCCTTTTCTGAACACAGCATGCATCTGTATGGAAGCGACATGAGACATCATATCATAAAAGAGGCTTCCGCTCATAGGAAGACCCATGGTCACATTCACATCACGTATGTCATAAGGTATTGAATTCAGCACAGCAGTCAGGAGATTCTCATCCGGCAGAACCACAGCACAGTCTTTCTGAGGACATTCCATCTGTGTCAGGATGTCCGGAAGCCTTTTGGCCTGCCCCACTGACGAAGATATACTGACAACATTTATTTCCGGAACATGGGCTTCGTCTTCTTCAAAACGTATAGCCTGACGGAATTCGCTTATGTTTTCAGACATGAACACGGAAGAACGATTCTGGCCGTCCTTGATCAGGCGTCCTGACCAGTCCCAGCAGAACTCAGCTCTCGAAGCATCCCTCAACTTCCTCAACACGGTCTTCTCGCATTCATTCAAGGCATTCAGACCTACAAACACGAACTTATCAATATCTTTGTATTCCTCGCACATGACATCCTCGACAGGACTCGACTTCACCTTCTCGGCCAGAGAGCGATATGCCATTCCCTCATAAGCAGTTCCTTTTTTCTGCAAAACCTTATTGAAATCCTTATAAAGAGGATAGAGGAGATTCCATATCTGAAGGAAACGTCCTTTGACATCCGGATTGTCAGTATCCAGATTGACAGTCAGACGACCCGACTGGTCATTGAAATGGCTTATGAAGCTTTCTATTGCTTTTCTCTGGGTTTCAGTGAGATAACTGAAGGTATCCTGAAGCTGCTTGAAATCAGCAATATTTGTGAAGAGCTGATTGGGATCCACCAGATATTTGTCGACATCATTGAAGTCGGAAAGTATCACATCACCCCAGAACACAAATTCATCGACGGACTCAGCATGGGGATTCAGGGCTGCATAACAGTCATACAGGTCGAGCAGGAGACTGAGTCTGTCAGCAGTCTTCAGTCCCGACACCTTTGCAAAGAAGTCATTGATGGTAAGCATCTCCGGGGCGACTATCGGCATGTCAGATCCGGTAAGCGCCTCCGCAAGCCATTTGCGGAAGAAAACCATCGAACGTCTGTTAGGAAAAATGAAGCAGTATCTGTCAATTCTTCCTTTATTATAATAATAGTCTGCGACCTGTTTAAGAAAAGGTGTCATGCCCGTAACTGTTGTTTCTTGTGCAAAGATAACATTACATATTGCCAAAGCATAGCACATTCGATATTTTTTCACCCGAAAATGTACTTTTCTTAAAACTTTATTTAGAATTTTTCTAAATTAATTTGGATTATTGAAATTAATGCTTACCTTTGCATCAGAAAACAATTGAAAACATTTTTAATAACATTTTAAATAATATTCTTATGGAAAAGAAATTCAGATGCTTGGTATGCGGTTATATTCATGAAGGTCCAGAAGCTCCACAGGAGTGCCCACTTTGTCATGTAGGTCCTGATCAGTTCGAGGAGATCGTCGAGACAGAAGGTGAGCTGACTTGGGCTGACGAGCACAGACTTGGAGTTGCAAAGGACGTTGATCCTGAGATTCTCAAGGGACTCCGCGATCACTTCAACGGCGAGTGCTGCGAAGTGGGTATGTATCTTGCCATGAGTCGTCAGGCTGACAGAGAAGGTTATCCTGAGATCGCTGAAGCATTCAAGAGATATGCATGGGAAGAGGCTGAGCACGCTGCAATGTTCGCAGAGCTCCTCGGCGAGTGCGTCTGGGACACCAAGACAAATGTGGAGAAGAGAATGCTCGCAGAGCAGGGAGCATGCGAGGACAAGAAGAGAATCGCAACTCTTGCAAAGCAGCAGAACCTTGACGCAATCCATGACACCGTTCATGAAATGTGCAAAGACGAGGCTCGTCACGGCGCCGGATTCCAGGGAATGTACAACCGTTACTTCAAGAAATAATATAAAAACAGAAAGAGTGGCTTGCCACTCTTTTTTTATTCATCATCTTCATCAAAATTCAAGTCATCTTCAAACCCGAAGTCCGAGGCGAATCTTTCAGCAACATCATCCGGCACATCGAAACTGAGGTTGCTCCAAAGAGAATCCATCTGCCTGCGGTCTTTCTTGGTGGGCCTTCCCGCTCCCCTGTCACGCTTGAGGAAGAATGTCTCGACCGGTGCGCGGAGTTTGTCAAGTTCCTCCTGCGGAGTAAGGTTTTCAGCGTAAAGAGGGACAAGCTTGGGTCCCTGACGTTTATCGATCAGATCGATGACCTTATATGTATAGGTGACAGCACCCTTTCGTGCTACAATCACATCTCCGACCTTAACCGGCTTGGAGGGTTTTGTATCAGAGCCGTTCACTCTGATCTTTCCGCCCTTGCATGCATCTGTGGCCTCGCTTCTGGTCTTGAACACTCTGATCGACCAGAGATATTTGTCTATTCTGACTTCTGCCATGACCGAAGTTTATGATAATGGTCCGCGACCGGCACCGAAGAATCCGAGCGGTGATGCTCCAGACGGGCCATGCGGAACGTCATCATCGTCGTCATCATCATCAAATACACCATCCTCCAGTCCTTCGTAATCCTCATCTTCGAGGAATGCCTCAGTGTCCGGATCTATATAAGCATCTATTTCCTCAGCCGGACGTGTAACCGCTTCAAGAATGACTGTCGACCTGTCTCTAGGAACGAGGAAGAAATCAGGCATGTCCGCAGGGATAAGAATTGTCTCACCCTTGCCGAACTCATAATTCTCCATGCATGCCTCACCCTTTTCATTTTCCGAAGGCACCTGGATCGAAGCTGCTCCCTCTATACATATATATATAATGAAGCTTGCGAACTTTTCAGTATATATATGAAGCGGGTCTGTCAGATTGAGTTTCGACACATTGAACTGCGGGCTCTCGACGAAAGTCTCGACCACCTTGTCATGATCGAGATGCGCTCCGCAACCGCACTCATGCTCTTCTTCATGACAATGACATTCATGTCCTTCTTCATGACAATGGCACTCATGCTCTTCTGCAGGCCAGAGCGGTCCTTTGAGATAGTGTGAGTCATCGAACCTGTTGTAATCGATCAGGTCAATGGCTTCGTCAAGATGCATAGGGCGTGCTGTAGCAGGATCGAACTCACGTCCCCAGTCATAAAGTCTGAAGATGAGATCCGACGACTCCTGCACCTCTACAACCAGGAGTTCTCCTTCCGCGGAATGGACAGTACCTGGAGCAATATGAAGCACATCACCCTTCTTCGGACAAATGACATTAAGAACCTCTTCAACAGTGCCATCATGACATCTGTCATAAAGTTCCTGAGCCGTCATGTCTCTATTGAAACCGGCATATATCTTTGAGCCTGGCTTCGCATCAAGGACATACCAGATCTCGTTCTTTCCGAGAGAATCATATCTTTCTGCCGCAATCTCATCGTCAGGATGCACCTGTACGGAAAGTTTTCCCTTGATGTCAAGGAACTTTATCAGAAGAGGGAACTGACGGCCATAATAATTATAGACATCCTCACCTACGACTCTTTCAATATATGTCTCCATCAGCTCGCTTATGGTATTTCCCGCAAGCCAGCCTTCCTTCACCACAGAATCCTCGAAACCCATATCCGCAATCTCCCAGCTCTCTCCGACAGCCTCTTCCGCTCCGAGAACCGACTCGTTTCCATCTTCATCGCACACTACGAACTCCTTTCCGAGCTCTGTCACGAGCGCATTTCCACCCCATGGTCTTCTGGAAGGGATCGGCATGAACTTCAAAGGGTATAATTTCTTCTCCATAAAAATCAAATATTGTTTTGACAATCTGCAAATATACTACTTTTCTCCATATTATATGGTATGGATATTGACAATATGCTGTCGCGTTGCGCAACGCGGTATATAAACAATTTAACAAAAGGAGAATACAAATATGTTACCAGCAAATAGAAGATACGGCCAGTTCGGCCTCAATGATTTCTTCAACGACCTCTTCGAGACAAGACCTCTCGAGAAAGTAGGCGGAAATGTTCCTGCCATCAATGTCGTCGAAACAGACAATGAATACAAACTTGAACTTGCAGCGCCCGGCATGACCAAGGAGGACTTCAAGGTTCATCTCAACAAGGATGGAAATCTTGTGGTGGAACTCGAGAAGAAGAACTGCGGCTGCAAAGACAAGAAGGAGTGCAAATATCTCAGAAAAGAATTTTCTTACGCGAGATTCACCCAGACTCTTCTTCTTCCAGACAATGCAGACAAGGACAACATTCAGGCACGTGTAGAAAACGGAATTTTGTTCGTTGAAGTTCCGAAACTGCAAAAGCCTAAGACTGAGGAAGAAACGAAAATGATTGAAATCAAGTAGTGAAAAATCTTTAAAAATGTTGTAAAAAAGTACGCAAAAAATTTGGAGGTTCCGATTTTTTGCGTACCTTTGCATCCGCGTTCAAAAAAAGCGCATAAGTCTGAACAATTGGTGCGGTAGTTCAGCTGGTTAGAATACCGGCCTGTCACGCCGGGGGTCGCGGGTTCGAGTCCCGTCCGCACCGCAAACGGGAGCATAGCTCAGTTGGTTTAGAGCATCTGCCTTACAAGCAGAGGGTCGGGGGTTCGACTCCCTCTGCTCCCACTAGAAAAGAGAAGCAAAACTGCTTCTCTTTTTTCGTTATATACCAACCCCGTTTTTACAAGTCAGGGATCACCGGGAAAAGTATGTGTCTAGGCATAGATGTTAGTAAGTCTGAACAGGAAGTATTTAACATCAGACACTCCTCTGAGTTGTGCTCTGAATGACTTTATCTTGGCATTGAAAGATTCAGCTGAAGCATTTGTTGATCTGTTGTTAAAGAAGTTCAGTACCTGGTCGTAGTTTGCTTGTATGGTTTCTGCAATCGTCTTGAATGATTCATAGCCAGCCTTTTCGACATCGTTATACCAAAGTGCCAGTTTAGGCAAAGCATTTCCCTTGGTCTTG